>JAQUTK010000001.1 GCA_028709785.1 Bacteroidales bacterium
CAGTCATAAAGTCAAAGATGCGTTCGCTGACTACTGTGCCCAATGAGGTTGAAAAGGGTATCTTTTCATACTTGTCCAATACACGGCAACGGTAGAACTCTCCCAGACGGGGGATGATCGCATTCATGAAATAGAGACTGAAGATAGAAAAAAGGGTGTTGAGGAACCCGGGCTTCACAGCGACTGCTTCGAGTTGCATCTGCCAGCGATGGGCTCTGAATACGTTACTCATAAATCCGAAAAAGATGGAAAAAAGAATCCAACCTATCTTTACGTCGTGGGTGATAAGATGCCATATCTGATTGAAATCGATATTCCTGTAAACCAACCAAAATACAACTACTCCTAAGAGTAAAGGGATGCCTATTTTTGATATTTTGCTGAGAAAACTCCTTATCATTGACTTATTATATGAAAGAAATCGTTATTTTTAGTCACTCTTTTTGATACGAACGACAAATGTACTATTTTTGTCGGTCGGCAGAAAGTCTTCAGGTCGTTTATTTGAAAAAAAGAGAGAATGAGATACGTAAAACCCAAAAAATCATTAGGTCAGCACTTCCTGAAAGATCTGAACATTGCCGAAAAGATAGCTTCTACTGTGGATGGTTATTCATTACCCATCATTGAAGTGGGTCCCGGCACTGGAGTACTTACACAGTTTCTCCTGAAAAAGGAGAGGGAACTGAAGGTCGTCGAACTGGATGTGGAGTCTGTGAAGTACCTGAATGAGCATTTCCCGGAGTTGGCCGGACGGATCATCGCGGAGGATTTCTTGCATATTGATCTGCATACGATTTTCCCGGGACAGTTTTGTCTGACGGGCAATTATCCTTATAACATATCAAGTCAGATCTTTTTCAAGATGCTGGATAATAAAGACAGTATCCCTTGCTGTACCGGTATGGTGCAGAAAGAGGTCGCTGAACGTATCTGCGGCAAACCGGGAAAGAAGACTTTTGGTATTCTCAGTGTGTTGATTCAGGCTTGGTACACAACGGAGTATCTGTTTACCGTAGAGCCTGAAGTGTTTAATCCTCCTCCAAAGGTGCGCTCAGCGGTCATACGAATGACACGCAATGAGGTGACCGAACTGGGGTGCGACGAGGTGCTCTTTAAGAGAGTGGTGAAGACGGGTTTTAATCAACGTAGAAAGACGCTCCGAAACTCATTGAAACCATTGCTGGGTGTCGGATGCGAGGTTTGCGTCGATCCGATCTTTGATAAACGTCCCGAACAGCTGTCGGTGCAGCAGTTTATCGAACTGACCAATATGGTGGAGAAATATGTGATTGTACAACCGGACGAAAAGAGTGTAGAAAGGAGGTAGCGGATGTCAGGAATCAGATTGTTTTATCGCAAGGATGGGGCTACCAAGGTAAGCCGAAGCCTGGATTTTTTGAAGAAAACACCGACTGACTGTTTTCTGTGGATTGACTTGTGCGATGTGGATGAGGAGATTGAAGCACAGCTGGAGGATTTTCTGAAGATCTATATCCAGGAGGAAGAGGAGATGGTGGAGATCGAGATGTCTTCACGCTACATCGAAACGGGCGATACGCTGGTGGTCAACTCTAACTTCCTGACGGAGGACTATGTGCGCGAACCGGTCTCCTTTATCTTAAAGAATGATATTTTGATCTCGACCCGCAACAAGGAGCTTCCTTCTTTTCAGGAGACCGTCATGCGGCTCTCTACCAATCAGCGGAACTTCCCAACCGGCTATCATGTGTTTCTCTCTTTGTTTGAGACACGGGTGGAGATTGACGCGGATATGATCGAAAAGATTACGCAGGAGATCTCTTTGTTAAGTAATAGCATTTCGGATGCCGATGAGGATATGTTGATGGAAATCAAGAATATGCAGGAGCGTACGATGACCATTCGCGAAAATATTATTGACAAGCAAAGGGTGGTGTCGAGTATGCTCAGAAGTGAACGTATGCCCGCCGAACTGAAGCCCCGACTGACGATTCTGGTGAAAGACATCAATTCGCTGGTGGAGCATATCAAGTTTTGCTTCGACCGATTGGACTACTTGCAGGATACCTTCCTCGGTTTTGTAAACATTGAACAGAATAAGATTATCAAGATATTTACCATTGTGTCGGTTATCTTTATGCCGCCGACATTGATCGCCAGTATGTATGGCATGAACTTTCGTTTCTTGCCTGAACTGGAATGGAGGTATGGCTATGTGTTTGCCATCTTCCTGATGATCGCTTCTTCCGGAGTGATCATCGCTTACTTCAAGAAGAAGAAGTTTTTGTGATTCAGGCGACAGGTTAAAAAGAAGGAAGGCTTCCGTAATGGGAAGCCTTCCTTCTTTTTGATTGCTATCAGAGCTTATTCATCTCTTTGGTTGCTTTATTGACCATCTCATCGGCTTCTCCTGGAAGTAAGTCCCATTGGATGTAGTTCAGGATCTCTTCCAACCGTTTGAGGGCGTATTTGTCGCGTTTGTCTTCGGCCTCGGTCTTGAGCACTCTGTATTTTTCATAGGCCTGAATGCCTTCGATGAGGCGCTCAAAACGAATCGAACTGCGGTATCCGGGATAGACCAGATAGGTGTCGCCTGCTGCCCATTGTCTGAAACGTGTGTCTTTGAGTGGCTCTGCCGTCCAACTGTTGTATGCCCAACGCAGGTAGCCGTCAAACTTTCCTTTCAGGGCAAACCAGCCGATAAATGCGGCTTCTGCGGGCGCGGAGAAGGTAAAGGTGTTGGGATATGCTTCGGCACAACAGGTGTAGTAGGTGCTGATCTTCTTTTCTGAGTCTCTTCTTTGTTTGACCTCTTCCGGAAACTTCTCGCCGGAGGTGATGCAATAATCATAGATGTCTTTTTCGATCTCAGGGTGGTAATTGCCCGCAAGCGATACTTTTAAGTCGGGTGCGACCTCTTTGACCAGCAGGATCACTTCGCGCATCTGCTCCATCGGACGCTCATCGACACCAATCGTGGTGATATCAAACCATCCTTTGGCTTTGAGATGGGCGGCAAACTCTTGAAGCATCGAGCCCCAGAAGGTGTTGTACTCTGAACGTCCGGGGGTAAGCGGCATCATCTTCATCGAGTTGGTCGCCTGATCGTAATACTGGAAAGAGAGACGCCAGGGGATCATAGAGTAGCAGTTGATCTGCTTGTCTATGCCGCAGCTCATCATGAACTCTACCCACTTGTCAAAGACGGTAAAGTCATAATACCAGGTGCCGTCTGCTTTCTTCATCCATGTGACCATGGTGTTGAAGGGATCTTCTGTCTGTCCGTTCCATGGCATATAGGTTATGGAGGCCGTGATTACTTTTTGTCCGGCGCGGGCCAGTTGTGTCATATAGGGACGCATGACTTTGAAGTGCTCTTCTGACCATGGCTCCACTCCATATACGCGTGCGACCGCGTAGGGGGTTTGCCATAAATCAAGATGGAATGACCACTCTTCGGGTTCGGGTAAGAGGTGGTCTTTGACAATCAACTGGAGGTTCAGCTTTTGATCTTTCTCTCCGGCAGTTTTGATGGTCACGGTTCCGCTGTAGGTTCCCGGATTGGCAGTAGGAGGCACCTGTATGGTGATCCATCCCGGTCGTGTGGTCTGTTTGTCGATGTCGATGGTCTGAATCGGATCGATGACATCAGCCACCAGTGAAGAGTCCCAGGCGGTCTTGTCGGAACGGTCGCCGCAGCCTCCTTTTTTATCTTTGTTGAGTTCGTCGGTCCACACGTAACGTACATAGCCGGAAGTGATCTGTGTTGCCGCAGATATATAGCTGACCGGTATGGTGATCTTGCGTCTTTTTCTGCGGATGGTTTGTTTGGTTGTCTTCAGATCGCTGACGGTGTAGGTCACGTTTTTCATCTCTTTCAAGGCCCAAAGTACGAATTGTGCGTTGACACGCTCTCCTTGCCATGCGGTCAGAGTCAGCGTTTTTGCCTGCGTATCCTTCGGTGGGAGTGTCTGTGGGTAGCGGATATCTGTGGATCCCCACGAACTGTTGAGGCCAGATTTATAACTGCTCCAGGCGGATGATGCTACTGACTGGGGCAGGGTAGGCTCGCTGTAGGGAGCCGATGGGTCTTTTATTTCCTGAGCGGCACTGTGAGTGAATCCTGTGCAAATAATGATCAGGAGGATGCTGAAGAGTTGTTTGTAATGTGTCATACCATACGGATGATTTAGCGGTATTATTTGTTCAAAGGTAATGCTTTTGTCTGATTCAACCAAGTTCTCTACTGTAAAGCGACCTTGTCGGCGTTTATTTTTGTAATTTTGCAGCCAATTAATAGGTTGATGATGATGAGTAAGGAGCGCGAAATGATAGTTCAAAAGGATAAGCTTTGGACGACAAACTTTATCTGTTGTAGTGTGGCAAACTTTCTGATGTTTTTTTCTTTTTATCTGTTACTTCCTACACTCCCTTTTTATCTCACCGAACATTTTCACTGTTCTACTTCGCTGATCGGTCTGGTGCTTTCTTCGTATATGATCGCTGCACTACTGATACGCCCTTTCTCGGGCTATATGGTCGATATGTTTGCCCGCAAACCGCTTTATATGTTTGCTCAGTTTATTTTCATCGGCGTATATATCGGTTATCCTTTGGCTGCTACCGTACTTTCGTTTATTATCATTCGTTCGATTCATGGACTGGCGTTTGGTTCTTCTTCTGTGGCTAGCAATACCTTGGTGATTGATATCATGCCTTCTTCGCGAAGGGGAGAGGGATTGGGCTATTTTGGTTTGTCTAATAATCTCGCGATGGCCTTTGGTCCGATGACCGGACTGTTTATGCACGACTATATGAGTTTTGATCTGATCTTCTTGACGGCTTTGCTCTGTTGTATCTGTGCAATGGGATTCACTTCGCTGATCAAGGCTCCCGTCAAACCTCCGGTTGCACGCGCTCCGCTTTCGTTGGATCGACTGCTGATGATTGCCGGCATTCCCGCCGGTATCAGTTTGCTGCTGCTTGCTATCCCGTATGGAATGACCACCTCTTATGTGGCCATGTATGGAAAAGAGCTTGGGGTAACAGCCGGTTCAGGTCTGTTTTTCTCGTTGATGGCGGTGGGACTGATGATCTCGCGTCTTCTCTCGGGAAAGATGGTGGATAAAGGTTTTCTGACAAAAATGATCAGTGTGGGTATGGTGCAGACTGTGGTGGCTTTCCTGCTGTTGGGAGGTCTTGAATATATCGCTGTTCCGCTGCTTGTAAAAGGTCTTTACTATCTGATCGCATTCTTCATCGGGTTTAGCTTCGGACTGATGTTCCCGGCATACAACTCGCTGTTTGTCAATCTGGCACCTAATTGCAAACGGGGAACGGCCAGTTCGACTTATCTGACTTCCTGGGATATCGGGATTGGTATCGGCTTGTTGATGGGAGGACGCATTGGTGATACAGGTAGTTTCTCTTTCGCTTTTCTGATCGGAAGCCTTTTATGCCTGCTCTCTTTCCTCTATTTTGTCGTGTATGTAGCACCTCACTTCCATCGTCACAAACTACGCTAAGCAATTGGTAAAAGCAGAACGGGAGTAAAATGCTTTCGCATCACTACTCCCGTCTCCATATCTGTCTGAGATGATTAATCTTCAGAGGTCTCTTCTTTCACTTCTTTAGCTTCTTTCGGTGCCGCTTTCTTTCGGGTAGCTTTGGCCTTAACCGGCTTTTCTACTGTGATACCTGCCAACTCCTGATCGACCAAAATGCGACCGCAGTACTCGCAAACAATGATTTTCTTGTTTGAACGGATATCCAACTGACGCTGTGGAGGAATGTTGTTGAAGCAACCACCACAAGCCGCACGCTGTACAGTTACAACAGCCAGTCCGTTGCGCGCGTTTTTACGGATACGTTTGAACGCGCTGAGAAGACGTGGCTCAATCAGGGTCTCCACCTTCTTTGCCTCTTCACGAAGTTTCTCTTCTTTCTGACGAGTCTCTTCGATGATGGTCTCCAACTCACTGTGTTTGTGCTCGTGGTCGGCGGTCTTGTCAGCCAACAACTCTTCCGAAGATGTGATTTCAATCAGCAGTGTCTCTGCGTCAGCTTGTGCATCACGGATCTTCTTCTGGCACAATTCTACTTCCAAAGACTGAAACTCGATCTCCTTTGAGAGGTAATCAAACTCACGGTTGTTGCGAACAGAATCTTGTTGTGCTTTGTATTTATCGACTAATGCTTGTGCTGTACTGATCTCTATCTTGCGTTGCGCGATAGCGGTATCAATCGCTTTCTGCTCTAGTCTGAAATTTTCAATACGGGTACGAATACCTGCAATCTCATCTTCCAGATCTTGTACTTCCAACGGAAGCTCGCCTCTGAGAAGCTTGATTTCATCAATGGTTGAGTTAATTGTCTGTAGCTTGTACAGCGCTTTCAACTTTTCTTCTACAGATAGCTCTTTTGGGTCTGCAGCCTTTTTCTCTTTAGCCATATATTACAAATAGTTTATCGGATTTGTATTCACCTTAGTCAATTGGACGGCAAATGTACTTCTTTTTTTTCTAATAATATCACAAATAAGTTCTTTTGTGAATTGCTCGGATTCATAATGTCCAAAATCTGCGAGCAGGATCTTATTTTCAGCAGTGAAATAGTTGTGATACTTCAAATCTGCTGTTAAGTAAACATCTGCTTTACAAGATAATGCATCGGGGATAAGAAATGCCCCTGAACCTCCACAAAGAGCTACTTTCCGGATCTTACGACCTGTAAAAGCAGTGTGTTTGATGCAGCCGGTGTGAAACAACGCTTTGATGCGAAGGAGGAATGATTCTTCCTCTTCTTCGTGTTCCAATAGTCCTACTTTCCCCGATCCGTATGCTATGCCGTCGCTTACTCCTTCCGAACGAAGGAAGGTGGTCTCCCTGAGTCCGATAAGCGATGCGATACGGTCGTTTACTCCATTGGGGGCGTTGTCCAGATTGGTATGCGCGGCATAGATGGAGATCTTGTGCTTGACGGCCAATAGCAACGAACGTTCCACTTCTGTTGCTCCGGTGAGCGATTTGATCCCTTCAAACAGGAGGGGATGATGGGAGATGATCAGATTGAAATCGCCTGCGATGGCTTCATGGACTACTTCTTCTGTTACATCCAAACAGATCAACACCCCTCTGACTGTGTCGGAAGTGTCGGCAACTTGCCATCCGGAGTTGTCGTAACTTTCTTGCAGTAGGAGCGGTGCTACTGTTTCGAGTGCTTCTATGATCTCACGAACGGTCATCTTATTTCTTTACCGGTAGGGGTTTGAGCGTCAAAAATAGTTCTTCCAACTGTTCGTCGTCGATTCTGGATGGAGCGTCATTCATCACATCGCGTCCGGAATTGTTTTTTGGGAAAGCGATGCAGTCGCGTATGGAATCGAGTCCGGCAAACAGGGATACCAGTCGGTCCAAACCGAAGGCCAGTCCGCCGTGAGGAGGTGCTCCATATTTGAAAGCATTCATCAGGAAGCCAAACTGTGCCTGTGCTTTTTCTTCTGTAAAGCCCAGGATTTGAAACATCCTGTTTTGCAGTTCACTGTCGTGGATACGGATCGAACCGCCTCCCACTTCCACACCGTTGATTACCATGTCGTAGGCGTTGGCGCGAACGGCACCCGGATGGCTGTCCAACAACGGAATATCTTCCGGTTTGGGAGCCGTGAACGGATGGTGCATCGCAAAGAAACGCTGACTCTCTTCGTCCCACTCCAGGAGAGGGAAGTCAACTACCCACAGGCAGCTGAAGTTGTTCTTGTCGCGTAATCCCAATTGAGATCCCATCTCCAGTCGAAGTTCACCAAGCGCCTTTTGCGTCTTGCTTGTATCGCCACTTAAGATCAACAACAGGTCTCCGGGTTTCGCTCCGCATCTGTCGGCCCAGCTCTTCAGATCTTCGGGTGTATAAAACTTATCAATGGACGATTTGAGTGTGCCGTCTTGTTCCATGCGTACATAGACCATTCCTTTGGCTCCAATCTGCGGACGTTTTACAAAGTCTGTCAATGCATCCAACTGTTTGCGGGTATAGCTTGCGCATCCTTCTGCACAGATGGCTCCGATATATTCCGCACTATTGAATACAGCAAATTCTTTTCCTTTGGCAATGTCGGTCAGTTCGACAAAACGCATTCCGAAGCGGGTATCAGGCTTGTCGCTGCCATAATATTTCATGGCATCGTGCCACGACATACGAGGCAATGGCTCTTTCATGTCGATGCCTTTGAGTTGTTTGAAGAGATGCTTGGCAAGTCCTTCGAAGGTGTTAAGCACATCTTCTTGTTCCACAAACGACATTTCGCAGTCAATCTGCGTAAACTCAGGCTGGCGATCGGCGCGGAGGTCTTCGTCGCGGAAGCATTTTACAATCTGAAAATAACGGTCAAAACCGGAAACCATCAATAACTGTTTGAACATCTGAGGGGATTGTGGCAGTGCGTAAAACTCGCCCGGATTCATTCGTGAAGGAACGACGAAGTCGCGTGCTCCTTCCGGAGTTGACTTGATCATCATCGGAGTCTCTACTTCCAGAAAATCAAGTTTGTCCAGAAAACTTCTGGTTTCGATGGTCATCTTGTGGCGAAGCTCCAGATTCTTGCGTACCGCATTGCGGCGCAAATCCAGATATCTGTATTTCATGCGGATATCATCGCCGCCGTCACTCTCATCCTCGATAGTAAATGGAGGCACTTCTGAGCTGTTGAGCACATCAAAAGAAGAAACAATAATTTCTATATCGCCGGTAGGAAGTTCTTTGTTCTTGCTGAATCGTTCTTTGACCTCTCCGGTCGCTCTTATGACAAATTCACGGCCCAACTTATTGGCTTTCTCGCATAGTGCAGCATCATCCGTTTCCTGGTTAAAGACAAGTTGAGTAATGCCATATCGGTCGCGCAGGTCGATAAAGGTCATGCCACCCATTTTGCGTGAACGTTGCACCCATCCGCTCAGCGTGACATTTTGATCTACATTGGAGGAACGAAGTTCTCCACACGTATGTGTTCTGTACATATTATTGTGCTTTTATATTTTTGAATATTATTTCTTTTTTGTCAAAGGAACCAGATAGACTAGGTTGATGGAGATGGTCTGCATGCTTGCTGCATTAAAGTACGTGGTACTGCTCGTCTGAAAGAAATCTCCCAATCCATAATAATACCTTCCTTCCAGTCCAAACTGTCCGATACCGGTGCCAAATTCGAAACCTGCACCGATACAGAGGCCGTAATCAAACTTTTGTTCTGTCTTTTTACCGTATTGCTCTATGAAGGGGAGCGATTTTGTGGCTATGGCTGTTGCCGGATCAAAATTGTAGGTTTCTGTTTCGCTAAGGAAATATCCAACCTTTGGTCCCGCGTTGATAAACCCTTTTGTCTTGTCTCCGAAATACATGTGCGTAAGAAAAGGTAGTTCGATATAGCTCATCCGGCGGGAGTATTCATACTGTGGCGTTTTCTCCATTGCTTCTTTCCATCCCCGTATCGAGTAATTTAGTTCGGCCTGTATCCCGAAACTCTTTTCAGATATATATCGCATAACGACTCCTCCGTTGTATCCCTGCAGCATCCCTTGTTTTACCTTTGGGTTCAGGGTAACTGAAGAAAGTGTAACTCCATGAGAGGTACCCAACCAAAATTGAGGCTTGAATCTCTCTTTCGCTTCTGTTCCTGTAGTTACAAAGAGGATCATCAAAACATATAAAAAGGCTCTCTTCATCTTATTCGTTGAAATCAATTTTCTGAATGGTATAATCAGGACGGAAATTCACAAAATAGACATTTTGGTTGATGTATCCACCTGTCTCTGATGCTTTTTTGAAGTTAAATCCGGTCTGAATACTTTTCATTCTGTAGGAAGCAATCTGCCGGATACTCTTTGAACCGAACAAGTGCGATGCCTTGATGAAAAAGAGTCCGGTGTCGTATCCGAGCATGCTATATTTCGGATAACTTTGTAAGACCTCTTTGCTGTACCAGCTTTGGAATCTTTTGCCGAAGTTTATTGACTCACCGGAGAATACATTGTCGTAAAACGAACTGTATATGAACGTATTCAAAGCATGATACTGATCCAGATACTCTTTTTCCATCTGCCATTCAGGAAATCCGAACAACGTGATTTTTGTGGATACAATTGAATCCTTGTCAGAGATTGTACGTAGGGCAGGGAGCATTGTACGAAGTACTCTGTTACTTCCCGATGTCGGAATTACGACATTCTCGTTGTCGTGAGAAAGTTCACCTTCCAGCTCGGGCAATGTTTCTTCTGATTTAGTAATCTCTTTGTAGGCGATGTTTTGCTTCCTGAGTTTTGTCTTTAACGCGGCAATAAGTCCGGCTTTATCTTCTTTATTTTCACCTTCAAGAGTCAGGAATGTGATTGATGCAGTGTTAAACATCTCATAAAAATGATTTGCTGTTTCTACATAGAGGTTTTCTTTAGGCACGTTGACCAGGAAAACGTATGGGTTGCCTATAGCGTCTTCACTTTTTGATGAGGAAGGTAATATAAGTGGGATTTTCTTCCGGTGTGCAAAGTCTGCGGCAACGGGTATCTGCTCGCTGCTTACCGGCCCAATAATCATATCGATAGATGCCATTTCCGGTTTGTTCAGAATAGGAGCGAGCTCTTCACTCGGATCTCCAGCATCATAAACGAACAGATTGACCGAGATATTCTGGTTTTTCAGATTTTCAAGAGCAAGCAATAATCCTTCATAAAACTCGATGAAACGGGCAGTGGACGTTGTGGTGTTTCCTCCTGACGAGTTTAGAAAAGGAAGGATCAGGGCTACATTGACTTCTTCCATCTTTTTCGATCTCTGGAGAGCTTGAGCCACATTGATAACAGGTTCATTGATTTGATCCGACGCTGTAGAAACAGCAGATTGGTTTGTGGTGATCTCTGTTGTTGATTCTTTGATAATGGTGCTTTTTACCTTGCGACGATAGACAGGAATGAGAATGCGTTGGTTTGCTTTCACTCCATTTTCTTTAAGTTCCGGGTTGAATTCTATAATCTCATCCGGTTTCATTCCGAATTTTCGTCCAATCGCATACAACCCTTCCGAACTCTGCGCATGATAGATGTAGTACTCGGTACCGTTAATAGTTTCTATGGGGTAGTTGATGTCTTGCGCCTGAATAGAACCGAGAGACGTAAGCAATAAAAACATCAATCCGCAAAGAAATTTTATTTTCAGCATATCGTTTTGTTTTATTCACTGTGAATTATCTGCAAATATACAATTGTTCATGCAATAAATTAGTAAGTTTGCGTTGAAAAAGGAACATCAGAACCAAAATCCAATGAAACAGACTCTCCTGTTAACAGTGATGTTGTTTATCGCCCACATCTCTTTCGGGCAGATTGGAATTACATCAGGCGGAGCTTTTACCGGTTTTACTCCATCAGCCGCAACCGGCATTAATACCATCTATCTCTGTAATGGAATGGATGGCGTTACGCTTACGTTTTCCGGTAGTGTGCCTGCCAATGTTACCTGGAGCAGATATAAAAACTCGTTGTCTGATGCCGTCCTAATGAAAACAGAGAATTCAGTCACTGCTTCTTCGATCAGCGGACTTCAGGAAGGATATGGATATGTGCTGAATGCCGATGGAAAACAGACTTGTGTATGGCTCATAGACTACTCATTGTACCCTGTCACTTTTCAGTCGCTGACATTCGATACGGATACATCTGCAGTTGATGTTTGCAGTGTCAGCAAACTGCTGCTTAAGATGACAGCTCCGGAATTAGTCTATTATACCGCCGGGGGTACCAAACAGGTGCTGAACCGGGAGTTTACCCTTCTTTATGATCAATTGGAATGGGACGCAGAAACATCGGTTTACAAGAAGGTTCAGGATACTCAGAAAGAGGTGCTTTCTGCTCCTCAGGCAATTCTATTTGCCGGTGCTCCTTACTGCTCCACAACTTTTACAATTCAAGGAGATCAGTTTGCCACGGCATTGGGTGCTCAGCGTACCATCACCTCTGCTCTTTATCAGCCGTGGGCGGTGATTACCAATCCAACTACCGTGATGGAAGAACGTGATAATCCGAATGAGACGAAGGATGAAGTGGAACTGGGTGGTTCAGGTCCGGTAAAGATCGAATTTGCCGCCAATGCCAATGAAGAGGCCATCAATCAATATGAGTGGGAGTTTTCAGA
This sequence comes from Bacteroidales bacterium, assembly GCA_028709785.1. GTDB lineage: Bacteria > Bacteroidota > Bacteroidia > Bacteroidales > JAQUTK01 > JAQUTK01. Next base: position 12,160 of record JAQUTK010000001.1, read on the forward strand.
TGAGAGCAGTTTCTCAAAAATAGATCTTCGCTTTGCCAGTCCGACCATGAGCACGCTGTCGCATACTTTTTCAGAAGCAGGAAGTAAGTATGTCAGACTGATTGCAAGTAATAAATACTGTGTCGATTCGGCCTCAGTGTTTACGGTAAAGGTCAGCGACTCGTTTCTGGACGTTCCCAATTTCTTCACTCCGGGTACTACTCCGGATGTAAATGATGAGTTCAGAGTGGTGTACAAATCGCTTGTAAAGTTTCACGGAGCTATTGTCAACCGTTGGGGTGTCAAGCTCTTTGAGTGGAGTGATCCTGCAAAAGGATGGGATGGTAAGTACAACGGCAGTTATGTAAAGCCCGGAGCATACTTCTATTTCATCGAAGCCACTGGCTCCGATGGAAAGAAGTATAGTCTGAAAGGCGATGTTAATATTCTGACGACCGACTGACCACGTTTGCTGTTGCCTGATTGGTTGGCATCAGAAGGATATCAGCTATCTGAACGTGTGCAGGAGCAGCTGCCGCGAAATAGACCGTTTCGGCAATGTCTTTACCGGTGAGTGGTTGCATGCCCTGATAGACTGTATCCGCTTTCTTCTTATCGCCGCGAAAACGTATCACACTAAAGTTTGTTTCCACCATCCCGGGACGGATATTTGTTACTCGTAGCGGTGTATCTACCAAGTCGATCCGCAATCCGTCTGAAAGCATCTTCACAGCCGCTTTTGTTGCGCAATAGACGCTGCCTCCGGCATACGCGTATTCACCTGCAATTGATCCGATATTGATGATATGTCCGCGTTGTCTTTGAATCATCCCGGGCACAATAAGACGGGTCATGGTAAGCAGCCCTTTGATGTTGGTGTCAATCATGACATCAGCCTCTTCCAGATTCACGTTTTGCTCTTTATCCACACCAATGACCAATCCGGCGTTATTGATGAGTATATCGACTTTTTCCCATTGTTCGGTAAGAGACTCGATGGCTTTCGTAGCTGCAGCTTTGTCGCGTACATCAAACGGAAGTTCAAGAATGTTGGTTTTGTACTTCTCAGAAAGCCGCTTTCCCAATGCGGATATTTTAGCCGTGTTCCGACTGTTGAGTATCAGACTCGCACCTTGCTCAGCAAATTTTTCCGCGCATGCTTCACCTATGCCACTGGTGGCACCGGTGATAAGAACAATTTTATTTTTCATTGATTAAAAGGTCCATTTCGCCGCAAAAGTAGGGAAAATATGGATATCATCATCAATAAAATTATTAGAAATTTCGACTTCGCTACCTAAAGCCAGATTCTTGTTGAAGTTGTACCAAATTTGTGGCTCTGTGAGTAATACAAGGACGCGGTCATTGCTGAAAAAGGTTTTCTCGCTCCAGATATCAATAAATCCGGAAAAGGAAAGTTTGGTATTTCCAATCGGAGTATCCCATACTCCTGTCAGCTGGAGATTTGCTTCCTTGCCGGAACGAAGAATATGTTTGTAGTTTGCTTGCAATTCAAAGTTTGCTGCGTTGACAGAGAAAGGGTAAGCAGCTCCCAGTAACCATGCGTTGTGGATCTGTCCTCCGAAATTTGGCCCGGCAAACAATCCGCCATTGTATTCGATATGTGCCAGTACCGGACAGCTTTTGTTGATCTTCTGATTTCTGGAGATTTCCATATAGGCAAGACTCATGTCTTTGAAATCAGCAAAGTCCATATCGACAAAGAAAAAAGTACTACCATAGTTGTCCGGACGAAACATTTCGATTGTCACCGTGGGATAATTGCGCTCTTTCATAAAATCCCAGTGATACTGAATGTTTTGAGCTGCCAATGATAGAGGCAACAAAGTCAAGAGGATACATGCAAATTTTTTCATAGTACAATGTTATTGAATAGTGAATGAATAACGTTTGAATATTTCGCGGGCATGATCGAGTCTCTCTTTCGAAAGAGGATCAAGACCGGCTAATGGATAAGGAATACCAAGTTGCTCGTATTTGTGAATCCCCATGCGGTGATAGGGGAGCAGTTCTATTTTTTCAATCACTTTATACGGTTGCAGGAACTGAGCCAATGCTTCCAGCTGCTCATCGTTGTCTGTCAGTCCGGGAACAATCACATGGCGGATCCATGTCGGTTTGCCTGTTTCCTCGAGGTAATTGAGAAACTTTACAGGATTGTCTTTAGCCACTCCTGTCAGCGTCTTATGAAGATCCGGGTCCGTGGCTTTTATGTCCAGAAGAACCAGATCTGTCACGTCTAAGACCTCTTTTATTTTATCAGACAAGAGATATCCGGATGTGTCGAGTGCAGTATGCAACCCTTCTTTGCGGCATAAAGTGAAAAAATCTCTTACAAAATCTGGTTGAAGGAGAGGTTCTCCACCCGTAGCGGTGACACCTCCTTTGCTTAAAAAACTTTTATAGCGAAGTACTTCTTTCAGTAGAGCATCCGGTTCATAGAGATATTTTGGTTTTGAAGAGATCTCCCATGTGTCCGGATTGTGACAATATTGGCACCTGAGCGGGCATCCCTGAAAGAAGACGACGAACCGGATACCCGGTCCGTCAACTGTTCCAAAGCTCTCTAAGGAATGGATCTTTCCTGTAGAAATAGTCTTCATTTTTACATCTCCTGATTGATCGTTCTTGAAATCACATCCAACTGCTGTTCGCGAGTCAGTTTGACAAAGTTAACAGCATATCCAGAAACACGGATGGTAAGTTGTGGATATTCTTCCGGATGTTCCATTGCGTCAAGCAGTAACTGCTTGTCAAAAACATTGATGTTCAGATGTTGACCTCCATCAGGCGTGAAGTACCCATCCAATAAGCTTATAAGATTTTCAATCCGGTGATCTGTGTTCTTGCCGAGTGCACCAGGTGCAATTGCAAAAGTATAAGAGATACCATCATGTGCATGGTGGAACGGCAACTTCGCAACAGACGATAAAGCAGCAACGGCACCCTTTACATCGCGACCGTTCATGGGGTTTGCGCCGGGAGCAAATGGAGCACCTGCCGGACGACCATCAGGAGTGGCTCCTGTCTTTTTGCCATAAACGACGTTGGATGTAATTGTCAAAATTGATTGAGTCGGCTTGCCTTGACGATAGGTTTCATGTTGACGAAGGTATTCCATAAATTTCTCTGTGATTTCAACAGCCAGATTATCTGTGCGGTCGTCGTTGTTTCCAAAAGGTACATAATCACCTTCGATTTCAAAATCAACGGCCAGCCCGCGTTCGTCGCGGATCACTTTTACTTTTGCATCACGGATAGCCGCCAATGAGTCTGCAACGATGGAAAGACCGGCGATACCGGTAGCGCGGATTCTCTCCACAACTCCATCGTGCAATGCCATCTCAAATGCCTCATACGCATATTTATCGTGCATGTAATGAATCATCTTCAATGCATTCACATAGACTCTGGCCAACCAACGCATCATCTGCTCATATTTCTGCATGACTTCGGCATAGTCCAGATATTCACTGCGGATGGGCTCATAAACGGGCGATACCTGTGCACCTGAACGTTCATCTCGTCCACCGTTAATGGCATAAAGCAAACACTTTGCAAGATTGGCACGAGCACCGAAGAACTGCATCTGCTTACCGATCTTCATCGGAGAGACGCAACAGGCAATGGCATAGTCATCGCCATAATCAGCGCGCATCAGATCATCGTTCTCATATTGGATAGCAGAGGTGTCGATAGACACTTTCGCGCAGAATCTTTTCCAGTTTTCCGGAGCTCTGGCAAACCAAAGTACAGTAAGGTTTGGCTCTGGAGCCGGTCCGAGATTATATAAGGTGTGAAGGTAACGGAAAGATGTTTTTGTTACCATGGAACGTCCGTCAACACCTTGTCCACCGAGTGATTCAGTAACCCAAACCGGATCGCCTGAGAAAAGATCATTGTATTCCGGTGTACGAAGGAAACGTACGATACGCAATTTGATAATCATCTGGTCAACCAGTTCCTGAGCTTCTTCTTCTGTCATTCGTCCTTCACGGATATCTTTTTCGATATAAATATCCAGGAAGGTAGAGGTACGTCCGATAGACATAGCCGCTCCGTCCTGATCCTTCACGGCAGCAAGGTAAGCCAGATAGACAAACTGAACAGCTTCTCTTGCATTTTGTGCGGGACGGGTGACATCAATGCCATAGCCCAGACACATCTTCTCAAATGATTTTAATGCTTTGATCTGTTCGCTGGTCTCTTCCCGTTGACGAATGATTTCTTCCGTGATTTCCAGAATGTCCAGTCGTTTCAGGAAGTTTTGTTTGTCGGCAATCAGAATGGTCGTTCCATAAAGAGCAACGCGGCGGTAATCGCCGATGATTCTGCCACGTCCATAGGCATCAGGAAGTCCTGTGATGATCGCAGACTTGCGGGCAGCGACCATCTCATCTGTATATACAGAGAAAACGCCTTCGTTATGAGTCTTTCTATATTTGGTAAAAATAAGTTTGGTCATGGGGTCCAGTTCATAACCATAGGCCGTCAAACTGTTTTCCACCATACGAATACCACCTTTCGGGAAGATCCCTCTCTTTAGAGGAGCGTCCGTTTGCAGACCGACAACAGTCTCGTTCTCTTTATCAATATATCCTGGTCCGTACGTATCAATGCTTTGAGGAAGTTTGGTTTCTGCATCGTACACACCTTTTTCTCTTTCAACCACAAACATCTCTGTCAGTTTGTTCCATACTTTTTTTGTTTTGGCTGAAGAAGCCACCAGAAACGAATCGTCTCCATCGTACGGGGTGTAGTTATTCTGGATGAAGTCTCTTACATTGATTTCTCTTTTCCAGTTTTCTCCTTTGAATTGATTCCAGTACTCGTTAGCGAATTTCATATTGTCTATGTGTTTGAATATTAATATCCTACGATGCGTAATTGAAGCGTAGAATTTGTTTTTCTTTTGAATCAGGCTGCAAAGGTAGTTATAAATATTATGTTGTAGAACATATTTCTGACAAATAAACCTAAATGAGGAATGAAAATACAATCTCCTTCTCAAAGTCAATAGCCCACTTCCAGATCGTATTATCAGGAAGTGGGCTATTGATTAAGCTTGTTGTTTAAAGAACAAGCAGTCGTGTTCCTCTATCAGAGTGTCTTTATGATTAAGTTTCTCCAGTTTACTTTGATACCACCGCCGTCATGGATTTGCAAGGCGATACGTCCTTGTCCGGCACCGATCTTGGCATCTCTGATATTAACCATTTCAACACCGTTGAGCCAGGTTGTTACATGATCGCCAACAACTTTAATCCGCAGTTTGTTCCAGTCTCCGACTTTCAGAATGTTTTCTTTTTCATCCGGAATCTGGATCAGCCAGCCTCTTCCGTACGATTCATAGATACCACCTGTGTCGTTGCCTTTTGGAGCAACTTCTACCTGCCATCCCTCTACTTTTGCTACAGGTTCAACGATAGAACGAATAAATACGCCCGAGTTACCGTTGGCATCCTGTTTGAATTCAACAGAAAGGTCGAAGTCATTGTAATATTTTTGTGTGGCGAAATACCCGTATTGTTTGTCCGGGCCACTTTCACAGATTAACAATCCATCTTTTACATACCACAGTTCAGATCCGTATGCTTCCCATCCTTTCAGATCTTTCCCGTTAAAGAGTTTCTCTGTTTTGTTTTTACGGGGCAGTTCTTTGATTTTGACATTGCGAAACCATGCAGGATATCCATGGTCCTGAAGACAGATAAGTCCTTTGCGAGCCAGTCCATATTCAGGAGCTGTACTCCATTTTCCACTGTTTTTGCGCGCAAACCAATCTTCGGTCCATGCTTCAAACTCTATTGTTTTGACCCCATTCATGTAATACTCTACATGGCCATTGTCAAATACAATCTTGGATGTGTTCCATTCTCCGGCCGGTTTTACATTTTGTTTTTTCAGATCAGGCAGATACATAGCATAATCCACACCACATTTTTGCCACTCTTCCAGTTTGCCGTCCCAGTTAACATCATCAATCAACTGATACTCCGGACCGGTTACATACGGCACTTTGTATTGCGGACGTTCTACCACATGATAAAGCATACCGCTGTTTCCACCTTTGGAAATTTTCCAATCCCAGGTCAGAATAAAGTTCTCATATTGTTTTGTTGTTACGATATATCCGTTGGCGTCATCTCCACCACCTTCTGCGCAGATCGTGCCCTCCTGAACCATCCAGGGACCTGTTATGGCTGTGCCATTATAGTCTCTCCATCCATCCAGAGACTTACCGTCAAAAAGAAGTTGCCACCCTTGACTTTTTTCTTTGTCGGTCAGCGTGTTGGGTTGATTCTGAGCATTGGAACCGGAGAAGGCAAAGGATAGGAGGGCAAAAGAAAGAAGCCATCTCCTGATTGGGAACAAACGTTTCATTTTCATAGTTGTTAATATTAGTGTTTGATTAATCATTTTATACAGAAAGAGCAGACGCGTTGAATCCGAGAGGAAGCAATGTTTCGATGCCACTGATTATATATATTTCAGTAGCGCTTGAAAGTAACATGGTAATCGGATGTTGCGTGCGTAATTCAACCTCTTTCATCACCTGACGACATTCTCCACACGGTGTGCAGACCTCTTTTGTCCATTTTCCGCCAGTTTGAGCAACGAGTGCAAGAGACTCTATCGGGTCATCCGGAAAGCAAGCTATTGCATGATTGATGGCTACCCGCTCGGCACAAATCCCGGCTGTGTATGCAGCGTTTTCCTGATTATTGCCGGTGATGATAAGGCCCGATTTCAAACGAACCGCGCAGCCCACCTGGAAATGAGAATATGGAGCGTATGCTGACTCAGAAGCTTTTTTTGCCGCATCGAGTAATAATTTGTACTCTTCAGATAGTTCTTCCAATTGGTAAACTTCTATCTTTGCAGTCAAAATCTTTTCTTTCATAAGAAAAAGGACATTAGATGTTACTTGCAAAAGTACAAAAATAGTTGAATAGAACTGCGAAAGCAGTAATCTTTTAAGATAATATGGGACATAAATTACTTTCTTTTCTGCTGCTGACATTTGTTACGATCCAGTTTGCTCAGTCAGCCCCTACCAATAACGTGTATACTACCTATACCCGGAAACATGCTCCAATGGCGCAAGATCAAATGAGGCGATATAGTATTCCGGCTAGCATCACGCTGGCTCAGGCCTTGTTGGAATCCGGTGCCGGTCGTGGACGGTTGGCTACAGCTGCTAATAATCACTTTGGAATTAAATGTCATGATTGGAAAGGCGCCAGTATTTTGCAGACTGATGATGCCATCAATGAGTGTTTTAGGAAATATGAGAATCCTTCGGAATCTTTTGAAGACCACTCGCTCTTCCTGACTAGAGGAGCAAGATACAGATTTCTTTTTGATCTGGATATCCGTGATTATAAAGGGTGGGCAAAAGGGTTGCAACGTGCCGGATATGCTACAGATCAGGGATATGCGAATAAGTTGATTAAACTGATTGAGGATTATCAGTTGTACCGATATGATAACTTAAAGAATGGTCGTGCCATTGCTTTCAGCGAGTCCACTTCTGTGCACAACGTCTATCGTTCAAATGGAATTATCTATGTGATTGCCCGTCGGGGAGATACCTTTGAATCTATTGCAAAAGAATTTGATTTCAATAAAAAGAGGTTGGCCGACTACAACGAACTCCCCTATGATGCTCCTCTTTCCAAAGGAGATGTGGTCTATCTGGAGAAGAAACAGAAGAAAGCCGCAGAGAAGTTTCCTGCACATGAGATCCAGACCGGTGAATCAATGCACAGTATCTCTCAGATGTATGGTATCCGGATGAAGTATTTGTATAAGATAAATAAGAAGGATAAGGAGTATGTCCCGATGGAAGGGGATGTGCTTCGGTTGCGCTAAGAAATACTAAACCAAAGAGGCCCTTTCCGATTCGGGAAGGGCCTCTTTGGTTTAGTATTTTTCAACGACTGGCCATTCATCCGCATCCCATGTGAGTGGCGCAATAATGAGTCGCGAACGTCCGTTGTTTTTCGCGTCATAGCCGTGGCAAACTATGTAATCAGTGCCGTCAAACGTATAAACCGCATTATGACCCACAGCGCTCCACTTCTCATTCCCTTGCATGAGTATGGTACTGCCGCCATTAACTAATGCCTTACCTTCCTTATCCAGATAGGGACCAGTTATGCTTTCCGAACGTCCGACAGCTACTTTGTATGTGCTTTTGAGTCCGCGACAACAATAATCAAGAGAGACAAAAAGGTAATAATAGTTGCCATGTGTGAAGACAAACGGGGCTTCAATAGCTCCATCGCCGGCATTATTTTCGTCCAGGCTAAAGGTTCGCACCTGACGTGCCACAGTATGCCATTCCTGCGGTTCAGCAAGTTTGGTCAGCGTTGCATCCAGTTTGACCATTTTAATACCTCCCCAAAAGGAACCAAAAAAGAGCCAGGCAGTTCCTTCCTTATCCAGGATGACATTCGGGTCGATTGTATTAAACAGATCACGTCCCGGTACGGAAGCGACAACTTTTCCGTGATCGGTCCATCTGAAGTCCGGACTGTTTGGATTTAGCGTCTTGTTGGTCGCTACACCGATTGCTGAACTGTTTTTCCCAAAGGAAGAGCAGGAGTAATAGAGATAATACATCCCCTTGTGAAAGAAGATATCCGGTGCCCAGGTGTGCCCGTTGTAGCCGGGCACTTCATTGATTGCCCATTGCGGTATCGGATTGAGCACATCCGGACAGCGATCCCATGTTTTCAGTTCTTTGGACGACCAGGCGGAGACACCTCTGCCGGTCATAAACAGATAATACGTATCCCCTTCCTTCGCCATGACCGGATCGTGTGCTCCCAGCATCTCCGTAGAGATACTTTTGGGCGCATCTCCACCGGGTTGAGCAGAGGCCGGAATGATTGCAAAGAAGGATAGCAGAATAAATAAGAAAGAGTCACAAAACCAACGTGTTTGAGTATTCATCAGATTGAAATTTGAAGTGTAACAGAGACTTCAAAAGTATGTTTTTTTTATCAGAGTTTGAATAAAACTTTATGAAACCATCGCTTTTATTTATCTTTGCCGTCAAATGAGACGAATTCTCCTCTTTTATATTCTGCAAATACTCTCAGTCGTAGTTGTATTTGGTCAGTCCGAAACACAGGAGTCCCCCTCCCGTGTAAAAGAAATGTCTCCTGTCGTTGCCGGTTCGTCCTCTTCCGACACACTGGCTGTCAGTAAAAAAAGCAAAACTGATTCGCTCTTTCAGGCAAAGAAGGCATTCGCTGATTCAGTCGCTGCAATGATGCCCAAAACAGCAAAGAGAGTCAGTGGTACAAATGATTCTCTTCGGAATAAGGGACCGCATGCACGTGCCTGGCAGATTGATGAACGCTTTGGACGTCAGACAGCTGTGCCGGTAGATACCCTGGATCTTAATTTTCAGAACGAACGCTTAGTGGAGTCTAAAGATGTGGCGGTCAATTTTCTTGGTACTGTTGGAAGTCCTGCTGAAACTAAGATCTGGTTTAACAGAAAAGAGACGTCTCCTTTTATTTTTACTCATCCTTATGAATTTTACCTTTTACGTCCCGGCAATCTTAGCTACCTCAATACAAAATCACCCTTCACGATGCTTAAATACCATCGTGACCTCAACAAACAGGATGGAGAAGAGCTTGTTGACGTTCTGTTTTCTACCAATGTGAATAAGAATCTGGCATTTGGAGCCGAATATAACCTTATCTACGGACGTGGTTATTACGAAGCACAATCGACGAATCATGATCAGTTTGCTGCTTTTGCCAGTTATAATACCGACACCTACAAAGCACACTTATATATAGGTACCCGTTCGTTTCTGAACTATGAAAATGGCGGAATCTCAGACGACCGCTATATCACCAGTCCGCAGGAGATGTCCGGTGGTAAACGGGAGTTTGAACCCAAAAACATTCCCGTGAACATGACGGATGCCTGGGTGCGTCTCTATGGAAATGTTGCTTTCCTGAATCATCAGTACAATGTCGGTTTTTACAAGATGGACGAAGACTCCCTTCAAAAAGAATTCGTTCCCGTTACCTCGTTCATTCATACGTTGAAATATGAAAGCTTTAATCGCCGCTATCTCAATAAGACGATACCGAAAGGCTTTTATCAGAACATATACCTGGATTCGTTACAATCTGATGATAAGACACAATACCATTCTTTCAAGAATACCTTTGCCATCTCCTTGCTTGAGGGGTTCAATAAATATACTCCCTTCGGACTCTCCGTGTTTCTGGAACATGACATGCGTGCCTATTCGATGATGGATAGTACCCTCACGGGCAATAAAGACGAAAATCTTTTTGCCACAACCATCGGGGCCGAACTGGCACGACGAAAAAAAGGAGTGTTCACCTTTGATGTGCTTGGAGAAATGGGAGTAGCCGGCGAAGAGCTTGGCCGTGTCAAACTGGAAGGAAATCTGGGCACTACCTTCCGTATCGGGCGCGATACCGTACTGCTGGCGGCGTATGGATCTATAAAGAATCTGACACCGGAGTATTATCAGGAGCACTATCACTCCAACCATTTCTATTGGGACAGGAGTTTGAAGAAAGAACAGCAGGTGCATTTTGGAGGCACATTCTCTTTACCAAACCGAGGCACCCAACTGAAAGTGGATGTGGAGAATCTCACCAATCATATCTATTTTAACAGCAATGCACTGGTTGATCAGTATACCGACAATGTACAGATTGTAGCCGCCCAACTCAATCAAAACTTCAAATTGGGAATCTTGCATCTCGATAATTCAGTGGTCTATCAGAAGAGCTCCAGCCAATCAGTAGTGCCCGTGCCGGAGATCAGTCTGTATCACAATCTCTATCTTCAATCCAAAGCGTTCAATAAAGTGCTTGCTTTTCAGATCGGTGCCGATGTGCGTTATCATACCCGCTATTACGTACCTTCCTATATGCCTGCTACCGGACAGTTTTATAATCAGAATCTGATGGAGACCGGTAATTATCCAATGGTCAATGTCTATGCCAATTTACATCTGAAGAACATGCGTTTCTATATGATGGCCTATCACATCAACAGTTCGGTAGGAAGTGCTGATTATTTCATTCAGCCACATTATCCGATGAACCCGTTCCATTTCAAGTTTGGACTGGGGTGGAATTTCAACGATTAATCCTTCTTTCCTTTCGATTGCTTATTAACCGGCTTCCTGTTCTGGAAAAAGAGTTTGATGTCATCCTCAATCCAGTTGATTTCCGGATAGGAAGAGTAGCGCAGATTGTCAACCAGCCCCCGTTTGATGGAATACGTAGAGTCAAAGAGATCATTGATTTCTTTTTTGCTGTCCAATTCCTTTTTTCCTTCATTCAAAAGATTAGCACAGATATCACGTCCCAGTCTGCACAGCGAGTCAAAGATATTATGTCCTCTTATGAATAAGTAAGTGCGTTCGGGAAGCAACCCGATCGTCTTTAGCCGTTCCTTTAATGGTTCCAGATCTACGTCCGGATAATCTTTTTGAAGAGATCTGACTTTCGATCTTGCTCTCTGTTCGAGCCGTATCAGTTCCTTATCCACATATTCCCCCATCTCAGTAGTTGCATGTCCGGAAAAGAGCGACAGCATGGTGCGCAACTCCAGCTGACTGAAAATCGTATCGTCTGTTTCCTGAAAATAGAGATGCCAGATAAACGGTTCGTACAACGCACGCGAATAACGGTCGATGAGATTATAGAAATCCACTTCGTGATTCTCTTTGCCGCAGACATTCAGAATGACCTCATCCAGTCCTTCCGGCACACAATGGTGATTCTCAAACGAGTAGGTATAGGTTTGGAAAATAAAATGTTCAATGTCAATGTTCCGGCGACCTTCAAGTCTCCGGTAATCGCTGTCGATGCAGATGATGAACCGTTCATCGAGATAATCGCTGAAGTTGAGACAGTGACCGACTCCCGTGGTATGGTTTCCTTGCGGACTTTTGGAATAAGTCATATACAATATTCTCCTCTCAGGAGCATATTTCTTAAATAACCTTCCCCAGAAATACTCATCCTCGTTTGCCTCCAAATGGGCGGCACAGTCAAAGCGAAGCATTCGAACCTGCCCTTTGATGTTTTCCGCCAGCTGTTGGTAAAACCGTTCTTTGTGATATAAAGGACGCTTCATGTTACTCATCCGATAAGAGATCATCCAGATAAATCAGTTTATCTCCCCATCCCTTACCAAAAATGCTGGGAGAGTGAGAGGAAATGATTAACTGGGATTTAGGGTTTAGAGCTCTTATCTGATCGATCAATATGTATTGCCATTCAATATGCATGGATACTTCCGGCTCATCAAGCAGGATAATCTGAGCTTTTTCATCCATCAATAAGATTTTAAACAAGATGATCAGCATCTGTTTTTCACCCGAAGAGAGAAAACTCAGAGGCACGATCCGTCCGTTGTCGTTAAATTGAACGATGCCACTGTTTGTATCAACTTCAATTACTTTGCCAGTGTTTTCAAACAAACGATCCACCAATGCGTAAAAGTTATGAATACGTTTGGCGATTTTGATTCCCTCCGGAGTTCCGGAGAGAGACTTCAAACGGTAGTCTGTAAAAGAAAAACGTCCACCATCGCCGGAGTAAACAGTAAGATCCAGTTCGGCATCCAAAGGACGTTCATTGACTCGAAGGACCCGTTGGTGCAACACAGGCAGATCCCAGGTGCTAACCGACAAATATGGTATTTCCGGATTTCCCGATATCGTGATCTTCTTGTCTTTGTAGCTGATGGTTGTCTCTTTGAGTGTCATTGTCACAGACTCCAGATCCATATCCTCAAAGAGAACCGTATTATTGGTCAGCAGTGCCTTTATGATATGGATAAACGTACTCTTTCCGCACCCGTTAACACCTACCAGAATGTTTACATCTTCGTTGATCTTGTCCCAGATGAAGTTGTATTTACTCCATAGGTTGTGAATTTCCAGTTTCTGTATAATATTACCATCCATAATCGCCGGTATTTATTTGTCCAAAGGTAGTAATAATTAGAATTAACAGGGAAGTACAACCAAGAAAAAATCGCTCATACATTGTTCAAATGTAACATCTTCTTGTTCTATTGGCTAATTTTGAACTTTTTAAGAGAATAAACAGGGTTAATGGTTGTTTGTGAATAAATATTTGTACTTTTGCTAAATATAACCAAAAAAGTCATTTTACTATGAAGAAACTAGTCGTTCTTTCCATCACTATGTTATTCTCACTGGCAGCACAGGCATTGAATTTTACAGTTGATAATCTGAAGTACAGCACGAATACTGATGGTGTTTCAGTGTCTGTAAGTGGGTATGTAACAAAACTCGTCGGAAAGGTTGAGATTCCCTCTATTGTGACAGATGGTACGAAAAGCTATGCTGTTACTTCGATCGGCAATCGGGCTTTTTTTGATTGCAGCGGTCTTACTTCCATCACGCTTCCTTCCGGTGTCACTTCGATCGGCGGTTCTGCTTTTTATCTTTGCAGCGGTCTTACTTCGATCTCACTCCCTTCCAAAGTCACTTCGATTGGCAGTTCTGCTTTTTATAGATGCAGCGGTCTTACTTCCATCACGATTCCTTCCGGTGTCACTTCGATAGAATATGAGGCTTTTTCTGGTTGCAACGGTCTTACTTCCATCACGCTCCCTTCCGGTGTCACTTCGATCGGCGGTTCTGCTTTTTATTTTTGCAGCGGTCTTACTTCCATCACGCTTCCTTCCGGTGTCACTTCGATCGGTAGTTCTGCTTTTTCTAATTGCAGCGGTCTTACTTCGATTACGATCCCTTCCGGTGTCACTTCGATCGGCAGTTCTGCTTTTTTTTATTGCAGTGGTCTAAGATTTATAACATGTCTGGGTACTATTCCTGCATCTGTAGGCACAGATTGTTTTCAGTATGTAAATCAATCCCTTTGTATGCTTCTTGTGCCACCATCTGCCGTTACGGCTTATTCATCAGCAACAGGGTGGCTCGATTTTGAATATATATTTGAAGAAGGTACAGTTGTGGATTATGACGTGACATTACATGAAGCAGGGTCTTTATTGACTACGATAGGAATGGATAATCTGAAAAAAGTATCTAGTCTGACTATTACAGGGCCGATGAACGGTACGGATATTCTGATTATCAGAACCAAGCTTCCACTGCTCCAAGTCTTGCATATGGAGAATGCTACGATCGTGAGCGGTGGGGTTGCTTATTATACTGATAATGTAAGTCACTTTACTGCTGACAATCAGATTGGAGAGAGTATGTTTTATAATATGCCATTGAAATCGGTGATAATACCTTCTGGTGTCACTTCGATTGGCGACAATGCATTTTCAGGTTGCAGTTTACTTGCTTCAATCACGCTCCCTTCGGGTGTCACTTTGATAGGCGATAGGGCTTTTTATTATTGCAACAGCCTAACTTCGATCACAATCCCTTCGGGTGTCACTTTGATAGGCGATTGGGCTTTTTATGATTGCAGCAGCCTAACTTCGATCAGTCTCCCTTCCGGTGTTACTTCGATCGGCAGTAGCGCTTTTTCTAGTTGCCGTGGTCTTACTTCAATCACGCTCCCTTCCGGTGTTACTTCGATCGGCAGTAGCGCTTTTTCTAGTTGCCGTGGTCTTACTTCAATCACGCTCCCTTCTAGTGTCACTTCTATTGGCAGTGAAGTTTTTGCTGGTTGCAGTGGTCTGAAGGAAATTCACACCTTGAATCTAATCCCACCCCCAGTGGCTAGTTCTGTTTTTTATTCCGTTGATAAGGTCTCATGCATCTTGTATGTACCTCAAGGCAAATATTTTGATTACTTCCTTGCGAGTGGTTGGGGCGATTTTAAAAATATTGTGGAGGAGAATGTGGCAGGAGAGGATCTTATCAAGCAGAATGCTACTCTGAAAGTCTATACCGCCACTGATGCCATTGTGATAGAAGGTGCGGAGTATGGTGAAGAAATCTCTGTTTGCACGGAATCCGGTGCTTTGATACAACGTTTCAATGCTGTGGATAATGTGATTCGGATTACGGTTCCACAAAATGCGGTATATCTGATTAAGACTCCTTCTCAGACGGTGAAAGTTGCCCTGTAGCTTTTTTATATAGTCCAAAAGCAAGATCGCTCATACATTGTTCAGATGTATGAGCGATCTTTTAAGTTGCGGAGGTTCGACTCGAACGAACGACCTTTGGGTTATGAGCCCAACGAGCTACCAACTGCTCCACTCCGCGATATTATGAGTACAAAGGTACGAAAAATATGTTGTAAAGCAAACTTTTTGGGTCTTAATTGTCGGAAACAAGTAAAAGTTTCTCCAGAGAGTGTTATTACAGTGCGTTTTCCCAACAGTAATCAATCTGTTTTTGTACCTAATAATTGATTTTAGATGTCCTGATGTTTTCTTCGTTTCACAACTGTGAAACGAAGAAAACATCAGGACATCTTTGTGCGTTTATACGGTCGTTTTTTCTGAATAGTCAAATAAGAAAGAATTTAGATCAGTTTTATAAACAGTACCGATACGACATCAGCTAATTTTGCATCTCAGATTGAAAGAGGAGATAAACCTTTTTAGTCATTCTTGAGTACTAATCCATAGAAACGAATGTCGATGAAAAAACAAACAAATTTGCATTTTCTTTTCTTCTCCTGTCTCTATATGTTGTTCGTGTTTGGCGTGGAAGGCAAAACATCTCTTATTCCGACTCCACAACAGGTAAAGTATCAAACAGGTTCATTTAATCTAAAACCCGGCATGACGGTAGGAATATCCAATAATCCGGCTTTGATGAATGCCGCAAATTATCTTGTGGAAAAGTTGGAACAGGGCACCGGGTATCGCTTTTCCATCAGGAAGAGAGGAAAAGCAGATATCATGCTTGACATAAAAGCACTTGCCGATACGACTGCCGGTGCTTATCAGTTGAATGTGACTTCCGGAAGAGTTGTTATCAATGCCAATAATTACAACGGGATCATCTCCGGAATATCAACATTGCGTCAGCTGTTGCCGGAACAAATAGAGCGCAGCTATACCTTCAATAAAGAGGTGAAATGGACTGTTCCTTGTGTCACTGTTACGGATGCTCCCCGATTTCAATACAGAGGACTCATGCTGGATGTGGCAAGACATTATTTTGACAAGGAAGAAATCAAAACTCTTCTGGACAGGATGGCTCTTTATAAGCTGAATAAGTTTCACTGGCACCTGACGGACAATGAGGGGTGGAGAATAGAAATCAAGAGATATCCGAAACTCACGGAAGAGTCGGGATGGAGACTCTTTAATGCTCTGGACCAGTATTGTGAGAATAAAGCGCAGGGAGATCTTAATCCGGAGTTTAATCTGACAAAGAAGCATTTGAAGACAATCGACGGAAAGGTTTATTACGGCGGCTTTTACACCCAGGAAGATATTAAGGAAGTTGTTGCCTATGCTTCAAAACTAGGCATTGACGTTATACCGGAGATAGATATGCCCGGTCATTTTAATGCGGCGTCCGGTGTCTATCCGGAGATTATTTGTCCGAAAGCAAACATGTCTTCCTCTCCGGTCTGTGCCGGAAATGACTCCGCCATTGAGTTCTGCAAAAATGTCTATTCAGAGGTCTTTACGCTTTTCCCTAATCAAGATGTGCATATTGGTGCTGATGAAGTCGGCAAAGAGAACTGGAAGGATTGTCCTTTCTGCCAGAAGAGAATGAAAGACGAAGGACTGAAGGATGAAAAAGAACTCCAATCCTGGTTTGTTCATACGATGGAGAAATTCTTCATAGAGCATGACAAACGATTAATCGGCTGGGATGAAATAACAGAAGGAGGATTATCCAATACCTCCACAGTTATGTGGTGGACCGGTAGTGAGGAAACATTGAACAAGACGCTTTCGCACGGCAATAAAATCATCATGACACCTAATCAATGGCTCTATTTTGATCATGGCCAGAATAATGGCAGCGCCAAACATGTCTTTGAGTACGAACCGATTCCGCAATCCATTCAGCGCAAAGAGTTGATCGCCGGAGTTCAGGCCAATATCTGGGGTGAATATATTCCCTCGATGCTTCGTGTTGACTATATGTCTATGCCCAAAATGTTGTGTCTGAGTGAAGTCGCATGGGTGCTTCCGACGTTAAAGAACTGGGATACCTTTGCAACACAGATTGAGAATCAGATTCCCCGACTGGATATGATGGGGATCAATTACCGGGTTCCGGAGTTGGAATCCGATCTCTTCATCAGTAAACGTAAGGTGGTTTATCTGAATGTTCCTCCGCAAGAATGGCTCAGCGATACCATCACGTTGGAACAAGGGAAGAAAGTGGTTGATCTCAAAGCTCCTTATCCCGGTATTCAGATCAGATATACGACCGATGGAACAATTCCGACACTGCAATCATCAATCTATTCTGCTCCTTTTACAGTGACAGCTCCGTGTGAATATATGTTTGCCACTTTCCGTCCGAATGGTACGAGAGGAGAATTCAGAAAGGTCGTTTTTGTGGAAGAAAAATAGAAAACCCTCCAACATAGTATATCTTGAAAAGAAGAAGGTGCGCCATTTGACGCACCTTTTTCCCATTAATAAGGAGAGAGAAGTTTTACTGTTGTGAAACAATCATTGCAAATCCACCTCCGGATGCCATTTGCATCTTCATCTTTGTATCCTTTGTTACCTTTATTGTCTCCTGCTTGTAGTCGGTGGCGTTCTTATTTGCATTCACGCCATCTTTCATGATGGTAGCCGTATACGAACCGTTGCCTAAGAAAGAGAAATCTACCTCAATATCGCGGGCAGTCCAGTTGGTCAAGCCACCCACATACCAGGTACCTTTATTCTGTCGGGCCGAAACAATGTATTGACCTATCTCACCCGACAATATCTTCGTGTCTTCGGCTACCGTCGGAAGATTAGCGATAAATTTTGTACATGCTTCCTCTTTCTCATAAGCGGAAGGAGCATCACAAAGCATGGTGAAAGGTGAATCATAGACAATGTACAGTGCCAACTGATGACAGCGGGTACCCATGCTCATCGGATTGTAATAGATGGCCTGGAAATCTCTTTTTGTTGCATTGCGCAGCGCACCCGGGGTAAAATCCACCGGACCGGCCATCATGCGTATGAAAGGCATTGTTACGTCATAAGCCGGCATGTCATTCTCGATCTTGCCCCACTTTACCTCTTCCATACCAAAGACTGCTTCGAAATTTATAACGTTTGGATAGGTGCGGTTCAAACCGGTTGGTTTGTACATGCCATGATAATCGATCATCATTTTGTATTCCGCAGTCTTTTGAGCCGCACGATAGACCATCTCCACTGCTTTCTGATCATCTCTATCCAGAAAGTCCACCTTAAAACCGGCAATTCCCATCGCAGAATAATGTTTGCAAGCCTCTTCCAGTTTCTCATCCAGCGAGTTTAGAACGGCCCAGAGAATCAGTTTTACATTTTTATCTTTGGCATAACGAACCAGTTCAGGCAAGTTCAGTTCGGGAATAACAGTCATCACATCGCCACTTTTCGGAAGATACCAACCTTCATCCAATACCACATATTCCAGTTTGTTTTTAGATGCAAAGTCAATGTAGTATTTATATGTTTCCATATTGATACCCGCTTTAAAATCGACGCCGGTCAGTCCCCAGTCATTCCACCAGTCCCAGGCTACCTTGCCCGGTTTAACCCATGAATAGTCGCCGATACAATTTGCCGGAGCTAAGGCATAAACCAGATTATTTACCGGCATCTCCGTGTCTTTTTCTGTCACAGCAAAAGCTCTCCAGGGGAATGTGCGGGTTCCTTTTACTTTCGCAATACAGTTTGCGCGATCAGTTACCACCTCCTGGCAGCGATAGGGAGAGATCTTTGTTTTCAAAGGAAGACGCGCAAATGAACCGGAGAAGGATGTCTTACCGGCTTGCGGACGAATAAACATGCCCGGATAAGCCTCCAGGTCTGCTTCGGTAATGGTCATTTTCTTTCCTCCTTCATAAGCGATAGTAACCGGAAGGAAGCTTAGGTTGGATGCATCTCCCTCCGAGATTTTGGCAACCGTATACAGGTTCTGAAAAGCCATCGCTTCAGGCTCGGTCTTGCCCGTAGAATAGGCCATATAGGTCGTATAATCTTTATCGAAATTAAAATCTGCCTGTTCGTTTTCTATCTCGATCTCTCCCTTCAGGGTGGTTACAAAGCGATAGGCCGCGCCTTCATTGTAGGCCCGGAACGTAACGCCATAATTGCCACTGAAGGTCAAAGCCAACTCATTATATTCCGTCTCAAAACTTTTTACACGGTAGAAAGGAGAGGTAATCATCTCTTTTTCAGTTCTCTTCTTGCTCTTTACTCCTTTTGGGGTTTGTCCAAGAATCTTTCCGTCTGAAAGGGTCATGGAGATCGGTGATTTGCTTAGTAACAGTGTCCCGTTGTGGGATATTGAATACTCGATTTTCTCTCCGACCGTTACCTCCACAGATAGTTTTCCGTTGGGTGACTTCACGTTAAATACTTTTTCTCCCGCATGCAATGTACTCTGAATGAATAACAAGCAAAAGGAGATTGCGATTGCTCTCACTAATTTCTGCATCTCTCTGATCATTTGATTTTGTTGATTATGTATGAATTTATGTTCTTTCTTTGGTTTGATTTACTGTCACCGCTTTACGGAAAGATCCGAATTGTTGCATGGCTAGTTCTATATTTGATGCAAATATAGTCTGTCCAAACTTTTGATTCTAATAAAATCGTACATTAAATTACAAATTACATACATCTTTATCCGGAGACTTATTGTTCAGATCTCCCTTTATGAAAGACAACCGTTTGCTTGGATGAGCCCTTTATCGATTCAGATTGATTTCTTGTCTTTGCGTACCGATATGTCCGTTGAGATCAGTGCCTTCTATCTCCAGCTGCAGGTTACCCTTCATGTAAGCACCTACCGGGAAGGAAACTTCCACTTCGCGCTCGCCGTTTGTCAGCAAGCTAGGATTCCAGTAATAAACGTGTTTTCCGTCGTAGTTGATCTGATCGATCGGGTCTTTTGGATAGTACCTCGGCACATAGAATTTTTTGGGGATGGAGCCACCGAGCAGTTCTGTGTAGTAGGTACTTTGACCTGTCCTGTCCCGCGCACCTCTTCCTGATTTCGTTGTGATAATAATGACGGAGGCTATTGGACGACCGTCATTGTCAAGACTATACGATTCCTTTTGGTCGTTATAATTGGATAGGTTTTCTCTGGTAGTTAAAACCTCAATACCTCGGACTTCCTTTCCGGGTATTGTTTTAAGAATGTTTTCAAGCCTTGTTAGTTTGCCATATTCAAAATCTTCCACATTCATCGTGCCAATAATGGATCTTTCATCATTTACATAACTTGCCACAGCCTCTGTTCTTGAATTTAATGGACTGCTTGATCCAAAAGAAAGCCTTTTATGTACATTGTTCATCCATTCCACAACTGGGGCTACCGCTGCATCATTGGATGCAGAAGTAGTACTTTTAACCATGTTGATGATCTCCGCGTCAATCTGAAAGAATACGGGCCTGCCATTAATGTTATAATTGTCGTATGCTTTGAACTCTGAGACTCCGCCTTCTTCTAGCGGCGAACTGTTATCTTTCTTAAATCCCGGGATCTCCGCTTTGAGAATATCAATAACATTGGCATAGGCATCGTATCGTCCGATCTGCACCGAGTCGATCACGATGTCTGCCACACCGCTACCGCTTCTGTTGTATGAATTCTTGATGATCTTTCGTTCGGTTACGGTGACTTCTTTCAGCAGATGAATCCCTTTTTGTTTGCGAAGACTATCCAGATAAGCGTTGTCTTCCTCCTTTTTCTCTTCGTATCCGAACATCAGGGAATCGATCTCTTCCGATTCATAGAGGTAATCTTCAAGAGGTACAATGGGGAATTTGGGCTTTTCGTATATGCTATCCAGCTTTATGCCGAGTCCCAGATTCCGTTTACTCTTTGTCTTCTCAATATTGATTCTGGCAAAAGAGGTCTCCCTGATATCCAGATTCTCAAAAGCGAACCGTCCGTTCTTATCCGTTTTGGTATTTTTGGCAATCGTCTTTCCTCCCTGTACAAACAAAGAAATCCTTCTTCCTTCAATTGGCTTTAAGAGTAAGTTGACAACAGTTCCTGAGACGGAGAAGGCGGTGTCGGGCAGATGTGTGAAACTCTTTCTAGTGACATCATCCCAGTTGTATCCTCTCCATCCGTGGGTGAGCAGGAGCAGATCGAGTTGCTTGCAGATGCTGTCATAGGGATTGTTGAAGTAATATCCCGGTGTTTCTATGAAACCTTTCAGATCGGAAGAGAGGAGCATCTCTGATCGGAAAGTCTTCTGAATGGAATCTACCGGTACCCGGTTCTTGTTGGTGACACTCACGGCAAAGGATCCGGCGACAGACTGTCCGCTGAGCTGCGGACGGATCTTCAGGGTCATCATCTGATCGGTGTCGGACTTGATCTCCCAGTTTGCTTTGACATCAAAGGTCAGTTCGTCTTTCCTGTCGATGTACACCAGTCGTTCACTGAGTGGCTGTCCGTCGGCAGTGAAGAGTGTGAGCCGGTTGATGCCGGACTTCAGGTTCTCTTTGGGGATTCGGAGTAGAACACGGGACTTGTTCATCCTGATGTTATATGCCTCTTTAGTAGGCAGTCCGCGGGACTCGGCAAGGAGGGTAAACTGTGTTTGGTTGGCAATGACTCCCGGAGAACCATTGACTGCAACGACCAGTGTGTCAGAAGTTGGTTTGGAAACAACCATGAGTGTGACTCCTTCCTTTTCGACAGCAGGCAGAGGGATAAGCTGGTCATTAAACAGACGGGCAGCGTACTGTTTGCCTGTGTCCGGCAGCAAGAGGAAGGATCCCATTCCTTTGTGTTCGGAGGTAAAGGAGACAATATCGTTTCCATGCTGATCGACAATAGTACCCTCTACGGCAACACTTCTTCCATCGGGAAAGAGCGCTTTGTATGCCACCCGGTTGGGTACTCCTGCAATCAGTTTGCCTCCTTCGGGCAGGAACTGTACATCCAGTTCCAACTCCCCGTTGGCTTTCTTCTGTGCCTGAATTAATTTCTCTTCCTCTGCTTTCTGTTTGCGCTTCTGAAATTGCCCCTGCGTGATAAAGAGTTCCCTGTTTGCGGCATTGGTTATGGAAACGAACCTTTTGTTTTCCTGTTCCTTGTCTTTGTCTCCCCAGATAGGAATGATCTTTTCGAAGCAGGCGGAGTCGCCAAAGTTCTTCTGCCAACGGGTATAAGCACGGATGCGGTAGAGTCCTTTGTCCTGAATGGCTTTGGTGAGTACAAACTGTCCGTTGGCACTTCCTCCTTTGAGTGTATATTGTGCGCTTTGGGTTACCCTGTTTACTTCATTGATAAGATCCACATAGACCAGCTGACTCTTTTCGGTGGGAAAGAGTGTACCTGCCTGCATGACCCAGACCTTGTACCAGATGGTGTCATAGAGGTTGTAGATGGGACGGTCGGTCTGAATATAGATCTTCTCGGGATAGTTGTCTCTCATTAGAGTGGCCATGCCGGTGATCCGTTGCCCCAGAGTTATCTGGTTGTTTGCTTTTTCTATATTGTCGGGTAAAGCCTTGCTTCGCCCATTGATAGTTGTCAGAAACAAGATAATGAAGAGTATAAGGGTGGAAGCTCTTTTGCAATCCGATGTTTTCATGTGATAAATCTTATATTAGGTGAAAATATGAATTAAAAACACGTAAAAATAGATATTCTGTTTAATAATCAAAGCAATATTGTGAGATTTTATTTGTTATTCAGGTGAATTGCCTCGTTGTATATCTGCTTGCCTGACAGTGAAACCTGTTTGTCTTCCTGATAATAATCGCCATCATAAAGAATGAATCATCAGAATGACATTTTCTCACAAATTCTTTACTGTTTGTTTTAACATCATAATAAAGTATTTCTTATGGCTGTTCATGATCTTGATTTACTGTGATATATGAAGTGCTTTGAGTACAATAACCAAATACTTATTGTTATGAATACTATAAGAAGGTTTTGTTCTTCTACATATTTAACAATGAATTTTAAGGGAATGTTCTTTTTGTTGCTTATAAAGTGATATTTTTGCATCCCGTTCTGTCAATATTGAACGTATAATCAAGTATTTAAACAAATATTAAATCAATTGCTTATGAAAAACGAATCCAGTAAATCTTTTGCATTTTGCATAACAGTTATAGCAACTCTCGGAGGGTTGCTTTTCGGCTATGACACGGCTGTTATCTCAGGTACTGTAGAATCGTTAAGGCGTACATTCATTGAACCGATGGGATTGGATCCCGATCTCGCAAGTGCCATGGAGGGCTTTGTGGTTAGTAGTGCTTTGATCGGATGTGTGTTGGGCGCTTCTGTGGCAGGTTGGATCAGTCAGAAGTTTGGCCGTAAAAAAGCACTTTTCAGTGCTGCTGTTTTATTCTTTTTATCAGCACTTGGTTCGGCGTGGCCTGAAATAGGATTTGGTATGCCGGGATCAGGTGATGCCTCATTTGTGTACATATTTGTAGCTTATCGTGTGTTGGGTGGCGTAGGAGTTGGTATTGCTTCAATGGTTTCACCAATGTATATTGCAGAGATTGCACCTCCCGCAAAACGAGGTAGTCTGGTGTCATTGAATCAGTTTGCGATCATTTTTGGTATGTTGATTGTTTATTTTGTAAACTATTACATTTCGTTACAAGGTGATGCTACTTGGTTGAATAAGATTGGTTGGAGATGGATGTTCGGCTCTGAATGTATTCCTGCAGGAGTATTCTTTTTGCTGCTATTCTTCGTGCCGGAAACACCGAGGTGGCTTGTTATGAAAGGTCGCGCCGAAAAAGCGAAATCTATCCTGAACAAATTGGTCGGTAGTGATTTGGCCAATCAGGAGATGATCGAGATTCGTGAGAGTTTTAAGATGGAAGAGAATGTGTCTCTGAAACCTTATTATCAGTTTATGATATCTTGGCTCGCCTTATTCTCTGTCGCTTTTATTACGCTGAAATATGCACAGTATTCCAATGCCTTTGAACTTTCTATGATTGGAAGTTTCTTTGTAGCTCTGCTGCTTCCGATTAGATCGTATGGTTTTAAGATTATTATTGTGGGTGTTTTGCTCTCTGCTTTCCAGCAGTTTGTAGGTATCAATGTGGTGCTGTATTATGCTCCGGAAATATTCAAGAGCATGGGTGCTTCCACCGATAGTTCGTTGATGCAGACTATCATCGTGGGAATAGTCAATCTGACTTTTACCGTATTGGCAATTCTTACTGTGGATAAGTTTGGTCGCAAACCTCTGTTGATCATTGGAGCTTTGGTGATGGGTGTCTCAATGATTGTATTGGGTACCGCGTTTTCGGAAAGTATGTCAGGAACGGTCAAACTGATATGTATGCTTGCTTATACGGCCGGCTTTGCAATGTCTTGGGGACCTGTATGTTGGGTAATGTTATCAGAGATATTCCCCAACAGTGTTCGTTCGAGTGTGATGTCTATCGCAGTGGCTGCTCAGTGGGTATCCAACTTCCTGATCTCTTCCACATTCCCGATTATGGATAAGAATAGTTATCTGATTGAGTCCTTCAATCATGGTTTCTCTTATTGGGTATATGGCGTGCTGTCCGTATTGGCCGCAATATTTGTATGGAAGATGGTGCCGGAAACAAAAGGAAAGACATTGGAAACGATGGAAAAACTCTGGGAAAAGAAATAACTCTGGCTTTGTTTTAAAACTGAAAGAAAGAGAAAGGGCTGCCTTGTCAACGACGGGCAGCCCTTTCTGGTTGATAATGATCAGAACTTGAAATAGTTCTTTGCATTGTTGTAGCTGATATCTTCGACCATCTGTCTGAGAAATGGGAGCTCGGAAGCCGGCAACTCGCCGTTTTCCACATCATTGCCGATCAGGTTGCAAAGTGTGCGACGGAAGTATTCATGACGTGGATAGGAGAGGAAGCTGCGCGAGTCAGTCAGCATGCCGACAAAGCGACTCAGCAGACCAAGCAGTGATAGTGCGTTCATCTGATTTTCCATTCCGGTCTTTTGATCAAGAAACCACCAACCGCTGCCCCATTGAATCTTACCGGGAATAGTGCCATCCTGGAAGTTGCCAAGCATGGTCGCAATCATTTCGTTGTCGCAAGGGTTAAGGTTGTAGAGGATTGTCTTTGTCAGTTTGTCTTGTGAGGCAAGTGCGTCCAGAAAGCGCGACAGTTCCAGTGCGGTTTGCGAAGTGGCTATCGAATCATATCCGGTGTCCGGACCAAGTTTTTGAAACATTTTGCTGTTGTTGTTGCGCAAGGCTCCGTAATGGAATTGTTGAGTCCATCCTTTTTCCCAATCCATGATCGCAAATTCAATCATCATGGCGGACTTGAATTTCAACACTTCTTCATGTGTCAGCACCTTTCCTCCATAGACTTTGTTGAATATTGCGGTGATTTCAACAGCAGTATAAGGAGTGGCAAAGAAGGTTTCGATGCCGTGGTCGGAGAGCTTGCAACCATTTGCTGCAAAGAAATCGTGCCGTTTGCGCAGCGCGGCAAGCAGGTCGGTAAAAGAGGTTATTGAGCAATCTGCGGCAGTTCCTAACTTTTCCATATAACTGCGGAAAGCCTCCGGATTTTCTACTGCCATTGCTTTGTCGGGACGCCATGTGGGAAGCATCTTGATCTCGAAACCGTCTTTTCGGACTGCCTGATGATATTCCAGTGAGTCGGCGGGGTCATCTGTAGTGCAGACCGTTTCAACATGATATTTACGCATCAGTCCGCGGGCACTGAACTCCGGTAATTGGAGTTTCTCGTTGCATTCTTCATAGATCTCACAGGCTGTAGCCGGTGAGAGAATCTTGTTGATACCGAAAGCTGTTCGCAGTTCGAGATGTGTCCAATGGTAAAGAGGGTTTCGCATGGTGTATGGTACTGTTTCCGCCCATTTCTCAAACTTCTCCCAATCGGAGGTATCTTCTCCTGTGATGTATTTCTCGTCAATGCCATTGGTGCGCATGGCTCTCCATTTATAATGATCGCCACCCAGCCAGGCTTCGGTAATGGTTTTGAACTTGTGGTCGCTGGCAACCATTGAAGGTATCAGATGGCAGTGGTAATCGATGATCGGCATCTTGGCAGCATGCTGATGATATAGTTCTTTTGCAAAGTCTGTATGCAAAAGAAAGTCATTGTCCATAAAGGTTTTCATGTGGTAAAACTTAGTTGTTGTGAAGGCAAAGGTAACAAAAATAATATTATATGACAGAAATAATGAAGGTTCGTGAGGAATTGTTATTTTTGCACAATCTAAACGGCAAAGGGGAAGGATGTCGTATGCTATTCTCTAAATTAATAAAACAGAAACGACTAGAATCAATGAAATATATACAATACTTACAACGCATACATGCCGAAATACTCCTCTTGTTCCTCTTTTTTCTAATAACCAATGGCGCACATGCTGCCAGAGGAGAGAGAGAGTCTGAGAAGTTCAGACAGCCGGATAGTACGATCCTTACCGTGTATTGGGAAGAGAATGGTCCGAGGCATGCTCTTTATACCGAGGATGGTTACCGGATAATACGTAATGCAGACGGAGGATTTGGCTATGCCATCCAAAAGGAACAGACGATAGTTGCCAGTGCACAGTTGGCACATGATAAAACACAACGTTCCCCCCAGGAATGGCGCTTTTTGTTAAATTCATCTGTTGTATTGAGAAGTTCTTTCCCTTTACTAAACTGGCAGACAAGGAGTCTGGCAATGGACGATGCCGCCCAATCTACCTCTTTCCCAACGAAAGGAAAGGTCAAGACATTGGTCATTCTAGTCAGCTTCAGCGACCTGCCTTTTTCAGTAACCGACCCCAATTATGCCTTTTCACGAAGTCTTAATGAAGCAGGCTATAGTGATAATGGGGCCACGGGAAGTGTGCGAGACTATTATTTTGAGAATTCAAGCGGCCAATTTGAACCGGACTTTGACGTGATAGGTCCCGTTGTGCTCTCCGGTACTTCCGCTTATTACGGAAGAGACTCGGCAGACTTCGATTATCATGCTCCTAATATGGTATGGGAAGCTTGTCAGCAGGCTGATACGCTCTTCGATACCGACTTTACCCAATATGATCAGAACGGCGATGGCGCTTTGGATAATGTGTTTGTCATCTATGCCGGCTACGATCAGGCTCAATTTCCCTCTTCCTCAGACTTAGTTTGGTCGCACAAATATAGTTTGTCAGGAAAAGTGGCCATTGACGGAAAGAAAATATATACGTATGCCTGTACGTCCGAGCTTCGTAAGAACAATGGAACTAATCCCGCTTCCATCGGCACATTCTGCCATGAATTTGGCCATGTGATTGGCCTGCCGGATTTTTACAAGACGATCGGCAACGGCATTGCCGTGATGAAAAACTATTTTCTGATGGATTCCGGCAATTACAACAATGACGGCAATACACCTCCCTATCTCAGTGCCATCGAACGAATGCTGATGGGCTGGATGACCCCGCAAGTGATAAGCAATGAACCTGTTACTTACTCTTTGCCTTCAATCCGGGAGAATAAAGCTTTTCAGATACCTACATCGACACCGGGAGAATATTTCTTACTGGAGACCCGTGCACCGCTGAAATGGGATAATACGTCGCAGGTTGAAGCGTTGGGATACGGACTTCTGATTTATCATGTGGATCGTTCGGCTTCTTATCTTTCCCGATGGGAAAACGATCCGGGAACAGTCAATAATGATGATGCGCACCGCTGTTGCTATGCGTTAAAGGCGACTTTGAGTAAGTGGGCATTTCAGCAAGAGACTCTGACCTCCTTTTCCGATGACACGGAACCTTCAGCGTTGGACTGGAATGATGAGGCAACAGAGACTCCTCTCACCAATATCAGCCTGATCAATAATGTGGTAACCTTTGATGTGAGTGGTGGGGGTCCGGTGGGTGTTGGCGCTTCTTCACTTGCGGTCACACCACAGGTTGTAATCTCGGAGGGAGTGATACAAGTGAACGGACTGGAAGGTGACGAATGGGTATCCCTCTACACACCTGACGGACGAATACTGGAACAAACCAGAGCGACCTCCTCCTGTCTTACTTTGTCTCGACAAAGAGCCGGATTGTATCTTTTGAAGATAACCGGCAAAGAGAATTCCTGGTCCAAAGTGATCGGACTGAACTAAAAACAGAACAGACTTTTTTCAAAAGTGTGAGGGAAAGTGTGATTAGTTTACCCAATGATTTGGATAGATCATTCTCACTCTTTCAGGCATTCCTTTTGTCCTTATTTCTTCAGATAACGGTTGAGGATTGGGATCTCTTTCAGAGGAAGATCGTATTTGATGGTATAAGCGATAAAGAGGAATAAGAGGAGCGTACGGAAACCAAGGCGCAGCACGATGTTGTCAATCGGAGCGTACATGCCAATGACAAAAAGGAGCGCGGTAATCAGCGTATAGACTGCGGCACTTTTTATGTTGTATTGAATGGGATATCGCTTTTGTCCGATAAAGTAGGAGATGACCATCATGACCAGATAGGAGAAGAATATCGCCCAGGCACTGGCGGTGTAACCATAAAGGGGTACAAACAGTACGTTGATCGCAACAATGATAATAAAACCAATGATGGAAAACCACGCTCCCCACCGGGTTTCATCGTTGAGCTTGTACCACAAAGAGAGATTAAAGAAGATGCCCATAAAAATATCTCCGCACATCACGATCGGTACAATTGTCAACCCTTCCCAAAACTTTGGCTCGATGATGTATTTGAGGATATCCAGGTAGAAGCTCACTCCCAAAAAGATAAACATCGAACAGATAATAAAGTATCTCATTGCTTCCGCGTAGGAACTATTGCTTTTGCCTCCGTTTTCTTTGTGTTTGCCGAAGATGAACGGTTCGTAGGCATAGCGAAAAGCTTGTGTAAACATGGTCAATACGACGGCGATCTTGACTGAAGTGCCATAGATACCCAATTGTCCCATAGGATCATTGGATGGGTCAATCAGATAAGGCATCATCATCTTGTCAAAGGTCTGATTCATGATTCCGGCAATACCCAACACCAGCAATGGAAGGGAATAACGCAACATGCGTTTGACCAGATTGAGATCAAAAGTGTAGTGGAACCCCGTAAGATAGGGCATCAAAAAGAGGGTTTGCAGGAAGGTAGCAAGCAGATTAGCCCAAAATACATATCCGACGCCATAGTCGGGACGGTAAAACCATTCAATCAGATATGCAAATTCGGAGGATGCTATCCATGGGCAGACTATGAGGAAAAAGAGGTTGAAGGCAATGTTGAGAATAACAAAAATTAGTTTGATTCCGGCAAACCGAAGGGGTTTTTTCTTGTAGCGGAGATAGGCGAAGGGAATAGCACTGAATGCATCTAATCCGACTACAATAGCCATAATCGACACGTATTCTGGAATATATTCGGGGTGACTCGACTGCGTAAACATACCCGATAAAGAGTTCCTGAAGAGTACTACCAAAAGCATGAATAGTAAGATAACAGAACCAACAGTAATCAGTGTGGTAGAATATACGGTTTTCTCTTCTTCTTCGTTTTTATTGACAAAACGGAAAAACCCCGTTTCCATGCCAAAGGTGAGCAAAACCAGTAAGAATGCGGTTATAGCATAGATGTTGGTTACTTCTCCAACTTCGCCTGTGGAAGCAAGCACAAAGGTGTACATAGGTGTCAGACACCAGTTCATGAACCGTCCGAGAATGCTGCTTACTCCATAGATCGCTGTCTCTTTAGCCAGCGTTTTCATTCCACCCATTTGCTCAAACTATAAGTTGATTAAAATAAAAGACCTTGACGCCCTTTCTCGTATTTGTCTCTCTGTAAATGTCTGTATGCCAATTCGGTTGCTTCTCTTCCACGAGGTGTTCGTTTTAAGAATCCTTCTTTGATCAGAAAAGGTTCATATACCTCTTCGATGGTGCCGGGATCTTCACCCAGCGCTGTGGCAATGGTGGTTATACCGACAGGACCGCCTGAAAACTTATCCATAATGGTCGTCAGGATCTTGTTGTCAATGTCGTCCAGACCATACTTGTCAATGTTTAAGGCTTCAAGCGCATAGCAGGCGATTGCTTTGTCAATTCGTCCATTACCGGTAACTTGTGCGAAATCGCGTACACGACGCAGCAATGCATTCGCAACGCGTGGTGTTCCGCGGCTTCTCCGGGCAATTTCCCCGGCAGCTTCCGTGGTGCAGGGTACGGCAAGGATGTCTGCCGAACGGATGATAATGCCCGCCAGAACTTCCTCGTCATAATATTCCAGATGGGCATTGATCCCAAAACGTGCACGTAGCGGAGCCGTCAGCAAACCGCTACGGGTAGTGGCTCCGATCAGGGTGAAAGGGGAGAGTTCCAGCTGAATGGAACGGGCGGAAGGTCCCTTGTCGATCATTATGTCGATACGATAATCCTCCATCGCACTGTACAGGTATTCTTCCACAACGGGGCTGAGCCGATGGATTTCATCAATGAAAAGTACATCATTCGGTTGCAGACCGGTGAGTACACCTGCCAGATCGCCGGGCTTGTCAAGCACGGGCCCTGAGGTGACTTTAAACCCAACACCGAGTTCGTTGGCGATTATATTGGAAAGGGTGGTTTTGCCCAGACCGGGAGGTCCGTGCAATAAGACATGATCCAGCGATTCACCGCGTTGACTAGCTGCCTGAACAAAGATCTTCAGGTTTTTCAGAACCTTAGTCTGTCCCTGGAAGTCATCAAAAGAGAGAGGCCTGAGAGCCTTTTCCAGATCTTTCTCTGTGTCATTTAACTGGTTGTTGCGTATATTGAATTTTTCTTCCATGTCAGCCGTTTCGCTTCTTTCAATTGTGCGCAAAGGTAATAAAAAACACCGACCTCGAAAGAGAGACCGGTGTTTTTTGTTGTGTGGAACGTATATGCGGAATTACTTCCCGTTTTTGGCTTTGATAAAATGATCCAATGCTGTTGTCATAGATGGGGCCTCCACGGTTGGTGCTTCCAGATCAAGACGTAATCCGGCATCTTTTACCGCTTTGGCGGTAGTTTGACCAAAACATCCGATCTGTATATCTCCCTGAACAAAGTTCGGAAAGTTCTTTTTCAGCGAAGTGATACCACTTGGGCTGAAGAAGATCAACATGTCGTAGTCAAAAACTTCACCTTCTTCAAAATCATTGCTCAAGGTCTTATACATAATAGATTTTGTATAAGTGATGTTGTGCTTGTCCAAAGGAACATGCACCTCGTCTTTGTGCGGTTCAGAGACAGGTAATAGATAGCTCTCTTTGCTGTGCTTGAGGATATAGGGCACCAAATCATCCACTTTTCCGGATGTTCCAAAGAAAATCTTACGCTTGCGGTAAACGACGTATTTTTGCAGATAAAGAGCGACAGCTTCTGTGACGCAGAAATATTTCATTGTCTCAGGCACTGTAAAACGGGTTGCCTCGCAAAGGCGGAAGAAATGATCTACCGCGGTACGCGCAGTAAAAATAACAGCCGTATAATCAGCTAGATTAATTCTTTGGTGTCTGAATTCTTTAATATCAACTCCTTCCACTTTGATGAAAGGTCTAAAGACTACAGAAACTCCATACTTCTCAGCAATGTCATAATAGGGCGACTTTTCAGTAGTCGGCTTGGGCTGTGAGACGAGTATTTTTTTTATTTTCAAGGTCTTCAACTATTAATGATAAATGACTAATTCGTATATCGAAACAAGTCCCTCGTACATTAAGACCGCGGGTAGAATTTCGACGGTGCAAAGATACAAAAATAAATAAAGCAGTGTGTTAATTTTTGGGATAAAAATAATAAACACTTTCTGTAATAGCAGTATTCGGAAGAAGAGAAAGAGCCCTCCCAATACGATTAGCAAGACATTGCTGTACAGGTCAGAGTAAACGGAAACCAGGAGTATCGGACAGAAAAGAGTACCAAGTAGCGCGATATTTGACAGGTAGCTATTTTGCCATTTTGATGATCTTGTGTCATCAAAGAAGATATATGCGATAAATCTGAACAGAAGAAATTTGAGCGTGTAAAACAGTGCAAAGGATAAGATAAATAAAAGGAGAATAAGAATGATTTTTGCTTCGCCTATATTCAAAGAGTTTCCGTTGATGCTATAGAAGCAAAGCAGACAGAGCATTAATATGGTCAGAGGAAGCAACTGGAGATTGGTGTGGAGGTCACTCAGGTTGTTCTCTTCGAAGGTGACCCCTCTGCTTTTTACACGGAATACATTTTGGAAAAGATGTGCCAAAAAGTTCTGACGCTGAAAGAATGTAATGAGTAATAATGTACAAGAGATGCTGAAAAATAAAGCAATAGAATCACTGTCGCGTAATATCTGTCTGGCTGGAGTTCCTTTTTGTGTTTCAACGGAAGCAACACAAACCTTACCCGTTGCTTCTCTTTCGAGAAAAGCGGGTTGGTAATGCATAAGCGAGTCATAGTCCCATGTAAAGAAAGGGTTATCCGCATTCATCAGTCTTCTGTTTGGATCGCAAAAGTAATGCTTTTTCTGCTTTTTTTGTCAAAAACAGTCCCGTACATGAATTTAATCTGTACTTTTGTCTCATCGTTTAGGGGTGCCTCTGAGGAAGAGGCTGAGATTATACCCTTAGGACCTGATCCGGACTGTGCCGGCGTGGGGAAAACATCCTTTCCTGCTCTTCCAGTCAGTTCGCGAGAAACGCTGCAAATAAGATTGATATGGGAGATAAATCGTATACATTTCGTTATCCAACAGTATTATCCATTGCCGGTTCAGACAGCAGTGGGGGAGCCGGAATACAGGCTGACCTGAAAACTATATCCGCTTTGGGTGGATATGGATGTACAGCAATAACAGCTATTACCGCGCAGAATACACTTGGCGTTTCCGGTATCTGGCCTCTTTCCCAGGAAGCATTAAATGCGCAGATGGATGCTGTATTTTCAGATCTTCATGTGGATGCGGTGAAGACAGGAATGCTCCATAATGCGGAAACAGTTCGCTGTGTTGCCGAAGCTATGAAGAGGTATAAGGTGAAGAATCTGGTCGTTGATCCGGTGTTGGTGGCGACCAGTGGGGATGCTCTTTCGAAAGGAGGAATTGTAGAGGCGATGAGAGAAAGTCTTTTCCCTTTGGCTAAGTTGATCACACCCAATCTGAAAGAGGCGGAAATACTTTCCGGACAACAGATACAGACATTGGAAGATATGAAACAAGTAGCAGGAATGTTGCTTCAGGTTTCTCTGCAAGGTGTGTTGATAAAAGGAGGGCACCTTACCGGTGTCAAGATGATTGATGTGCTTCTGACTGCCGGAATGAAAGAACCACTTTTGCTGGAATCAGACCGGATTGAAACAGATAATCTGCATGGCACCGGCTGTACACTTTCGTCTGCGATCGCCACTTTTCTGGCGCGGGGTTTTTCTTTGGAAGAGGCTGTGGTTGAAGCTAAGGAATATGTATGGCAGGCGATACGTAGCGGAGCGGAAGTATTTACAGGAGAGGGGCACGGACCGCTGAACCACGCATGGCAGCCGGTCAGACAGCAAATAATTGAATTAAAAGAGTAGAAGATGAATAGAATCATAGTCATTACAGCCCAATCCTTTCTGAAAGGAGAGGCTGCGGCCATTGTTGCTTTACTCGAAGCGAAAGCTTTCAGAGTGCATATACGTAAGCCACAGGCAACAACCGAAGAGGTGAGATGTCTGATACAGCAGATCCCGGAGAAATATCATGTTTTCCTTTCCCTGCACGACCATTTTGAGCTTGCTTCAGAATTTGAGGGAATTGGTTTACACCTGAATAGTCGGCATTCTGAAGCTCCGTCAGGATTTGATCAGTGCATCAGTCTTTCCTGTCATTCATCAGAAGAGCTGGAAAAGAACAAACCTTACTGTTACTATCTCACCTTGGGCCCGGTCTTTGACGAGACTCTCCCGAAAGAAGAACTGATCAGACTCTCGTATGCCGCTGTAATCGACGGAAAGGTCTTTGCTCATGGGAAAATCACTCCCGAAACAATGCAGACAGTGTGCAGGATTGGCTTTGGGGGAGCCTGCGTATCAGATTATCTCTGGCTACCGTATCAAGAAGATGCAGACTGTGTCACTTTAGTGAAACGTCTGAACGAGTTACAAAATATAACATTCAAAGTATGAACAACAAAGTTTCCTATACAAGTTTCCCGAATTCCGAGAAGATGTATGTTCCCGGTCGACTGTATGATATCCGTGTGCCGATGCGTAAGATCAAGCTCACACCAACGGTAAAATTGGTGGATGGGAAAAAAGTGCTGATTGAAAACGCACCGGTTGTTGTGTATGACACCAGCGGACCGTTTACTGATCCTGAGATTCAGGTCGATTTGAAAAAGGGTATCCCTCGTTTCAGACAGTCCTGGATAGAACGTCGTGGGGATGCCGAACTTCTTTCGGGTATGAGTTCGGAGTACGGTCGGGCACGTTTGGCCGATCATTCTTTAGATTCTCTTCGCTTTGAACATAATCACCCTCCTTACCGGGCCAAGAGCGGCCACTGCCTGACGCAGATGTATTATGCCCGACAGGGTATTATCACGGAAGAGATGGAGTATGTGGCTATCCGCGAAAATCAACAACTCGAAGTCGAAGGGATTGATTCTCATATTACTCCCGAGTTTGTCCGTCAGGAGATAGCTGCCGGCAGAGCTGTCATTCCGGGAAATATCAATCACCCGGAGTGCGAACCGATGATTATCGGACGCAATTTCCTGGTAAAGATCAATACTAATCTGGGTAATTCCAATCTCTCTTCAGGCATTGAAGAAGAGGTGGAAAAAGCCATGTGGAGTTGCCACTGGGGAGGCGATACCTTGATGGATCTCTCCACCGGCAATAATATCCATGAAACACGTGAGTGGATTGTGCGCAATTGTCCGGTGCCGGTCGGTACGGTTCCTATTTATCAGGCTTTGGAGAAGGTCAATGGTGTTGTTGAAGATCTGACCTGGGAATTGTATCGCGACACCTTGATCGAACAATGCGAACAGGGTGTGGACTATTTTACCATTCATGCCGGACTTCTCAGGAAGCATATTCCACTGGCTGCAAAAAGAGTAACAGGGATTGTATCGCGCGGAGGATCGATTCTGGCCCGATGGATGACGGCTCACAATGAAGAAAACTTCTTGTACACACACTTTCAGGAGATCTGCGATGTGTTGAAACAATATGATGTGGCAGTTTCTCTGGGTGACGGACTTCGACCCGGATGCACCGCCGATGCTAATGATGCGGCACAATTTGGCGAACTGGAAGCACTCGGCGAACTGACAAAAATAGCCTGGGCTAATCATGTGCAGACATTTATCGAAGGTCCCGGCCATGTGCCTATGCACAAGATAAAGGACAATATGGACAAGCAACTGGAGTGTTGCATGGAGGCTCCTTTTTATACACTCGGACCTTTAGTGACCGACATAGCTCCCGGCTATGATCATATTACATCAGGTATTGGCGCTGCAATGATTGGTTGGTATGGCACTGCCATGCTTTGTTATGTCACTCCCAAAGAACATTTGAGTCTGCCCGATAAAGAAGATGTCCGTGTGGGGGTAGTCACCTATAAGATTGCGGCGCATGCGGCCGATATTGCCAAAGGACATCCGGGTGTTTCGTTGCGGGATGATGCATTAAGCAAGGCGCGCTTTGATTTTCGCTGGAAGGATCAGTTTAATCTCTCCCTCGATCCGGAACGTGCGAAAGAGTATTTTATGGCGCGCAAGGGTGCTGATCAGGAAGGCTCGGAGTATTGCACGATGTGCGGACCAAATTTCTGCGCGATGCGTATTTCAAAAGAGGTTAGCGACTGTATTCAAAAATAATCAATAGCGATAAAACAAAGCGGGTGGCTCAATAGTCTGAGACACCCGCTTTGTTTTTATCGTTTATTGCTTCAGTGAAACTTTCTTCGCTTCTGAGTTGTAAATAACATCTTTGAATTGTCCGGGAGTAATTCGGACCGGCTCTACAGTCAGTTCGGGGATATTATATGATTTCAAACGCAGGATGTGTTCCTCCGGATTCTCAACCGGCAGGATGAAAGGTTTTGTTTCTCCTCCTTTTTCATTGAAATAAGTGAAATAGGGACGGGTATATGAACCGTCGTCCCGTCTGCTGCTAAAGACGATCCATCGGCCATTGGATGACCAGGAGTGATAGCTATCCACCTCCGGACTGTTGGCTTTTGAGAGCGGACGGATACTTTTGGTTAATAAGTCAATCACATATAAATCGCTGCTCTTATGCCAGATATGAAATTGTCCGAAGTCACCCAATGTAAAGAGCAGGTATCTGCCATCCGGAGAAACACGGGGAAGGGTGATGCTCTTGTGTATTTGTGACGCAGGAAATATAACAGCCGGAGTGCCGAATGTATTTGTTTGCATATCATAGGGCATGGCCATCAGATCATAATAGATACTGTCGTAGCGGGCAATTGCCCGTTTCCAACCGATCGAATCGTTTCCTTCCAGTAATATTTTTGGTTTGGCAACACAATAGAAAAGCGTGTCGCCTGCCTTATTCCACGTAGGGAATGTCTCAAACAAGTCTGGCGTCTTACATATCGGAGTCACCTCATCCTTGTCCACATCATAGATGATCAGGTCTGATGCCTCGTCAAGCACTTCAATCTTTGTTTGTCCGATGAGATGAAACGACTGACCGGTTTTATTGACGGAAAAAGCGACTTTGTTGAGCATCGGGTGCCAGGCCGGATAGACGCCGGCAGAGATTGTCGAGTCTGTTTTCAGGTTGACTTTTTTGATCTTATCTCCCTGAACTATCACTGTTCCACCATGAGCCTGGCGAACATGAAACAGCATATTTCCCGTCTTTCTGTTTTGATACGTATGGCAATTGATGCAATG
The DNA here is from genome assembly GCA_028709785.1 of Bacteroidales bacterium. GTDB lineage: Bacteria > Bacteroidota > Bacteroidia > Bacteroidales > JAQUTK01 > JAQUTK01. Next base: position 49,152 of record JAQUTK010000001.1, read on the forward strand.
ATTGTCCTTTATATCATACGCTCTGTTATTTTCATAGATTGGCGTCTCTTCAAACGTACCGAGGTTTCTCTGGTATATTCCCAGCTGACGATACAGTTCATATCCCGGCTCGATCAACCGGTAGGAGAGATACGGGTCAATCTCTTCTTTCGCCACATAATTGGCATAACTCTGCCAGCGTGTCCATGCTCCGTTTTTATCTTTAGTGAAGAGGGTAAATTTAATTGCATCCCCTTTACTGGCAGTCAGCAAAGAGTGCCAGGAAGTAGCAGGAAACTGGATCGTGTTTTTATCATCACCGGCGACAATAATTTCTTTGCCACCTCCGGTTACCTGCACAATAGCCGCCTCAGCCTCCGTCTTTACTTTGAAGTTCATCGGAGCAATATTGGGCGGAATAGTAAGTAACGTATAGTCAGGCCATATCACGGGCAGTTGCTCTTTATAAGTAAACTTCTCAGGTATCACCGCTTCCTTCTTGCAGGACAGGCATAGTCCGGACAGCAGTGTCAGATATAGTAAAATTCGTTTCATTAGTTGACTCCGTTTTTGTTCGTTTCTTTGCCCTCTTGTGGACTGGATACCATGTTGCCAAAGATATAGTAATAAAGAAAATGATTACCGTATTCTTTTCGAAGAACATCTCTTCCTTTTTCTTTATCATCCATATATTTTGAGATCTCCATCAACAAGTTTTTTGTTCGTTCAGTGACCAGCGGACTGATTGGAAACTGTTTCTCAAATCCGTTTCCGGAAGAATAACCCTCCAGTGCGATGGCCTCCTGGAAATGCTTTGCGATATGCGATTGACCGCGCAACGCCTGCGTTCTTACCAGAAATGCTTCCAGCTCTTTCGCATAGAGACATGCCGCCAGTGAAAGATCCAGCGAACGTCTGCTCTTGCCTTTGGTCAGATTGATATAATAACCGATAAAGAGAGGCTCTTTGAATGATTGCTCAAAGGTGTTGACGACCGGTTCGAGATCAAAAACAGAAACCAGTTCCGGATCTTTGGAGATCAGTTCCTTGTGAGCAATATAATTTCTGTACTTCTCAGTAAAGCCTCGTTGGAAATACATCTTCTCGAGCACAGAAAGATATCGTTCTGCCAGTTCCCATTCCTGGTTCAGCACCGCGCACTTGGTCATCAGGCGCAATGTAAAAGGAGAAGGCCCTTCCAGTGTCATAAATTCCATCAGATGATGGTATGCAGTATTGATCAGTCCCGAATAAAAACAAGCTTCTGCCGTATAAAAGTAATCATTTTGCAGGTAAGTGTCATCCGAAATCTTCATGACAAGTTTGGGGTAGTTGTACGGAATCTCAAAGAGTCGTTCTCCCAGTTGATTGGTATTGACCAAAGCGATGCTTCTGTAAGCAGCTACCGGCCGTGTGGGTGCAGATAGTCCTTCCGTACAGTCAATCACCTTGTCCCATTCCTGCTGTTGGGTAAAATATTGCATCCGTGTCATCGCTCTCAGATTTTCATCCGGACGGGCAAAGAGAGTCAGCAGAACGATTCCCGTCAAAACAACTCCTCCTCCCAAACAGGTTTCTTTCGATGACATTGGGGCGACCTCAGGTCTCTTTTTTCCTGCCACCCGGCGAACGACAGAGATACAGCCCCAACAAAATATGATTACCGATAAAGAGGCAAGCAGCCATATGAAGAAATCGGACGGATCCACTTCATAGATGAAGTTATAGTTGCACAGACTCATATAAACAAGTATTCCTGCCGGTGGAAGGTAGCTGGCGAGATGCCACCAGTAAGAGGAATCAAACCGCAGTATCCTTTCAGTCAGTCCTTGCATCAGACAAAGAACAAGCGTGACGAATAAAGTACCCAGCCATGGGTAGTAGCAAAACTGTAAGAAGAACCGTCCGATGTAAACAGGAATGTTGATCTGCGAGCCTGCCACCTGCTGTAATTCAGAAAATGAACTTGTAAAGTATGCCAGATCCTGCATTTTCCAGAGTATTTCTCCGTAATAATAGCGGACAAACAGCACTGTAAACACGAGGAAGAAGAGTTGCAGAGATATTCTGAACCGAGAGAAAGAGAGGGGGAAAATCGTTCGTTTCTCCTTTTTCTTACTTGTTGTGTCTTTACTTTTTGGATGTGTCTTCATTGGATATTGATCTGTTCTTTTCAGCGATTTTCTCTTTCTTACGAAGCACAATCCATAAAAGCAGGATGACCACATAGCAGATTCCTATGATTGCCAGCATCTCTGTTTTTTCTCCGACAGGCTGTTTGGGGTAAAATATCAAAGCAATTATTGCCGTATAAATGCAGAGAGCGATCGGAATAACGGTGGACTTCTTAAATCGTTTCATTGTGTGAAGGTTAATAATTGGTTGCAAAAATAATAAATATTATAATTCAGCTTGTTGCTTTTGTTGTATTATGTTTTTGTTTGTTGGGATGGACAGGCTATATTTGCATCTGATAGTCTAACTAATACACACGAATATGCAAAAGATGTTACAAGAGTTCAAGACCTTTGCCATGCGTGGCAACGTCATTGACATGGCTGTCGGTATCATTATCGGCGGAGCATTCGGGAAGATCGTCTCTTCGGTTGTCGGAGATATTATTATGCCGGCTGTCGGATTGTTGGTGGGAGGAGTAAACTTTACAGACCTGAAGATTACGTTGAAAGAACCGGTTACAGATGCGGCGGGAGCGATTACTGCGCCGGCAGTAACCATCAACTACGGACAGTTTTTACAAGTCACATTTGACTTTATCATTGTTGCTTTTGCTGTTTTTCTGCTTATCAAACTGATCAATCGTCTGGCAGCGAAAAAGGAAGTAGCTCCAGCGGCACCTCCTGCTCCTCCGGCAGTGAGTGATGATGTTAAACTGCTGACAGAAATCCGCGACTTGCTGAAAGAAAAGAAATAAGGATCCAATAAAAAAGAAGCTGTCCGGTGGGCAGCTTCTTTTTTATTGGGAGTTTCATATCACAGGTTAATTAACGATGGAGACCTTCATCTTTACATCAGTAAAAGGTCGGTCAAAACCATTGACCTTCAGTGCCGCAATCTTATCAATCACATCCAACCCCTCGATAACCTCTCCAAAGACAGTATAATCGCCATCCAGATTAGGAGCGCCACCGATCGTTGTATAAGCTTCCCTTTGTGCGGGAGTAAAAATCAGTTTGTTAGGAGATGCCATTAACGCTGAATCAAGCTGAGACTTGATGAGACGAACTTTTTCGTTGTAGAGTTTCGGATTGCTCTCTTTCAAAGCATTGAGTTCGTCTTTAATCGGGTTATAAATCTGCGAATACGCTTTGTTTTTTATAGGTACATTTTTAGCCATCTCCATTGTATCCAATTGACCTGTCCTCAGCACAGTCCCTTGCACAATAAAGAACTGAGAAACGTCAGATTTTTTTTGTGGATTTACATTGTTTGGTTGACGTGGAGCGCACAAAGCCCCTTTCTTATGAAAATAAGTTTTGCGAAATTCAGGAAACAGTTCCATGCTTGAATTCCCGTAACCAACCTTTACGCCGGGAGCAGCTCCGCGTGAGTCTTTCGACCCTCCCTGGATAACATAGCCCTTGACTACCCGGCTGAATAATGTTCCGTCAAAATAGCCTTGTTTGATGAGTTTGATATAGTGATCCCGATGTTTGGGAGTATCATTATACAGGATCGCCTTCATATCCCCCATGTTGGTGGAGATAAGGATAACTGTTTCCTTTGTTTGAGCTGTGGCAAGAAGAGAGATCGAAAAGAATAAACTGACCAATATAGATTTCATGTGTGTATAATAAGATTAAGTGAATACTAGATGAGATTGCAAAAATATAGATTCTAAACCGATTCGTCAAGCTATATGTATTATTAAAAACTAAATAATGTCTAATTATGGAGTCTCCTGAGTGTAATAAGTACGATTTCCGAAGGCGCAAACATTCGTATGGGCTTTCGGGAAGTGCCGATGCCATTTGTGATGATGACAGGAGTCTTCCGTTTTGTATAACGTAATCCACTCCTGAATTGTTGTCCATAATGGGAAGCCGTTTTGGGCGCGTAGAGTCCGAAGAGAGTTACCTGCCCCCCGTGAGTATGTCCCGCAAGCACCAGGTCGCTCTTGGAAATATCCACATCCTGCGCATAATCTGGCGTGTGCGAAAGGAGTACAACGAAGTCGCTGTCGCACAATGTCCGGTCAGGAGAATCACCATTAGTACGGAGATCAAAAGGATTGCGCACCCCGGCGATGATGATCCGTCCACCCTCTTTGGATATGGTGTCACAACGATTCTCCAATAGTGTGATGTCGTTTAACTTAGCTTCCCGGAGTAGCTCTTCGTAGCCCACTTCATAGTCGTTATTCCCAAGTACGCCGATGATGCCATACTTCGGTTTCACTTCTCCCAACGCCTGAAAAAGCGGCGCAATATTTTCCACTCCTTCTTTATAATCTCCACCCATGAGCAGTATATCCGCATTCAGCATCTGAAGCTGAGCGATCACTTTTCTCAGACCGGCTTCCTGCAGCGTACTTTTGTAATGCAGATCGGAGATAAAAGCGATGCGAAAACCATCAAACGCTTCCGGGATATCCGCATGCGGGAACGTGTATTCTTTGATACGGGCGACTCCTCTCCGGCTCAGTTGCTGAGTAGAAGAACAAGAAGAAAACAGCACCAAAAGCACGGTACAGAATGCAGAGAGGCGGAAATAGGAAGACATACTATCTTTGTTTGAAAGACAAAGATACAGAAAGATGTCAAATAGTACCTGAAAATAACTACTTTTGCGGCATAAACCTAGATACTGAAAATATAATATGGAACTGAGATTTGTAGATTTTCTCGAATTCATCGGCACCTTTGCCTTCGCGATCAGTGGAATTCGCCTGGCCTCGGCAAAACACTTCGACTGGTTTGGTGCCTATGTAGTCGGTTTTGCAACAGCTGTCGGGGGTGGTACAATCCGTGATTTACTACTTGGTGTCACCCCTTTTTGGATGCACAGTTCAAGTTATCTGATCTTCACCGCCATTGCTTTCTTCTTCGTGGTTCTCTTTCGGAAAGCTTTGGTGCGACTGGATGATACCTTTTTCTATTTTGATACGATTGGATTGGGCTTATTTGTCGTGGTAGGCTGTAATAAGACTCTTCAGATGGATGCCCATTATGCCTATTGGGTTGTTGTCATTATGGGCATGTTGACCGGTGCCGCCGGAGGAGTATTGCGTGATATCCTTATCAATGAAGTGCCGTTGATTTTCCGTAAAGAAATATATGCATTGGCATGCCTTTTTGGAGGTACTGTGTTTTGTATTTGCGATGCAATGGGTGTAGCCACTGTTTTGGCACAGATAATCTCTGCGGTTAGTGTGGTTATCATTCGATTATTAGCGGTCAAGTATCATCTTTGTTTACCTGTTTTGAAGAGAGAATAAGGGTGAAAACAAAAAAACTGCAAAAAAAGAAGGCTGAGCATTGCAGATTGTCAAAAAACGATTACCTTTGCAGCCGTTAAAGGAACGGGGTGTAGCGCAGCCCGGTTAGCGCATCTGCTTTGGGAGCAGAGGGTCGAAGGTTCGAATCCTTTCACCCCGACCGTTCAAGAGAAGACCAATCAGTTTACTGATTGGTCTTTTTTATATTCTGATTTTTAGAGTTTTATTTTCATTATACTGAAAACTCAGATAATGAAAGCCCCATCATTCATACAGAACAGAGCCAAGATATTGGAAAATGTTGTCTATAATCACTTGCTATATAAGGGATAAGAAGTTAAAGCAGGAGCTTTAAGTGGGCAGGAAGTCGATTCTGTATGTGAAAAAGGCGGAGAGAAATTGTATGTTCAGGTTGCCTTACGTTTGGACGATGAGACTACACTAAAAAGAGAGTTTGGCAATCTTCTGAAGATTGAAGATAATTATCCGAAGATTCTGATTACTCAGGATAAGTTTTTCGGGAATAGTTATAACGGAGTAAAGCACCTATATATCCGGGACTTTCTGATAGCTGAGTAAGACTATGCATCTTTTGTTAGGAAACCAAAAAGAGTTTGTTTACCTTTGAAGTCTAGAACGAGATTCTTTTGTTCATTGCGGTATCGTTTTTTGTTGCTGTGATAGATCAGAACACTTGCTCTTTTCACAGTAATAAAACTTAGCATTCTAATGGAAGAAAATTATAAGTACGTTCGTTTCCCTTTACCGTTGATTCAAAGTCTATATAGCAGTTTTCCCTGCGGATTTGATGTTTTTTTAAGAGTCGGAATCTATATCTTTTCTCAGGATCTACATGTGGATCCGATGAATGCCCAGAAGCAAGCTCTGTACTGTTATTATCGAAAGGGATTAACAGATAGTCTTCAGAAGCAGTTTGATGTACTGTTGAAGAAAGGATATATATCCGTGGAAACAGAGTATACCCGATTTAAAAAGGAAGAGTTTGTGCCTGAAGTAGATCTGTATGGACTATCCAAAGCATTAAAGGGAGACCAGGCGCTGTATGAGGAGATTATTGAGTTTCATCGTATCAGGCAGGCGCTTTCTTTCCTGAAAATAGATCTGAAGCCCGACTTTATAATCAAGACATACAACTGTTTTTTTGATCTGTATGGTGGGTTTGTCAAACAACCTTATGTGTCTATGAAGACCGATCTGCTCCTTGAATATTCGGAGAAGCAACCGGGTGAATCTGATATTATGCTGTTTACCGCCTTTGCCGGCATCAAATCCATTATTGGAAATTCGGCGTATGCGGGCACTACCCGCGAGATGATTATCTGCCGCATGTTTGGAGCCTCCAACCAACAAGCTCTTGCCGAAGTTCTCAAAGATGAATATACAAAAACGGTCTATGACAAATATTCAAAACGCTATCACTTTGAGAAGCTACTCGACGAACTTGTTGCCCGGGGCTTTATTCAGTCTAAAATAGGCTGGAACAGACGAACCTACGTATCCTGCAAATTAGATTACACCCAGCTTGCGGATTCAATCAAAAAAGCGTACGATGAGAAGGGAATGAGATCCAAAATCAGATCGAACAAAGAAAAAGAGGCAGAAGCCAAGATGCAGCTGGCTCTTCATCTTCTGAGATGAACGGTCTGAATCAGCACACAATTATTTCAACATTGATACAGCATTGATACAACATTATTGCTGCATCATATACACCATCTTAACAGAGAGCATTATCTTCTGCATGAATGCAACAGTATATACAGCACCTTAAATAATGTCTCTTTTATAATACTTAAAAATAATATTCTTCTACAACATACATTCTGTCTGCTGCTGTAGAAGAATAATATTTAATTTATCAAGAAATTATTTATCCAAGTAAACAATTTGATTTCCACTCCCATACCGGTGGATAATACCCGCTTCTATCCAATTATTCAAGTCGCGAATAGCTTGTGTCTTGTCGCATCCCACCAGTTTTTGATAATTGCTTCTGGTTAGGATCGTTTGTTTGGCAAGAAAAGCCAAAACCATTGAAAGCTTTTCTTCGACGCTTTTTTGAACCGAGGCCGGACTTTTCCCTTTCCGCTGAAGCCGCATCGTTGCCATTTTCTCCTTTATACAGCTACAGGTGCGAAAACGTATTTTTGTAAACTGCACAGAAGCTGTGCTGATCTCACTGCGTTCCGTTGATCGCTCGCATTTTAGGATAGGAGAAAAATAACCAAGTCCCTCCAATTCGACAGAATTGCCCTCAGAAAGATGCCGAACCATTGCGTGAGTAATAGTCGACAACACGCCTCTCAGGTCTCCCGGAGTAAAAGAGCTGGCATCCGCCATCTCTTCTACTAAATGGCTGAATGAAATCGTTTTGTGACTCACAACCCGTGCATATAACACAGGATTTCCACCATTTTCCGCATCCCTCTTGGGCGATTTAAATAAATCATACACTGCACTCATAATAAAATCATATAACGAGGTCCTTCGCCTCGGGTAAAGTAAATAAATCCTTTGAATAAAAGTCCTCGTTTCACTGCAGCGCAAATCTCGTTTCGCTGCAGCTATATTCCCGTTTCACCCGAGCGAAGCGGGAAACTTATACAGAAAACAGAAGCTTCGTATCTTTATAAAGGTACAACATTTTGAGGCCAAAAGCAAGGATTTAATAAGAAAAAAGATGGTTGGAAATATATTCTAAATAATCTGAATATCAATCGAATAGTTTCTTCCATAACAAATAAATCCGCCATCACATCTGAAAAATATGATGGCGGATTGGAGAGTTTTCCATAAAAACAGAATTGTCAAAGTAATGTTTCTTGATTTGAATCTTCTTCATTGATCCATATATTTCTGTACTCTGAGAACTCATTTGGATCTAAACATAATTTCTTCCAAGATTCAATATAGTTTGGTATTTTAATACCTTGTTGTTTCATAAAAAGACTGATTCTAACAGTCAAGAAAGCGGCTCTCATTTTGCATAATAGCTTTTTAGCAACAGTTTCATCGTTATCTTCTGTTTCAATGACTGTTTCATTAATAAGATTCGTCAATCCTATTTCTAAGTTTTCCAATATTCTCTCATTAATAAAGTCAGAATGATTGGAAAAAACAGTAGAAATAGCATCAATGAAGAAGTCCAGTCGGACATCGGTTCGAGATCTAATCATCTCGGATATAACTGTATAAAAACCAGATTTTTGACTAATTTGTTCTTTTGGGAGAATTCTTATTGCATTTATCGCATCAGGTATGTCTGACTCTGATTTAGAAAATAGTTTTCTTTGAATCTTCTTAAATAAATCTTCTTGCTTTTGTGGAAACAATGCAAGAAATGAAGCTTTTGCTTCTAAGTCAGGCATTTCATACTCTTCTAATTCATCAAGTAGGCATTCAATACCTTCAATTTTATTTTCTGAGATCAATGATATATTGGGGTATATTACAGAAGAAAAGATTTTAATCATTCCTTTAAACCTTTTCTTGTATACCTTTGATTCAGAACCAAAAAGGAGATTTCTATTCTGCTTTAAATGTTTTTTTTCTTCGTTCCACCATTTGAGAAGGATATCTACTAACCAATTTAACTCACTACGTTTCCATTGATATTCTATATCTATACTTGAGCTGCCAATTATGTTGTTGATAAAAGGAATATTAGTCTCATCTCCTGTTAGTTGCTGATCTTGTGTAGGGAATGTTACTGATTTAAAATATTCTCTTAAAAGTTGTGCTGGATTAATATCTTTTGGATGAGGTAGCTTTATATAATAGAAAGAATAATATTCTCCAATAGGGAATCTTGTGCTATTATCAGTTAGACACCATAGTTTCTTTCCAAACTCAGAAATTTGATTGTCGGATAATAATTGATTCCTCCAAAGAATGATCAACCGAGTCATGGCGATATTTCGGTTATTTCCAATAGTAGAAAGCATTGTAAGCAAACTGTCAATTTTCTCAGGTTCAATGGTTAGCTTATTATCTTCTAAATTTAAGGGAATAATTATCTTGGTAAAGGGCTAATACAAAGATATGGTTAATCCTATTAATAGTTGTTTTAAAGAATTGATTATTTATAAACAATTAGGATGAAGCTTCGTTGTTAGAACAAGCTGAAAGTGTTAGTTATGTCCCACTTGAAACTAATGACAGCTGTTATAGATCCAGTTGAATATGCCTCAGGCTTTACTTCCAAAATATCCAGATCATATACGATAATCACACGTTAAGTGCTATAAATGTGTAAATAATCACAGAATAAGGACTTATTTCGTGATTGGGAAGAAATAAGCCAGTGGTTGTGCAAGTAACTTTCGGGAAAACTGTTGCATTTGGGTGGAGTATTAATTGCTTGATTTCGTGATATCAGACTAATGTGTCACAAATTTGTACAAGCTTTGATTCAATACTCTCTACTTTTACAGAAACAAACGCTCAAATCCTATGAAAAAATCGTATCTGTTTCTTTTTGCACTTCTTATGCCCTTGTTGATGATGGCAGCACCATTGAAGAATATTCCCGCTAAACTTAAGCTTCCCGATGGATCCGTGCTGAACGGCTTTGCATCCGGTGACGAATTCTTTAATTATCTGCATGATGCCGATGGCTATTCCTTTGTAAAAGGATCTGACGGCTACTATTATTACGCTATTTGTAAGGACGGATCTACGATTCTGCCTTCCGAATATAAAGTAGGTTCCTGCGACCCGAAGAAGATAAGTATTCTCACTGCCGGAGCCTTAATCTCTTCGGATACCTATCAACGGTTGCGTAAGGAATCGCCTCTTTTGATGACAAATGGGACAGGTGTTTCGAAATCTGTCGGACAAGTAGCTGTTTCGTCTGAGTATCTCATCGGAAATACAAATTACCTTGTCTATTTTATTCAGCTGGCTGATGGGGAGCCTTTCGATCAGACGTATGCGCAGGTCAACACTCTTTTCAACTCGACGACTTCACCTTCCATAAAAGGTTATTATGTGGCCAATTCGTATAACAAGTTCAGTTATACGGCTCAACTGATTCCTTCCGGTAATATTAATGGTTCAATCCGTTGCTATGAGGACCCGATGACACGTACCTATATTAATACCGGAGAAAATCCTCCTGTACCAGAATCTAACTGGGGATTAAGTCGTTTTCATAGTTTGCTTCGTCGCACGGTGTATTGGGCGGATGCAAATTCTCCATTACCTGATGGCTTAATTGTGGACAAGGATAATGATGGCAGAGTGGATGATGTTGTCTTCGTTGTTTCTGGTTCTGCTGTTTCCGGAACAGCCTTTTGGCCACATGCCAGCGGAATTGGTGGGGAAGGGACGTATGTGAATACGACTACCGGAAAAAAACTTGTGGATAGTTACATCTTGCTTTGCAGCGATTGGCTGGATGTCGGAGTCATTACCCATGAACTCAACCATACATTGGGAGAGCCTGATTATTATCGGTATGATGATATCTATCCGTATGGAAGTGTTGTCACAGGATGGGATCCGGAAGATAATAATAATGCCTCATTTACCTTGACCTACAAGAAGTATAAATACGAGAATGTATGGCTGCCTTCCATTCCCGAGATTACAGAATCGGGTACTTATACCTTGAAGTCTGTGCTTCATGGTGATAGTAATTGCTATAAGATCGCATCACCCTACGATGCAAAATCCTTCTTTATGCTGGAGTATCGTCAGAAGAAGGGACCTTATGAAGGTAATGTGCCGGGCAACGGATTGATTGTTTATCGCGTTGATACACGCTATGACGGGGTGCAGAACGGTCCGTACAAAGATGAGGTTTTTGTATATCGTCCCGGTGGTACTATGGGGAATAATGGCGATCTTTCCAATGCTTATTTCTCTGCTGCGGCCGGTGTCGGACGCACAGCGATCAATGACTACACCAATCCTCCGAGTTATCTTCAGGATGGTGGTTTTGGCGGATTGGATATTTCGGAGATTTCCGCTGCCACGAGCGACTCGTCGCGTATCACTTTCAAAGTGACTATCCGTTCGAAGAAAGACTCCGTCAAGCCGGCTCTTGGTCCGAGCTATACCAACTTCCGCCTGATGAATGGCTTGTCTCTGGGTGCTCTTACCTATCTTCCGGAGAGCAACCGTTTTTCTTCGAAGCAAGATCTGGTGGTGACTGATGGTATGTTTGAAAAGTTCAAGATTAAGTATGTGAGTAATTCGAAGTTCCAGTTTCTGATCTATCCTTCTGATAACTCTAATCTCTGTCTGATGGTTGACTCTCTGGCCGCTGCCGACGATTCTCTTTGTATAGGAGCCTATAATTCTTCCGATAAGAAGCCCTGGCAGTTGTGGGAGTTCACGTATGGAGACGGTGCGGGCTATATGATCCGCAATGTCAATAATCCGGATCTTTATCTGACGACTACTACCGCCGGTTCCCGTCCGGTCGTGGTTCGCAAGCGTGCAGGTACAAAAGCTCAGTTCTGGTATCTGAAGGAAGTTTCCGGTCGTACATTGACCGGCGAAGCGCAACAGATCAGCGATGGTGGCTATTACAAGATCAACAGCAAAAGCACCGGCTTGACGCTTCAGCCTTCCGGTACTGCCGATGGTGATGTGATTCAGCAGATGACCGCGTCAACCGATGATGCACAGTTGTGGAAGGTTTCCTTGACAAGCGACAGTATGGCGTATGTCTTTACCAATGTGAAAACGGGTAAAGTGCTTGATGTGCGTTCCTTCAAGATCCTGGGTGTACAGCTTTTCCAATCCAATAACGTGAGTGAGATAGACTACGGACAGCAGTTTGAGTTGTTGCCTTTAAGCAACGGTTCGTACGGAATCCGCAGCCGTTTGACCGCCTACGGACTGGACAACTCGGGCAAAACGAAAGACAAGGGTCAGGTGATTCAATATACCTATCAGGCAGCGACCAATGCAAATCAGCAATGGGTGCTGGAGGAAGATTATGAAAAGAACAATCTGTTGAAGAACGGGACATTTGAAACGGGACTGACCAACTGGACGGTGAGCACGACTCCAACTGCCGTAACTTCCAAGACGATTTTGGATACGAATAATCCTCTGGTGGGCAAATATGCGCATGTTCTTAATAACTCCGGTCTGACGCTGGATATGAAACAGTATGTCTCTTCGCTTCCATACGGAAAATATGTAATGACGGCGTATGTGCGTAGCAGCGGTGGTTTTGTGATGTATGCCAAAGATACTTCGGAGGATGATTCTGAGGTTCAGACAGCCATTGGTTCCTCTGCTACTAACGGTGCTTTTGTGAAGGTATCCATACCTGTCATAGTCACGGGTTCTGCTCAGATCGGTTTCAAGGGAACGAACACAGGTTCTTCGTGGATTGATGTGGATAATGCCTCCTTCCGTTTGGTTGAATTGCTGACGGATGAGCGTATCGAAGAGGTGGCTGTGGATCAACCGCTGTTCAATGCTCCCAATCCATTTGAAGATGAAACAGTCTTTACGTATAGTTTGACCTCAGCGTCTTCGTCTGTTCGTTTGTCAATTTACAACACCGACGGACGTTTGATGGACAGTGTGACCGGTTTGCCTTGCGAACAGGGAGTGAATAACTTCAGATACAGTAATCCGGGTCTGACGGGTGGAATCTATTATGGTATTCTGACCGTACAGGGTGATGGTGAGATGCAACGGCAAACAGTCAAGATCCTTGTGAAATAAATAGATCCGGACTGCTTTTTTGACAGTGTTTGCAATGGAGTGAGGTACCTTGCAAACACTGTTCGTTTATGTGTCTTGGAATCGTTCGTTCTTTGAATAATTCACCGGGAAAGAAAAATTCTTCCGGTTGACTGTTATATTTTCACCGTTTCGACGTCATATTAGTAAAAACAACAGATAGTGTAAGCTATCTGAATTATTTTTTCTAATTTGGCGCTGGAATAACAAACAAAAACAAGAAACTATGAAACGATTTAAAAATTCAGCAGCAGTAGCTCTTTTGATGCTGTCAGTCATAATGCTTTCAGGCTGTGCTGTATATACGGAGACTGTGCCGGCTACGGTAGTCACTTATGAGAATCCGCAATGGGCGCCTCCGGCAGTAAGAGGTGTGCGATATTATTATCTGCCCGACATTGAATGTTATTACGATCTTTCAGGCGGCGTATTTGTATTTCTCAACAATGGACAGTGGCGTTTTTCAAGAAATATCAGTTATATCTATCCGGATTTTGATCTGAATCGTTGTTACTCCATTGTATTGGATATCAATGTCTATCGTCCGTGGATGCATCATCAACATTATGTGTCTCACTATCCGAGATATTATTATCGTGATTACTATGATCGAAGCAATATTCCTTATGTAAGGGGATATAATGAAAATAGCAGAAGCGCGATTTACTGGTCAAGAAATGAAAGAGACAGGGCACGCGAATGGAATGATCAGAACCTGAGAAGTAATCGTAAGTTTAAGTATTCCGATTCGGATCGAAAGGTTCAGAACGAGACCACAAGAGCTATGAATAGTCAAAGAGGGTCAAATGCTGCGTCAGGCAGATCTGCTGCTGTGAATAGCAGTGACAGAAGAGGTGCCGGTACGACGACTGCCAATCGACAGGATCAGAATAATACGAACACCCGTTCGGCAGCCACTACTCAGCCAAATGAATCGACTCGTTCGGTGAATACAGAGAATCGGGCTACCCGCTCAACTACCACGACCACGACTACGACCAGAGAATCCCGTTCAGGCAGGGTTGCCGAAAATGCTACACGTAGCACGCGCGATGCAAATACGGCAGAGGCAAATCGTCGCCAATCAGACGCATCCAATACAGCAGCAGAGAAAAAGGATGATACCAACTACTATGGTAAGACAATCGGTCAGCCGGTAAAGGTGGAAAGACAAATGCGCAATCAGACGGAAACGCCTGCAAGAAGAAGCACTACAACTGGTAGAAGCACGACGACAAGTACCAGTCGATCCACAAGTACTTCGACCGGCAGAAGTTCAGCGACAGAGAAAAGTACGACCGGAACCAGTAGAAGCGGCAGAAGATAAATGCTTTTGGTGTGTTTCAAAGAATCAGCTACTATGAAAAAACTGTTTTTTGTTATTGTGGGAATGCTTGTAAACGTGGGCATATTGCAAGCGCAATCGGATGTTGCAGCAGGAAAAAAGAATGATAAAGACTTGGTTGTGGTGAACAAAAAGCTCAAGATTCAAACAGTCTTTATCCCTGCAGGTACTTTTATCATGGGGAGCCCGGAAAGTGAGGAAAACAGAAGTCTCTTAGAAGTTCAACATCAAGTAACACTCAGTGCCTTTCGTATGAGTAAGTACGAGATAACCAATGAGCAATATGCCGCCTTTTTGAACGCTAAACGCATACGCGGCGACGGGATTTGTGTGGGTGGTAAAAATAATGGGAGAGTCTTGATTTATGAGAGTTATGGGAAGTATGATTGGGGTTTGCATTACAGAAACGGCCGATGGGTAGTGGTAACCGGCTTTAAAAAAACACCGGTAACTTATGTGACCTGGTATGGCGCAGTTGAGTTTGCAGCCTACGTGGGTGGAGCTCTTCCTACTGAAGCGCAGTGGGAATATGCTTGTCGGGCAGGTACCACTACGCCTTTTAACACAGGTACTTGCTTAACCAACGAACAAGCCAATTATTTCTGGCGAGTACCCTATGGTACATGCAAAAATACTTTTACTAACTATCCTGGCAGACCGAAGACGGTGGGGAGTTATGAAGCGAATGACTACGGATTGTATGATATGCATGGCAATGTGTGGGAATGGTGCACAGACTGGTATAGTTCTTATCTTCCTTCGGCTCAGACGAACCCTACCGGTGAAAGCTGGGGGTCAAGTCGGGTACTTCGTGGCGGTGCCTGGCATATTAATGCGGAGTATTGCCGTTCTGCCTATCGCAATGGCGGCGATCCGAACAACTGTTCAATTAATGTGGGGTTTCGGGTTGTCTTTCTCCCGTAGTTCAGGATTCGATTCATTGAGTAAAAAGGGGACAACAAATTGCTTGTAACTCACAATTTAGAGGAGTCACTTCCGTTTACTTACTGTAAATATATCAGATGAATGGCTTTGTTCCCTCGTTTATGTGCTAAAATAGTAAAGTGGCTGGATCGTAAAGGCTTTGTACTGATCCGGAAACAACGTTACCTGCAAGACATACGTTTTGATCGTGATGTGGAAGAAGCATGTCTGATTCAACCCCAACAGGAGTGCATTGATTCGATCGTCTTTTCCAAAGATCGTGCCATGCAACTGCATGCGTTTTTGTCCTCATATCTTCAACAGGCAAAGGGGTGTCATACGATGTATATCTTGTATAAGGCTTCAGATGATCGACACCGCAAGAGCTACAGGGAACTGGAAGCGCTCTTTGTAAAGGCTCCTTTTGTCTTTGTGGAGGAGACCGATTTTCGTCGGCAGATGATAGAGCTCGTCAGCAACTCAGCAGCAAAGTCAATTGCCTTGTACGTGGATGATATGGTCTTCCTGCGCTCTGTGGATTACAATGCGCTGATAAAACTACCTACCCGAAAGTATGTTGTTGCTTTGAGTCGTGGCAAAGATCTTGTTGAGAGTGTGGTGCTGCAACGAAAAGTCGAACTGCCGGAGTTTGAGAAACTGTCTGATGGGTTGCTTTCCTTTCGCTGGGATTGCTTCAACTATCTTTCAGACTGGACCTATCCGCTGGGCGTATCCGGGTATATCTTTGGGAAAAGTGAATTGTCGGTCTTGTTTTCTCAGATTGAGTTTAAAGCTCCTAACTCCCTGGAGATTGCGATGCAACGGTACAAATCCTTCTTCCAATCACGACAGGGTGTTTGTTATCCAACCATTGCCTGCTGTTGTGTGCATGCCAATCTGGTGCAGACCGAATGTGTCAATCCGACGCTTGAGACTTTTTCTGTACAGCAATTGCTGGAACGTTGGGAACAGGGAGAGTGTATTGATCTGACTCCTTTCTATGGAGCAACCGGAGGCGATGCTCAGGTGATGCGTTATAGATTTACAAAACGAGAAAATCCTAATGGCTGAATCTCCTTCATACAGAGGCATTTTTAAGGCTACGTCTATCTTCGGCGGGGTGCAGGTCATCAATATTGTGGTGACGCTGCTGAAAGGAAAAGTCTCTGCCGAGTTTCTTGGACCGGATGGAATGGGTGTTTCTGCGCTTTTCATCTCTACACTGACTATGATCACCACCCTGTTTGGTTTGGGACTGAATACAAGCGCGGTGCGTACGATATCGCAGGCACAGGCTTCCGGTGACCGGTTGACGTTGAGTCGCACGGTGAAAATCTTTCGTCTTTGTCTGGCTTTCTGTGCGATAGCCGGGACCATCTTTCTGACAGTCGCTTCTCCGTTGCTGAGCTGGTATGCTTTTGGCGATTATACCTATACGGTCTCTTTTATTCTCCTTTCCCTGATGCTGGCGGCTCTTCTCTTTACGCAAGGAAACACCTCTTTGTTGCAAGGAACGCATCGGTTGAAAGAGACGGCGCTTTCTACGCTGACAGGAGCTATCGCCGGACTGGTGGTCTCCATTCCTTTGTATTACTTTTACGGAGTTGAGGGTATTGTGCCTGCGTTAATCATTTCTGCTTTTGCTACGTATGGTATGAGCCGATATTATGCCTCAAAGGTGGAGCTGGTCCTATGTAAGGTGACGAAGCAGGAACTCACTGCAACAGGATGTGAGATGGCAAAACTAGGCATCGCGCTGATTGCGGCTCAACTGTTGGGACAGCTGGTCACTTATCTGGTCAATGCTTATATAAGTACAACAGGGAGTCTGGATGATGTCGGCTTTTTTCAGGCGGGAATGGGGATGACGTATCATGCGGTTGCCATGATTTTTGTGGCGATGGGTGCGGATTATTACCCGCGTCTTGCGGCTGTGTCCAACGATGTCAGACTGATGAATGAGACGGTAAACCGACAGGGTGAGATTGTTCTTCTGATCGCGTTTCCTATTCTGCTCTTCATGATGGTGTTTGCACCGTTACTGATACACATCCTGCTTGCCTCTGAGTTCATAGCCATCTCTTCATTTATCCGTCTGCTTTGCCTGGGTATGTTGCTAAAAACCATTTCTTATGCGATGGGATACATCTCCTTCGCAAAAGGAGACAGGAAGACCTACCTCTGGCTGGAGGGTGGCTTGAGTAATTTTCTTCAGCTGTCGCTTAATATACTTGGCTATACACTCTACGGATTAAAAGGACTTGCACTTTCTTTTGTCAGTATCTATCTGATATACATTGTTATCCTGACGGTCGTGGTGATCTGTAGATATGGTTTCTCCTTTTCTCAGGCTTATCGCAAGATGATTGGCCGTACCGTTATCTTTTCCCTCCTGACACTGGCAGTTTGCACCTGGTGCTCAGTCACAGTTACGTATCTGGCAGGAAGCGTTCTTTTTGTGTTGGCGGCAGGTTATTCGTTGTACGAACTGAATAGAAGAATCGCTCTTACAGCTTTTTTGAACGGTATTCGAAATAGATAATATCCGGCATATAAGTGGTCATCTCTGCCGGGATCCCTTTTTCTCGTAAGATGGGCACATCTTGATCAAACAGACGTAAGAACTCTTCAATATCTGTCAAAAGTGTGGCTCCCAAAACATAATACGAAACAGCTTTCTCTACATTACCCGCTATCCAGTAGGCATGTCCGGCATTCAGGTAATCCGTTACCTCCGGCTTGTTTGAAAGAATTTTTTCATGATATTTGAGTGACTCAGACTGTTTGCCGATCAAGAAATAGCACCAGGCAATCGGGCGCCATGCTTTGTGACTGGTGTTGTCCAGATAGTCTATCTTATGGAAGGAACGCAAAGCTTCTTCATAGTCCTTTAATTCGAGATAACAATACGCCTTGAGTGATTCGATGCTGAGATTATCCGGTTTCAGTGCTCCGGCTTTCTCTGCATATTCAATCGCTTTGTCGTTCATCTTCAGCTGACGATAGCAGCCTGCTATCTTGCGTAATGTCCAAAAGTTCTTTCCGTCCAGTAGTTCGGCGTGCAGATAAGCGGACAACGCTTTTTCTTTGTCTCCCAGTTCTTGCAGACAAAAGCCTTTTTGCTGATAGAGCTGTGGGTCATCATGCCCGTTGTTGATCTCTAAGTTGAAGACCTCCAATGCTTCTTTGAAGAGATTTTTATTGAAATAAAAGGCTCCTATCTTATTCAGACTATCTGTTCCTGATATCAAATCAAGGATGAGTGGGGAACGATGAAGCTCAAGCACATGATTGAAGAAATTGTTGAAGTCGTCTTTTCTTGGATGAAATTTGAAGAAACGGTACAAGTCCTGAATGTATTCCTTAGCTAAATAGTTGTCTGTTCCATTCCTGTTTGATTTCCGATCCTCTTCTTCTATCTTGTTCATTTCATCCATATCGGAACGATAATTGGTTATGATTCTTGATACGGCATCTTTAGGTAAGGTGTTCAAGTTTAAACAGAAGGAATACTTATCGGAGTTGCAGATGAATACGGATTGATGAAGTGTCTTTAGAAAATTGATTTTTCCTTCCTGATTATTCTTGATAATGGAACTCAGCACACTGTGTTCTGTGTCGAATGGAAGAAACCAGTTTGCCGTTTCATGAAAGAAAGGAAAGCTCTTTAGTGTGGAAAAGGCTGATAACATCATGTCGGCTCCTTCTTGTTGCAGATCGTTGATCTCATTTATTTTTTTCTCAATCTTAGACAGATCGATATTCTCTTTCCATTCCGGATTCTTATCGAGGAAGTTGGGATCACCTATGATATCTTTTAGAGAAATCTTTGTATCCATCTTCTTTTGAAGATTGCTTAGATTGCCCATGATATCCTCCTCCAACTTTTTAGATATACTTTCAGACTCAAAGGAACGGATCAACATAATCAGGACAGTAAATAACTCCTGCTGAAAGCCGGGTATGTCTTTCAGTAAGGAAATACGGCTGATAAGAGCCGGGGTTAGACTAATCAGTAGTTCTTGTTGCTGGATGAGAATGATAATTCCGCAGAGTGCCCTCCAGTGAACTTCCGGTCCTCCGTGTTCGTAGGCATCAATCAAAGTCAGCATTTCATCTTCTCCGAAATGCTGGAGGAGGCGGAGTGTCAAAGCAGAGATCAAGCAGCCTGAGATTTCAAAGTCCACCTGTTCCTTGTTGGTGCCAAACAACCAAATCCTGTAAAAGAGTTTGTTTACAGCCTCTTCCATCTCTAGTTTGACCTCATGTAGAGTCTCTGCAGGTGAATCCGGTTTCAATAGCTCCAGTTTGTTTTTGCAAGATCTGTAATGTTCCTGTAAGGACTGGATAGATTCATATTTCAAAGAGGACTTTGATCTTCTTTTTTCAAAGTAGAGTTGGTATGAATAATTCTGAATAGCCTGTTCGTAGGCTTCAGTGGCTATTTGTGTAAGCTTAATCTGTAGTTTACTGAATTGTTTTTCACGTTCAGCATCTTCTTTCCCTTCGAGGAGATATTTTAAAAGAAAACGATAGGTTGTTTCGGCTTCGGAAAGAGACTCTTTGGTGTCAAAGTTGGAGGTACTGTTTATGAGTTTATATATGCTTGTAATAGCCGGACTGAGCGATCTATGGGCAATATCTTTCAGTGCTTTTTCGTATAATTCCTCTGCTCTCTTTGAATCCATTTTATATCTATATTTGTTAGCGTCTTGTATAACTTATACAAAAGTACAAAAGTCTTTCAATTGGGCTTTCTTTTTTTTGTTCTTTCGAACTGAATCAATACCTTTGTCTTAAGTAAATCAGACTTCATGAAAAAAATAAATTGTTTTTTACCCTACGCTACGGTTAGTTCTTCTTCCTCAACAATTGATGAATTACGTAAGGATGAGTTTGTCGGAGATATCGTGATTATGGGCTCCAATTATCCGGTGGATACACTTCCTGAAGGATGTAAGATGTTGACCACCGGTTTGCCAAACAATTCAGAAACGCTTCTCTCCATTCTAGAGAATAGTCAGGCAGAATATACGCTTATCTACACAAAGAATACTCCTTTCAAACCGGGGTTGTTTGCTTTGCAACGGTTTCTGGATGTGTTGGATTCTACGCAAGCTCCCATGGCTTACTCCGATTATTATCATCAGGATGTAAACAACGAACGTGCTGCCATACCATTGATTGATTGCGGCTCATGGTTTATCCGTGATGATTTTAATTTCGGACCATTACTTGTTTTTCGTACGACTGCTTTGGAACGTGCGCTTCAGGGAATACCGGCACTAAACTATTCGGCTCTTTACCGTACCTTGTTGCTGATCTCTCTGAATGAGCCACTGATACATATTCCGGAGTTTCTATATACCGAAATGGACGAGGATATCCCATCTTCCAGAGAGAAACAGTTTGACTATGTAAATCCGAAGAATCGGGAAGTGCAAGTGGAAATGGAACGCTCTTTTCTGGAGTGTCTGAAACAAAAAGGCGCCTGGCTCGCTCCTCAATTCAAGGAGATTGATTTGTCTGAAGGCTCTTTTGATTATGAGGCATCTGTCATCATTCCGGTACGTAACAGGAAAGAGACGATCAAAGATGCTATCGAGTCTGTACTCAAGCAGAAAACAAAATTTCCCTTTAACCTCATTGTAATCGATAATCATTCTACTGACGGCACGTCAGATATTATTGCTTCTTATGCCGGTGACTCCCGTGTGGTTCATCTGATTCCGGAGCGTACCGATCTTTGTATTGGAGGATGCTGGAATTATGGCGTGAATGATGCTCGCTGTGGTCGTTTTGCCGTGCAGTTGGATAGTGATGATATGTATTTTGATGAACGCTCTTTGCAGATAATGGTTGAGGCGTTTTATTATCAGAAATGCGCCATGGTCGTGGGCTCTTATCTCATGACGGACTTTTATCTGAAAGAGATTCCCCCCGGAGTTATCGATCATTCGGAGTGGACCAAAGATAATGGAAGAAACAATCTCTTGCGTGTCAATGGTCTGGGTGCTCCCCGCGCATTCTTCACTCCGCTGCTTCGTCGTTTTCGGCTACCGGACACCAGTTATGGAGAAGATTATGCTGTGGGACTGCGTATCAGCCGTGAATATCGTATCGGACGTGTCTATGACGTGGTCTATTGCTGTCGTCGCTGGGGAAAGAATACGGATTCGTCACTGAGCATCGAACAGATAAACAAAAATAATCGGTACAAAGATGCTATCCGCCGGATGGAGATAGAAGCGCGTATCCAATTAAACAGGAAATGACTTTGATCTCTTCACAACTTGCATCGTTCTGGCATTCCCAAAATGAACATTGGCCTTTTCTTCGTGCACATGTGGAAGCGTTGGATCAACTGGAATTATCTTCGATTCCTTTTCAGAACTTTTCTATCAGGATTCAATTCAATCCGGCAAGGATTATTTCTTCCGGTGCGAAAATAGATAAAGCTTCTCTGGAGAAAAGAGCTTGTTTCCTTTGTGCCTCCAACAGACCTGTCGAACAGGAGATACTGGATATCCTTCCGGGATATGATGTGTTGTGTAATCCATTTCCGATCTTTCACGCCCATCTGACCATTCCATCCAAAAACCATCAACTGCAGAGTGTACAGGGGAAAATAGGAGATATGCTGCATTTGTGCGAGTTGTTGTCTGGCTATGAGATCTTTTACAACGGTCCGGAGTGCGGTGCTTCCGCGCCGGACCATTTTCACTTTCAGGCAGCCCCTTCCAAAGTGATGCCTCTGTTTGACGATCTCGATCATCCGGCACTGACCGAATTGCTTTATGCTTCCGAAAGGTTGAAGGTTTGTTACTGTCCCGGGTATTTAAGGAGTACAATCTTGTTGGAAGCACGCAATCCTCAATCGATAGTGGAGGCTTTTCAGTTGTATTATAACCTGCAGGCCAAACTTCAGCCGACACACGTCGAACCGATGTTCAATCTGCTTGCCCGCTACCAATCGGAAGTTTATTCTCTGGTCATTTTTCCCCGTAAAGCGCACAGACCTTCTTTCTATTTTGAAACAGGGGAGAAGCAGATACTTCTGAGTCCGGGAGCTGTGGATATGGGAGGGCTGCTGGTCATATCACGGAAAGAGGATTTGTCAAAAATCACATCGGATGTCGTCCGATGCATGTTTGATGAAATTTCTCTGAATGATCAGACTCTACTGTACGCTTTCAGAGATATACTCTTGCAAGACAAGAGATAATCTGGTCGTTTTACTGCACAATCCTTTCTTTTTGTGAATTTATTGCCGTTTTTTGTTTACTTTTGCCGACTCTTATAAAAAATAACTATTAGTATTATGTTTGGAATAGAAGATCCCGGCATTTGGTTGCCGTACGTACTTGCTGTAGCATGTTTGGCTTTTTCTGCCTGGTGGGGCATCTCAAAGTGGAATAAAGACGACGAGTCTGATGAAAACGAAAAAACAGACAAAAGGTACAAATAAGAAAACATTACCCTGGTTTATTTACCACAAAAAAACAAACACAAACTCATGAGTACGTTTTATTTAGGACTGATAGTATTGGTGTATATGCTATCATTGGCTTATCTTGGTTATCTCGGATATAAAAAAACAACAAGTTCGGACGATTATCTGGTTGGTGGACGACAGATGAATCCGATCGTTATGGCTCTTTCTTACGGGGCGACTTTCATTTCTGCTTCTGCAATTGTTGGCTTTGGTGGCGTTGCTGCTGCTTATGGTATGGGCATTCAATGGCTATGTCTGTTAAATATGTTTATGGGTGTTATCATTGCCTTTATCATATTCGGCCGGCCGACGCGTAAATTGGGCGTGTTGTATAATGCGGCTACTTTTCCGCAGTTGCTCGGACGGCGATATCATTCACGTGCCATCCAGATCTTTGCGGCTGCAGTCATCTTCTTATGTATGCCATTATACGCAGCAGTTGTGTTAAAAGGTGGAGCTGTTTTCCTGGAACAGATATTCCATATCGACTTTAATATAGCATTGCTGATTTTTACGTTGATCGTTGCTTCTTATGTTATAGCCGGAGGTATGAAAGGGGTGATGTACACCGATGCCTATCAGGCTGTTATCATGTTCTTCTGTATGTCATTTCTGTTAGTCTATCTGTATAAACAACTTGGAATGGGTTTTACAGAAGCGAATGTTGCATTGGGAAATATCAGCGATCTGGTGCCTGAGAAGTTTAGCTTACTTGGTCATCAGGGATGGACTTCCATGCCCAAAAGCGGTTCTCCTCAGTGGTACACGCTGGTAACCTCGTTGATATTGGGCGTGGGCATCGGCTGTCTTGCTCAACCTCAGCTGGTGGTTCGCTTTATGACAGTAAAGAGCACTAAACAGCTTAACCGCGGTGTTTTTATCGGCTGTTTGTTCCTGATTATCACAGTAGGATCCATCTATCATGCCGGTGCATTGTCTAATCTTTATTTTCTCAAAACAGAAGGAAAGGTTGCGACAGAACTATTAGGAGATATTGATAAGATAATTCCTTATTTTATCAATCATGCCATGCCATCATGGTTCTCTGCCTTGTTTATGCTTTGCATCTTATCGGCCAGCATGTCTACGATGAGTTCGCAGTTTCATACAATGGGTGCTGCTGCCGGAGCTGATATATATGCGCCACTTACCGGAAACAACCAAAAGAATACGACCCGGGTTGTTCGTATTGCGATCCTCTTTTCGATTGCAGTCAGCTATATTATTTGTTACCTCTTGCCGATGAATATTATTGCCCGGGGCACAGCTATATTCATGGGAGTTTGTGCTTCAACCTTCCTGCCGGCTTATTTCAGTGTGCTTTACTGGAAAAGAGCTACCCGCTCAGGCGTCTTGTTCAGTATGTGGGCAGGTTTGCTGGCTTCTCTGTTTGCATTGGCCTTTTTACACAAAGCAGAGGCTGTACCTTTCGGACTATGCAAATTGTTGTTTGGCCGTGATTTGCTGATAGATGTGTTTCCTTGGTTTGCCATCGATCCAATTATTTATGCATTCCCTGTATCGGTGATTACAATTATTGTGGTAAGTCTGCTGACTAAAAAAGAGTAGTTCCACTTGGCTTTATATTGTTAGAAAGGAGTACTAACTCTTATAAGAAAACATCAGGTCTTTTACTTCGTTTCATAGATGTGAAACGAAGTAAAAGACCTGATGTTTTCTTACAGATATACGGACAAATAATCTGATTGATACGGATCTCTTCTTTCAAACAAACAGATCAGATGTTATGGCGTAAGTCATGTACGCGTACTGCTTTCCCTTCTGACTGAGGGAGTGAGCCTTTCTTAACCAAAACAACTTTAGGTGTGATCAGCAACTCGTCTTTTAACTGCCTTGTGATCTCTTTACGTAGTCGATCCAGATCAATATAGTTGTCCGTAGTCAGTTCGTCGAGCTCGACTTCCACTTTCATCTCATCATTGTTGTTGATCGTTTCCATTGTGATCAGATACTGAGATCCCAGTTCTTTGAATTGCATCAGAATGGTTTCGATCTGAACAGGGAAGATATTTACACCTTTCAGGATAATCATATCATCGCTTCTCCCTTTTAAACGGTCAATACGGTAGTGCGTGCGCCCACAGGGGCATTCACCCGGTAAGATGCGGGTAAGATCGCGTGTACGGTAGCGGAATAGAGGCATTGCTTCGCGGTTGATGGTAGTAAGTACCAATTCGCCAATCTCTCCTTCAGGCATTGGTTCCAGCGTATCCGGATTAATGATTTCTACAATGTAGTAATCTTCCCAGATGTGGAGACCATTTTGCTCCTTGCATTCAAAAGCGACTCCCGGACCGCACATCTCAGACATTCCGAAACTGTTGTATGCTTTTACATGCATTGACTCCTCAATTCTTTTGCGTTGTTCTTCTGAATGAGGTTCGGCACCAATGATAAGCGTCGTTAGTTTGGTATCTTTCTGAATATCGTATCCTTCTTCTTTTATCACTTCTGCCAATCGGGTCACATAACTGGGTATCGCATGGATCGCTGTCGTGCCAAAGTCAACGATAAACTTTACCTGACGCTTGCTGTTACCTGCCGCAGCAGGCACTGTCAGCGCTCCCAGCCGTTCGGCGCCATACTGAAACCCCAGACCTCCGGTAAACATACCATAACCGGATGAGTTTTGAAAGACATCCGTATTACGG
Source organism: Bacteroidales bacterium (assembly GCA_028709785.1). GTDB lineage: Bacteria > Bacteroidota > Bacteroidia > Bacteroidales > JAQUTK01 > JAQUTK01. The sequence goes on from JAQUTK010000001.1 coordinate 74,753, forward strand.
AGTCCTACCATATACAGGCAGCGTGCAACAGCATTAGCCCATTCATCGAGATCTTTCTGCGTGTGAAGTACTACTGTCGGATTGCCCGTTGTACCCGAAGAGGAGTGAAGTCGAACTACTTCTGAGAGTGGCACAGAAGCCAGGCCAAAGGGATAATTGTCACGCAGATCGGCTTTTGTTGTGAAAGGGATCTTTTTCAGATCGTCCAGACTGTTGATTGTTTCGGATGAAATCCCTTTTTCTTTAAATATTTTTGCGTAGAAGGGACAGTTTTGCGCTTGGTCAATGGTCTTTTTCAAACGCTCGAGCTGAAGTTTCTGCAGTTCAGCACGAGGCATTGTTTCTAATTCTTTCTGTAAATACATTCTATGGTGTGTTATATAGATTCTTCTTAAAGCCTACAAAATTACGATTATTTTTTTTATTTCGCTAATCAATAATCTGCTAATAGACACTTTAAGGTAGATATCAGAGTGATGAACACTCTTTGAAGGACTATCCCCCGGATTTACCGGTGACCTGTTATAAAAAAGAGAGAGGTCTCTTGTCTGGTAACAGACAAGAGACCTCTTTGGGAAAAAATTATTCTTTTTTACTTGATTGGTTCGATACGGAATGTAAAACTTAATGTCGTATCCGTAGGAATCTCATATTCAGGAAGCTGGCCTGGTCCACAGCTGGCATTACCTAACCCGCGCTGAATGCAATCCAGATTCAGGATTGTCTGCTGCAGACGATTGTCTTTTAATTCGTGACCATGTTTGAGGTCATTCCATAATTGTTTGTCTGTAAAGTGCAGGGCACTGAAACTCAAATTGTCTTTGACTGTAATCCTGATTCCCTTGTTACTGTTATTGCTTATCGCAATCCATCTTGCATCTTCGCGATTGCCCATAGACTCAGAACGGACATATGCTTCCTCCATATTTGTTACAGTTGTCTTATATTGACCAAAGTAACTGCTTGTCTTTCTGTCCCAGTAGTTTTCATGAGGACCTTCACCGTAGTATTCCACATTTTCCATTCCTGGCATCAAACTCAATGAGAGCCCGTAACGAGGGATGCGATAAGAGGTAGCCACACTCTTGAAGTTGGTAGTTATGTCAATCGTTCCATTACCATAAATAGCGTATCTTACACTATACGGATAAACAGCATTTCGTTCTCCATTGATAGAAGCTTCCATATCTGTAGCGACTATTATTTGTCCTTCCATGCCATAAGATACAGAGATATCTTTCAATGTAACAGTCGTTTCTTTGTATGTGCGTCTGTCATTATTGATAGAACGGTACCAGTTGAATGTTGGACCTTCACTCTTGAAGATCATCTCCGTGTTGTTATAAACCAGAGAGGTAAGAATACCAGACAGACGATTAAACGTAACGCTATAACCCTCACCTTTGACAGTTGTCATATCGTTGGCGTTAGAAACCTCCGGTTTAGGTGTTTTCTCAGATATAACAATAGGTTGCACGAGTTGAGGCCTTTCATTCATTGCCATTTGCTCATCAGCTACAACATGTCCGGCTTTTGCCCAAACGGTATTGTTTTTAAGACTGAAAGAAACATTCAGGAAATATTCAGAGTTATTATCCATAACCACATTTACCGGAAGAGGTATTGTAACAATCTCATTCGGTTTGGCTGCAGGAGCATCCATTTGATTGGTAGATATAGGTTTGCCATCTTTTAAGATAGTCCAGGTAAGTCTGAATTCATTCAGGTTGAGGAAGTCATACCTGTTTTCCACCTGGATTTTTCCTTTCGCTGCATCCACCGCCTTAATCTTGATATACTGATAGCATTTCTTTACTTCATACAACTTTGGAGTCATCTGACGATCAGGAGTTGTCAGACCATTGCAGCAGAAATCAAAATCATTGGGTTTATCACCGAAGTCCCCTCCATAATAATATTCATCAGTTGGACGACCTTTCATATTAATGCCTTGATCTACCCAGTCCCAGATACATCCGCCAATCATACGTTTGGAATGATTTTCAATATAATCCCAGTATTCAGCCAGGTTACCTACCGAGTTACCCATTGCGTGTGCATATTCACACAAGAAATAGGGTTTCTCGGATGGTTGTTGATCAAACGAAGCCATACCGCTTACAGAAGGATACATGTGAGAATCCATGTCTGCAGCGTCATTTTTCCCTTCATAGTGAATATATCTAACCGGATCAATGAGTTTGGCAGCTTTATACATGTCTAAAAAGTTGCTACCTCCACCACATTCATTTCCCATAGACCAAAAGGTGACAGATGGATGATTCTTGTCTCTTTGTACCATACGTACCATACGATCTACCATCGCGGGAATCCAACTTGCTGTACCACTTATGGAATGGTTACCATGACATTCTACGTTTGCTTCATCCATTATGTACAATCCGTAATAGTCATACAACGCATACATACGTGGGTCATTTGGGTAGTGAGAGGTGCGTACGATATTAAGATTGCATTGTTTCATCAGTAAGATGTCCTGGATCATGGATGATACCGGAATGGTTTTTCCAAATTGCGGGTGAATATCGTGACGATCTGCGCCTTTGAAATAGACAAGCTCGTTATTGATGTAGATCTTCTTATTCTTAATTTCAATCTTGCGGAATCCGTATTTGGATGAAGAAGCTTCAATCACGTTTCCTTTATTGTCAGAAAGGGTTACGATCACCGTGTAGAGATTAGGTGTCTCTGCAGTCCATTTTGCTATATTGCCGCTCAAAGTCGCATTGATTGTGACTTTCTCTTCTTTGTTCTTTTTGATCAAAGGAACTTCCTTGGATGTTTTGAGTACTGATTTTCCCTGAGGATCCAGTAGTTCAATGCCAACAGAATAGTTACCAGCCATCTTACCGTAGTTTGACACCGAATTGACAACTGTAATGTTGGAGGTGTTGAGATCTGCAGAAAGAACGTCTGTGATATGAAAATCGCGTACACGTACCGGTTGAGTAGCATAGACATAGACATCTCTGTAAATACCGCTCAGGCGGAACATATCCTGATCTTCCAAATACGAACCGTCACTCCATCGATACACTTCACAAGCGATCATATTATCACCCGGTTTGACATATTTGGTGATATTGAACTCAGCGTCGGTACATGATTCTTGTGAATAACCCACTTTCTTTCCGTTGACCCAAACATACATGGCACTGTAAACACCATTGAAATGAAGAAATACCTCTTTGCCATCCCAGTTAGCAGGGATTGTAAAGTTTCGTCTGTATGAACCAACCGGATTTGGCTCTTTGCTGATCGTCCAGGTATCAACAGGGCGGATCAACGGGGGCAGGTTTTTGTGAGGATAGGTTACATTCGTATAAATAGGTGTTCCATATCCCTCCATTTCCCAACAGGAAGGAACGTTAATCTCTTTCCAGCCTGAAACATCAAAATTTGATTTGTAAAATGTCTGAGGACGTATCGAAGGCTCTTTCACCCAGTTAAATTTCCATTTTCCACTTAACAGTATGAAATTGTCTGCTACAGGCATATTCCACGGTTCGTTAAAGGAAGGGTCTTTTTGAAGAGCTTCTTTGGACAAGAAAGGATAGAACGTATTACGTGCAGGCTCTTTGTTGATGCCAAAGATGGTCTCGTTCTCCCAATCATTCTTGCTGATAGCTTTTTTCTCTTTCGGGAACTTAGCTTTGGTTGTTTTAAGTATCCATTGTTGATCTTTGTCTGAAGGGTCTGTCTTTGCCTGCATCACTTTCCCGTCCTTACGGAAGGTAAGACTCATACCGCTGTTTCTGCTGGTAATCGTATACGTGTTTTCAGCTACTTTCTTAAAAATCCATTGTTGATTGGGGTTTCCTTTATCCCTGTCCCACTGAATCACTAAGTTTCCGTCACCTCTTGTTATACCTCCGTTATCAATGCCTTTCTCATAGCCGGGAAGACCGATTGCATAACATCCCGGAGATACATTATCAAGGGCAAAGACTTGTGATAATTTGTCTTTTTGCTCTTTTACAGTAAAAATATTTGCATTGTTGTCAGTTACGCCGCCATTGTCCATCACGTCTCCCTGACTGTTGTAAATTTTGTAATAGGCTTTTATGTCAATTTCTTGAGCACATAAACCCTGAGTGATCAGCATGCATGCAAAAAGCCATGCGGATGTTTTAAGAAATAATGTTTTCATTGTCTGAATATTGGTTGATATTATTTTTCGGTTGGTTTGAAGAGCCAGTTGAGCAGTGACGTGATAATGGTCAGGATGATACTGAACAGGATGCCTTGGAAAAAACCGGAGACTTCGAATCCATCAAGTATTTCGCTGCAAAGCATCACTATGATTGTATTGATGATAATAAGAAACAGTCCGAATGTCAGTATAGTGACTGGCAAAGACAGTATCTGCAGGACAGGTTTCAAAAATGTGTTTAACAAGGCCAGTACCAATGCTGCCCAAATTGCGGATGTAAAGCCATCGAGAGTAACGCCGGGTAGTATCTCTGCAGCGAGATATACGGCAGTTGCAGATAGAAAAAGCTGTGCGATGCGTCTAAGCATAAAGTTGGTATTAAGTTTTGTGATCGCAAATATAGATATAATTGTTAGAGATTTGAAGTTACTAACTGATTTTTCTAGTGACTGTTAGAGGTTATCTTGTGAATTATTTCTTTCTTAACGAAGAGAATATTATTTTTGTTGGGAATTAACAGAATGAATGGAGCATGCAGAAACTTTTATCCCTTCCGCCTAATCTGGTGGAATACTTTCACGAAATTGAACAGGTAGATCACTCAGAATGGTATTGCACCTCTGATCCCATTGGCAAAAAACTTGGATCGGGAGGGGGTACCACCTGGTTACTTGAAGCTTGCCGTAACGAAGAAGCCCATAATATTCCATTTAATGAATGGCTGGGAAAAAATAAACGGATATTGTTGCATGCAGGTGGACAAAGCCGCCGACTGCCGGGTTATGCGCCTTCGGGTAAAATCCTGACTCCTCTTCCTGTCTTTCGTTGGGCTCGTGGACAGAAGTTGCGGCAGAATTTGCTTTCTCTTCAGTTGCCGCTTTATGAGGCAATTATGCGCAAAACACCGAAAAAGCTAAATACCCTGATTGCCAGTGGGGATGTGTATATACGGGTAGATGGGGCATTGCAGGCAATACCCGAAGCGGATGTGGTCTGCTATGGATTGTGGGTGGACCCCTCGTTGGCTAAAAACCACGGAGTCTTCATACAAGACCGACAGCATCCCGATGCGCTTGACTTCATGCTACAGAAGCCCTCCGTCGAAGAGCTGAGTGCGTTAATGCAGACTCATTATTTCCTGATGGATATTGGAATCTGGCTTTTGAGTGATCGTGCTGTTGAACTTCTTTGTGCCCGTTCGAAAATGAATAATAATGAGATTTCATACTACGATCTTTATTCCGATTTTGGACTTACATTGGGCGCTCATCCCCGAATTCATGATCCGGAACTGAACCAATTGACTGTAGCTATTCTGCCACTTCAGGGAGGACAATTTTACCACTATGGTACCAGCCGCGAGTTGATATCGTCCACGCTCTCTGTTCAAAATATTGTGAATGATCAACGTGCCATTATGCACCATAAAATTAAACCGCATCCGGCCATGTTTGTTCAGAATTCAGATGTAAGATGCCAACTGACAGAGACAAACTCTGAACTTTGGGTGGAAAACAGTGTGATCGGAGCGAGATGGATATTGCACGACAAACATTTAATTACCGGAGTGCCGGATAATGACTGGACGATCGAACTTCCTTCCGGCGTTTGTCTGGATATCGTACCGATTGCTGAGGAGGGTTATGCGGTCCGTCCTTATGGATATAATGATGCTTTTAAAGGAGATCTTCATTCAGAAAAGACCCTGTGGATGGGAGTTCCGGTTTTGAAATGGTTTGTTGATCGTGGAATCCATCCATCTCAAGTGGATCTTCAATGTCTAGATGACTTACAGGCAATGGCTCTCTTCCCTGTAGTGAAAACAGTGGATCATTTGGGTATTCTCTGCAGGTGGATGATATCAGAGCCGGATCTAATGGAAGGAAAGCGCTTGTGGATGGAAAGTCCGCGTCTTTCTGCAGATCAGCTTTCTGCATCTGCCAACCTCCGCCGCCTGAATCAACAGAGAGACTCTTTTCGTGCTCTCAACTGGCCAATACTAGCCAAGAACTTTGAAAAGAGCGTCTTCTATCAGTTGAATCTGGATGATGCTGCCGCTGAGTTTGCAAAATATGACATTCCCGCTCCGAATTTTCTTCCTGAGACAGTGCCTTTGATGACCCGTATTCACGATCAGATGTTCAGAGCGCGTATGGAACAGTTTAAAGGACTTCCGTTCAAAGCTGAAGAGGAGAAGGCTTTTTCTCTTTTACGAGAGGGACTGACTGCTCCGGTGATGGAGAACAAACAACATCCTCGTCTGGATATCTTCAAAGATCAGATTGTGTGGGGACGAAGTCCGGTACGTATTGATCTGGCAGGAGGATGGACAGATACACCTCCTTATTGCCTGAATGAAGGGGGTAATGTGGTTAACATTGCCATTGAATTAAATGGACAACCTCCTCTGCAGGTTTATATTAAGTCCTGTTGTGAGAAGAAAGTGATACTTCGATCCATTGATCTGGGAGCCAGAGAAGAACTGACTACATACGATGAACTTCTACAGTTTAATAAGGTTGGTTCTCCTTTTTCCATCCCAAAAGCTGCGTTGGTGTTGGCCGGATTTTCTCCCCGTTTTTCGGCAGAAAGATATCCTTCACTTCAGGAACAGCTGAATAGTTTTGGCTCAGGCATTGAAATTACACTTTTGTCAGCAGTTCCCGCCGGTTCCGGATTAGGCACCAGTTCGATATTGGCCTCTACGGTTTTGGGTGCCATATCTGATTTCTGCAGTTTGGCGTGGGACAAAAATGAAATATGTCAGCGGACGTTGGTGCTTGAACAACTTCTTACGACAGGTGGCGGATGGCAAGACCAGTATGGAGGTGTGTTGCAGGGAGTGAAGCTCCTTCAGACAAATCCCGGGTTTAATCAATCTCCTCTGGTACGGTGGTTGCCGGAGTATCTGTTTACTCAACCGGAATATCAGAAATGTCATCTCTTGTATTATACCGGACTAACCCGTACGGCCAAAGGTATTTTGGCTGAAATAGTGCGTGGCATGTTTCTTAATTCGACGACCCATCTTTCATTGCTGCATGATATGAAGTCTCATGCGCTTGATCTTTATGAAGCGATTCAACGGGGCAATTTTGAAGAGACAGGTAAACTTGTTGGCAAATCGTGGGAGCAAAACAAACAATTGGACGCAGGTACCAATCCTCCCGAGGTGGAAGCGATTATTCGTCAGATAAAGGATTATTGTCTCGGATATAAACTACCCGGAGCCGGTGGCGGAGGTTTTCTTTATATGGTGGCAAAAGATCCGGAAGCTGCTGCCCGTATTAAAAATACGCTGAATCAAAATCAATTGTTTCCGGGAGCCCGGTTTGTCGGTATGTCTTTGTCGGAAAAAGGACTTCAGATCAGTCGCTCATAAGCTTTGTGCGATTTGTGACTGAAGATGAATCGTCAGATATTTTGATGTATAATTACCCGAAAACAAGAAACATGTCTGACTTTTTTATACTTTTGCCACGCTAAATGAATGTATTATGACACTGGACGAAATTCGTGCTCTTATTCAAATGAACAAGCTGGAGGAAGCGGAGAAAGAATTGAAACTTCTCTCTCAGAATGAACCATCAGAAGCTGTTTTTCTGTTGTCAGGCTATCTCTGTCGGAAAAGAGGAGACTGGCAGCATGCGCTAAACAATTATTATGAGGCGTTGGAGCTGAATCCTGAAGGGGAAGCAAAGATGGCTATAGAGCATATCCAGAATATACTGGATTTTTCGAACAAGGATCTAATAAATCCTTAGACTTTATCTGTATATATTCCCGGATTAGAACAGGATTCTTTAGTAACGAACTGAATAACCCAAGAAATAGTGCCCAATTTAATCATTGATCAAGGTAATACATCAGCTAAAGTTGCCGTATTTGAAGCTGATCGTTTGCTGTTGGAAGAGATTCACGAACAGTTGCAAACGGATCGATTGCGAGAGCTTTGTGATTCCTATTCAATTCGCAGAGCTATCATATCCAATGTCAACAAGCCTTCTGATGAGGTGTATGCTTTTTTTGGATCCTATCTTGATACATGGATTTGTTTGGATCATCAGACGCCACTTCCTATAAAGAATCTCTATCTGACTCCTGAAACTCTTGGCCCGGACCGATTGGCGGCAGTAGTAGGAGCGGACAATATTAAACCGAATGCATCGTTATTGGTCATAGATTCCGGAACGGCTGTTACATATGACTTTATTGATAAGGGAATTTATCACGGTGGAAATATTGCTCCCGGCTTACGTATGCGATTTCGTGCATTGCATGAATTCACCTCTAAATTGCCTCTATGTGGCCATGAAGGCGAGATTCCTCTTCTGGGAAAAGATACTGTAACGGCTATTCAGTCGGGCGTTGTCAATGGAATGTTGTTTGAGATGGAAGGGGTAATACAGGCCCTGAAATTGAGATATCCGGATCTTTATATATTTTTAACTGGAGGAGATGCGTTTTTCTTTGAATCACGGCTAAAAAGTGCGAACTTTGTCGATTATTTCTTGGTCATTAAAGGCCTTAACAGAATATTGAATTATAATGTCAAATAAAAATAAAGTCGTTGGGTATCTGCTGTTTGCAATTTTGCCCTTTTGTGCGATAGCTCAAAATAGTACAAACTCGCCATATTCCCGATTCGGTCTGGGCAGATTGTCTGATAATTCAGTGGGTGCTTTTCGCTCAATGGCAGGCACAGGCATTGGAGTGCGGTCGTGTGATACGGTCAGCGGTTTCGTGTCGATCTCTCAGATCAATACCTTAAATCCGGCATCATATTCAGATATTGAGTTGAATAACTTTTTGTTTGATATAGGAGTTTCCGGAGAAGTCTCGAGGTTAAGCGATTCAAATAATAAGCTAAAGTATAATAATGGTGGTCTGGACTACATCATTATGGCGTTTCCACTTTCCTCAAAGTTAGGCTTTAGCGGAGGAATATTGCCTTACTCTGCATCCGGTTATAATTTCCGTTCATCAGAAACTATCAAGCAGCCGAATGGTTTGAGTACCGGAATTACTGCTCAACAGGATTATTCCGGTTCAGGAGGCATTTCGCAACTATATGCCGGACTCGGATATTCTATAAAGAAAGATTTATCGGTAGGATTAAATATCAAATATCTTTTTGGATCTGTATCTAATTCGCGTTTAGTCTCATTCCCTGAGAGTTCTTCTATCTATTTCATTAATTACGAAAACAAGATTCAGGTGAATGATTTGAAGTTTGATCTGGGTATGCAATATACCTATCGTCTCAATCAAAGAGAGAACCTGACCTTTGGAGCTGTTTTTAGTCCGGGAAAGAGCATGCATTCCAGTACCGAATTAAATAAGAGCTATGGCACCGGTTCCACGACCGATACCACTCTCACACTTACTAATAACGGTTCATTTGATTTTCCGAACACCTTAGGGGTTGGACTTTCATATAACAAAGATAACAGAATTAGACTTGCGGCAGATTTTGAATACCAAATGTGGGGGGAAGCACGTTATTACAGTAAGAAAGATACCCTGAATAACAGAGCGCGTTTGTCATTGGGTGCGGAATACGTTCCCTCATTGATTAGTCGTAATTTATTGAAGTCTATACATTACAGAGCCGGTTTCTCCTGTGAGCAGTCTTATATTAAGGTGAATGGAAATTCTGTTAATGCTTATCGTGCGACAGTCGGTATCGGGATTCCCTACCGCTCTTCAGGATCAATGATAAATCTGGGATTTGAGTACTCATTAGTACCTTCAACAAGTGTTACCCGGGTTCAGGAAAGAGGTTATAAAGTGACATTGGGTATCTTGTTTAGTGAACTCTGGTTTAAGAAGAGAGTCTTTAAGTAAAAACAATATAAAGTATAAATAAAATGAGAGTAAAGTTGTTTGCGGCCGGATTGCTTCTAAGTGTAGCAAATGGATATGCGCAGAAGGGAGTTGAAGACGGATCCAGATTTGGTCATGGTGAAGACAGTATCCGTTGTGTGGTAAGTTTAAATCAGTTGTCCGGAGATATCAAATCAGAGAACTATCCGGACGCTGAAAAGAATTTTAATATTGTCTATAGTGAATGTCCGGGATGTTCCGAGAATTTGTATGTACGATATGCACCCAGAATTTTTTCGTGGAAAATGAAGAATGAAAAAGATTCTGTGAAGAGAGGGGAAATCCTGAAACAATGGGTTGCTGTGTTTGACAAACAGATTAAGTACTTTGGAGAGAATGGAAAAAATCCAACAGGATGGATTATCGGAGAGAAAGCTAGAATCTATTTCGGATTTTCTAACCGGACAGATATAAAAGTTGCGAAACAGGCTTATGATTGGTTTAAACAATCAATGGAACTTCAGAAAGAGAGAACCGACATTGCTGTTTTAGTTGGACTCATGCAAGCTTCAGATTTTATCCTTAAGAAAGAAGCTACTCACAAAGAACAGTTTATGAAGGATTTTATGGCGGTAAATTCCATTATCGATGAAATAGAAAAAATGGAGGGTAAGAGAGAAGCCGGACCTGGCGGACCTGGCGCTCCTGACGGAGTAAGGCCTGATCAGGGAAAAGATAAACCTGAAGGAATGAATCCAAACAGAAGAAACAGCAAACTAGAGGGTTTGACAGATGCTAAAGGACTTATTAATCAACTTTTTGCAACAAGCAGTGCGGCTAGTTGTGAGACTCTTGCAGAAATTTATGGCCCTCAAGTAGAGGCCAATAAAACCAATGGAGAGTTTCTAAGCCAGGTAATTCGTTTATTGAAGAGATGTAAATGCACTGAAAGCGAACTCTATCTGCAAGTTTCTACTTATATGTTCAAAATTAAACCTACTGCTGAGTCTGCACAAGGAATGGCTCAACAAGCCTTGAAAAATAAGGACTTTGAAAGTGCAATATCCTACTTCAAGCAAGCGATGTCAATGGAAGCAAACAATGAGGACAAAGCGGAAGATGCTCATTCTATCGCGCTTCTTTATGCTCAAAATAAACAATACTCTCAGTCGCGTGATTTTGCTCGTCAGGCAATCGGATTTGCCCGTAACTATGGCAAATCTTACATCTTAATCGGACAGCTCTATGCGATGTCTGCTAAGGGTATTTATCCGGATGATCCCGTGATGCAGCGCACTGTATATTATGCCGCTTTTGACAAAATGGTGGAAGCTAAACAGGCCGATCCAGGTTGTGCTGCAGAAGCTGACAAATGGATGTCTGAATATCGTCAACAGTTCCCGAGTAAAGATGATGTCTTTATGCATCCTGAACTTGAATCAGGTAAGGCTATTACAGTTGGAGGTTGGATTCAGGAACGGACAACTGTTCGCTAAAAATCTGAATGGATAAAGATACCGGTAATACAATAATAAAGAGCATAACAGCGGCTTTCCTTGCCGTTGTTGTGCTTCTTTCATTTGCGTCCTGTAGGGAAGAGAAGAAAGAGTTTATCCCTTCTTTCACGAACAAAGACAGTGTCCCGGTTATGGATACTCGCGGAATGTCAATGCTGATCTCTGATTCCGGGATAACCCGTTACCGCCTTAAAGCTCAGGTGTGGCAAGTCTATGATAGACAAAAGGATCCCTACTGGTTTTTCCCCAATGGCGTTTATGTGGAGCAGTTTGATTCATTATTAAATGTTGAAGCCAGTATAGAAGGTGATACTTGCTGGTATTATACCGATGCCAAGTTGTGGGAGCTTCGTGGTCATGTGAAGGTGATGAACCGGAAAGGTGAAAAGTTTACCGGGGAAGAGCTGTTCTGGAATGAAAAAGCCCATTTTGTTTATTCCAACAAACTGATGATGGTTGAAAGTGATAGTTCTTATGTATATGGCTACGGGTTTGAATCTGATCAGAGTATGACCGATTATCATATCAAAAATCCGCATAAGGGTGAACTTTACTATGTAGCCGATTCTATATCAGAAGTACAGAACGATTCTATTTCCGCGAATACAAAGCAATGAATATAACGATCGTACTCATAGTCATCTCGCTCCTGTTTTCAGCTCTTTTTTCCGGAATAGAGATTGCTTTTGTTTCTTCCAACAAGCTCCGTTTTGAGTTGGATAAACAGCAAAAGAATCTTACCAGTTATCTGCTGAGCTTTTTTTATAAGAATCCGAATCAGTTTATTTCCACCATGCTGGTTGGTAATAATATCGCATTGGTTATCTATGGTATTCAGATGGCCATTCTGCTTGAACCTCCTTTGAGAAATCTGATACCAAGTGATACAGTGATTGTAACGGTACAAACAATCATTTCCACCCTTATCATACTTGTTACAGCTGAGTTTCTTCCGAAAACCCTTTTCCGGATTAATCCCAACTTCTCATTGAAGTTTTTCTCTTTTCCGATTCTTGTCATGTATGTCATTCTCTATCCATTTTCGATCCTCACTTCACTTGCCTCAAAAATGTTTTTGCGATTGATGGGAGTTCGTCTGGTCAATCATACAGCAGACCGGACTATCAATAAGGTTGATCTGGATTATTTCATCCAGTCCACAATCGATCAGTCTGAACAGAAAGAGTTAGATACTGAAGTCAAGATGTTTCAAAATGTGCTAGACTTTTCCAATGTCAAACTTCGCGATTGCATGGTTCCCCGTACTGAATTGATTTCTGTTGAGTACAATACTTCGTTGAGTGAATTGATGCATGAGTTTGTAGAGACCGGAATGTCAAAGATACTTGTCTATAAAGACAACATAGATAACATAGTTGGTTATATTCACTCTTCTGAGATGTTTTCAAAGCCCAAGAGCTGGATACAACACATCATGCCGGTGCCTATTGTTCCGGAAACGATGGCAGCCAACAAACTGATGAAGCTGATGATGAATGAAAAGAAGAGTATGGCGGTTGTTGTGGATGAGTTTGGAGGAGTAAGCGGCGTTGTTACGCTTGAAGATTTGGTCGAAGAGATACTTGGAGATATTAATGACGAGCATGACACCAAGAATTTTGTCGCAAAGAAAGTCGGCACGAATGAATATGTCCTGTCCGGAAGAATTGAGATTGACTTCCTCAATGAAAAATTTGGGTTGGATATACCGGAAGGGGATGATTATTTAACAATTGCTGGTTATATTCTGCATCATTATCAGAAAATACCAAAGATCAATGAATCTGTGGAAATCAATAAGTTTACATTCAAAGTAATCAAGGCAACGAATACAAAAATCGAATTAGTGAGACTGAAAGTGACCGGAAAGTAATTATTTTATAAAAAATACTTTTCAATCTCTTCCTTTTTTGTAACTTCGCCCCTTGATTTTTGCTTTTATTTGAAATAATATAATATAGACTATACTTTAAGATGGCAACATTAGAAAAAATGAGAAGTAAAGCCGGACTGCTTGTCGGTGTGGTAGGTTTGGCGCTGTTTGCATTTGTTATCGGCGATTTTTTAAATTCGGGATCGGGATTCTGGAGAGAGTCTCAGGAGGTAATCGGAAAAGTGGACGGTGAAAAGTTTACGGTGTACGAATATGAACAAAAAGTACAGGAGATGACAGATGTCTATAAGATTCAGTACGGTGACGGAAATATTAACGATGAGATCAACAGTCAGATACGCAAGAGCGTGTGGGATGAAATGGTTAACGAACGATTGTTTGCTGCGCAAACAGAAAAGATCGGTATGACCGTGACTCCTGAAGAGCTGTTTGATATGGTGAACGGAGAGGATGTATATCCTTTGATCCAACAAATGCCTATGTTTCGTAATCCGCAGACCGGTCAGTTTGACAAAGATGCTCTTCTGAACTTTCTGCAGACAATACAAGCGACAGATTTATCCCAATATGGCGCTGAAGGTGCTCAACAAATCGCTCAATACAAAAAGTACTGGCTTTTCTATGAGAAACTGATAAAGAAAGCCCGTTTGTCTGAGAAATACGGAGCACTCTTCGGAAAAGCTCTGAGCGCTAATGAACTGGAGGGAGAATCTTCTCTGAAAGACCGTTCATTGAGTGTGGATTTTGTATATGCTGTTCAGCCTTATGCATCCATACCTGATTCAACAATCAAGATCAATGATTCAGATGTAGAAAAGCTGTATAAATCACGTTTGCAGCGTTATAAAACTCTTCCCTATCGTACAGTTAAGTTTATGGCTGTAGATATTCGTCCAAGTGAAAGCGATTACAAAGAGGTAGAAGATAAAATCAATAAGGCAAAACCTGAGTTTGAAACGGCAAGTGATGTTGCTGCTGTGGTTGCAGAAAATTCAGATGTTCCCTATGTGGATGCTTTTGTTCCATACACACAGCTTGATGCTAAGACGCTGGCTTTTGTTCAAAGTGCAACTCCGGGTTCTGTCGAAGGTCCTACATTTGCTGACGATACCTATACCATGATGCGTTTAATGGGAACTACCACTGCGCCGGACTCATTGAAACTGCGTCATATTTATCTTCAGAGAGCTGATGAAGCAAAAACAAATGCATTGGCTGATAGTTTGATGGATGTATTAAAGAAGGGTGGTAATTTTGATTCACTTTGCACACAGTTCTCTTTGGCAAGCACAAAAGAGCAGGGCGGTGAAATCGGTTGGATGACAGAAACAGCTGCTGTTTCAGCTTTGGGCAAAGAGACAACAAATGCCATTTTGTCCGCAGGTTTGAATGAATACATCAAATCTCCATCTGCTAATGGCGTTTCTATCTTTCAGGTAACTGAAAAAACAGCACCTGTACAGAAAGCAAAAGTGGCTACTATTGCGATGAAGGTTTCTCCTAGCTCACGTACGTACAGCAAGCTTTACAACGAAATTAACCAGATGATTGCTTCTTCCAAAAACAATCTTGATACATTGGAGTCAAAAGCAGCGAAGAGTGGCTATTACTTCCAGATTGATAATATGGTTACCACTGAGACAGATCTGATTGCCAATTTGAAAGACTCCAGAAAGATTGTTCGCTGGGCTTTTGAAAATGAAGTCGGTGCTATTTCTGATATTTATGATTGTGGAACCCGTTTTGCTGTAGCTTCTGTCACAGAAGTGAATGATAAGGGATATATGCCACTAACCAATGTCGCTTCTTCTTTAAAAATGGAACTGTTAGCAGACAAGAAAGCTGAAAAGATGATTGCTGACCTTTCTTCCAAGAAGTTTGCAACCATCGCTGAGGCAGCTTCTGTAATGTCTTCTAAAGTAGATACCGCTAAGTTTGTAACCTTTGCAACCCGTCAGATCACAGGCCTTGGTGCTGAAGCTGCTTTGATTGGTGCTGCACCTGTAAGTAAAGAGAATACAATTACCGGACCGATTAAAGGTAGAAACGGTGTCTATATGATCAACGTGTTCAAAAAGGTTGAGAATCCAATCGGTGATATTGATATGGAAAAGAAAGGTCTTAACATGTCTCTGCAAAGTCGTATCGGTTATCAGTTGGTTCCGGTGCTGAAGGAGAAGAAAGAGGTTGAAGACTTCCGTATCCGCTTCTTCTAAGTAACAACCAGATATAAATAGAAAGGGCCATCCGCATTGGATGGCCCTTTCTATTTATATCTGGTTGTTATTCGAGAGTGATTGTATAATTGTCATACGACTCGTTGCGCCATGCATATTGTTGCGTTGTAGGAGATACAGCAAACAGGGGTGAGAAGGTACGCACTTTCAGGGTTTTCCCATCGGGCATGAACTCCAGTATTCTCAACCATCCTTCTCCACCATTACCATGCCATCCGCCACCCGCAGTTTGGGCGTTAAACATCATTTGAGCAACCGTTTTGCCGGCTACGTTTTTATCTTCCCGATAGGATACATTCTTTTCATATCCCGCTATGGCAGCAGAGTGGCCGCACAATACCATCCTCATATTCTCACACGGGAAGATCGCCTTTTCCCATATCGCCTTTCCATAATTTGCCGGAGTTACCTTATAGCCTTCTTTTTCGATAACAGATCCGTCACACTCCATGTATGAATGAGTCAGGAAGATCGCTTTGTGATTCTTGTATTCAGGTTTGCTGCAAAGCTCTTTTGCCCAGGAAAGAACCTCGTCTCTGGGAGCAAATTCCGCACAGATGATCAGCAGTTTTCCCCAACTCTCAGACGTAACCTCATAGGCTGCATTTTCCAGTGTCGGGACTCCGAAGGCATTGTTGCACACACTTACCAGCGAAGTACGCCAGCAACTGTTCCGATCGGAAGGAAAATAGTCCGGGAACCGGCTCTGTCTGTTTTCCGCACTTTCATATCCATAGTCATGATTTCCGGTCGCGATCATATAAGGAACCTTCTGATCCAACCGCTCAAAAGCATGTGAAATGTTTTTCCACATCTCTGTACTTGTCTGATTACCATTGACACCATGAGGTATCAACCTGTTGTTTTGTTCCACGAGATCGCCGGTGCAGAGTACCGCTTTGATGTTAAGAGGATTCACATTGTGAGCTACCCATCCCAACATCAGGTCAAAGATGCCCTGGTTATAATCAAACTTGTTGTAAGTTTGCGGGTCGGGTAAGAGGATCATTGAAAAAGAATGTGGATCAGATAGTTTTACTTTCTCTTGCGCCGAGGCAAAAGACAAAAACATATATCCTAAACAAAAGGAAATGAACAAAAATCTTTTTTTCATGGTTTGATTAATTAAGTTTGAAGTTGCAAGTTAGCGAATAAGGATGATATTCGAAAACATCTATAAGGATGAAAAAATCTTTATATCGGTCTGATCAATAAGTGGAAAAGAATTCTGAGTTGCCGCTTTTGAGTTTTAATCAAGAGTAATAAAGAAGTCGTCAAACTTCTCTTTGCGCCATGCGAATTTCATCGTTGTGGGTGAACATGCAAACAAGGGAGAGAAGGTACGCACATGTATGGTTTTTCCGTCGGGCAGAAATTCGAGGATCCGTAGCCAACCATCGCCTCCGTTTCCGTTCCATCCGCCTCCATTAGCTTGTGCATTGAAAAACATCTGAGCTACTATCTTTCCAGAGGCATTTTTATCTTCCCTGAAAGCGGTGTTCGCTTTGAAATCATCAGGAGCGGCATAGTGTCCGCAGAGAACCAATCTTACGTTTTCAGAAGGATAAATTACTTTTTCCCAGATTGCTCTTCCGAAATTCCAGAAAGCTTTGTCCTCTCCCTCATGCTCAACGATTGCGCCGTCTCCTGCCATGTAGGAGTGAGTCAGAAGGATTACTTTATGATCCTTGTATTTTTCACATAGATCTTTGGCCCATTTAAGTACTTCATCTCTTGGAGCATATTCTGCACTGATGACCAGTAGCTTTCCCCACATATCTGTTTTAATTTCATAAGCTGCATTTTCCAGTGTCTCAAATCCGAAAGCATTCTTGCAAACACTAACCAGAGACTTTTTCCAACAACTATTTCTCTCCGGATAAAAATAATTTTGAAATTGAGTATTCCTGTTCTCATTACCTTCATATCCATAATCATGATTGCCTGTGCAAATGATGTAAGGCACTTTGTTGTCGAGTCGTTCAAAGCAACGGGAAACGCTTTCCCACATCTGCCTGCTTGTCTGATTGCCGTTGTTACCTAAAGGAGGAACACGAGGAACGAGTATTCCGTTTTGTTCTACAAGATCGCCGGTGCAAAGTACGGTTTTGATAGAAAGAGGATCAATACTATTGCAAATCCACCCTAGCATCATGTCGAAGATACCCTGATTGTAATCATATTTGATATAGCTTTGTGGATCGGGTAGAAGAATCATTGAAAAAGAGTTCGGATCAGATAGTTTTACTTTTTCCTGACCGGAAACAAAAGAAGAAAGCATACACCCCAAACAGAGGGAAATGTACAAAATTTGTTTTTTCATGATTTAATTGTTTACGATTGAAGCTGCAAGTTAGTGAATAAGGACGATACTTGAAAACTTCTCAATCAATTCGTTATGAATTGATTTGCATTTAAATTCTTTAACCACAAAAAAACGTCCTCTTTTGGTGATAGTTGTATATTTGCAAAAATTATGTGAAAACGAAAGTAGAATCAGCCTTTTTTAAAGTTTCCGGCGATCTGCTCTTCTTCTTTTTGATGTAAAAGAGTACCATAATACAACAGGAAATACCTAATAATAAGATAAGAATGAAAAAACAACTGCTGGCATTATGTGCCATTTTAGCTCTCGCTGATGCTTCTGCGCAGACAAAACAACAAAAAGCTTTCTGGAGTGAAGACTTTTCCTCGGGCAAACTGCCTCAGGGATGGGTGCTTGCCGACTCCAGCAAGACCGAAAAGTGCGCGTGGCTTGTCACCGATCAACCTTACCCGGGTTCTTTCCAGTTTAATCAGCAACAACCACCTATCGCTTCCATCAGCCGTGGCTTTCACCTGCAATTTCAGCCGGGTGTGATCACCGGCGAAGAGGTGACAAAGTGGAATCAGAAGAAGGAATACCCGAGTGCCCTTGTACAGACATCGGCCATCAACTGTGAAGGCAAAAGTCAGGTGATCCTGAAGTTTGAACACAATTTCCGTTGGAACAGCTGGTTTATGGGAAAAGGTGCCGGACTCTATGTGGGTGTCAGCAATGATAACAAGACATGGACTCAGTTTAACGTCATCTCTTCCATTCCCGCGGAAACCAGTATGCACACTCCCATTAAAGAGGAGATTAATATCACCGATGTAGCCGCCAATCAGAAAACAGTCTATATCCGTTTCTTTTGGAAGAACATCTTCTCCTGGTTTTGGATGGTTGATGATATTCAGCTTTGCGAACCCTTGCAGAAAGATGTTACTATCACGGCTCTTACCTCTCACAAACCGGAGAATAACAAATTCACCAAGAATGACACCCTTCGTGTCAAGGTGAAAAATGTGGGGTCAGAAACTATCAACACTGATTTTAAGATCATCGCAACACTTGATGGAAAACAGAAACTGGAGGCTACCGTAGAAGCTTCAAAATCTCCGTTGGCATTCAATAAAGAGAAGATTGTAGCTTTCCCTTCGATAGCACTCGACGGACTTGGTTCGCACAAGATTAATTTTGTGACACAGTTGGCCGGTGATCAACGGATCACTAACGATACCCTGGCAGTCAAACTCTATGCTTCTGAGATGAAGCTCGGAAATGTGACAGGATACAAGAAGATTAACGGTCACGAATTTGAATTGACTAGCAACTACTCTAAGGTCAAACTGATCTTCTATCGTGATGATATCTTCCGCGTATGGCTTGCGCCCGATGGCGAATTTACCAATCCGGCAGCAGATGAGATTGTGGTCGATTATGGCGTGAAAAACCCGAAAGTGTCGACCGGTAACACCGCTACCTATTACAAGTTTGAAACAAAAAACTGTGTGGTACGTGTTTACAAGAATCCGATGCGCTTTGCTCTCTATGAGAAAGACAACAAAACAGTCGTTTTTGAAGAAGCCGAACCGCTTACTTTCGGTACCAAGAGTTATCAGACATTGAAACGCAGTTCGGATGAGTTTGTCTATGGTGGTGGTATGCAACAGGGCCGTTTCTCCCATGCCGGCAAAGATCTGGATATCTCAGTGACAGGATGGGACGAGGGACAAGCCTCCAATCCGGCACCTTTCTATATGTCATCCAAAGGATATGGTGCTTTCCGCAACACCTTTGCACCCGGCAAATACGCTTTCAGCGGCAAGGAACAGGTGACCGAGCCGGTGAGTGGTTTTAAGGTGCAGGGCTTCACGAGCCGTCTGACCCACGATGAAAATCGTTTCGACGCATTTTATTTCTATGGCCCTTCTTTGAAAAATATCCTTGACGACTATACCGATATTACCGGCAAACCTTTTATGCCGGCCATGTGGATGCTTACCATGGGTGACGCAGACTGCTACAACAAACCGGAACAACGGGTAGGATGGGCACAGACAACTCCGGATGTCATCACTCAGATTGCAGACAAATATGTAGAAAATGACATGCCTCGTGGCTGGATCCTCCCCAACGACGGCTATGGTTGCAGCTATCAGAAACTTGATTCAGTGGTAAAAGAGCTGGGCAAACGTGGATTTCATACCGGACTCTGGACGGAAAATGGAGTGGATAAGATTGCTTATGAAGTAGGCACCTGTGGCACCCGTCTCTGTAAACTGGATGTTGCCTGGGTAGGCGAAGGTTATCAGTTTGCACTCAACGGATGCAAGTCGGCTTTTGAAGGGATCGAAAATAACACCAATGAACGCGGCTTTGTGTGGTCGGTTTGCGGTTGGGCTGGCACCCAACGCTATTCTACCGTGTGGAGTGGCGACCAAAGTAGTAACTGGGAGTATATCCGTTATCATATTCCGACCATCATTGGTGCCGGACTCTCTGCTCAGAATGCCGCGACCAGTGATATCGATGGTATCTTTGGCGGTTCGGCACGTACCTACACACGCGACCTGCAATGGAAATGTTTTACCCCAATCATGATGACGATGAGTGGATGGGCCGATGTGGACAGACAACCCTGGAACTACGGTCATCCGTATACCGAGATCAACCGTGACTTCCTGCGTCTGAAGATGCGTCTTAATCCATATACATACACTTATTGCCATGAAGCCAATGAGACAGGTGTTCCCATGGCACGTGCCATGGTGCTGGAGTTTCCGCAAGATACCACTACCTGGAGTTCTTCCACCCAGTATCAGTTTATGAGTGGTGAGTGGATGCTTGTTGCTCCAGTTTACAAAGCAGGAAACTGGCGTACCAATATCTACTTCCCGAAAGGAAAATGGTATGATTTCTGGAATGGAAAGGCATACGAAGGAGGAAAATGGTTGGACAAATATGAAGCCAAACTGGATATCTGTCCGGTGTTCATCAAAGCCGGTGCCATTATCCCGATGTATCCCGATATGAACTATGTAGGAGAAAAACCGACTGACGTGCTGACCCTTCAATTGTGGCCTGAAGGCGTAACCTCCTTTGATCTCTATGAAGACGACGGACTGACCCGTGACTATAAGAAAGGTGAATCAGCAACTACACGGATCACTGTAAAAGCTGCAGAAAGCGGAATCGGCGAGACACTTGTCACCATTGCTGCGGCCAAAGGTGATTTCAAAGGCAGATATGCCGAGCGCGCTTACGTATGTGACATTCAGGCGAAAAGTGCACCCAAAACTGTCAAGGCCAATGAGCAGTCGTTGCAGTCTTACACCTCCAAGGCAGACTTTGAGAAAGCATCGGAAGGTTACTTCTTTGATGCTGCCGACCGGGGCGGTCGCCTTCATGTGAAGACAGCCAAACTGTCGACCAACAAAGACGCTACCATCAGCTATATCATTCAATAATAGCCGGAAGAGAGAAAGATAGGTAGAGGGTGTGTCTGAATGACGCACCCTCTACTTGTTTGTTCCCCCGATGTTCTTTTTAATATATTCCACCCATCCTGAAGAGTGAAAATAGTAAACTTACTCTTTCCTCAGAGCAGCCTTACAGTGCACATAGTCTTTAGGATGCAGGAACATAAATCAACCAGACCTGATGATAAACAGAAGCAACAAGGATGATTTAGTCATTCTGTGTCACGGAACAGTTATTCTGTGACACGGAATAGCTGTTCCGTGACACAGAATAACTATTCCGTGCTTCAATACGAAGAATCTGTCTGCATGTATCAACTTTTGCATACCTTTCTCTGATAAAAGAGATCTGTTTCAAAAGCGTTTGATCTTTATGAGTGGAAAGAAATAATATGTACCTTTGTCTTCTCAAAATCATTCCTCTGCATGGAGGAAACTACTAACAAAGAAGGAAATGAAACAAGCAGGCAACAGGACCATCTATCTGAAAGACTGGATGAATGTGCATCCCGAAATCAAACAGAGCAACTCCGATCTTTACTATATTCAATTATCAAACCGTATTCTGAATGCAATCGAAGTGATTCTGCCTTCGGAACTCTTCGTTCTGGAAGAAGCCAAGGAGATCAGTGTACATGTCGCTGCCTGGTTTGAAGATATCATTTCCGGACTCCATATCTGGGACTCTTTTACCCATACCTGTCAGGCACTTTACGGCAAGCGTCTTCCTTTTCCGACGATTGATGAGGCTGATTATTTTGAAGGCGAGGTAAACCAGGCCGATCTCGAGTTTCTGATCTGGCACCTGCTGCAACGTTTTCACGGCAATGAGAATGATATCATGATCAATCCCCAAGATCCGGGAATTAGGTTCATGGCTCAGGGAATAACCAAACTGCTGGAAGAGGAATATGAGACTGCCCCCGAAAGCACAACGATGCAGGAGTATCTCGATCCCAGGAAGTACGACGATTATTATACATTCACGCGCAATGCCGAATGGCTCTATTTCTTCTCCTACCTCCACGGCCCTTCCAACGAGGAACGCCTGAATGGTCTCTACGAAGAGATGAAAGAGATACAAGATCAGTACACGAAAGAAGAACTCGCCCGTATCTTTTACGATGCGCGCAATCAGATGCTTTTCTCTTCGCACGGCGGACCACTGGCATGTACTGTCAGCGAGTGGATGGCGGCCATGTATGAAGAGACTCCCTGGGTGAAGGAACTGCTCGATGGGGTAGCCGTACGTGAGCGCGCATGGTATTTTGTGGAGGAAAAGACTCCGATACATCTTACGCTGGTAGCTAAAGAGGGAGGGGAGACGATCAAAGCCCTCTGCAAGAGTGTCTCCATGGAGACCTTGAAAAGCATTCTTCCCGGAAAGTCCAATATCTCGGTTGCCTGTGTCAGATATCATGACGAGTGGTGGTTTAACGGCAGCATCCTTTTGGACAACAAAAAAGAAAATCCTTCCGAGATCAAACCGGCTGCAGAAGAAACTCCTGCAATGGAACACAAAGACTATGTGGCATTCATGAAAGCGACCAATAACTACGACCTTGCCTACATTGAGTCGTATGAAACACTGAAATCCTTTCTTGTGGATTCGCTGGGATGGGCAGACAATGAAGATGAGACGCTGCCGACGCTCAAGGATAATGAGAACTTTGTCTTGTATGCCAACAAGGACAAAGGATTGCTCATTGCTCCGGATATATGCAGCCTGGTAAAAGATCCTGCTAACCCTTACTATAATGCGGAAGAGGCGGCAGAAGAAGCAACAATGCTTTACTTTATTCCCGGACTCTGTCCGATAGACCTGCTGCAAAGACTGGAAAGAGACAACCTGATCCCTGATACAGGCTTTCAGCCATTGGACGATACCTCCAAAGAAGAGGCAAAAGTCTTGTTTCAGGAAAACAAAGATTTTTTTGCGCGCTATTTCCTTACCGACTATTATTTCGGAGAGTAAGAGAAGAAACGTTCAGCAACATATACCACCAGAATCAAAAGCAGATATTACTTCCTCACAGGAGCAACATGCTGCTTTTCTGATATTGTACGCGCTGCAAAATAGCCGATAGCGCCATTTGAAAGATTGGTTGTTACATTGCTCAATGGACCGCCAAAGAACGGATTCTCACCGGCAATCTCTTTCTGACATTGTAGTAAGAAATTGTAATACCCTTTACTGATACTACAGAGCTGAATCCGGATCGTATCTCCCGGTTTTATAAATGTCATGTGTTGGGCATCTTCCTCTGTAAAGCGATCTTTCTCCTTCCTGTCAGGGAAATAGCCGATCGAAGCACCGTTTATATATTGCTCTTCAATGCCCATATCATCAAAGACGATATATCTGCTGATCTTGTTATATACGGAGTCATTGACCTGATATCTGATAAAGTAGTAACTCTTGTCCGGTACGTCCATGGCATACATGTTGATGGAAAAGAACTTATAACCCATCATCTCGGGCGTTGTTATCGTGATGGAGTCCAAATCAATCTTTTGCTCCATTTTTGCCTCCGCGCTATATGTTTCGCCCACGCCATCACCATCAAAGTCGGTCTTTACAGTAAGTGTGTATCTCTTGCCCGGTGTGCCACTCATCAGCACCGATGTCCGGTACAGTCCGGGCACTGTATCCACCTCCGTAAGCGTATATTCCGTACCATCTTCCGAGGTGATGCTGACCAGAGCATCCGAGATTCTGGGGTTGGGTTGGTTGTCGAAATAGCCCGTCGAACTGCTTATCTCTATTTCCTGATATGAAGGCAGATCCGTCAGCACCCCGTATATGACGATGACCGGTTTGGCATTATCGGTATCCAGTTCGATCGTCTCTGTGCATCCGCACATACAAACAGCCAGAAAAGAAGCTGCTGTTTTTACCAGAAATCTTTGTAAGTTATGTTGTAACATCGTCGTTAAAATTTAAAGTTGTACGTAATGGAAGGAACCATACCAAACAGGTAGGTCATGTTCGCCTCCGGTATCCCGGTAGGGGTGTCCTGATCGTAGGTAATGATCCAGGGATTCTTTTGTCCGTATGCATTATAGACTGAGAAATTCCATTCTCCTGTCCAAAACCTTTTTGTATCATGCTTCGGCACATAGTTGACCGACAGATCCAACCGGTGATAGTCCGTTCGCCGGTATTCATTTCTTCCCGAATAAACCGGAAAGTATTCACCTCCGATTTCAAAGCGGCCGGTCGGGTAGGAGGTTGGATTTCCCGTCGAATAGACCCACGCGGCAGAGAAATTCCATTTCTTCGAAAGCGCATACGAAACTGATACATTGATACTATGTGTCTTATCAAACGGTGAGAGATAAGTCTTTCCATTGTTAATCTCGGGTATGGTACGCTCAGAGCGAGACAATGTATAATTGATAAATCCGGTCAATGCACCTGTATTCTTTCTCACCATCAGCTCCACGCCATACGCCTTGCCATTGCCCACCCGTATCTCTCCATCCAGTTTCTTGTTTAACATGAGTTGTGCGTGATCGGCAAAATCAATCAGATGACTCATTTTTTTGTAATAAACCTCCACCGACGCTTCGATTGCATTCTTGTTGAAATTTTGAAAATACCCTGCGGAAACCATATCCATTGCCTGTGGTTTGATATTCGGGTTAGCAGGAAACCATAAGTCAAGCGGACTTCCTGACGAAGAGTTATTGGCCAGCTGGATAAACTGTGTATTCCTTGTGTAATTTGCCTTGACCGATGATTGATCGGTCAGCTTATAGACCACTCCCACGCGGGGCTCCAGCGCATGATAGGTGTTGTATATTTTACCCGCACCATACCGTGTTGAATCAATGGCCTCGTAGTTCTTATTATAGGTATAGACAGTTGCACTTCCCATATTTTGGAAAAAACCCCACCGAAGACCATATCTCACGGTCAGTTTGTCGTTCACTTCCTGTTCGGCAGAGAGGTACAGACTGTGCTCCAATGTGTTATTAGCCGGCACTCTGAAATCATCATAATCCGGTTGAGTAATCAGTCCGGGATTAAACCGGTGTAACGTAGAGGTAGCCCCGTACGAAAGCACCAGATTGGAGTTAACGGAACGGGTAAAGTCCCATCTTACTGTCAGATCTGTGATATTTGACACCCATTTCGCCTTTGCATTCTCCATATCAGATTGCAGGAGGAAATGGTAATCTGTCAGATGCAGACTGAGATTCGAATAGAGATTCTCATGATAGACATGTTTCCAATTGAGAGATCCCACTTTGTTGCCATAGCTGAATCTGGCTATTGACGAACCAAAGTTGTCATTGCCCATATACAGATTCATGGAGAGCTTATCAAAGGCCGAAAAGCGATGTGTCATTTTTGCATTCAGATCGTAAAAGTAGATAGACGATTCGCGCATCGACTTGTCGGAAGAGAGTTTGAGAAACAGATCCGCATAACTGCGCCTTCCGCTGAGCACCCACGAAGTCTTATCTCCCAGCGATCCTTCCAGCATCAGCCGACTCGATATCAATCCCAGTCCGCCACTCCCTCTCAGTTTGCCCGTATAATCATCTTTCAGTTGCACGTCCAGTAAAGAAGACAACCTTCCGCCATACATCATCGGGAGATCCCCTTTGTATAATTGCACTTTGTCCACGATGTCATTATTGAATACAGAAAAGAAGCCAAACATATGCCCGGCATTGTAAACAGTCGATTGATCCAACAGGATCAGGTTTTGGTCTGCCGAACCTCCGCGTACACTGAAACCGGAGCTTCCTTCCGAAGTGGGTTGTACTCCCGGCAATAACTGAATCGCTTTGATTACGTCCACTTCCCCCATCAATGCCGGCATCTTCTTTATTTCACCGATGCTGAGTTTGTCCACACCCATGATAGTCCGCGTTACAGTTTCATCTTTTTTCTCTTTAAAGACCACACTCTCTTCTACCACGACCTCTTTCATCAGGAGGGTATCCATATCAAGGTTGAAGTCACGCTTCATGGCCGCACTTATCATTACACGGGTTGTGATGGTCTTATAACCGATATATGAGACGACAAAAGTGTATGTTCCCTTCGGTAAAGAAAGCGAATAAGCGCCATTCTCATCCGTGGAAGTTCCTTTCTTTAGCTCTTTCACATTTACGCTGACAGATAAAAGAGGTTCTTTTGTTTTCAAGTCTCTGATTGTTCCGGAAACTTTATACTTATTTTCGGGATTCACAGGGTTATCTGCAGCACTCGGTGTTGCGTACGGATTACTCTTCGCCATTGCGATAGACGAACAGACAAAAAGAAGCATACAGATTCTTGTTGATGTGCGAAACAGTAGAGAATGGAAGCCTTTCTGAAAGAAATGATCCAGTTTCATAAATGAATATATGTTAGTATTTGAATTCCCCTTATAAAGTCTGCAAGCAAATCAATCGATTTGCCCCGTTATCACCTATTTTTGCTGTTTCTTGATTCGTTTGACCATCAAGTCAAACTCAAGTTTGCATTTAGCCGCTTCCTTCAGTTCACCGGTCTCCTCATACAAAGCCCCCAGACGGGCCAGAGTTGTCAGATAGAGATGTTCCGGATTTCCATCCTCCACACCGATGAACTCCAACAGTTCTTTCAGCGTACGGATAGAGCGTTGCGGATCGCCATTGTTATAATAAAAGATAGATAGCTGGTAGATATACTCCGGCAGAAAGATATTCTTACTGCCTGTCCACCGTTGCAGGATCTCAAAATGTTTTTGCGTATAGAGTTGGAGTTCGTCGAGTCGTTTCATCGCCTTCTCCTTATTATAATAGGTCGCATAGACTCTGGCAAGCGTATAATGCAAATCCCTTTCCATCACAAGCGAGCTTCCCGGGTACGCATGAAAACGGAAGAGATTCTCTTCCAACAGGCGGATCACTTCCGGATAGTTGTCCGATTGAATCAGCTTGATACCTTTGCGTATCACAGAATCCGTTTTTTGCTTGGCGTCCTTATAATAAACCAGTGCCTCTTCTATCAGTATGTTGTTGGTCGTATCCAGCTTTGCAGCCCGGTAGCTATACAACCGGAGAGTGTCCGTTAATAGTGAATCAGTAGCAAGATAACTGATCAGCACATGCAAACACTCTTCCTTTCCATCTTTCGGAAGCATCGTGTCTGTCCGGGCCGTTTGCGCAAGCGAGTCCGGTGTAACCGTTGCTCTTGCGCTACCAGCGGGCAGTACGAAGATTTCGATACAAATAAGGAGTATCAGCCAGATCCTAGTCATCTATATAATATGTATAATATAACAAAAGTAGATAAAATCATTTGATTGTATCGATACTTTGGCAGAAATAATCTCTATTCTGTTCGCTTCAAACAGAAACCGGACAGTTGTGCGATAATTCAGAAAATTGCATGAAAAAAGTCTCGTTTTTCTATGTTTTTCTTTAGTCTGAATGAAAATGTCCACTAATGTCCTTCTTTGAAATTGTCTAAACGGTTGATATATTAGTAATTAACAAAGTCAATGAACGTGAAGATGTCCACCATGATTTTATTGTCATATTGAAAGTTTGCTTTACCTTTGCCCCAGTCAAAATGCTTAATCAGATTAAGTATTTGTTCGTATTTAAAGGTTTCGAAGAGAGAAATGAATCATTAATGTACAAAATTAAAACCATTGGAAAACACATCTCTTAAATTGACTACCATGAAGGCCCACTCTTTGAAACACTTTGCATGCCAGAGATACAGAAATGTATCTCTGGCATTGTTGCTAAAAGAGATGAACGAAAAGACTAGGATATAACTATACTGATAACTACTCCATTCTGTAAATAATACGGAATAGGCGTTTAGGTCAATTGTTTTTAAATATAAAGTGATAAAATGAAAAAGGGAACGGGTTTGTTAGTTGGTGTTTGTATTGTGTGTTTATGCAGTTGCAGTCCCAGGATTATGGTGGATGTGGTGAAGTCATATCCGAAAACAGTATCAGATTCAGTCCGTGTTTTCGAACTTGGAGAGGTCGTTCCGAATGACGCAGAAGTTATCGGACGTGTTGCGGTTGTTGACAATGGAATGTCAACCAACTGTCAATATAATCAGGTGCTGAAATTAGCAAAAGATAAAACAGCCGAAGCAGGAGGTAATGGATTGATGCTGACCTGGCATAAAACACCCTCTTTAATTAGTAGCACCTGTCATCAGATAGAAGGGAAGATGCTTTATCTTACAGATATGGTTATTGACACCACAGCACGAAATCCGGTGATGGAAGCTGAAGCCAAACAGCAAGAAATTATTGCCAAAGAGCGTAAACGATATATTGTACCCGCCAATACGCTCTATCTGCAAGGAGGATATGGCTTGATTATGAGTAAACTTTATTTGGCCGATGGGACAAAGGTAAGTCCGTTAGGTGGGTTGGAATGGAGAGTTGAGGTTAATCACACATATAAAAGTGGATTTGGCGTCAGTGCCATTTATGCCGGATATCATCGTAAGATTAGCTCCTCGCAAGATTATGCTGATTATTATCTGCACTATGTGGCTCCGGCTCTGACATATTCTTTACGTGTAGACCACTTCATTGGTCACGTGGGTTTTGGTATGGGTCTAGGTTATTATGACGATGCTTCTAGTCAATGCGCAAGTTTTGCTTCAAATTTTGATTTTCGTTTTGAATATATGCTCTCTGAGAAAGTTGGGCTTAATCTTGCAATGAGTGATATGCTTATGACAATGCCAAAGAGGTATCAGGTTAAAGATTTTAAGCCGGGAATTGAGAGACTATCCTTTACAACAGGAGTTCAGCTCTATTTTTAACAGGAAATATATGTCGCTTATGAGATACAATAACAACGTAGCACTTCTGCTTGCCGCAACTTTGACCTTGTTCTCATGCAAGAACAAGAGCTCGGAAGGACAATCTTCTTCCGAACTGAAAGTCTTTAACCTGAGTGTTCCGGAAGATGATCTTCCCACACTGAATCTATCCCAGCTGGCTGATAGTGTAAGTTATGTAGCGATGGAAACGAACGATGATTGTTTGGCTTCTTTTGCGGTTCCCTGTGAAGGACGCATCTACTCTTTTTCGATAGCCATAGAAAAAAAAGAAGTTGCTTGCTTTGATATCAATTCCGGTAGGTTCTTGCACAAAATAGGAAGAATGGGTGGATCTGAAGAAGAATATGCTCAATTGGGCTCTTTATGGGAAGATCCCATAAATAACCATTTTTACATAAATGCGGGTTCTAAAATAATAAAGTGTTATGATGAAAATGGGAAGTATATTAAAACCATTGAGCATAATTATGAGCAAGCGAATAAATTATGGGTATACAACGGTCTACTCTATTTATATTCGGAGATTTATAGTAAAGACACAACGCAATGGGCACTCATTGATGTGGAGAGTGAGAAGGTACTATTTGAGACGAAGCATCCTTTTCATGAAACTTTTTCTCTTGGACATAAGGTCGGCCTATCCCTTTTTGAGTATCCAAGTAGTGGTTCGAGAGGTGACAAATACTACTATTATCAGCCATCAAGAGATACCGTTTTTTGTCTCCAGGGTAAAATGGTCAGTGCAGTCTGCCGGATAGATATTGACGGCATCCACGAAAAGAACGGTCAGATTAATCAAGCGGTGTTTTCGAAAGAGGGGCATTATGTGAGTGTTGCCTCATTTGAGATATTTGATAGCAAGCTTTTGGCTGTATGCAACTATTCAGATGGAGAGAATGAGAGGTGTTTTTATGCGTTGCTCAATCTAAAGGATGGCACCATCTCATACTATGATGCACGGATAGTTAATGATCTGGACGGCGGACCGGATATTTTATCTTTGAAGAGTTTTTATGAAAGCCTCTCTGTAGAAGACCTCAAGAATGATGAAGAGATATACAACAGCTATTTCACCCCGGGGGTAAAAGCGAAATTGAAAGACCAGGAAGGTAAGTTTCAACGGATATTGGAGCCGCTCGAGGGGGATGCCAATCCGATAATAAGGATTGTGCATTGGAAGAAGGATGTGTAGATAGTTTTGTTGTTCGGACTGATCTATTTGACAATAACGAGGAATATACTATGTAAAATGAAAATAAAATTTGTGTTTTTTCTAATGATGATTGGAGCTTTTAACCCCCTCTTGTCATATGCTCAGAACAAATATTTGAATGTTCAGCTTGATGGAGTCAAATACGACTCGCTGTTTATATTTTATAGCAAGAAAGGCATGAGTGACAGATTGAAAATTGCAGGTGAAAAAAAAGACAATGTCTTTCGCTTTACTATTCCTGATTCAGTTCATAGCTCACTTCCATACTTTATGTTGACTCCAAGATCATTTAATAATGAGAACTATACAAATTGTATTACTAATTTTCTGTACATCAATAGTACAGATACAAGCGTGGTTGCGATGTTTAACTTTGAAAATGATGAGCAAATACTTCATGCAAAATATCTTGACTCGATTGTTCATGAGAAAGAACTATTTTCCATAAGAATAAACAGCAAAGACTCTTTTGTATACGGAAGAACAGAAATAGAACGATTTGTTCTTGTGGATCCTATCAGCCCGGATACGAAAATCAGGCTAAGTGAACCATCTTATTGTTCTTTCTGGAAAAAGAAAGATTTATCGACATATAATGAGTTGTTGGAATATTATTCATCATTGTCTTTGAAAAATCCTAACTCAAGGTATTTGATTACAAATGTTTCATCCGGATTGAATAAATTTAAAACGCGTGCAGATGTCATGCGTGTATTTAATAATTTCTCAGAGAGTAACAAAGAATCAATATGGGGGCAGAAGATTAAGAAATATCTTGCGATAACCCACTTTGAGAATATTCTATTACCAAACGGAATGACTCGAAAAATGGAACCGATTATTCAAGATTCTTCCAAATTTAATCTCATAGCATTCTCAGCTTCCTGGTGCGGACCTTGTCACAGACAAATACCACTACTGAAAGAAGTGTATAAAGACTTGAAGGGTAAGCTGGATATCACCTATATATCTCTTGATGAAAAAGAAACGATAAATAACTGGAAAGAACTAATGAAAAAAGAACAGATTCCTTGGAGAAGCTTGCTGGCAGCAAATGATCTAAAAGCAATTACTGATAGGTATTTTGTTAAGGATATCCCTCATCTGACTCTTGTTCATCCGAATGGTGAGATGGAAGTAATGGACTTAAGCGTAGATAAAGAAAGGTTATATTCAATCGTCAGAAAAAATCAGTGATACGTACTTCTCAATGTGTATCAGAATCTCTTTGCACAAGAGTATCTTTTTATATGTTTCCGCAAATACAATAATAGAATGAGATACAATAACAACGCGACACTTCTGCTTGCCGCAACTTTAACCTTGCTCTCATGTAAGAATAAGAGCTCGGAAGGACAATCTTCTTCCGAACTGAAAGTCTTTAACCTGAGTGTTCCGGAGAGTGATCTTCCCAAACTGAATCTATCCCAGCTGGCTGATAGTGTAAGTTATGTAGCTATGGAAACGAACGATGATTGTTTGGCAACTTTAGCGGTTCCCGGTGAAGGACGCATCTACTCTTTTTCGTTAGCCAAAGAAAATAAAGAAGTTGCTTGCTTGGATTTGAATACCGGTCGATTCTTGCACAAAATAGGAAGAATGGGTGGATCTGAAGAAGAATTTTCTGAACTAAGACAATCAAATGAAGATCCGGTTGACCACCATTTTTATGTAGGTCTGGGCTGTAAAATTAAGTGTTATGATGAGAATGGAAAGTATGTTAAAACCATTAAGCATGATTATGAACAGGCGGGTCGCTTTTGGGTATACAACGGTCTGCTCTATTTATATTCGGAGATTTATAGTAAAGACACAACGCAATGGGCACTCATTGATGTGGAGAGTGAGAAGGTGTTGTTTGAGAAGAAGCATCCTTTTCATGAAACTTTTTCTCTTGGACATAAAGTTGGCCTGTCCCTTTTTGAGAATCCAAGTAGTGGTTCGATAGGTGACAAATACTACTATTATCAGCCATCAAGAGATACCGTTTTCTGTCTCCAAGGTAAAACGGTCAGTGCGGTCTGCCGGATAGATATTGACGGCATCCACGACAAGAACGGTCAGATTAATCAATCTGTATTTTCGAAAGAGGGGCATTATGTAAGTGTTGCCTCATTTGAGATATTTGATAGCAAGCTTTTGGCTGTATGCAACTATTCAGATGGAGAGAATGAGAGGTGTTATTATGCGTTGCTCAATCTGAAGGATGGCACCATCTCTTACTATGATGCACGTATTGTTAATGATCTGGACGGCGGACCGGATATTTTATCTTTGAAGAGTTTTTATGAAAGCCTCTCTGTTGAAGACCTCAAGAATGATGAAGAGATATACAACAGCTATTTCACCCCGGGGGTAAAAGCGAAGTTGAAAGATCAGGAAGGTAAATTTCAACGCATATTGGAGCCGCTCGAGGGGGATGCTAATCCGATAATAAGGATTGTGCATTGGAAAAAGGATGTGTAGATAGCTTTAATTGTTCGGACTATTATATCTTGATAATGTTTGCAAATATGAACAAATCAAATTATATTTGCGCATAATAATAAACATTATCAAGATGAAGAGAGCACTTTTGCCAAGCCAGCAAAGGACTTTGAGTGCCTTTGGGGAAAATATTAAGTTTGCGCGACTTCGACGCGACTTGTCTTCCGAACAGGTTGCCGAGCGTGCCGGTATATCCCGCAATACACTGATCAAAATAGAAAAAGGAGATGAGGGTGTTGCGATTGGCTTTTATTTTCGGGTGATTGCCGTACTCGGATTAGATAAGGACTTACTGCTTGTGGCCAAGGATGATGAACTGGGAAGAAGGTTGCAGGATGCTAAGTTGGTGGTAAAGGAACGGGCCTCAAAGAAATAAAAGATGGCACAAAACAGGGATTTATTTGTTTATATTGATCTGGAGGATTCAGATTCTCCTCTCTTGATGGGAATGCTTCACTGCGAAATGCTACGTGGCAAAGAGGTCTTCTCATTTGAGAATGATCCCGGATGGCTGAGAGACAGACGTGCCCGGATCGTGGATCCGGATCTGGCTTTGTTTGTTGGTAAGCAATATCTCCCTGCAAATAAAACTAATTTTGGTCTATTTCTAGATTCAGCTCCTGACCGTTGGGGAAGAACCTTGATGAGGAGACGTGAAGTGATTATGGCTCGTAGCGAGGGAAGAGCTGTGCGGACACTGACCGAAGTGGATTATCTGCTGGGTGTTTATGATGGCAATAGGATGGGGGCTTTGCGTTTTAAGCTGTCGCCGGAACAAGACTTTATGGATAACAACAAAGCGATGGCTACTCCACCGTGGACTTTTATCCGTGATCTGGAATTTGCCAGTCTGCAACTAGAAAAGGATGAATTGATGAATGAAGCGGATAATGTACGCTGGTTGAATATGCTTATGGCCCCGGGTTCTTCACTGGGTGGTGCCAGACCCAAAGCAAATGTGCTTGATCAGAATGGTGCTCTTTGGATTGCAAAGTTTCCAAGCGGACAGGATACGAAAGATGTCGGTGCATGGGAGTTGGTGACTGCTAAACTGGCGCAGGAATGTGGTGTTAGAATGGCAGATTGCAAAGCAGATCGGTTTAGTGGCAGGCAACATACGTTTCTTACCAAACGGTTTGACCGGAGCGAAAAGGGTAAACGCATCCATTTTGCTTCAGCAATGACTCTGCTTGGTTATACCGATGGAGCTGATTATGTAGAAGGGGTTAGTTATCTGGAACTTGCCGAATGGATCACGAGGAACTGTGACAACGTATCGGCTAACCTGGAACAGTTATGGCGAAGGATCGTATTTAATATTGCCGTTTCAAATTGTGATGATCATTTGCGGAATCATGGGTTTTTGCTAACTCCAAAAGGTTGGACGCTCTCTCCGGCTTATGATATCAATCCTGATGAAATGGGTACCGGGCTAAAACTAAATATTTCGGAAGATGATAATTCGCTGGATTTTGAACTGGCTGTAAGTGTGGCGGAATATTTTGGCTTAAATGGAAAGCAGGCTGAAGAGATATTGAATGAAGTGAAAAAATCTGTTTCCAACTGGCAAAAGATGGCTGATAAATATGGTATCTCAAGGTCTGAGCAGGAGCTGGTCAGAAATGCTTTCAGATATTAATTCCAATGGACAACACTTTTTGCAGGGAAAAAGTGTTGCTTGATTACACTTTCTTCAACTTTATATAAATATAAAGCGATCGACAAACGGTCCTTTGGAGAGATAGTTGGATATATTGAAACTCTTTTTTTATGAAATGGGAAACAAGTCGGAAAAAATAGTATTTTTGCTTCACTTTATTTTAATACCCTTTTATGAAAAGAATTACTTCCCATCCTGTATTACCGGTTTCCGAGGGGGAACCGACGACATTCCTTTTTAATGGAGTTCAAGTTTCAGCCATCAAAGGCTTTACAATAGCTGCTGCCTTACATCAGGCTGGTTTTCCGGTGCATAGTCATAGTGTGAGGGGGCGAAGCCGTTCGCTCAACTGTGGTATCGGTAAATGTGGTGCGTGCGAAATGATGGTGGATGGAGAGACAAAACGGATCTGCATCACGAAAGTGGATGGTGTGCGGGAGGTGATTGAAGCGAAGGAACAAAACTTTATACCCGAACAACGGGTGGATACATGCGACGAACCGATTACGGTGTATCGTACCGATGTGGCGATTGTGGGAGCGGGGCCTGCCGGACTGGCCTGCCGGGAGACGCTGAAAGAACTGGGTATCCATTCGATTGTGGTGGATAGCAATGATCATATCGGCGGACAGTTTCTGATGCAGACACATGCGTTCTTTTTCTTTGAGAAAGAGAAACGGTTTGGTGGAATGAGAGGGTTTGATATTGCCCGCACCTTGGCGGGAGATAGCCGGGATGGTATCTTTTTGAACTCTACTGTTTGGGATATCCTGGACGACGGACGGATTGCCGTGAAGGATCTGAAGAATAAACGTAACTTTTATATCGAACCGCAGGCATTGGTGGTCGCCACCGGTGCTGTGCCTTTTATGCCTGCTTTCGAGAATGATGATGTGCCGGGTGTCTATACCGCAGCAGTGGTACAGAAGATGATGAACACGGAATTTACTTTGTTGGGTAAGAATGTGCTGACGGTGGGGGCGGGAAATATCGGTTATCTTACTTCGTATCAGTTGATGCAGGCCGGCGCCAACGTGAAGGCGATCATTGAGGCGATGCCACGTGAAGGAGGCTTTCCGGTACAGGCAAACCGTGTGCGACGTCTGGGTATTCCGGTCATGACATCGCACATGTTGCTCCGTGCGATCCCGAATGAGGATTATTCGGGAATAACGGGGGCTGTGATTGCGGAGTGCGCCAACTTTAAAGCGATTCCGGGTACAGAGAGGGTTTTGGAAGGAATCGATGCGATTAATATTTGTACCGGACTGCTTCCTGATAACCAGTTACTATCGAAAGGTGATTTGTACTTTGGCAGGAAGTGTGTGGGTGTTGGTGATGCGGTGCGTATCGGTGAAGGGACAACAGCGGTGCTGCGTGGCAAACAGGCGGCATATGAGTTGGCTCAGGAATTGGGTGTGCGTTATGATTATCAGACCTTCTTGAATGTGTCGAAGGAGTATGTTGAGTCGCAGCAACATCCGGTACGGATCAAGGAGAAGCCTTCGCAACCGGAGAGTGAAAGGGCTTTCAGCAAACCGTTTGTAATGCTGGATTGTCTCTACGGTTTTGCCTGCAATCCGTGTGCATTTTCATGTAAGTATGGAGCTATCACGAAGAGTTCGGCTGCTACCACTCCTGAGATCGATTATTCGAAATGTATCGGTTGCATGGATTGTGTGTCGCAATGTCCCGGACTGGCAATATTTGGTTATGATCTGAAAAGACAGTTACTGACTTTGCCTGTGGAGTTTGAAGTGAAAGAAGGTTGCGAGGTGTGGCTGGTGGATGATACCGGATTACGAATTGATCAGGGTGTGGTGGAAAAGATTCTTAAAAAGCAAACCAAAACGAATCTGGCGCGCATCAAAGTGGCTCATCTGGAAGGAGAAGATCTGACCCAGGTTACCGGTTTTATTCCAAAAGAGGCTTATCCTGAAAAGATCTCTCTGAAACCTTATGTGGAGAGTGAAGCTGAGGGTTTTGTCTGTCATTGCGAGGATGTAAGCATGAATGACTTGCTGAAAATGATTGGCGACCGGAAATTTATTTCGATTGATGAGGTCAAACATGTGACCCGACTGGGCATGGGACCTTGCCGCGGCAAGCGATGTATCTCCCGGTTGCGGATGAAACTGCGGGAGAAAGGCATCGAATTGGTGGGTGATGCTACACCGCGGGCTCCGATGTCTACTCGTATGTTGATGAAAGATATCTATCCGAAACAAGGCAAACTGGAGTGCTATACGGTGGATGCGCCGAAAGAGGTGAGAGAGACGGAGGTGTTGATCGCCGGTGGCGGTATCGCCGGTAGTGCTCTTTACCGTTATTTTGCGGAGGCGGGTAAGAAAGTGGTTCTGGTGAATGTGGACAGAGGGGCTTCCTGGCGTGCGATCGGGGGCGGACGACCAGCTTTTTCGGTACCTGAACTGTCGGAGATTGCTGTTCATAATCAGGAGATTTTCAAGGAGATTCAGCAGAAATACAATATTCATTACAGGGAAACAAGGTATATCACTTTTGCACATGATGAGGATACTTATCGTTCGTTGGAGAACTCTTGCACCTGGTCGAATGCGTATCTGATCGATAAGAAAGATTTTGTAAAAGAGGTCTCTCCGTACTTTAATCCGAATCAAAAGACCTATTTTGCAGCGCAGGTATCGCAGCATTGTTGGCAGGCTTCACCGGGAAGGGTGGTCGATTATATCCGCTGGAAAGGAAATGAGAAGGGTGGTGTCCTAATGGAAGATACACGGGTGGTCGAAGTACATAAGGAGGGCGAGAAGTATCATGTGCTACTGATGACTCATGATCAGAAGTATGTGGAGTATAGCTGTGATCACTTTGTAAATGCGTTGGGCTATAATGCGGAGCATTTTGCGCGGATGCTGGGAGTGTACACCGGACTCTATGCGGTGAAACATCAGGCGCTGATCACGCAACGGTTGCCTCGTCTGGGCAAGGAGGGGGATATACTCGATATGTTGATTGACAGACGAAAACGGAATGATTTCTCTGCAGTCTATGGACAGCAGTTTGCCGACACGGGACAGATTATCGCGTGCGCGTCGCCGGCAGTGGATGCGAAGGACTCGATTCATCGTTTTGATGATCTGAAGTTTAACACGCGGGCTTTTATGGAGATTGTCTCAGAAGTGTTTAATGAATGGATCCCTGCCATGGCTTCTGTGCCGCTGCAATCGACTTGGGCCGGCTATTATGTGGAGCCTCGTTATATCATCGATCCGGCAAACGGATTGTTTGTGGGTATGCAGGGACATGGTTTTATGCTGTCGCAATATCTTGCCAAGTTGTATGTGGATAAGGTGATGGGCAGGATCGTGCCGGAGTTCATGGAACGACTCACTCTTGAAGGAGAGGGTATCAGTGAAAAGGCTTTCAAGTGATTGCTTTGTTTTCTGATTAAAAAAGCGTACCTTTGCACGCTCAAATAAAAAGTCAGAATGATTACTGTCACAGATTTATCTATCCAATTTGGTAAAAGGATTTTATTTCAAGATGTGAACCTCCGGTTCACGAGTGGTAACTGCTATGGAATTATCGGTGCGAATGGTGCCGGAAAGTCTACCTTCCTCCGTATGCTCAGTGGAGATCTGGATCCAACCAGAGGCTCTATAAAGATCGGGACGGGCGAACGGCTGTCCATATTGAAACAGGACCACTTTGAGTTTGATGAGTGTACGGTTATGGATACCGTTATGATGGGACACACCGTGTTGTGGTCTATCATGAGGGAGAAAGACGCGTTGTATGCCAAAGAGGATTTCTCGGATGCGGATGGCATTCGTGCTTCCGAACTCGAAGAGAAATTCGCCGAACTTGATGGATGGAATGCGGAGAGTAACGTGGCTACTTTGCTGAGTGGTTTGGGTATCAAAGAGGATTTGCATTACATGCTGATGAAGGATGTGAGTGCAAAGGAGAAGGTGCGTGTGCTCCTTGCTCAGGCTCTGTTTGGAAAACCGGACAACTTGTTGCTGGATGAGCCTACCAATGACCTGGACATCGAGACTGTGATGTGGCTTCAGGATTATCTGGCTAACTTTGAGAATACAGTGTTGATTGTGTCGCACGACCGGTACTTCCTGGATTCTGTGTGTACGCATACGATTGATATTGACTACGGAAAGATTAATCTCTTTTCCGGAAACTATAGTTTCTGGTATGAATCAAGTCAGCTGGCTCTTCGTCAGCAGGCAAACCAGAACAAAAAGGCGGAAGAGAAGAAAAAGGAACTGGAAGAGTTTATCCGCCGTTTCAGTGCCAATGTGGCTAAATCGAAGCAGACGACAAGCCGTAAGAAGATGTTGGAAAAACTTAATATCGAGGATATCAAACCGTCTTCGAGGAAATATCCGGGCATCATCTTTACTCCGGATCGCGAACCGGGTAATGTGGTGTTTGAGGCGCATGGATTGAGCTGTAGCATAGAAGGTGAACAGCTGTTTAAAGACGTGAACTTCTCCGTGGAGAAAGATGATAAGATTGTCTTCCTCTCCAGAGATCCAAGAGCCATGACTGCTTTCTTTGAGATAATAAACGGGGAGATGCATGCCGATGAAGGAACATTTGATTGGGGAGTGACAATTACCAAGGCGTATCTGCCTCTGGATAATTCGAGGTTCTTCGATACAGACCTTAACTTGTTGGATTGGCTGGCTCAATTTGCGGAACCGGGAATGAATGACGTTATTCTGAAAGGTTTCCTGGGTAAAATGTTGTTTTCCGGCGAGGAAATTCTCAAGAAAGCATCCGTGATCTCGGGTGGTGAGAAGATTCGTTGCATGATCTCACGGATGATGTTGAAGAACGCGAACTGTCTGGTGCTTGATTCTCCGACGAATCACCTGGATATGGAGTCCATTCAGGCTTTCAATAATACTCTTAAGATGTTTAAAGGTAACATCTTGATGTCTTCTCATGACCATGAGTTTATTCAGACTGTCTGCAATCGTGTGATTGAGTTGACTCCGAACGGAATCATCGATAAGATGATGGAATATGATGAGTACATTGTAAGTCCGCAGATTAAAGAGCTGCGCGACAAGATGTATGCCCGTAAATAAAAGAAGTAATTACTACCTGTTGTTGGTTTGTGTGCGTTCCTTGAGCGTTCTTTCCAGCAGAAACATTTCGTCACGCAGCTTGGCTGCCTCCTGAAATTCAAGTTTGCTGGCGGCAGCTTCCATCGCTTTACGGGTTTTATCGATTTGTTTCTTCAAGGAAGGAAGATCTTTATAGATGGCCATCGCTTCGGCGGCGGCCATCATTTTTTCTTCTTTTTCCACTGCCATGAGTATCGGATCGTATTCCGGAGTAATTGGAGCCGGCTTGGGCTTTTTAATTGCCTGGGGGGTGATGTTGTTTTCTTTATTGTATTTGATCTGTTTCTCACGTCTCCGCTCGGTCTCGTCTATCGTCTTTCGCATGCTTTCTGTAATCTTGTCCGCGTACATGATCACTCTTCCATGGAGATTACGCGCCGCGCGCCCTGCCGTTTGAGTAAGGGAGCGGTGGGAGCGCAGAAAACCTTCTTTATCTGCATCAAGTATGGCAACCAGCGACACTTCAGGGAAATCGAGTCCTTCACGGAGCAGGTTGACACCAATCAATACATCAAAGAGACCTTGCCGTAGTTGGTCCATGATTTCAATCCGGGCCAGGGTCTCCACATCGGAATGAATATAACGGCAACGGACACCCAACCTCTCGAGATAGGAATTTAATTCTTCTGCCATTCGTTTGGTAAGCGTAGTCACTAACACCCGTTCGTCTTTTTCTACCCGTATCGCGATCTCTTCCATGAGGTCGTCAATCTGGTTGAGACTTGGACGTACGTCTATCGGAGGATCCAACAGTCCGGTGGGGCGCACGACCTGTTCAACGACGACACCTTCACAGCGGTTTAACTCATAGTCTGCCGGGGTGGCACTGACATAAATAGTCTGTTTGTTAAACCCTTCAAACTCCTCAAACTTCAGCGGACGGTTATCAAATGCCGCAGGGAGTCTGAACCCATATTCGATGAGTGTTGATTTGCGGGAATGGTCGCCGCCATACATGGCCCGTATCTGCGGGATGGTAACGTGACTCTCATCGATAACGACCAGAAAGTCTTTTGGGAAGAAGTCCAACAAGCAGAACGGACGAGTGCCCGGATCACGACCGTCAAAGTATCGGGAATAGTTTTCGATACCCGAACAGTGTCCGATCTCACGGATCATCTCCAGATCGTAGGTGGTCCGTTCTTCGATACGTTTTGCTTCGAGAGGTTTGCCTATTTCCTTGAAATACTCAATCTGATGTCCCAGATCAAGCTCAATCTCCTGAATGGCACGGTTAATGCGTTCCTGTGTTGTTACAAAAAGGTTGGCCGGGTAGATGTTAAACTCGTCAAAGGTCTCTTCGCGGGTAGTGGTAAGCGGATCGATGCGCTCGATGCTTTCTATCTCGTCGCCCCAGAAGATAACGCGTATGATATAGTCGGCATAGGCAAGAAAAATATCTACTGTATCGCCCTTTACACGGAAGTTTCCGCGGTTAAGCTCCGTTTCGTTCCTGGAATAAAGGCTGGCAACCAATAGCCTGAGAAAGTGCTGACGGGTGATCTTTTGTCCTTTTTGGATGGAAATGACACTGTTGTGAAAATCTTCAGGATTGCCGATACCATAGAGACAAGAGACCGAGGATACAACTATCACGTCGCGCCGACCGGAAAGAAGCGACGAAGTGGTGGCTAACCTTAACTTTTCAATTTCGTCATTGATGGAGAGGTCTTTCTCAATGTAAGTGCCTGTTGTGGGAATATATGCTTCCGGTTGGAAATAATCATAGTAAGAAACGAAGTATTCTACCGCATTATCAGGAAAGAAACTTTTAAACTCACTATATAGCTGTGCTGCAAGTGTTTTATTGTGACTAAGTACCAATGTCGGTCGATTTACGCGTTCAATAACATTGGCAACAGTAAAGGTTTTGCCTGATCCGGTAACACCCAGTAACGTCTGAAAAGGAACGTCAGATTCCAGCCCTTTTACCAATTGATTGATGGCTTCGGGCTGATCGCCGGTGGGCTGGTAGGGTGAGACTATTTTGAAATCCATTGGGAAGAGAAATTTTGGTAAAAGTACGATATATAATGGAAATAATGACTACTTTTATGGCTTTAAACAGAAGCGAAACATAAAAAGATCACAAGAACGTATGATGTGGAATGAGACAATGGAGGCCTTGAGTGCTGATGAAATGCACAAACTGCAAAGTATCAGACTCAAGAGGGTAGTGGAGCATGTCTATGCCAATACCCCTTTTTACAGAAAAAAGATGATGGAGATGGGAATTACTCCGGATGATATCAATGATATAGAAGATATTGTCAAACTCCCTTTTACAACCAAAGATGACTTGCGTAATAACTATCCCTTCGGACTCATGGCAGTTCCGATGTCGGAAATTGTTCGTATTCATGCTTCTTCGGGTACGACCGGGCGTCCGACAGTAGTGGGCTATACTCGCCGTGATATCACGGCCTGGTCAGAATGTCTGGCACGCTGCTTTACTGCTTACGGTGCGACAAAACATGATTTATTCCAGGTATCATATGGCTATGGCTTGTTTACCGGCGGATTGGGAGCCCATTATGGAGCTGAGCATATTGGTGCTTCAGTCATCCCGATGTCAAGTGGCAATACACAAAAACAGGTACAGATAATGCATGACTTTGGTTCGACGGCTTTGTGCTGTACACCTTCCTATGCACTCTTTATTGCTGATTTCATCAAAGATTCAGGTGTGCCAAGAGAAGAATTCAAACTTAAATATGGTATCTTTGGAGCTGAACCCTGGACGGAAAACATGCGTCGTGAGTTGGAACAGAAACTTGAAATTAAAGCCTATGACATCTATGGTTTAAGCGAGATTGCCGGTCCTGGTGTGGGATTTGAATGCCAATGCCAGAATGGTACACACTTGAATGAAGATCACTTTTATCCGGAAACAATCGATCCGGTCACCTTTGAACCGGTGAAAGATAAAGAAGGCGAACTGGTATTTACTCATCTTACCAAAGAAGGTATGCCTTTACTTCGTTATCGCACAAAAGATCTTACCCGTCTTCATTATGGAACATGTGAGTGCGGACGAACATTGGTTAAGATGGATCGTATCCTCGGACGTTCTGATGATATGTTGATTATCCGTGGAGTAAATGTATTCCCATCACAGATAGAAAGTGTGATCCTGGAAATGCCTGAGTTTGAACCTCATTATGAGATATATGTGGATCGAATCAATAATCTGGATATCATGGAGCTTAAAGTTGAAGCTCGTCCGGATGCCTATTCAGACAATATGAACGACATTTTTGCGTTGAATAAGAAACTTTCTTCCCGGTTGAACAGTGTTTTGGGTATTGCCGTAAAGGTAAAGATCGTTGAACCCCGCTCACTGGAGAGAAGTACTGGAAAAGCAAAGCGTGTATTCGACAACAGAAAACTTAAATAATTACATTCAAATAGCAGCTGCAATGATAGCACAACAGATTTCTGTCTTCCTGGAGAATAAGTCCGGAAGACTTACAGAGGTTACTTCTCTCTTGGGAGAAGCCGG
This sequence comes from Bacteroidales bacterium, assembly GCA_028709785.1. Classification (GTDB taxonomy): domain Bacteria; phylum Bacteroidota; class Bacteroidia; order Bacteroidales; family JAQUTK01; genus JAQUTK01. The sequence goes on from JAQUTK010000001.1 coordinate 117,983, forward strand.
GATTAACCTGACAGCTTTCAGTATTGCTGAAAACTCTGAGTTTGGCATTCTTCGTATGATTGTATCCGATCCCGAAAAGGCATATAAGATTTTAAAGGACGCACATTTTGCCGCTAAACTGACGGATGTACTCTGTCTGAGTTGCCCAAATACACCGGGCGCTTTGGCTAAAGCCTTGAAACTACTTTCGGATGAAGGTGTTTTCTTTGAATACATGTATGCGTTTGCCAATGGCGAAACAGCGAATGTAATCATCCGGCCGGATAATATTGAGCGTTGCATTACCATACTGCAGGAAGCAAAACTCCAATTGCTTGCTGCCAGTGATCTATATCGTCTGTAAATAGAAGACAGGAAGGAAGATAAAGAACGATCTTTGTCTTCCTTTCCGGCTCTTTTTTACCCTCTTCCGGTTAAAAACAATGAATTGCTTTCTCAATTCAAAGCGATTGTCTAACTTTGCACATTATTTGCGAACAATGAAAGGGAAATATTTCTATATCCTTGTTTTTCTGTTGGTTTTTACCTCTTGCGGAGAGTATAATAAGCTTCTCAAGAGCAATGATTATAATCTGAAATATGATTATGCTCATAAGTATTATCAATCAGGAAAATATACGAGAGCGATCACTCTGTTTGAAGAATTGGCTCCTGTGTTTAAAGGAAAAGAAAAAGGAGAAGAATCGCTCTATATGTTAGCGAAGTCGTATGAAAAAAGGAAAGACTTTGTGATGGCTTCTCATTATTACACCAATTATTATACGGCTTATCCGAAAGGAAAATATAGTGAGGATGCTCGTTATAACGCAGCTTATGCTTATTATAAAGATGTGCCGGATCCACGTTTGGATCAGTCGTCGACCTATCAGGCACTTGAAGAGTTGCAGACTTTTCTCGAGTATTACCCAAGGAGCGAAAAAGCCGATCAGGCCAGAGAGTTACTTTTTGAATTACAGGAACATCTCGCTGAAAAAGCATTGAACAATGTAAAGCTCTACTATAATATGGGCAATTATCTTGGGAATAATTACTTGTCTGCTATTGTTACAGCGAAAAATGCTTTGCAAGAGTATCCATATTCAAAATACAAGGAAAACTTTTCTTATTATATTCTGAAGGCAAAGTTTGCAATGGCTGAACAGAGCGTAGAGGATAAGAAAGAGGATCGTTTTCGCGATGTGATAGATGAGTATTACGCATATATCAATGACTATCCGGAATCAGTCAATCTGAACGAAGCGAAGTCGATGTTTGAGAAATCTTCGAAGAAAATTACTAAAGATACAAAAAAAGAACAATAAATGGACTACAAAAAAACAAATGCTCCGAGTAATACAATTACCAGAGACGTGGTAACTCTTTCTGAACCTGTTGGAAACAGATATGAGATGGTGGAAATTATTGGTAAACGCGCAAATCAGATTGCAGTTGAGATGAAGACTGATCTTCAGAAGAAATTGCAGGAGTTTGCATCTTATAATGACAATCTGGAGGAAGTATTTGAGAATAGAGAACAGATCGAAATCTCCCGCTATTACGAGAAATTGCCGAAACCTGATTTGATTGCGATACAGGAATATATTGAAGATAAGGTTTATTATCGCAATCCGGCGAAGGAGAAAGAGAAACTTTAAGCAGAACCTATCATGATTCAAAGAATTCAGTCTGTCTATTTGCTTCTGGTTATCTGTTTTTCCATTCTGACAGCTATATTCCCTTTGGCCGAGTTTATTGGTAAGGCCGATATGGCGGTTTATGAAATGACAGCATTAGGGGTATATAATCTCAAGTCTGAAATGGTAATGAATACTGGCGGCTTATTGGTCGTACTTCTTGGGGTAACTCTGTTGGCTATCGTTGAACTGTTTCTCTTTAAAAAGAGAGTTCTGCAGATGCGTCTTGGAGTATTCTCGATGTTGCTTTTGGGTGGCTTTTATCTGTTGTCCGGCTTTCTGGCTTTCTTGTTTATGGATGAACTCAAAGCAGATTTTCATATAAAGTTTGTTGCGGGATTGCCATTAGTTTGCGTGATTCTGGAGTATCTTGCTCTTAGAGCAATCGGTAGAGATGAGGCCTTAATCCGTTCCTTGAATCGTTTGAGATAACGATTCACTTTTTTCTTTTAACAAGCAGGGCTTTCAGAGTAATCTGAAAGCCCTGTTTGTTATTTGGTCAGAGAGGGTTTTACTGATGTTGTTCACGTAACAAATCGTTGACCGTTTTCACGGGATTGAATGTTTCGATGGGAACTTCCACAAAGACAGTGTTCCAATCAGACATGGCTCCGTTCCAAAGTCCCGGAAGCTCCAGTGCTTTGAGCTCTTTGCCATTTTTTGATTTGTGGGAGATGAATCCGGTGTTCTTATCCACATAGGCCGACAAATCAAATTTCTTTCCCTGATAATCTTTGAGCGAACAAACAAGGTCAACCGGATTAAAGTGAGTTCCATTCACAAACATTTCTTTCTTGGAAGGATCGCTGAGATCGATCTGCGAACTTTCCAAGATCTGCAGAGAGATGGTGCCGTCGGTGTTAATAGTAAGAAACGGACCTCCTCCGGGTTCTCCTGTGTTCTTAACCATACCACACACACGGATCGGTCGATTCAGTTTCTCTTTCAGATAGAGTGCGAGAATCGAATCTTCCAGAACTTTCAGATCCGGGTTACGCGTATACAGTTTGCGTTGGAGGAATTGAGCAATTTCAATCATCTGTTCGCGGGTTTGCTTACCGCTGTCCAACAAGCGGATATAGTCAAATATCTGCTCTTGTAATTCGACCAGTTTGCCGGCAATGACCTTTTTATATTTTACTGTGGCCTCCTTGAAGTTGTCGGGAACCACATTGTCAATGTTCTTGATAAATACAATATCTGCGTTCAGATCCTTCAGGTTTTCAATCAGTGCCCCATGACCACCCGGACGGAAGACCAGTGTCCCATTTTCATCGCGGAAAGGATTGTTGTCCATATCTGCTGCGATAGTGTCAGTGCTCGGTTTTTGTTCGGAGAAGGTTATATCGTAACTCACGCCAAACATCTTTTCGTACTCTTCTTTTTTCAAAGCAGCCAGTTTTTCGAACTCAGCACGGTGTTCTGAAGAAACGGTGAAATGAATATGAATCGTGTCACCTCCTCTGGCATACAAGGCTCCTTCCACCAAATGTTCTTCCATTGGCGTACGAGGTCCGGAAGGATAATTATGGAATTTCAATATTCCCTTCGGAAGACTTCCGTAATTCAAACCTTCGGGAGAAAGAAGAAGGTGAACGATTATCTTGTATTGTCTTGCTTCGATTAGGGTGGGTATGTCTTTTAAAACATTGGAAATACAGCAGTTGTTCAGTTCGGTGAAAAAAGCAAAGTTGCGTATTCCTGCAAAGAATGTTTTCTCAAAAGAAGTTTGAGGAGTGTCATAAGGAGCCTCCAAAAATTCAAATAAGTTTTTGAACATACGACTGGCAGCTCCGGAAGCGGGAACAAATTTTTGTATGGTTTTTCCCTTCAGCAGATACTGATCCCAGATTTGCAAACTCTCTTTCTCTTCATTCTCATTTAGTCTCAGAATTCCTTTTTCTACAGATGCCGCTCCTGCTAATTCCAGAAAACGGAAACCTTTTTTGAAACACTCCAGTTGAGCATTGATTTGCTGCTCTGTCATCCCTTTATGAGCTAAAAGGGTGCGGTCTTCTTGTGTGTAGATCATATTTTATAGATTGTGATAGTGCCAATAATACGTTTTGAATGGTCAAAAGTACAAATAGTAATCTGATTTTGGAGGAGTGAACAAATAAAAAAGCTACTTTTACACGTTATTTATATCAGGAGGTAACAGACATGGAAAAAGGAACAGTGTTTACAACAGAGGAGAGAAGTCAGCTACTGTCCAATTATAGAATAATCAGAAAGAACCTCGGAAATACGCTATCTTCCACTGATGTACGTCTGGTAAAAGAGGCTATTCGAAAGGCACAGGAAATAGGCTGCTACCAACGGAACGAATTGGGTACCCATCCGGTGGTACAACATCTTGCAACGGCAAGGATCGTAACAGAAGAGGTTGGTCTGAAGCGATCTTCTGTGCTTAGTCTCTTACTTCAGGAGACGGTAGGACATATATACCCGATCGATTATATTTCTCACCATTTTGGAGAGGATGTTGCTGTCATTGTTAAGGGACTGGTGAAGACTCGCGAACTCTATCAGAAGGGAGCCGCTGTCGAGACAGAAAACTTTCGCAAACTACTCATGTCTTTTGCTGAAGATGTACGGGTCATTCTGATTATGATTGCCGATCGTGTCAATATGATGCGCGAACTGAATCAGCATCCTGACAGTGAGTTTCGCAGAAGGGTGGCAAGCGAAGCCTCCTATCTGTATGCACCGCTGGCTCACCGTCTCGGTCTTTATGTGCTAAAGTCTGAGCTGGAAGATATCTCTCTGAAGTACCTGAACCGAAAGATTTATGATGAGATTGCCCGAAAGCTGAATGAGACGAAGCGTTCGCGTGAAGCATATATTGCCGCATTTATAGATCCGGTCAAGAAACGACTGGAAGAAAACGGATTGGTATTTACCATCAAAGGGCGGACTAAATCAATACACTCTATCTGGAATAAGATTCGCAAACAGAACGTAACGCTTGAGGGAATATACGACCTGTTTGCTATCCGTGTCATACTGACCTCTGCGGCGGAAAAAGAAAAAGCAGACTGCTGGAAGGTGTATTCTATTGTTACCGATATGTTTACACCCGACCCCAAACGAATGAGAGACTGGCTGTCCGTACCTAAAAACAATGGATACGAGTCACTTCATACCACTGTGATGGGTCCGCAAGGAAAATGGGTAGAGATTCAGATCCGGACAACACGGATGGATGAGGTGGCAGAAAAAGGACTTGCCGCTCACTGGAAGTACAAAGGAATCAAAGATGAGTCTGCCATGGACTCATGGTTGAATAACGTGCGTGATTTGCTGCAGAACTCGGAAGCCAAACCTGCCGACCTGATGGATGAGTTTAAGCTCGATCTGTATGATGAGGAGGTTTTTGTCTTCACGCCCAAAGGTGAATTGATGAAGTTGCCGAAAGGTGCGACAGTATTGGATTTTGCCTTTAATATTCACTCCGCATTAGGTTGTAAATGTGTAGGAGCAAAGATTAACGGAAAGAATGTGCCGATTAAGCATCGTCTTCAAAACGGTGATCTGATTGAAGTGCTTACAGCGCCTTCTCAAAAGCCCAAACAGGACTGGATTAATTTTGTGGTGTCCAGCAAGGCGCGAACCAAGATCAAACAATCGCTCAAAGAGGCCGAAAGCAAAGAGGCTGAATATGGTAAAGAGATCCTGCAAAGGCGTTTCAAAAACCGAAAGATTGAATATGATGATGCAGTTCAGACCCGTTTGATCAAGAAGATTGGATACAAGACGGCCACTGAGTATTATGCGGATATTGCTTCCGAAAAGCTGGATGTCAATCAGGCGATCATGCTCTATGAGGAGATGATCAAGAAGGAGACAGAAGTCGATCTGGATGCTCGAAAAGCCGAGAACTTTGTTGTTACCGCTCCCACAGAAGAGAAGACCCACAAAAAAGAGGATGTATTGGTCATCGATGAGACGTTGAAGGATATCGATTTTTCTCTTGCCAGGTGTTGTTCGCCAATCTATGGAGATGAGGTTTTTGGCTTTGTTTCTTCCCATGGAGGTATAAAGATACATCGGGTCGATTGTACCAATGCGACGGATATGATGACTCGTTTTGGCTATCGCATTGTAAAAGCACGATGGGCGGGCAAGTCCACTTCTCAATATCCGATAGGTATTCGGGTGGTTGGTCACGATGATATAGGTATTGTCACGAATATCACCTCGATCATCTCAAAAGAAGAAAATGTGTCTGTCCGATCCATCAGCATCAACTCTCATGCCGGATTGTTTGAGGGAACGATAACGGTGTTAATCGGCGATACATCCAAACTTGACTCGCTGATCAAGAAAATCAAGACTGTCAAAGGTGTCAAACAAGTGAATCGGATTGACCGTAACTAAAAAGCGAATGTGATTTCTCGTTTCAGACCAACGTATGAAGGAAAATATTACTCCGGAGGTAGTGGGGAAGGGATAGTTTGCTTACTTTTGCAGCAAGAAACGACACAATGAACAAATCGCTAATTTCAACATACGGATATCATCTGCTTGCTATTGTCACAGCAGTCATTTGGGGAACTACTTTTGTATCCACTAAGATACTTATCAATAACGGATTGCGCCCGGAAGAGATCATGCTCTATCGCTTTCTTATCGCGTACATGGGTATTGTCCTGATGGTGCCCCGACCTTTTTTTGCCCGAAATGTACGAGATGAACTCCTGTTTGTTCTTGCCGGAATAACGGGCGGTTCCTTTTACTTTCTGGCAGAAAATACCGCCTTGCGCTACACATTGGCTTCCAATGTATCCATACTGATCAGCATCACTCCTTTGATGACGGCTGTGCTCTCTCATTATCTCTTCAGGAAAGAGCAGAAAACAGCCGGCGAACCCTTGACGCGACGTTTGTTGTACGGTTCCCTGATGGCTATTGGAGGCGTCTTTCTGGTTGTACTCAATGGCCGTTTTCTCTTGAAGGTGAATCCGCTTGGTGATGCACTTACATTATTGGCAGCTCTTCTTTGGGCCTTCTATAGTATGGTGCTCCGAAAGTTTGGCAATCATTATTCGGCACTTTTTATTACCCGCAAAGTCTTCTTCTACGGCATCATCACCATTCTTCCTTTCTTTGCTTTTTCTCCGATTCGAATAGACTGGAACCTCTTGACGCAACCCGTTGTTGCTGCCAATCTGCTCTTTTTATCACTGATCGCTTCGCTCGCCTGTTATTTGGTTTGGAATATAGTGGTCAGACAACTAGGAGTTGTCTCAGCTACAAATTACATTTATCTGAACCCTGTATCTACCCTCATCACCTCTTCCATTGTGTTGAATGAACATATCACTTCAGTTGCAATCCTGGGATCGGCGCTTGTACTTTATGGTGTCTATTTCGCAAAAAGAGGATTCAGCTTTTCGAAGAAAACAAAGATCTGATTAGATTCCTCTTATCTCTTCCTCCTTTCCCGTTGTATAATGAGAATTTCCAGTTATCATAGAGGTAATATGGGAGCTTTTTTGTACTTTTGCCGACTCAGAAAAATAATCTAATTACAATATACCCGTATGTTTGAGAGTCTAAGTGAAAGATTAGAACGGTCTTTTAAGATCCTGAAAGGTGAAGGAAAAATCACCGAGATCAATGTCGCAGAGACATTGAAAGATGTTCGCAAGGCATTGTTAGAGGCGGATGTTAATTATAAAACAGCCAAACTCTTTACCGAGACAGTGAAAGAGAAGGCAATGGGACAGGATGTGCTGAATTCTCTGAAACCAAGTCAGTTGATGGTTAAGATTGTGCATGACGAACTGACCGAGCTGATGGGAGGCTCTGCTGCTGAAATCAAACTGACATCCAATCCGACAGTTGTTCTGATGTCTGGTCTTCAAGGCTCCGGTAAGACGACTTTCTCCGGAAAGCTCGCTAACATGCTGAAGTCAAAAAAAGGAAAGAACCCCTTACTGGCTGCATGTGACGTCTATAGGCCGGCTGCTATCGAACAGTTGAAAGTACTCGGCGCTCAGATAAATGTTCCTGTTTATTCTGATCTGACAAGTAAAGATCCTGTGCGCATAGCATTAGATGCCGTACAGCATGCGAAGAATAATCATTATGATCTTGTAATCATCGATACCGCCGGTCGTCTGGCCGTTGATGAGTTGATGATGAATGAGATTGCCAATATAAAGAAAGCAATCAATCCGGATGAAATTATCTTTGTGGTAGATGCCATGACCGGACAGGATGCTGTAAATACGGCAAAAGAATTCAATGATCGTCTCGATTTTGATGGTGTTGTATTGACCAAGCTTGATGGTGATACCCGTGGTGGTGCTGCATTGTCTATTCGCTCAGTGGTTAATAAGCCGATCAAGTATGTGGGAACCGGCGAGAAGATGGAAGCGATAGACGTGTTCCATCCGCAACGTATGGCCGATCGTATATTGGGAATGGGTGATATCGTATCTTTGGTGGAGCGTGCTCAGGAGCAATATGACGAAGAGGAGGCAAAGAGACTACAGAAAAAGATAGCCAAGAATCAATTTGATTTCAATGACTTCATGTCTCAGATCCAACAGATCAAGAAGATGGGTAACCTGAAAGATCTTGCTTCCATGATACCGGGAGTTGGTAAAGCCTTACAGAATGTCGATATTGATGATAATGCCTTCAAAGATATCGAAGCCATTATCCATTCAATGACTCCGAAAGAACGGTCTCATCCGGAAATTCTGAATGGAAGCCGTCGTCAGCGTATTGCCAAAGGAAGCGGAACTTCTATTCAGGGGGTAAACAAGCTGATTAAACAATTTGATGAGACGCGCAAGATGATGCACATTGTATCACAATCTAAAAGTCCGGCTCGTTTGATGAGTGGAATGAAAAAACGTTGAGTCACCTTATTGATAAGAAATAACAGGATAGAATATGCAATTAATAGATGGAAAAGCCGTTTCTTCCCAGATAAAGCAAGAGATTGCCGCAGAAGTAGAACAAATTGTAAAAAATGGAGGTAAAGTTCCTCATCTTGCAGCGATTTTGGTCGGTCATGATGGGGGTAGCGAGACCTATGTAGCCAATAAGGTGAAGTCTTGTGCGGAGTGTGGATTTAAATCCTCTCTGATTCGTTTTGAAGCAGATGTGACAGAAGAGACCTTACTCGCCAAAGTACGTGAATTGAATGATGATGCCGATGTGGATGGCTTCATCGTACAATTGCCTTTGCCGAAGCATATCTCTGAGCAGAAAGTGATTGAGACGATCGACTATCGCAAAGATGTGGATGGCTTTCATCCGATCAACGTAGGTCGTATGTCTATCGGACTGCCTTGCTATGTTTCTGCTACGCCCAATGGGATCCTGGAACTCTTGAAACGATATAACATCGAAACTTCCGGTAAGCATTGTGTAGTGCTCGGTAGAAGTAATATTGTAGGCAAACCGATGGCATCCCTGATGATGCAGAAAGCCTATCCGGGCGATGCAACCGTAACGGTTTGCCACAGCCGTTCCAAAAACATCCAGGAAGAGTGTCTTCGCGCTGATATCATTATCGCCGCTTTGGGACAACCCGAATTTCTGAAAGCTGAGATGGTGAAGGAGGGAGCTGTTGTTATTGACGTGGGAACGACTCGTGTGCCTTCTACCGTGACTAAGTCCGGTTTCAAACTGACCGGAGATGTGAAGTTTGATGAGGTGGCTCCTAAATGCTCGTTCATTACTCCGGTACCCGGTGGTGTCGGACCCATGACCATTGTTTCACTGATGCGCAATACGTTGTTGGCTGGAAAGAAAGCGATATACAAATAACTAAATAAAGAAAGCGCTACCATGCGTGTACAGCTTCTTTCAGGTATACTTTTTTTGTGCTGTTCTTGCGTTTCCAATTCGCAGGAGCAGCACGCTGTTTTCAATCACTCGGCCGACAGTTTGCGGACAGACAGTATCACTCTCCTGCTTGCAGGCGATTTGATGCAACACATGGAACAGATCAATGCTGCGCAAAAAGGAAATACGTACGACTATTCCGAATGCTTTCGTGAAGTTCGCGATGAGATAAGCAGTGCAGATATTGCCATTGGTAATCTGGAAGTGACGCTGGCCGGTCAACCTTATGCCGGTTATCCCTCATTTTCTGCTCCGGATGAATACTTGTATAGTATTCAACAAGCCGGTTTCGATGTACTTGCCACGGCCAATAACCATTGTTTGGATCGTGGAAACCGGGGGGTGATCCGGACAAACCGCCTCCTTGATTCACTTCACATTCCCAGAACAGGAGCCTATTCTGACTCTGTGGAGCGCCGTTCCCTCTATCCTTTACTTCTGGAGAAGAAAGGTTTTCGTATCGCATTCTTAAACTATACGGAATCAACCAATAACATTTCTCCCAAGTACCCCACTATGGTCAACTATATGGATAAGAAGCTTGTGAAAGCTGACATAGAGAAAGCAAAGAGTCTTTCACCCGATATGATCATCGCTTTCATGCATTGGGGAGTAGAATATGAATCACAGCCCGGAAAGAAACAGAAAGAGTGGGCAAACTGGCTTCTTAGTCAGGGAGTCACCCACGTCATCGGTTCGCATCCCCATGTAGTTCAACCGATGGAGGTGCGGGTGGATTCTACGACGCAGTCGCAGCACCTGGTCGTTTATTCCCTGGGAAACTTTATATCCAACATGTCACAGAGAGGCACAGATGGCGGACTCATGCTTCACCTTACCTTCGTAAAAGACTCAACTGTCAGACTGGTCAAAAATTCGTATCAGATTGTGTGGACGTTGCGCCCCCGGTTTGGAAGTAAAAATTTCATGGTGATACCGGCAGCTAAATATTCCCGCGATTTATTATCCCCGGAAGCCCGATATCGCATGAATCAATTTGTATCTGACGCACACCAATTGATGAAAAATAGTTTTGAGGAGTAAAAGAGGTGTCATTTCAGGGAATAGAGAAGGGATATTCGTGGTTTCTTGTGATTTTTGTGGAGGTATTTATTTGCAAAAACAAAGATTCTGCTTATCTTTGCACCGCAAAACAAAATGGTGGCTGTAGTTCAGTCGGTTAGAGCGTCGGATTGTGGTTCCGAAGGTCGTGGGTTCGAACCCCATCAGCCACCCACTCAAAAATAAAGGTCAGCCTTACAGGTTGGCCTTTTTTGTTTTATAACTTTGGAGTCGTTGTAGGCCGGGGCTACCGGTGTTCAGGTAGACTTTTGCACTACATGCCTATCGGATGGAAAAAACAACCTGAAGAGTTTTTATTTTCATATGGATGCGTTCTTCGTTTCACAGCTGTGAAACGAAGAACGCATCCATATGAAAACAGAAGAACATCAGGATGCTTTTCTCTATCCTTTATGAACTGAGAGGAAACCGAGTAGAGCCCTTTTTGTTTCTTCCTGCGAAAAGAATTCCGAATAATGATGTATCTTTGCATCTTAAACGCATGAATAATTGTGGAACGGATGAAAAATACCCCGGAAAGTTTATATTCAGTTGCATCGAAGCTGGCAATCCCTTTGGCTGCTTACTTCATTGGCTTATTTTTTTTGATGAATCTTGTCTATGAGAAGAGTCAATACTCTCTGATACTCTTTGTCCTGATTCTTATGGTACCCCTGCTGATTTACAAGTATGCGAAAAAGTATCGGGACATGTTTGCAGGTGGTGTGCTGAGTTACATGAACGCATGGCGTTTCTGTGCAACTCTTTTTATCTTTGCCAGCCTGTTGTTTTCTTTTTTCATCTATATTTATACCACTTTTCTGAATACAGAGTATGCCTCCTGGATGATGCAGACTTCCATTCAATATTTGGAACAAATTATCAAACAGGCGCCTAAAGAGAGTGAAGTCGCTTTTGCAAAAGAGTGGCTGGAGAAGACGAAAGAGCTCTCTTTGCCCACACCTATTGAAATGGCTGTGCAGACATTCTGGATGGTACTGAACGGCGGTTTTATTACAGCTTTAGTGGTTAGCTTCTTCGTAAAGAAAAAGCCACCTTTCATCGGAGATCAACATAATAATGATACAATAACTGAAGAATAACTAAACATTGAAATTAAAACATCATGGATATATCTGTTGTAGTTCCCTTGTATAATGAAGAAGAGTCACTCCCTGAACTCTTTGCCTGGATTAAACGGGTTATGGAAGCCAACCATTTTACATATGAAGTGATTTTCGTGAATGATGGTAGTACCGATTCTTCCTGGCGTGTGATCAAAGAGTTGCAGAAAGAGTCTGATTGCGTAAAAGGAATCAAATTTAAACGTAATTATGGGAAGTCTCCGGCCTTGTTTTGTGGTTTTCGCAAAGCGGAAGGTGAGGTTGTTATTACAATGGATGCGGATATGCAGGATAGTCCGGATGAGATTCCGGCATTGTATCAAATGATTGTGAAGGATAAATATGATTTGGTATCGGGATGGAAGAAGAAAAGATACGATCCACTTTCCAAAACGATTCCGACAAAACTGTTTAACTATACGGCACGCTGTGTTTCCGGTATTCATTTACATGACTTTAACTGCGGATTGAAGGCTTATCGCAAAGAAGTGATCAAGAGTATTGAAGTATATGGCGATATGCATCGTTACATTCCTTTTTTGGCAAAGAACGCCGGTTTCAAGAAGATAGGGGAGAAAGTAGTTGAACATCGCGCACGGCAGTATGGTACGACGAAGTTTGGTCTTAACCGGTTTGTTAATGGCTATCTGGACTTAATGACGTTGTGGTTTCTTTCCCGTTTTGGCGTCAAACCGATGCATTTCTTCGGGTTATTGGGCAGTCTGATGTTTATCCTCGGATTCATTGCTGTGGTGGTCGTCGGATCTGTGAAGCTTTATAATATGTACAACGGCTTGCCTTACGGACTGGTTACCGAGTCTCCCTATTTCTATCTCTCGCTGGTGCTTATGATTCTTGGAACTCAGCTATTTCTGGCAGGATTTGTCGGCGAACTGATAGCCCGCAATGCTCCTGAAAGGAATAATTATAATATAGAAGAAGAACTCTGATATGGAACTAAAGGCTTGTCTTGAGAATCGGTTTTCCATGCGTGCTTTCCAGCAAACGGCGGTGGAAAAGGAGAAACTCATCCAGCTGCTTGATGCTGCCCGGATGGCTCCTTCAGCCTGCAATCTGCAACCTTGGTACTTCGTGGTTCTTACTGATCCTCAACGATGCGCGGCACTTTGTGAGTGCTACAAAAGAGAATGGATCCAGTCTGCCCCGGCTATTATTGTGGCTTGCGGTGATCATAGCGTTTCATGGAAGCGAAGAGCAGATAATAAAGACCATTGTGACATAGACCTTGCGATTGCCATCGAACATATCTGTCTGAGGGCAACCGATCTGGGTTTAGGTACCTGCTGGGTCTGCAATTTTGATGTTGCTATGTGTAAAGAGTTTCTGAACTTGCCTGAGTCTGTCGAGCCTGTTGCTTTGATTCCGGTGGGCTATCCGACACAAACCGAACCGGCGATTAAGAATCGAAAATCATTAGAAGAGATAATCAGATGGGACACTTTTTGAAAAAGATTTATTGGAACAGCGGATCGATTTTGCTGTTGCTGCTCATGACTCTCTCGCTGGTTTCTTGTTCGGAGGAGGGATGTCAGGAGAGTCGTATTGTCAAAGTCAATGCCCGTTTTTTTGATATGGCTTCCAATGAACCAAGGGCGGTGACGCTTACTTTGAAAGGAGTAGACAACGATTCTCTGCTTCTTAAAAGTGCTTCCAAAGTTTCCAGATTTGAGTTTTTCCTGAAACAGGACACTACATTTACTGCATACGTTCTCGCTTTTCCGGCAGATGATGTGGATAACGATACCTTATTCATCATACATAAAAATAAAGACAAGGTTATTTCGATGGATTGTGGCTGTGCCACCTTTTCGACGATTGATTCCGTGATTTACTCTAAACATACAATCGATTCTTTGGTTCTCATAAATAAAGCTATTGGTACAAGTGATGAAGAGAATATCCGCATTTTTCTTTAGTCTGCTGGTCGGATGTCTCTTTGCTTTCTCTGCGCAAGCTGCACAAAAAACGAAAGAGAAAGCAAAAGTACAATTGCCCGATACTATCCCGTTGTACAATGGGTTTAGCGTCGGACTGGATGTATTGTCTCCTTTTAATACCCTCTTTGGGAACGGGTTTACCGGTTCGGAGATATCATTGGATGTGGATCTGAAGCATCGCTACTTTCCGGTCGTTGAACTGGGAGGAGGACATTACGAGAGCGAACGAGACGGTCTGTTGTTTCGTATGAATGGTGGCTTTGGACGTATAGGAGTCAACCGTAACCTCTTTGCTAACAATCAGGCCAGGTTTTTTGGTTATCTGGGTGCCCGATATGGTTTTGCTACTGAGAAATACGACTACCTGGGAATGAAAACTACAGATGGTTATTGGAATACATCACAAATCTCCAATCTGATGAATCAATCGGCGCAGACTCATTGGGCTGAATTCCTGATCGGTGTGCGGGTACAGCTATTCAAACAGGTAAGTGCAGGCTGGATTTTCCGTTATCATTTCCGTCTTGCACAAACAAACAGCGATGCAGGAGAACCCTATTTTGTGCCGGGATACGGCAAAAACAAACCAAATGGCGTCCTGATGAACTATTCTCTCTATTATACATTCTAAAAGCAGGAACATGGATATTTTATCGGTGATATTGATTGCTATTGGTCTGGCGATGGACTGTCTGGCCATATCTATCACCTCGGGAATTATTCTCAAACGCTTTCGCTTTAGTGAGGCTTTCCGGATTGCCCTATTGATGGGACTCTTTCAGGCGTTGATGCCGGTAGCCGGATGGTGGCTTGGGTATGGATTCAAAGAACTTATTGTTGATTTTGACCATTGGGTTGCTTTCGGCGTTTTGCTCCTTTTAGGTGCAAAAATGGTGTATGATGGCTTTTTCCCTGAAAAGGAAGCCTGTTTTGATCCGTTAAACTGGATTGTATTGCTGGGACTTGCAGTAGCCACAAGTATTGACGCGATGGCCGTAGGACTCTCTTTCGCTTTTCTCCCTATGGATGTTACCCTTCCTTTTATTGTTATCGGTGTCATTACATTTCTTATTTCATTCTCAGGAGTTTATGCCGGGTGTAAGTTGGGGCATAAGATTCCCTTCCCGTCTGAAATTGTAGGTGGTGTTATCCTGACTTTGATAGGAGCAAAAATATTGATCGAACATACTTTATTGACATAAAATGAGAGCACTAATCACTTACTCAATGGCGCTGCTGTTGGCATTTATAGTTGTTTCCTGCTCGGAAACGAAAAACGAGGGCGATATGGTCTATCAGAAAGATAGTGGAACCATGTTTCATACTATTTATTCCATGACCTATTCTTCGCCGGTCAATCTTCAGGAGGAAATTGAGACTGAGCTGAAGAAGTTTGATGGTTCTCTTTCGATGTTTAATGATACATCGACGATTTCACGGATCAACAAAAATGATACGACGGTACAGGTTGATCCTTTGTTTACGAAGTTATTTCAGAAAGCCATGGAAATATCTCAACTGACAGATGGAGCCTTTGATATAACGGTAGCTCCCTTTGTGAATATTTGGGGCTTTGGCTTTAAGAATAGCGACAAGGTGACTCCGGCCATGATTGACAGCATGAAAGCATTTGTCGGATATAAAAAAGTACACATGAAGGATGGAAAAGTGATCAAAGAGGATCCCCGCACTACCTTTGATGCCAGTGCTATTGCAAAAGGTTTGTCAAGCGATATTGTAGCCGAATATCTGAACCGGAAAGGGGTGGATAATTATATGATTGAGATCGGTGGAGAGGTTGTGACCAAAGGAAAGAATCCGAAAGGCGAACTCTGGCATATCGGAATCAGTAAGCCTGTCGAGGATTCTGTGATTAATAACGAAATTATAGCTGTTCTTGCTCTGGATAATGTGGGATTGGCTACATCCGGCAATTACCGGAATTTCTATATCAAGGATGGGAAGAAGTATGCACATACAATTGATCCTTCCACCGGCTATCCGGTACAACATTCCTTATTGAGTGCTTCGGTCATAGCAAAGGATTGCATGACTGCTGATGCTTTTGCGACTTCTTTTATGGTGATGGGACTGGAGAAAAGTATGGAATATGTAAATACGCACCGGGATATTGAAGCCTATTTTATCTATTCGGATAGTACCGGAAAATACCAGATTGCCATGTCTCCCGGAATGAATAAGTATCTGTACAAGGAGATGAACGGGAACTGATCCTGATCCTGATTCTGATCCTGATCCTGATTTGATGCTAATACTACTAAATACTTTAATAATGAAAAGAACGATTCAATTAATCCCTGTACTGGGATCTCTTTCGGTGACTGCTGTGCAGGCTGGAAGTGATGTAAAGGAGAGTGGGGAAAAACCGCTCAATATCATTTATATTATGACGGATGATCATGCGCAGCAAACCATCAGTTGCTATGATAAACGTTACAACCGGACTCCAAATCTTGATCGTCTGGCTTCTGAGGGTGTACGGTTTACAAACAGCTTTGTGTGTAATTCTATCTCCGGACCAAGCCGGGCCGTTCTGATGACGGGTAAACATAGTCACAAAAACGGAATGAAAGACAATAGCTGTTCGTTTGATAATGATCAGCAGACTTTCCCAAAATTGCTTCAGAAAGCAGGTTACCAAACAGCAATGATTGGTAAATGGCATCTTAATGGCACTCCTCAGGGTTTTGATTACTGGGAAATTCTGCCCGGACAGGGAGAGTACTACAATCCGGATTTTATTACAAAGGATGGAACGAAACGTAATCCGGGATATGTGACGAACGTCATAACAGACAAGGGAATCCATTTTCTGGAAAACCGCGATAAAAATAAACCTTTTTGCCTTTTGTTACATCACAAGGCGGTGCACCGTATCTGGATGAGTGATCTGAAGGATCTGGATGCCTATGAAGGGAAGAAGTTCAAGATGCCGAAAAACTTCTGGGATGAGTATAACGGACGGGAAGCTGCCGGCAAACAGGAAATGAGTATCGATAAAAATATGGATCTCGTTTATGACCTGAAGATGAAAGGATCGGGAGCAAAGACATGGTATGGTGAGAGCTTTGTCAAAGGAGCTTATGGACGTATGGACGAGGAGCAGAAGAGGATATGGGATGCACATTATGATCCGATCATTAAGAAGTTTGTCGAGGACAAACTGGAAGGCAAGCAGCTTGTTGAGTGGAAATATCAACGTTATATGACTGATTACCTGAAATGTGTGAAGTCTTTGGATGATAATATCGGACGGGTTTATGATTACCTGAAGAAGAATGACTTGTTGAGTAATACGCTGATCGTATATACATCCGACCAGGGATTTTATATGGGAGAGCATGGTTGGTTTGACAAACGTTTCATGTATGAAGAGTCCATGCGTACACCTCTGATTATGCGTTTGCCTGAACGGATGAAGAAACGTGGCACTGTTAAAGAGATGGTACAAAATATTGATTACGCGCCTACTTTCCTCGATCTGGCAGGAGTGGAGATCCCTTCAGATATCCAGGGAATGTCATTGCTTCCGTTGTTGGAAAATAAGAAAACAGATCATTGGCGTAATGCTCTCTACTATCATTATTATGAATATCCGGGGGAACATGCCGTACGTCGTCATTATGGAATACGCACGGAACGCTATAAGTTAATTCGTTTCTATGGTGCGGATGTGAATACATGGGAGCTCTATGATTTGAAGAAGGATCCGATGGAGATGAACAACCTATATGGAAATGAACAATATAAAGACAGAGTGGTAACGCTGAAAGCTGAACTGGAGGCTTTGCAAAAACAGTATGATATAAAAGAGTCTGATTATTGACAGACCGTTTTTTAGGAATAAACAAAAAAGGCAGCTCTCGCGTGAGGCTGCCTTTTTGATTATAGAGCAACAGCATAAGGATCAGGAACGGGAAGCCGACAGGGTGATGCCAATCATCTCCACTTGTCCACCGATCGGAGGGTTTACTTTGCTTACTTTCACTTCTACGTGAGTGGCTTGCTCAAACTGTGTCAAAATGGATCTTATGATTCGGCCACCGACATATTCAAGCAACAAAGATGGAATCTCCATCTCTTCTTTTACAAGTTCGAAGACGTTGGCGTAATTGATCGTATCATTTAAATCATCACTGAGTGAAGCCTTTGAAAGATCGCATTCAATCGTTACATCAACGAGAAATGTGTTTCCCACTTCTCTCTCTTGTGCGGAGACTCCATGGAAGGAGTAGAACTCCATTCCTTTCAGAAAAATATTACTGTTCATAATCCTCTGTTCTATTACTTGATTCAATCAACCTTTTTATCTTCGAATTGATATTCCTTTTTCTTTTCAGCGATTCAAGTGTCAGGTGCATTCTGTAACACCAATTGTTTTTTGGATTTGCCGGCACGTTAATACGTTCTGCTTCGAAGTCCTTTCTACGGATATTCGCATCCATGGAAAGCCAGTCTTGTAAAGGAAAGATCGCAATCATGGAGGGAGACTGAAGATGCAATTCCAGAATCTTTTCTGATAATTCGGGTGTCAGATCATCGGGAGCCTCTCCTTCCAGTCGTAATACATTGTTGTAGTAACGTTGTGTCGATTCGCTGTTTTCCTGCCACCATCCGCGAATACCTGACATGTCGTGCGTGGACGTGGAACATACAGACCGGTAAGGGTAGCTGTTTGTATCTCCAAACTCCATGCCATACTGTTTAGGCATTCGTTGAATCTCCAGACTGAGCAGTTGAAGCTTTTCCATCACTTCCGGAACACAGGAAGGAATCATTCCCAGATCTTCCCCGCAGCCAAGCATATCAGTTGCTGAAAGTAGGGGTGGGAGTCTTTTCAAGGCTTCCCTCTTCCAAAACTCAGTGTGTCGGAAATAGTAAAAGTCATCATGGATGCGCTTCATGCACTCTTGCTCTTTTTCTGATAACTGACGATAGCTGTAACAGTCCATACAGGCTATTCGCGGGTGGTACTTCGATTTTTCACGCGGATCTTCTATAAAGAGGACTTCGTTGATTAGATCAAATAAGCCTTTCCGGATGAAGTTGCTTTTTTTGTCATTCTGCCATCCGGTCTGATTAGCTATCCGAAGTTGTGAATTAAACTCTTTCTTAAAGCGATAGATGCCATTGGCATTTCTCTCAAGAAAACAGATTTTTACCTCTTCTGTATATTCGCCAAATAGCTTCTGAATCAGTTCGTCTGTGATATAGGGCGCAGTCAGTCGCTCTTTGTTAAAATGAATTCCGGCTTCTTCAATCTCTTCAATACTCAGAGGTAATGCCGGACTGAAATGTCCGAGCATGCCCTGAATAGATTCTTCAGGAATCTCCCAGATACGGAAAAATCCAAGGATATGATCGATGCGGAATGCATCAAAGTACAGGGCCATGTTCTGAAACCTTTTCTTCCACCAACGATATCCGTCTTTTGCTATCGCTTCCCAGTTATAGGTCGGGAAACCCCAGTTTTGTCCGGTTTCAGAGAATGGATCCGGAGGCGCACCGGTCTGCCCGTTCATATGAAAATATTCGGGTTCAACCCATGCTTCCACACTGTTGTGGCTAATGCCGATAGGGATATCACCTTTTAATAAGATTCCTTTCTTGTCTGCATACTGATGTACTTCTTGTAGCTGAAGATGGAGATGATACTGCAGGTAGATGTATATTTGAATGTGAGCCATCGTTTCCTCGTCGGAAAGTAACTTCTGGGCAACAGTGTAATCGGCATATACTCCCCATTCTTTGAAATCAGAGCTCTTAAACCGATCACGGAAGTAACAAAACAAAGCATACGGATAGAGCCATTCTTTGTTTTCATCCATAAACCATTGACATCCGCAACTATTCAGAATCGCATCTCCCTCCTGATCAAACAGAATACGGAAGTATTCCCATTTGAAGGAGTCCACTTGTTCGTAATGAACTTTCTCCTCTGTGTTTAACTGTTGAAGAAGACGCTCAAAACGATTGTTCTGTTCTTTGTCTTTCACTCTCCCCATCTTCTGTACGTTTAGATAGAGCGGATGAAGTGCGTAAATGGAGATAGCATTGTATGGATAGGAATCAGACTTGGTATGGGTCATAGTTGTGTCATTAACAGGCAATACCTGAATGATTTGCTGTCCGGTTTGTGCTGCCCAATCGACCAGTAGTTTCAAATCATCAAACTCACCAATGCCAAAACTCTTTTCAGAGCGCAGGGAGAATACCGGAATGGCTACACCTGATGTATGCCAGTAAGGTTTCTTGTCTCTAAAGATTTTGCAGGAGTTTTCGTTTTGCCATTCATCCTGACAGAAGAGGTCTCCTATAGTGTATTCGATGGAATGAGGGTAGCCGTATTCGCGGATATCCATCATGTTCTTTTCGCTTATCAGATAAGTATAAAAGATAGGTTGATCGGTGTAAGCTATATCAAGAGAAAGCTCCCAATAACCACCCTCTGTATATGACATGCAAACAGCCTTATCTCGTTGCCATTCACCGAGCTCGGGAGTTGAACCTGAAATAAGAACATTCTGCCCCCATTTAGTGTCATAGTGTATTTTAAAGTTTAGTCTCATGTTCAATAAAAGGATATATTTTCGCTCTTGCAATATTAGTCATAATGTTTGAAATAGTAAACAAAAGACTCGCTTTTGTGAAGCGAGTCTTTTTAAAAGTAAATGAAAAAATCTATTACATCATCCGCACTTAGAAGTACCACAGGACTTACAGGTAAGGCATCCTTCCTGGTAAACTAAAGTCTCTTGTCCGCAGTTTGGACATTTCTGTCCCGCTGCAACAGTGCCGTCAGGCATATATCTTTTCAACGCGCGTTCCACTCCGTTTTTCCATGTATTAATAGACGCGTCGTTTAGTTCGAGCGCATTCACCAGTTTCATGACCTGATCAATCGGCATACCATAGCGCAACACTCCGGAAATCAGTTTGGCGTAGTTCCAGTATTCAGGATTGAATTTCCCGTTAAGACCCTCTATTGTTGTCTTATAGCCTCGCTTGTTACTGAATTGGAAATCATAATGTTTGGTGCCGTCATCATCATAATTCTTTATGATCTTTCCCTTATTGACATTCTTCGGTAGCATGATTCCATCTTCATCATCCTGGATACCGGTAAAGATCTCGTAAGGTTTGTCATCGTACAATCCCACGAAGGCGATCCACTTCTCTTTATTGTTTTGGAAACGAACGACATCTGCCTCCAGTGCTTTGGGGCGAACAGTGACAATTTCGCGACTTACTTTTGGCTTTTCTTCCGACGGTTTTTCTATAGCTGTCAGGATACCTGATCGTGATCCATCCCGATATACCGTGCATCCTTTACAACCGGAACGCCAGGCCTCTTCATAGAGCTGACCAACCAACTCTTCTGTTGCTGTTGCAGGAAGGTTTATGGTTACGCTGATGGAGTGATCGACCCATCTCTGAATACGTCCTTGCATCCGCACTTTTGCCATCCAATCCACATCATTGGCTGTAGCCTTGTAATAAGGCGAACTTTGAACCAGTAAGTCTACCTCTTCTTGCGTGTATTTCTTTGTTGTGTCATATCCTTTGGCATTCATCCAGTCTACAAACTTATGGTGGAACACGACGTATTCTTCAAAGGCATCACCAACTTCATCAACAAAATCAATATGGGATTCTGAATCATTTGGATTGATCTTTCTTCTTCTTCGGTAAACCGGCAAAAAGACCGGTTCAATGCCGGAAGTTGTTTGCGACATGAGACTTGTGGTTCCTGTCGGAGCAATGGTTAGACAAGCGATGTTCCGACGACCATATTTCTTCATGTCATCATACAGACTCTTGTCTGCAACTCTCAAGCGATTGATAAATGGGTTGTTTTTCTCACGTTCAATATCGAATATTTCAAACGCTCCACGATCCTTAGCTAGATATACAGAGGATCTGTATGCTTCCAATGCAACTGTCTTTTGAACTGTTTCGGCAAAATCGGTAGCCTCTTCTGTTCCATAGCGCAGATTCAACGCAGCAATCATATCTCCTTCTGCTGTGATGCCCACACCTGTACGACGGCCTTTGATTGTCTTATCTTTAATTTTCTCCCAAAGAACTCTTTCTGTGTGTTTCACCTCTTCGGATTCCGGATCATTGTCGATCTTACCGATGATTGCATCAATCTTTTCCATCTCAAGGTCAATGATGTCATCCATGATGCGTTGGGCTAAAGCAACATGTTTTTTGAAAAGATCAAAATCAAAGTAGGCATCTTCTTTGAAAGGATTGACAACATATGAATACAAGTTGATTGCTAGCAAACGGCAACTGTCGTACGGACATAACGGAATCTCTCCGCACGGATTGGTGGAAACAGTACGATAACCAAGGTCTGCGTAGCAGTCTGGCACAGATTCGCGAATGATCGTATCCCAAAACAAGATACCCGGTTCGGCTGATTTCCATGCATTATGGATAATTTTCTTCCATATTCTCTTCGCGTCGACTGATTTCTCAAATACAGGTTTTTCGCTGTAAATAGGATATTTCTGTGTGTATTTATCTCCACTGATTGCAGCCTCCATAAAAGCATCATCCATCTTCACTGAAACATTGGCACCAGTGACTTTCCCTTCTGTCATCTTTGCGTCAATAAAAGATTCCGAGTCCGGGTGATTGATGGAAACACTAAGCATTAAGGCACCCCGACGACCATCTTGTGCAACTTCGCGGGTAGAGTTGGAGTAGCGTTCCATAAAAGGAACCAATCCGGTGGAAGTCAGAGCAGAGTTCTTAACCGGAGAGCCATAGGGACGGATATGTGAAAGGTCGTGACCGACACCGCCACGGCGCTTCATCAATTGCACCTGTTCCTCATCAACTTTCATGATTGCTCCGTAAGAGTCTGCATCGCCATTCATTCCAATTACAAAACAGTTGGATAGTGATCCGATCTGATGATTGTTGCCAATACCAGTCATCGGACTTCCTTGCGGAATAATGTATTTGAAATGATCGAATAGTTTATATAACTCCTCGCTACTGATAGGGTTGGGGTATTTTTGCTCGATTCTAGCCACTTCGTTTGCTATACGCCAATGCATGTCACTGGGATTCTTCTCGAAAATATTACCGAAAGAATCTTTTAATGCATACTTGTTGACCCATACCCGGGCAGCAAGTTCGTCTCCTGTAAAATACTCAAGAGATGATTTAAATGCTTCATCGTAGTCGTAACCTTTATTTTCCACTGAAATTGAGATTGTTAGAGTGTGAATATTGTAAACCTGTTTGATTTTCTATATTTATTAGTTGCAATATTAGTAATGAATATCTAATCGCCCAAATATATTAACATATAATTTTAAAGAAAAGCAGAAAGTTTTCCAAAATATTTTACATATATCAGATAATCAGATATATAGAAATTTTGAGTGGCTAGAAAGTTTTCCGGAAATATTTTTCCTTTATTTTTAGGGTGATATATAAAAGATGGCTAAGCTATTTTATGCCTTTTATCTTTATTCCCAAAAACCATTTTTTATGAGGTTCAATAGTTGATATTGTTCCCTTATTCCTGATATATAAATACTGCTCTTTTATTTGTGTATTGGGCTGAATCATAAAATCATTCAAAAAACAAGCTTATCCAACGATAATCGTTAACTTTGTATGAAAATTCTATTACGCACGACAATAGAGAGTACTATGTTTAATTTATTTCGAAAAAAAACAGATTCAAATGAGAGTGGCAAACTCCCTTTTCAGGTTGAGGTACATTGCCATGTCTTACCCGGTATAGATGATGGTTCGAAAACGGTGGAGAGTTCTATCGAGATTGTCAGAAAGCTTCAGTCGATGGGTATTCGTAAGATTATAGCCACTCCGCATATAACCAACGAGACATTTCCTAATACAAGGGAGACCATCGAGGCTGCGTGTAATCTGCTCAAACCGGCACTTAAAAGAGAAGGGATAGATGTGGAGCTCGTTTATTCGGCGGAATATAGATTGGATGAGCTGTTTGACAAGATTCATGCGGAAAAAGCTTTGATACCCTTTCCAAAAAGTTGTGTCTTGATTGAGAATTCATTTATTCAACCTTACTGGGCGCTTGAGAAGCTTATCTTTGATATGCATACAGAACAGCTGAACCCGATCATCGCGCATATTGAACGGTATGCCTACTATTATGATGACAAGAAGAAAGTGGAAGCATACAAAAAGCAGGGATGCTTGTTTCAGGTCAATCTGCTCTCATTTACCGGATATTATGGTCTTTCAACCCGTGACTTTGCCATGTGGCTTCTCTCGGAAGGTATGATCGATTTTATGGGAACAGACGTTCATAATATTCGTCAGCTTCAAATGCTTGAGACTTTCCTGAAAGGAAATACATATAGAAAGATCTCTGATCAACTGAAACGTTTTCCTCTTAAGAATGATCTTTTTCTGAGCGAATAATCATTTCCAAAAGAGTTTTACTCATTAAAGAAGAATGTCTGGCACTACTTTGAGAAGTGCCAGACATTTTTTGTTTCTTTCTGTCAGGAAAAGTAGTTTTTTAGAATGCCTTCAAACTCATATCCAGACTTTTTACCGAGTGAGTAAGAGCGCCTACTGAAATGTAATCAACTCCACTAGCTGCATAGTCACGCAGTGTGTTGAACGTAATACCACCCGAAGATTCAGTTTCATAGATACCGGCAACACGTTTTACTGCCTCTTTGGTTTGTTCGGGTGTAAAGTTGTCAAACATAATGCGGTTGACGCCACCTTTTTTCATGACGCGTTCCAACTCATCCATTGAACGAACTTCAATCTCAATCTTCAAATCTTTGCCTTTCTCTTTCAGGTATGCTTTTGCACGGTCAATCGCGTTTTCAATTCCTCCTGCAAAGTCAACATGGTTGTCCTTTAAAAGAATCATATCAAACAATCCGATACGATGATTGACTCCTCCGCCGATTTTGACTGCTTCTTTTTCCAGTACCCGCATGCCGGGAGTTGTTTTGCGGGTGTCAAGTACGCGTGTATGATATCCTTCCAGTTGTTTGACGTAGCGACCGGTAACAGTTGCAATTCCACTCATGCGTTGCATGATATTGAGTACAAGACGCTCTGTCTGTAACAGCGATTGAGTTTTTCCCTCTACGGTAAATGCAATATCACCGGGCTTTACATGATCTCCGTCTTTCATTAATAAATTGACTTTCAGATTGGAGTCAAATCTATGAAATACCTTGACGGCAACATCCACACCAGCCAGTATACCTTCTTCTTTGATAATGAGGCGTGAACGACCCATAGCATCGGCGGGGATACAAGATAACGTTGTATGGTCTCCATCACCGATATCTTCACCGAAAGCGATGGTGATCAGTTGGTCGAATAATTCATCCATTGATTTTTGTTTTTTATTGGTTGGATATATAATCAGCATGCAAAGTAACGAAAAAAATACGAATCCTCAAGGAGTGTAAGGAGCAAAACTTCATAAAGACAGAGGATGGCGTATTGTCTGTAATACAAAGTTGTTGGCACCAGGATCGTGTTTTATTTGGTGGTCTGTGTACTTCATCGTATTTTTGCAAAAATAATTGCAAATGAAGATAGCGTTATTAATGGTGGGAAAGACAACCGAGTCTTATTATATACAGGCAATTGATGAATATGTTGGTCGGTTGAAACATTATATTCCTTTTGAGTTGGAAGTGATTCCTGAACTTAAAAACACCAAGAGTCTCCAGCCGAAGCAGCAAAAGGAGCGGGAAGGGGAATTAATCAGAAAATCCTTGAAACCGGGCGATTATATCGTCTTACTGGATGAAAAAGGGAAAGAATATACCTCAGTGGGTTTTTCGGATTATATTGCTAAAAAGCAACAGACAGTGGGCAAACGACTTGTCTTTGTGATTGGAGGACCCTATGGATTCTCAAATGAAATATATGAATTGAGCAATGAGAAAATATCGCTCTCAAAGATGACGTTTTCACATCAGATGATCCGCATCTTATTTGTAGAACAATTATATAGAGCAATGACCATTCTTAATGGTGAACCTTATCATCACGAATAAATATTACTTGAAGTCGCGGGCGATTTGCTCCATGAAGTTATCCAGGTCTTTTTCCCAGTCTTTCATTAAATCATCACCGATGACCAATTGATCGCTGTCTATGGTAAACAACTCACAAATTGTATCAAACTGATTATCCACAAGAATGACAGAAAATGGTTCAAGAATGTTTATCTCTTTGAATAAACCATTACTGTCGCATCTCTTGACAGCTGCGGTTACAGCCTGTTCTGCTTCCAGATTAAAGGTTTCCTCATCCTTGTCCTCTTCTTCGTCATTTATCCATGCCTGTATTTTGGTGGCATATAAAAGGTGGTTTTCGTCATCATAAATAGACAATTCGGCTTTGTCCTGATTTGCCTGAATGAACAAGTCTGTCAATGCAGATTCAGGATACTCGCTTTTATACTTATCTGCTGCCTTTCGTAAGGCGATTTCGATACTTGACTGCAATTGTCCTTTATTCTCCATTTATTGAGTTCTCCTATATTAATTGCTGTAAAAGTATATATAATCTGATAAATTATCAAAGAAATAGAGCAAAAACTCATTGGTGTGAGCCGTTGGGATAGAATGCTATTTTTTCTCGGCGGGGATTGTTGCTCTTTTCTTTAGAATATTCAGATAGTTGCGATAGTTGATATATTCTTCTTTAGCATTCGGTATTGTTTCTGTTGCTTTCTCCTGCCATTTGACTGCTTCTTCGAACTTGTCATTTAATTCATAATACAAAGCAAGGTTGGCACATGCATATGCTTTGCTTTTTCCTCCTTTTGTGTTGGATATGTGCTCCCATAATGTGGCTGCTTCTTCCCATTTCTCCTTTTTAGCAAGAGAAAAGGCGCGTCTCATTTGAGAATTTCGGGTGGTGTAGATACAGCGCTCGCTCTTCTCCCAATGAGGGTAAATCAAGTGTGCCAGTTCGACACCTGCGAAATAGGCGGCTTCATGCATGGCATCTCTACCAATAGGTAGTTTGGATAGCAGGTCGTTGAGGTTTAGCTCTCCGAAGACAATAGGCTCCTGGGCATCCCAATATAGCGTGTCAGAGCTCTTAATAGATTGCGGAGATGCTGAATCGGAAGGGATATAAATACGGAATGTCGACAATCGTTGAGTGCTAAAAGTTCCGCGTGCTATTCTGAATCCTTGTGGCACATCCTCCTCTATGTTCAATAGTGATCCGACCAATAATTGATCAACAGATATCAGAGCGTCAGACTGATTCTCTTTACAAATAGAATCAGTGAATGTGTGATCAAATGGAACTGCCGGTTGCAGCAATGTGTCGTTCCTAAATGCTTTCGGAAGGATATTTACAGAAGGGAAGCCACTCTCAAGCAATGCGTCGTGAAGACCGAAGCAGGCATAAAAGCCCAGGCTGTCCGCATTGATTGTGGCATCCGCTCTGTTTTCATTGAAAAAAACTAGCTTGTTTTGAAAATCAGGAGATTGCTTGTTTGAATTATTGGCAATCGTAATTGAAGAAACCGTGGACGGCAACGGTTTTGTTGCCGGTTCACGGACTTCAATAGTAAGCACTTTGACAGAGGAGCATCCTACAATAAGGAGGATGTTAGCCAGTGAAAACAATATTCTGACCACTCTTTCTGTCTTCATTGTATTTAATATTTCATGAGCGCAATACTTTCCCTTAAGGAGTTAATCTTACTCTCTGCATCAGCCAGTTTTTTGCGTTCCATCTCTATAACCTTTGCGGGTGCTTTGGCTACAAAACTTTCAATACTTAGCTTCTTCAGCACAGAATCGCGAAAACCAATCAGATAAGTAAGTTCTTCCTGTTGCTTCTTTAATTCTGCTTCCACATCAATATAGTTGTCAACAGGCACAGCATATTCTGTTGTTCCGACTAAGAATGAAGAGGCTCCGGGAGTTTTTTCCGCACTTTCTGTGATTGCGGAAAGATTGGCAACTTTGGTGATGACAGAATCGTAATTCTTAGTATGTCCTTCACCCAGGATCTGAAGTTTCAGTTCCTCTTTATTTGGAATATTCTTTTCCAAACGAATGGAACGGATGGCGGCG
Organism: Bacteroidales bacterium; assembly: GCA_028709785.1. Lineage (GTDB taxonomy): Bacteria > Bacteroidota > Bacteroidia > Bacteroidales > JAQUTK01 > JAQUTK01. The sequence continues at coordinate 145,786 of JAQUTK010000001.1, forward strand.
ATAACTTCTTTCGTCACTTCGATATCACTGATGAGCCTTTCATTAGTTGCTCCTGCTTTGGGAAGTAAACCAACCATGATGCTTTCACCCTCTTTCCGTGATTCTAAAGCCTGCCACAGCTCTTCTGTGATAAACGGCATGAACGGATGCAGCATTCTCAACAAAGCATCGAAGAACGCAATTGTCTGCTGATAGGTTTTCGCATCGATAGGTTGTTGGTAACCCGGCTTGATAATCTCTAAGTACCAGGATGAGAATTCATCCCAAAAGAGTTTGTACACAGTCATCAATGCTTCCGAAATACGGTATTTATCAAACAGGTCATCCATTTCTGAGATGGTTTTGTTCAGCATGGACTCAAACCAGGAGATTGCAACCGCAGATGATTCAGGTTGATCAATTGTGTTATCGATCTCCCAACCCTTCACCAAACGGAAGGCATTCCATATTTTATTGTTAAAGTTACGACCTTGTTCGCAAAGCGTTTCATCAAAAAGGATATCGTTACCTGCCGGAGCGGAAAGCATCATACCCATTCGAACACCGTCTGCGCCAAATCTGGAGATCAGATCGAGTGGATCTGGAGAATTTCCCAAACTTTTAGACATCTTGCGACCGAGCTTATCCCGTACGATACCTGTGAAGTACACATTTTTGAATGGCATTTCTTTCTTGAACTCATATCCGGCCATTATCATGCGGGCTACCCAAAAGAAAATGATATCCGGACCAGTAACCAGATCAGACGTCGGATAATAGTAATCAATTTCTTTATTCTCAGGTGAGTTGATCCCATTAAACAAAGAGATAGGCCACAACCAGGAAGAAAACCAGGTATCCAGACAATCTTCATCTTGTCGCAGATCAGAAATCTGAAGATTTACGTCGCCAGACTTTTCCCGGGCAAGAGGAAGTGCTTCTTCGGCTGTCATGGCAACTACATATCCCCCCTGAGGTAAGTAGTAGGCTGGAATGCGGTGCCCCCACCATAGCTGGCGACTGATACACCAGTCTTTGACATTTTCCATCCAGTGACGATAAGTGTTCTTGAACTTGGCAGGATAAAACTTTATATCATCATTCATAACCGCATCGAGTGCAGGTTTTGAAATCTCTTTCATGTTCAGAAACCATTGCATGGAAAGCTTTGGCTCAATGACTACATTGGTTCGTTCAGAGTAACCGACTTTGTTTTCGTAAGCTTCCGTCTTTTCCATCAGTCCGGCAGCTTCAAGGTCGATTGCTATTTGCTTACGAACTTCAAAACGATCTTTTCCGACATACATGCCGGCACGTGAAGAAATAGTACCGTTATCTTCAAAAATATCAATCGTCTCCAAGTTATATTTCTCTCCAAGCATATAGTCGTTGATATCGTGAGCCGGTGTTACTTTCAGACAGCCGGTGCCGAACTCAATATCCACATATTCATCCATAATGATGGGAATAGCGCGATTGACCAACGGAATAATTACCTTTTTCCCTTTCAACCAACTGTATCGAGGATCGTTCGGGTTAACACAAACAGCACTATCACCAAGAATAGTTTCCGGACGGGTAGTAGCAACAACTATATATTTGTCATCACCTTCAATTTTATAGCGCAGATAAAATAATTTGCTGTGTTCTTCCTTGTAAATAACCTCTTCGTCCGATAATGCAGTAAGAGCTTGTGGGTCCCAGTTTACCATCCGGACACCTCTATATATAAGTCCTTTGTTGTATAGGTCGATAAAAACACGAAGCACACTCTCGCTACGTTCTTCATCCATGGTAAATGCAGTACGATCCCAATCGCAGGAAGCTCCCAGTTTCTTTAACTGTTCCAGAATGATTCCGCCATGCTTTTCTTTCCATATCCAGGCATGTTTAAGAAACTCTTCACGGCTGAGATCTGTTTTCTTTATTCCTTCAGCTGCAAGTTTTGCCACGACTTTAGCTTCGGTTGCAATAGATGCGTGATCAGTGCCCGGTACCCAGCATGCATTTTTACCCAGCATACGTGCCCGGCGTACTAAAATATCCTGAATAGTGTTGTTCAACATGTGCCCCATGTGCAATACACCGGTTACATTTGGTGGTGGAATAACTACCGTGTATGGTTCACGTTCATCAGGAACAGAGTGAAAAAAACCGTTCGTTTGCCAATATTGGTACCATTTTTCCTCTACCTCAGTCGGGTCATATTTACTTGCTATACTCATAGATAATATCGTTATTTTGTAGTCTGTACGATTAAAACCACAAAAGTAATATTTTTTTTTGCTGATATTAGAAACAAATCCAAGAATATACTTTTCAAGTGGACAACAGAATGATAACCTCAGTCTATTGCTGTTTGTTAAATTGAGTCCGGGAGCGATTGGTTTAGCCTATTTTATAACTTTCGTTCTTTTTTTCTAGTATCATTCTTATTTATTTGTAATTTTGCCTGTTCATTTTATATATAGACTCAGTGGGAAGAATATTGGCGATTGATTATGGTCGTAAACGAACCGGTTTAGCTGTTACAGATTTATTGAAGATTATTGCAACCGGATTGACAACCGTTCCGACACATACTCTGCTGCCTTTTCTCAAAAGCTATACAGAGAAGGAGCCTGTTGACCTTTTTTTAGTTGGTCATCCGGTTACGCTTCTTAATCAACCCTCAGATAATCTACCTTTTGTGGAACAGTTTGTGAAAACGCTCAAGAAGCAATTTCCGGGCATTCCTGTGGAAATGGTTGATGAACGGTTTACATCAAGTATTGCACAACAGGCAATGATTGATGGAGGGGTCAAAAAGAAAGATCGTCAGAATAAAGCGCTGGTGGATGAAATCAGTGCTGTGATTATCCTTCAGAGCTATATGGAAAGTCGCCGGTTTATAAAATGAGTGAGTATTGAATTAGAACTTAAATGTAAAGAAATGATTTTACCGATTTATTTGTATGGGCAGCCTGTGCTACGAAAAGTGGCGCAAGATATTGCACCTGATTATCCGGATTTGAAGAATTTGATAGAAACGATGTTTGAAACGATGTATAAATCGGAAGGTATTGGCCTGGCAGCTCCGCAAGTGGGTCTTTCCATCCGGCTTCTTGTGATTGATCTTACTCCCATGGCTGACGAAAATCCGGAATTCAAGAACTTCAAAAAAGTGATGATTAACGCCCATCTTGTCGATAGTGATGGCGAAGATATACTGTTGGATGAGGCATGCCTGAGCTTGCCGGGAATTCATGAAAAAGTGGCCCGAAAGAGTAAAATCCGAATGAAATATCTTGATGAAAACGGCGTGGAACATGATGAAGTTTACCAAGGTTATTTAGCCCGTGTCATTATGCATGAATATGATCATTTGGATGGAAAATTATTTATTGACCATGTGTCACCAATCAGAAAACAACTTATTAAGGGTAAATTGAATCTGATTGTAAAAGGGAAAGCTCGTTGTGATTATAAGAATAAACCACTTGGAAGATAACTTTGTCGCGAATAGAAAGAAAAATACACACGTTACTTTATAGAATCTTAAATTATTAAACTTTTAGCATGAAACATTTATTACTTCTCCTTGCGGCAGTGTGCTTGTTTTGCTCTGCAGCCGAGGCAGCTCCTGTTTATTCAAAAACAACCAAGTATAGGATTGCATCTCTGAATGCTCCGGAATCAAGTGGATTGGTTGTCAGATCAACTCCTGATGGATTGAAACTGTTTTATGAACAAGATGTGACTGCCTTTGGCGATAGTGCGATGTGGCGCCTCAATAAATCAACGGTATCTGAAAAATATTCTTTCTTTAATCCTAAAACAAAGAAATTTTTAAAGCTTATTCCTTCTGAAAGTGGAGCTACTCTGACTGTGGAATCTTCTGCTAATGCAGCGACTGATTCTACTATTTTCTTCACAATGAGTATGATTAGCAGAGGTGGAAATGCTTATTATGGAATTAAATCGACAGTAGAAGGATTTACATCGCAAGGATTGTCTGTCGGCGCTTCTGGAAGTCCTGTTACTCTTAGTGAGTATAGCGGACTGAAAAGCGAGTTGTTTGGTCTCTTTCAGAGCGATTCCACACAAGTATCAGATACAGACAAGGGAGGCGATTTTTTTAAGTATCTGGATATTTGTACTATCAATGGACGCACTCCGGTCTATGACCAGTCTAAAGCGGCCTATTATTATACAATGCCTGAACGGCAGATGGGAACAGATGTTTCTAAGGTTCTCGAATATAAATTTAAAAGTGGGACTCCGTCAAATATAACTTTTACCATTGATGGTAATCCTGTAGCAAGCGGTGAAGAGTATTCTTTTGGTAATGTTACACCTACCAAAGTGTACAAGGTTATCATCGCACAAGGAGAAAATGAGCTTGCTTACGCTTCGCTCTATTTTACAAGTATGCCGATCGTTCAGATCTTTTATACCGGTTCTGCGATAAATGGATATAGTTATACTTTAGGAAAATTACTGGTCAATGATCCGGTTTCCAATGTGCAGCCTGATACTGTATATGCGAATTATAAGTATCGTGGAGCAACGGCTCAAAACCAACCCAAGAAGTCGTATGCAATTAAGCTTGTCGAACCGACAAAAATTGGAGAGTATTCGTATTACGAAAGCGTAGATAAAAGTTTTTTGGGGTTGAGAGAGGATAATAACTGGATATTGGATGCAATGGCTATTGATCCGGCACGCATGAGAAACAGAGTTGCAACTGATCTTTGGAATGATTTCTCAGCAAAACCGTATTATTTCTCAAAAGAACCGAAAGCTGTCAATGGTACTCGTGGAAAATTTGTAGAGCTATTTGTCAACAATGTATACAGAGGCATTTACTGTATGACAGAGAAGGTGGATAGGAAACAACTGAAACTGAAAAAGTTTGATGAAGGTGCTACCTTTATTACTCCTGACACAATTAAGGGTGCGTTGTATAAAGCGAAGAATTGGTCTTTCTCTGTTCTTTTTGGAAATACCCCTGATCAGCCGAGTGCTCTTCCTTCGCTATCCAGACTGTCTTCTTTCGATAACAGTTCTGAGTCATGGGATGGCTGGGAAGTCAAGTATCCGGATGCGGCAGATGGCGCAGCACAAGGTTGGGATACTGTAACTTATACTTATAATTTGAATGGTAAAGATACGACATTTACTTATTACAGAGCTAAAAACTTTACAGACTGGCAGCCTTTACGTGATGCCGTTGCTTTTGCCATTTCTTCAGATTCTTTGTTTGCGGCGCAGGCTGCTGATCGTTTTGACCTGCCCGTTCTCAGAGATTATTATTTATTTATTGAACTGTTGCTTGCTACGGATAATCATGGTAAAAATATGTTCTTCTCTGTTTATGATCAGACAAAATCAACCAAAATGACCGTCACTCCGTGGGACTTGGACGGAACATTCGGACGTCGATGGAATGGAAATACCACTTGGAGCCTTGGCGGCGGAGGCATTTTTGGCGGTGGTGGTGCTACATACGGAGCTAACCCGGATCAGGATTTCATCAGCTTTCTAAAGACGAATGAACATGCCGAACACTATCTTTTCCAACGTTTGAAAAGAAGCAATGTCGGAGGTTTTTATGATCAGCTTAAATCAAGGTATGCTGAATTACGTCAGGACTACTTCAAACCGGAAAATCTTATCAACCGTTTCGTGCAATACAGAGATAATTTTGTGGCGAGTGGTGCAGCAGATAGAGAAGTGAAGACGTGGTCTTCCATGACTTCTGGTATGAATTTTACAACAGAAATATCCTATCTCACATCCTGGATCAATGCGCGTATTGCTTATCTGGATGCACAATATGGATATAGTAATACGGATGAAGGAATCATGCTGACAGCACTGAAACTGAATGTTTCTCCAAATCCGGTTAGTGACCTTTTAATAATAAGTAATTTAGTACGCGGAGAAGTTGTCTCTATATACGACCAACAAGGACGTGTGTTGCACCAACAACGCGCTGATATGGATGCCATGGCAATTGATTTTGCTGATTATGCTTCAGGCTTGTATATCGTCAAAGCCGGCAATCGATCAGAAAAGGTTATTAAGCGATAAAACAACTTTAATTATTTGATTTACAATGCCTCCGGACTACTTCGGAGGCATTGCTGTTTTCTTGCTTTCAGAAAAAGAGACTTTTATGTGTTTTTTATTTGCAGATTGTATATCTTTGCCGCGCATTAAACTGATACCCATAGTATTTATGAAAAATCTTATCGTTTCCCTTTTCATATCTTTATTCTCCTTTTCGGCTGTAGCCAGTCCTGTATTTAATCCGACAAAGAAATATCGTATCGCTTGTTTGCAAGATGGAGCTCAGGGCGGCATTGTTTTAGGAAGCAAGCATGAAAGCAATTATCCATTGTTTTATTATTCAGCTGCGAATTCTGCGACGACAGATGCATATTGGTATATTATAGAAAACGAAGGAACATATTCGTTTAAAAACGCGTCAACAGGGCAGTATATTTCATACGATATAGATTATACCACAAACAGAAATTTGGGATTAGTATCAGCGTTGAATGCTGATATGACACTCTTTTCTCTGACTTTACATTCGAATGGCGGGATTGATTATTATTCATTTAAGTCAGAAAATGATCCGACGAAATTTTTCAACAAGAGAGGCTCTGGACTGGTCGGCTTGTATAGCCCAAGTAGTGGAACCAGCAGTAATGAACTATTTGCTTTTTATGATGAAGATAATAATGTTGTTAAGGACGATCGAATAGTTGTTATTCCGCAGAAACCTGATCCTGTTGTTGCCGGACCTTTGGCAACTTACTTTACCGAGTTTACGTTGAGTGGCAAACCTTTGGTCTATAACAGTACGGACGGTTCTTATTTCTTCTCTGTCCCTTTAAATCTTATGGATGCGGATATTGAGCGCACAATACACTTCATTGCAAAGAATCTGAACGGGAATTATTCAGTGACTATCGACGGTGCGCCTCTTTTTGATGAGGATGATTATGTGTTTTCAAAAGTGACTGCCGGGAAAAAATACAGTATGGAAGTGAAGGAAGGCACGACGCTAAAGGCGACACTTGATCTGACTTTTACAGGACTTCCTATTGTTCAGATTTACTATGATGCTGTAAATTCCAGCGAATATCTGGCCGGATATATTAAAGTACATGAACCGGATAAGAAAACTGTACCGGAATTTCTTCATTCTGAATACAAATACAGAGGTGCGACTGCTTTGGGACAGCCTAAAAAATCTTTTAATATCAAACTGAAAGATGGTTCGGATCAAAAACTCTTTCGGAGTTTCTTCGGTCTTCGTGAAGATAACAATTGGGTCTTAGATGCCATGGCTATAGATCCTGGACGAATGCGAAACCGTGTTTCAACGGATTTGTGGAATGATTTCTCAAGATTGCCGTATCATAGTGAAACAGAAAGCAACGTAATTAATGGTACAAGGGGACAATTTGTGGAATTGTTTATCAATGATCAGTACAATGGATTGTATTGTATGACGGAGAAAGTGGATAGGAAACAGCTGCAACTCAAGAAATATGATGATTCAACCCAGACGGTTCGCGGAGTATTGTATAAAGCGTCAGGTTGGAACTATTCCAATTTTATGGGTCATTATGCTGATAATCAGAGTTATCCGGGAACTAATCCGCCTGATTACAATAATAGCAGTGAGACTTGGGATGGGTATGAGGTAAAACATCCTGATTTTGACGAACAGCCGGTAGACTGGAAACCGTTGTATGATCTTGTTGCATTTAATGCTACAGCGGCAGTGGATAGTGCCAGGTTTGTCAATGGATACAAATCGTACTTCGATATGCCAGTCTGGCTTGATTACTATCTGTTTATTGATCTCTTGTTGGCGACAGATAACCATGGAAAGAATACCTTTATATATACATATGACAAGAATAGATCCAATGTAATGAGCATCGCTCCCTGGGATTTAGATGGTACCTTTGGTCGAAGATGGGATGGATCTAACAATATAACGACTCCAAATCAGGATTTCGTATCCTTTCTTATTCAATACGAGCATGGTGAGTATGCCGTATTCAGGAATCTGAAGAAGTTTAATCCGGACAATTACAATCTGAATCTTCGCTATAGATATGCAGAGTTGCGTAAGACGTACTTTACGAAAGAGAGTCTGATGGCACGTTTCTTAAAATACAAAGAGATGTTTGACAAAAGTGGTGCCGGAGCACGTGAAACAGCAAAATGGAGTGGCTCTAATGTCAGGATTGACCTGAATGCTGAGATGACCTATCTTTCCAGCTGGCTTGATTCGAGGCTTAATTATCTGGATGTAACGGAATTTGATATTGCTCATTTGCCGATGCAACATCCTGTGATTACGCTTTCAACTCCTAAGACGCTAACGTATGGTAATCCGGCAATAGCCAATCTGTTGGTTACAACCAATCCGAATGCACCGCTCAAGATTTCCTTCTCAAAAAGTGGAGTTGTTGAAGTGAATGGTAATACGTTAAAGATGCTGAACGCGGGATCTACTTATATGTATGTTTCTCAGGCAGCTTCTATCGGTTATTCAGCTGTCGATACTTCCTTCTATCTGCAGATTGATAAGAGAAGTCTTGTTGCAAAGGCTGATGATAAGGTGAAAGAAATTGGAGATGAAAATCCGGCGCTTTCAATGACATATGCAGGACTGGCTTCAGGTGATACCCCCGAACTAGTATTTACCAGCATGCCGACAGTTTCCTGCGCTGCAGTCGTAGATTCTCCAATCGGTACGTATCCTATTCTAATTGAAGGCGGAGTTGCTAATAGTAATTACGTGTTGAATATGCAAAACGGAACATTGACCATTAATGCCCGTAAGGTGAAAAAGACTCCCGTAATTACGTTAGAGTTGCCTGATACGATAACCTATGGTGATGCTCCAATTGAACTTAATCCAATCTCGTCAAATACCTATTCGACTGTCACTTTATACACTTCAAAGCCGGGTGTTGTCGAAATCAAGGATTCTAAAATGAACATCCTGAATGTTGGATCCCTATATTTGATTGCTTCACAGCCTGGTAATGATATTTATGCGTCAACAAATGCGGTTATCAAGTTCCTTATTTCAGTTCAGAAGAAGACGCTCTATGCTGTAGCTGAGGATCAGATAAAAGAACAGGGACAAGAAAATCCGTCGTTTACTATTCGATACGAAGGTTTGGTTCTTCCAGACCAGATAAGCAATGTGGTTACCAGTGCTCCCGTTGTTTCCTGTGATGCAAATGCAACTTCTGAAGTGGGAGAATACCCTATTCTGCTCAGTGGAGGCTCTGTTTCTGCCAACTATCAGCTAGAAAGAAAAGCAGGAGTCTTGACGATTCTTCCCAATACAGGTACCCCTGTTGAAGCCGAAACTATTCAGGTTGGAATTGCTCCTAACCCGGTACAGGATATACTGAATCTCTCTCAATTGACAACGGGGGTTCTTGTACAGCTTTTTGATTCTTTCGGCAGAGTGATTTATGTTGAAAAAGCAACGGAACCGACAATTCAAATTCGTATGGAGAGTCAATCTCCGGGTATTTATTACCTGAAAATAGGAGAGGATACTCATACGATTATAAAGAAATAGCAGAATATTAGCTATAATAATAAAGGCTGTCAACTGAAGAGGCAGCCTTTGTTGTTATTGTATTAATGAAAGGTTACAAAATGTGTAGTTATCATCTGAATGTCTAAAAATAGTCTAAAGTGGGTTTTATCACAAAATATTCCTTATCTTTGCCGCATTAATGATTTATTTACAACTGACGTGAAACATTTTATTACTACCCTGTTAATAGTCTTATTCCCACTATTTTCCACAGCAAGCCCTGTATTTAAAACTAACACTAGTTACCGTATTGCTTGTATCCAAGACGGCAATAAAGGCGGCATAGTTACCGGAGATTTGCATAGCAGTACTTATCCAATAGTTTATGATCCCGCTGCAGCTTCTACTGTTGCTGATGCCTTTTGGATAATTACTGAGATTGGCACAGGATCTGGGAAATATACCATCCAGAATGCGTCAACAAAGCAATACATTTCGTATGACACTAATTACGATCCGAAAAGAAATTTGACATTAGTAGATGCATTGAATGGTGATACGACCTTATTTAAACTTACTTTACATACAGTGAATGGTGTCGATTATTATTCAATTTCGTCTGTTGCAGTTCCTGGCTTAGTTTTTAACCGAAGAGGGAGTGATAAGGAAAATATGGTGGGCTTTTATACTCATGACGGTTCAAGTACCAATGAGCAATTTGCTTTTTATGATGCAAGCGGTGCGGTTGTGAAAGATGACGCTGTGACGGTCATTGTGGATGAAGGTACTGCTTTGGCTGTTTCCGGCCCGTTGGCTGCCTATCTTGGTGAGTTCTCGCTGAGCGGTAAGCCACTTGTTTATAATAAAAGATCTGGGTTCAGTACTTATTTTTTCTCAGTTCCTCTGACTTTGATGGATAATGACGTAGAGCGTACTGTTCACTTTACGGTTAAGAATACCGCTTATACTGTAACTATCAACGGCACAAAAGTGACCGATGAGAGTGATTATACATTTGCCGATGTCACAGCAGGAAAAAACTTCACAATTAAAATAATGAATGGAACCCGCGAGTTGCTTTCCACTACATTGACATTTACCGGGTTGCCGATCGTGCAAATGACGTATGCCTCCGTCAATGGGAATGTGTATTCTCCCGGTTTTATTACCGTTCATGAGCCGGCAAAGAATCTGACTCCGGAGAAATTGAATTCGGAATATAAATGGCGTGGTGCCACAGCAATGGGTCAAGCAAAAAAATCGTTCAATATAAAGTTAAAAGACGCTCTTGGTGAAAAGATGCACAAGAGTTTTTTTGGTTTGCGTGAAGATAACAATTGGGTGTTGGATGCCATGGCAATTGATTATGCACGTATGAGAAACCGCGTATCAACCGATTTGTGGAATGATTTTTCTACTCCACCCTATCAAACGTCTTTCGAGAATGGAGTGATCAATGGAACTCGTGGGCAGTTTGTGGAAGTATTTATCAATGAAGAATATTCGGGCTTGTATTGCATGACAGAGAAAGTTGACAGAAAGCAACTTAAACTGAAAAAATACGATGAAGTAACGAAACAGGTTAACGGCGTACTCTACAAATCTACAGATTGGTCTTTTGAAGTTTTTATGGGAGGATCTAATAATGATCAACCTCAAAAAACATCTGTTCCTGATCCGATGGACTATCAGGGTGAATCCTGGAATGGTTTTGAGGCTAAATATCCCGATTTGGGTGATGGTGAAGTCGTGGACTGGAGACCATTGTATTCAGCGGTCAATTTTACGGCCTTTTCATCCAATGATTATTTTGCTTCAAATGTCAATCAAGCATTTGATATGCCCGTTATGACAGATTATTATCTGTTTATAGAGCTGCTTTTGGCAACAGACAATCAAGGGAAAAACATGTACTTTTATGCGTATGACAAAAATACATCCGGTAAGATTAGTGTTGCTCCATGGGATTGTGACGGCACCTTTGGCCGAAGATGGAATGGCTCAAAAGACTGGGGATCTGGAAACTGTCTTCCGGAACAAGACTTTACAGCTTTTGTTATCGCCAATGAACATGGACAGAGCAATCTCTTTATGCGATTGATGCAGGGCAATGTCAATGGTTTCAATAACTCCTTACGGATGCGCTATGCTCAACTACGTAGTACCTTCTTCTCTCCGGAGAAGCTGATCGCTCGTTTTACTGCTTACAACGCTATGTTTGAAAAGAGTGGCGCGGGAGCTCGCGAAGTATCCCGCTGGAACGGTTATAGTGTGAGCAATCTGAATTTTCAGTCTGAAATAAACTTCCTAACGGATTGGATCACAAGGAGAATAGCCTATCTGGATAATCAGTATGATTATGGAAGTCTGGGAAAGAAAGCTCCTCAGATAACATTGTCTATACCTGACACTATTACATATGGTGATGGTGCAGTTGATTTCACTCTGACATCCACGAACAAAGAAACTCCAATCAAATATTCATTCTCTGTTCCTGATATCTTTTCAGTAAATGAAACTTCTACCAAATTAATTCCGTTGAGAGCCGGCTCGTTATTATTGAATGTCAGTCAAGCATATAGCGATACCTATGCGAAGTTGGATACCTCTATTTTTATGAAGGTTTATAAGAAGAACCTCTATGTAATTGCTGATAATAAGCAAAAAGAGTCAGGTACTGCAAATCCGGACTTTTCATATCATTACGAAGGGTTACTTCCTACTGATAATCTGGCTCAGGTGTTCTCGATTTATCCGACAGTTTCCTGTGAGGCAACTGCAGAATCACCTGACGGAGAATATCCGATTGTTGCATCCAAAGGTTTTGTGCTTGCAAGAGTGAACTATAATATTGTTCCTGTCAATGGTGTTCTGACGATTGGATCCATACAGTCCGGTGCTAAAGATGAGACCATTTCTGTGGGCATCTATCCAAATCCTGTTTCTGATGTTTTAAGGATCAGCAATCTTGCACAGGGTACTTCTGTCATTATAGTTGACTCATATGGAAGGATTATTTATTCCGGAAAAGCGGATGAAGAGGAAATGCAGATTGATCTCAGAGGTCGTGATGCCGGTTTATACTATCTCAAAGCCGGGGATAAGAGCTATAAGATTATCAAGAAATAATACACTTGTATTTGTAATAAAAAAAGGAAGTCTTTGGTAAGGCTTCCTTTTTTGTTTGATAGAAAGTATCCTAAAGATTGATAGAGCGATATTTTTGTCTGAAGAATACTTTGATATCTGTAATTCCATTATCTTTGAGGAATTATTAATTTAAAAGAGAGAACTATGGCTTTATTTATTGTATTAGGAGTAATAGTAATAATCGTACTTTGGGTTATTTCTATGTACAACTCGTTGGTCAGACTCAGAAACAACCGCGAGAATGCGTTTGCTGACATTGACGTGCAGTTGAAACAACGTCATGATTTGATTCCTCAGTTGGTCGAGACGGTCAGAGGCTATGCTTCGCATGAAAAAGAGACACTTGACCGGGTTGTAAGTGCGCGTAATGGCGCGATAGGAGCTCGTACCATCGATGATAAAATTGTAGCTGAAAACATGCTGACAACAGCTTTAGCCGGACTAAAAGTGACCGTCGAGGCTTATCCGGATCTGAAGGCTAATCAAAACTTTATGCAATTGCAGGAAGAGATTTCAGATATTGAGAACAAACTTTCTGCTGTACGTCGCTTCTTCAACTCTGCCACAAAAGAATTTAACAATGCCGTGCAGGTATTTCCGTCCAATCTGATTGCAGGGATGTTCGGATTCCACAAGGAAATGATGTTTGACTTAGGCGAACAACGCGCTAGTCTGGAAGAAGCTCCAACCATTAAGTTCTAAAAACGATTATCTATGCAATATGTTGGAATAGAAACACAACAGAGAACGAATAACTTTCGCTCTGTTGTGCTGCTTGTTCTTTTTCCCTGCCTGGTCATTCTTCTGACTTATCTGTTTTGCTTTCTGTTGACCATGCTGACGGTTCGACGTTATCCGGGTAACCCTCTTCCGATGGAAACAGCCAATGTCATGTTTGTGAATTATGCGCCGGTTGTCCTTTTGGGCGTATTAGTCTGGTTTTTTGTCGCCTATTTTGCCAACACATGGATTATAAACAACTCGACAGGAGCTGTCCCGTTAGAGCGCAAAGACAATAAAAGAGTCTACAATCTGGTCGAAAACCTTTGTATGAGCCGGGGAATGAAAATGCCCAAGGTGAATATTATCTATGATGACTCCCTAAATGCTTATGCAAGTGGCATCAATGAAAGTAGTTATACCGTGACCCTTTCCAAGGGAATTATAGAAAAGTTGGATGACAGTGAACTGGAGACTGTGATTGCACACGAACTGACTCATATCCGTAACAGGGATGTGCGGGTCTTGATTGTGTCGATTGTTTTTGTCGGATTGTTTTCCATGTTGGCGCAAATAGCGATTCGTTCCCTTTATTACTCATCATTGGGACGGAGTAACCGTAATGGCAAAGGTAGTGCCTTGCCGATACTCTTGATTGTGATAGCAGTGGCGGCGATAGGATTCTTTTTTGCCTCTTTAATGCGCTTTGCAATCTCGCGTAATAGGGAATTTATGGCGGATGCGGGTGCGGCCGAGATGACCAAAAACCCTCATGCTCTGGCTAGTGCGTTACGCAAGATTTCCAACGATCCCGAGATAGAAGCAGTGACCCGTAACGATGTTGCTCAATTATTTATCGAGCATCCCCATACGAAAAGTGAAAGCTATTTCAGTGGATTGAGTGGCTTGTTTGCAACACACCCACCTATCAAGAAAAGAATAGAGATATTGGAGCAGTTTTGATAACAATTGCTTCTCAACATTTTTAATAACATGCATGTATGGATTTTCAACTAATCGATGCACATTCCCATTTGTGGCTAAAACAAGACGCCGAAGTCGATGGAATGGCGATCAAAACCCTTGAAAACGGCCGGTCTCAGTTTATGGGTGAGATACGACAAATGTTGCCTCCCTTTATGATTGACGGACGAAACACAGCAGAAATCTTTCTTTCAAACATGGATTATGCACTGGTATCTGCGGCTGTGATTACCCAAGAATATATTGACGGCATCCAGAACGACTACTTGATGCAAGTGATGACGCACTATCCGGAACGCTTTTTTGTCTGTGGCATGTGCGAGTTTCGTCGTCCCGGATTCTTTGAGCAGGGTAAGGAGCTGATCGCTTTGGGCTTTAAGGCACTAAAGATTCCGGCTCAACGATTACTGTTGAAAGAAGGAAGAGTCTTCTTGAACTCTGATGAGATGATGAAGCTTTTTCACTTTATGGAAGAGAAGCACATTATACTCTCCGTTGATCTGGCGGATGGCGACATTCAAACAGGCGAATTGGAAGAGGTGATTCGGGAGTGTCCGAAACTCAAGATTGCAATTGGTCATTTTGGAATGGTGACGCGTCCGAAATGGGAGGAACAAATCAAACTCGCTCGTTATCCCAATGTTCGTATTGAGTCAGGAGGAATAACATGGCTTTTCAACGAAGAGTTTTATCCTTTTAAAGGAGCAGTGAAAGCTATCTGTCGGGCTGCCGAATTGGTAGGAATGGATAAATTGATGTGGGGTTCTGATTATCCTCGTACCATTACGGCGATCACGTATAAGATGTCTTATGACTTTGTACTCAAGTCGAAAGAATTAACAGAGACCGATAAGGCACAGTTTCTCGGGAAGAATGCCATTGAATTTTACGGTTTTAAGAATTTACCGGTATTGCCGTCTATCAAGAATATGTCCGAATAGCATTGATTGTGTCATTAGTGCCGTCAATTTGTCAGATAAAAAGATTGGTATATGATTTGTGAGTTATGTGGGCAAACGAATTTAATAACATATAACAAATCATAGTATGCAAAACGGTAGTATTGGGGTAACAACAGAGAATATTTTCCCCATCATCAAGAAATTCTTGTATAGTGATCACGAGATCTTCCTTCGTGAGATTATTTCGAACGCAGTGGACGCCACACAAAAGATTAAAACACTAGCTTCGGTTGGTGAGTTTAAAGGTGATCTGGGTGATTTGACCATTCAGGTAAAAGTAGACAAAGACAAAGGTACAATCACTGTATCCGACCGTGGTGTTGGTATGACTGACGATGAGATGAGCCGCTATTTGAATCAGATTGCTTTTTCTGGTGCTGAAGAGTTTGTTGAGAAGTACAAAAATGAGGCCAATAATATCATCGGCCATTTCGGTTTGGGCTTTTACTCTTCATTTATGGTGTCCAATAAAGTGGAAGTCATAAGCAAATCTTTCAAAGAAGACTCAAAAGGAGTGAAATGGACTTGTGATGGCTCTCCTGAGTTTACCATGGAGGATGATTCAAAAAGTGAGAGAGGTACTGAAATCATCATGCATATAGATGATGATAATAAAGAATTTCTTGAAGAGGCCAAGATCTCCGGATTGTTGAAGAAGTATTGCAGTTTCTTACCCATCCCTATTGCTTTTGGCAAAAAGAAAGAGTGGAAAGATGGCAAAGATGTAGAAACAGCAGATGACAATGTTATCAATAATGTTAGTCCGGCATGGACACGTAAACCTGCTGACCTGAAAGAGGAAGACTACAAAGGTTTCTATCAGGAATTATATCCTTACACAGACGAACCCTTGTTTCATATCCATCTGAATGTGGATTATCCGTTTACGTTGACTGGTATTCTTTATTTTCCGAAGATTAAGAGCAACGTCGATTTACATAAAAACAAGATCCAACTCTACTGTAACCAAGTCTTCGTTTCTGACTCGGTAGAAGGTATTGTACCTGAATTCATGACGTTGCTTCATGGTGTCATTGATTCGCCGGATATTCCTCTGAATGTATCCCGTTCCTACCTGCAAAGTGATGCCAATGTGAAAAAGATTTCTTCTCACATTACAAAAAAAGTGGCAGACCGTTTACAAGAGTTATTTAAGGAAGACCGTGCTCAGTTTGAGGCTAAGTGGGATGACCTGAAGATCTTTGTTGAATACGGCGAACTAACTGATGAAAAGTTCTTTGAAAGAGCCGAGAAATTTACCCTGCTGAAGAACTCGGAAAACAGTTATTTTACATTGGAAGAGTACAAGAAACTTGTGGAGGGAAACCAAACAGACAAAGACAAACAATTAATTTATCTCTACACAACCAATCTTGATCAACAATACAGCTATATTGATGCGGCAAAAGAAAAAGGTTATGACGTATTGGTCATGGACGGACAACTGGATGTTCATTTTATAGGCAAGATAGAAGAAAAAGAGAAAGTGCGTTTTGTCCGTGTGGATAGCGATGTTGTGGATAATTTGATTCGTAAAGAAGATGCTGCGAAAGTAGAGTGGAGTGCAGAACAGAAGACTGCTTTAAAGACCGTCTTTCAGTCTCAAACTCCTAAACAGGAGAAAGTTGAATTTATGGTTCAGTTTGAAGCATTGGGGGCAAATGCCAATCCGGTCATGCTAACACAAAACGAGTATATGCGTCGTATGAAGGAGATGTCTGCCACTCAAACAGGTTTCAATTTTTATGGTGAAATGCCTGATTCATATAATTTGGTTGTTAATACAAATCATCCTTTGACTCAAAGAGTTCTTGAAGATCAGGAGACCGCTTGTAATGAAAAATTAGCTCCTGTACAGACAGAGCTCAAAATGGCAGAGGCGAAACGTGATGAACTTCAAAATAGCCAGAAAGGGAAAAAAGACGAAGAGATTTCTTTAGATGAAAAAGAGGCTCTTGATGCTGCAAAGAAACAAGTCGAAGAGTTGCAGGCAGACCGTGACGCAATACTAACTTCCTATGCAAAAGAGAATAAGTTGGTAAGTCAGTTGATTGACCTGGCTCTTTTGTCCAATAATATGTTGAAGGGTGAGGCGCTGAGCAACTTTGTAAAGCGGAGTTTTCAGATGATTTGATTCATTATTATAACAAAAGATAGAGAGAGGAGAGTCCTGATGGATATCTCCTCTTTTTGCGTTAGTTCGGATATTATGAGTGATCAGTCGGTTTTTTTAGTTCAAGAAAAACTCTTTTGTGAATTTGTTTGTACATTTGACATTCCGAAATATGATATATGGTTATACAATGAGAATACGGGTACTAATAGTCTTGCTATGTTTGTGTTTATTCATCCCTCTGAGTGCCCAGAAGGTTGGTCTTGTATTGAGTGGGGGTGGCGCAAAAGGTATAGCTCATATTGGTATGATCAAAGCCTTGGAAGATAATGATATTCCGATTGATTATATCACCGGTACCTCGATGGGAGCCATTGTTGGAGGTTTGTATGCCGCTGGTTACTCACCGGATGAGATGATGACACTGATCAAGTCCGAAGATTTTCAAAACTGGATGTCAGGGAAGGTGGAGGATCGTTTTCAGTACTATTTCAGGAAGGAGAATCCTACTCCGGAGATGTTTAATCTTAGTATTTGGCTGAAAGATTCTTTATCTTCCAACAAAAACTTTTTGCTTCCGGCCAATCTCATCAATCCACGTCAAATGAACATCGTTTTTACGCAACTGTTCGGGCCGGCAAGTGCTTCCTGTGATTATGACTTTGATTATCTGATGGTACCCTTCCGGTGTGTCGCTTCCGATGTATATGAACGTCAGCCAATCATCTGTAAGAAAGGGGATTTGGGCGATGCGATCCGCGCGTCGATGACTTTCCCTTTTGTTTTTAAACCCATTAAACTTAATGGTGTTCTTGCTTATGATGGTGGAATTTTCGATAATTTTCCTGTTAGTACGATGATGAAAGATTTTAATCCTGACTATATTATTGGTAGTAAGGTTGCTTCAGGACGTTTAGCTGCCGATGAACGGGATATTATCGGGCAAATGGAAAACATGGTGATGGACAAAACAGACTATTCTGTCCCCAAAGATAAAGGGCTTTTGCTCTCCTTTGAACTTCGCGATGTCAATTTGCTCGATTTTGGCAAAGCGGACTCCATATACAAGTTAGGCTATGATAAAGCGATGGGACTATTGGATTCCATCCAACGGAATGTCTCCAGGAGAGTCCCTCTGGCGGATCTGAAAGAGAGACGCAAGCACTTTAAGAGTCAGCAACCGGAGTTGACCTTTAACAGAATTATTATTAAAGGAGTAACTCCCTTGCAAAAAGAATATATAAAGAATGAACTACCAGCAGAGGGACGTGCATTTACATACGAAGAGTTTAAACAATCGTATTTCAGACTGCTTTCAAATCCCAAGATCTCCGAAATTATTCCGCATGCCGTTTATAATTATTACGACAGATCCTATGATCTATACTTGGATTTTAAGGTCGAAGATAAGCTTCAATTGTCTTTTGGAGGGCTTATCTCATCTCAGAATTTTAATGAGATATACCTAGGGGCCACCTATCAGAGTCTGGCTCCACTCTCTCATACCTATGCAATGGATTTGCAACTTGGAAAGACCTATAATAGTGTTTCGCTTCGTAGTCGCACAGATATTCCATCTTTAGGTATACCTATGTCGCTTCATGTAATATCAGCATTCAGTGGACGTCGGTATTACGAAGGAGAGAAAATATTTGATTTCCGTGATAATACAGCCTTTATCTCGCAGAAAGATTACTATTTGAAACTGAAGCTAGGTTTTCCTTTCCGTACAAAAGGGAAAGTTGAATTAGGATTGGGCTATGGTGCGCAGATTGATGATTATTATCAGTCCACATTAAGTTCATCAGCAAAGAGATCTCTTGATAAAAGTCACTATAATCTGGCTGTAGGATCTGTCTTTTTTGATAGTAATACATTGAACAATAGTCAGTATCCCACAAAAGGGCGACGTACCAATCTGTTGACTCAAATTGTTTGGGGAACAGAATACTATTTCAAGAATGGCTCAGGAGTCAGTGCTGACCGGGCAAACCTAGCCTATCTTCAGTTTACTGCAAATTATGAATATTACAAACGTGTCGGTTCTCATTTTGTGTTAGGTAATTCAGTAGATCTTGCATTTTCTTCATCCAGGTTTCTTAATAATTATACTTCAACGATTATTGCTTCTCCCTCTTTTACCCCTACACCTCATAGTAAGATGATCTTTAATGAAGCCTTTCGTGCTAATCAATTTGCAGCTGCCGGTATCAAACCGATCTGGCGTTTTAATGACAATTTCCATCTCAGAAGTGAGTTTTATGCCTTTTTGCCTTACAAGGAGATAAAAAGTGACGCCAATTCTCATGCTTATTATGGGAAAGATTTCCGTACAATAAAGTGGATGGGAGAGTTAAGTGCTGTCGCTCAGTTTTCAAAGGTATGTCTTAGTGCCTATCTAAATTATTATAGATCGCCTGTAAGTAGCTGGAATGTAGGATTTAATATTGGATACCTCCTTTTTACACCTAAACTTGTAGAATAAATTGGATAAAAAACGGTACTGGAACTTGCAGGATTAAAAAAAACGGCTTACCTTTGCATCGCATTTAAGGAAATGGCTGCGTAGCTCAACTGAATAGAGTAGCTGACTACGGATCAGCCGGTTGTGGGTTTGAATCCCTCCGCAGTCACAAAAGAGCAGAACGGAAGTTCTGCTCTTTTCCTTTTTTAGGTATTTTCCATGAAAATACCTCCCTTTTTTGTTAAAAGAGCCCTGTTATATCGATAGATTCAAATAGTTGTTTAACTTTGAAACACAAATGTAACCTCCGTGTCTGTTTTCTGTAATATAAATGACGTTCCTTTGTAAAAAAATAAAGAGAAACTAATTCGCACGTCAAGATGGAAACATTCTATTTAATCATTGTTGTGATCCTTTTTATGCTTGCTATCTTCGATCTGATCGTCGGTGTAAGTAATGATGCTGTTAATTTCCTGAATTCCGCAATAGGAGCAAAGGCAGCTTCTTTTAAAACAATAATGGTTATTGCGGCATTAGGTATTTTTGTTGGTGCGACTTTCTCAAACGGGATGATGGACATAGCACGGCATGGGATATATCAACCGGAATATTTTTATTTTGAAGAGATTATGTGCATCTTGTTGGCTGTGATGCTGACGGACGTTGTGTTGCTTGATTTCTTTAATTCTTTGGGTCTTCCAACATCGACCACAGTCTCCATGGTTTTTGAATTGCTAGGTGGCACTTTTGCGCTAGCATTACTTAAAACCACAAACGATCCCTCTCTGGATATGAGTCAGCTGATTAATACGGATAAAGCATTGTCTGTCATTATGGCTATTTTCGTCTCCGTTGCCATTGCTTTCTTTTTCGGGTTAGTGGTGCAATATATTTCCCGTATGATCTTTTCTTTTAGTTATCAGAAGAAACTGAAGTATTTTATCGGTGTATTTGGTGGATTTTCAGCAACCGCTATTATTTATTACATGTTTTTGAAAGGACTCAAAGATGCCACCTTTATCACTTCAGAGGCTAAGTTGTGGGTCAATGGTCATATCAGTATTCTTGTTCCTTTGTTTTTTATTGCATCAACACTTTTAATGCAGATGTTGCATTGGATGAAAGTGAATGTCTTCCGCATTATCGTGTTTCTTGGCACGTTTGCTCTGGCTTTAGCGTTTGCAGGCAATGATTTGGTTAACTTTATCGGTGTTCCTTTGGCCGGATATTCTTCTTATCTAGACTTTATCAATACTCCGGGCGCAACTCCTGATACGCTGCTGATGACTTCCTTAACAGGTTCGGCAAATACTCCCTGGTATTTTTTGGTTGGTGCGGGAGTAATCATGGTGGTAACTTTGGTTCGTTCAAAAAAGGCTCAAGCGGTTGTGAAAACTTCTGTCGATCTTTCCCGCCAGGATGAAGGAGAAGAATCGTTCGGTAGTACACCCATGGCTCGTTCGTTGGTACGTGTAGGTCTCTTGTTTTCAGGCAATGTCAATAAGATCGTTCCTGAGTCAGCCAAACAATGGATTGAAACGCGTTTCCGAAAAGAAGATGCTATTCTTGCCAATGGAGCTGCTTTTGACCTGGTGCGTGCGTCGGTCAATCTGGTTCTCGCAGGTTCTTTGATAGCACTTGGTACATCTTTAAAGTTACCCCTTTCCACCACCTATGTTACCTTTATGGTTGCTATGGGAACCTCGTTAGCTGACCGTGCATGGTCACGCGATTCAGCTGTTTACCGTATTACCGGCGTGTTAAGTGTTATAGGTGGATGGTTTATCACTGCGGGAGCGGCGTTTACCATCTGTATGATTTTCACTGCAATTATACATTATGGTGGTGCAGTTGCTATTTTTGTTATGATTTTTATTGCGGTTTTCTTATTGGTACGCAGTCAGATAATTTATAAAAAGAAAAATCAGAAAGAGAAAAATAGTATGCTACAGCATAAAGAGCTTTTCTCTAATACCACCAAAGATCCATTGACCGTTTTTCGTGAGTATACATACCAGCAGATTGACAAACTGATGGGGGTCTCTATAGAGACTTTTGACCTTACCATATCCTCCTTCATTAAAGATAATCTGAGAGGTCTTCGTCAGGCCTCCGGCAAGATAAAGTTTGCCAAGCAACACATGAAACAGGTAAGACGTGTGGGAACAGTTGCGGTAAGTAATATGGAGAATAGCGTGACTTTTGAGAAAGGTCTGTTCTATCAGCAAGGAAGTAGTTTTGCAACAGAGGTACTATATAGTATATCCCGTATTTGCGAACCTTGCTACGAACATGTTGATAATAACTTTACACCTCTTCGTGATCAGCAAAAGGATGAATTGAAGGGAGTTTCCGATCAAATTCTTGCGTTGATGAAACAAGGACGTGAAATTATGTTCGCAAAAAACTATGACCATTTTGATGACTATCAGATGGCTGCCGAATCCTTAAATAAGCAGTTGGGAGCTTTGCGACGTGAAGAGCTAACCCGTATCAGACAGCAGAAAGACAGTATAAAAATGAGTATGGTCTATCTGACTACTATTCAGGAACTACAAAGTATGGTTAGTAATCTAACCAATTTGTTGAAAGTTTGTAAGAGGTTTCAGGACTTATAAGAGTAATTCTTTGAGATAAAACGGGTTTATAATGCTTTGAGATTGATGTCTAATGCTCTCACAAAAGAAATAACAACTATGGAAAAGAACCGGATTTTAGTCGTTGATGATGAAGAAGATCTCTGTGAGATACTGAAATTCAATCTCGATAATGAGGGGTATGAGGTTGACACTGCCAACTCAGCAGAAGAGGCTCTGAAACTGAATCTCTCGCAGTACCAATTATTGTTACTGGATATCATGATGGGAGATATTTCCGGATTTAAGATGGCTAGTCTTTTGAAGAAAAATAAAGAAACCTCCTCCATCCCCATCATTTTTATTTCAGCCAAAGATACCGAAAATGATGTTCTTACCGGATTCAATGTAGGAGCTGATGACTATATTTCCAAACCATTTTCAATTCGTGAGGTGTTATTGCGGGTAAAGGCCGTTTTGAGGCGAACCGTAACAGAGAGCGTCGAACAACCCAGCAACATCTCATACAAGGATCTCACCATCGATGTATCCAGTAAGAAAGTGAAGATTGGGAATTCAGAGGTACAGTTAACCCGCAAAGAATTTGAGATTCTGGTACTTTTGTTGCAGAATATCGGACATGTCTTTTCCCGCGATGAGATCCTTTCCCGTATCTGGAAAGAAGATGTCTATGTCCTTGATCGCACTGTCGATGTCAATATGACGCGCCTTCGTAAAAAGATCGGCGATTACGGCAAGTGTATTATTACCCGTCTGGGCTATGGCTATTGTTTTGAACCTGAACTTTAATCCTCTAAAATATGAGTAGCAGGATCTCATTTGCACAAAGATTATTTATAAGCATCTTTTCCTTGTTTGTAATCTTTGCTTCCTGTGTCCTGATTTATCAGTATTTTCGTGAAAAAGAGTATAAGATCGGGGTATTGAACACCAAACTCCAGGACTACAATGAGCAGATTTACGAAGTGCTTGGTGACTCAATTGTTGATCTTGAATCGACTCTTACTACCTATATTGCCGAGCATCACTTGCCCGATTTGCGATTTACCCTATTAACCGTGGATGGAAATGTCATTTATGATAATCTGGTCAAACGATATGATTCCATTCCCAATCATATCTCCCGACCGGAAATCAGACAAGCCCTTCGTGAGCGTACCGGTTATGATGTGCGTCGCTTGTCGGAAACAGTAGGTATTCCCTTCTTTTACTCGGCTTCCTACTATCCCGGCAAATATATTTTGAGAAGTGCACTTCCCTATTCCACCTCGTTGAGGAATATGCTTGAACCCGACAAACATTTTCTGATTGTGATCTGTATCTTTATTGTTTGTATCGGTATTGTTTTCTGGAAGCAAACCGACCGCATTGGAAAGTCTGTTGTCAGACTCCGCGAATTTGCCCGCAAGGCAGATCGTAATGAACCCATTGATGAGGATGTCTATTATTCATTTCCTAAAAACGAACTCGGCGATATCTCAAAGCATATCATCCAACTTTACAAACATCTGGTGGAGACGAAAGAGGAACTAGTCAACGAACAAGAAATTCTGATTGCCCAGAAGGAAGATCAGGCCCGGATCAAACGTCAGTTGACACAAAACATCGCCCACGAACTCAAAACTCCCGTGACCAGTATTCAAGGCTATCTGGAGACCATCATCTCGAATGCAGATCTTTCAGAGGAGAAACGTACCATGTTCATTGAACGGAGTTATGCACAAAGTAACCGGTTGACTCGATTATTAAAAGACATCTCTATACTTTCAAGTCTGGATGACGCATCCGAGTTGTTTGATATGGATCAGGTGGATGTCAATTCAATCATCCAAACAGTCATTGACGAGGTCTCCCTGCAACTGGAAGAGAAAAAGATCAGTTTGAAGTTGCACCTGCTTGAGTCAACCGTTATCAAGGGCAATTCATCGCTCATCTATTCTATTTTCCGCAATCTCATTGATAACGCGATGGCTTATGCCGGCAGAGGCATTACGATTACGATACGCTGTTTTCATGAAGACAACAGATACTACTATTTCAGCTTTACCGATACCGGAGTAGGTGTTGCTCCCGAACATCTTGAGCGCCTTTTTGAACGGTTCTATCGGGTAGATAAAGGACGCTCGCGCAAGTTGGGCGGAACAGGCCTGGGTTTGGCGATCGTCAAAAATGGTGTCGTATTACATGGAGGAACCATCTCCGCAAAGAATGTCGCCAGTGGAGGCTTGGAATTTATTTTTACGTTGGCGAAGGAAAAACCTTGAAACAGGAAACTTCTGATCCCCTCTCTTAGAAGAGATTATTTTCTTAGCGTGATCACGGTAATTTCCGGCCGGGCGCCGATCCGCATGGGGAAACCGATGATACCCAGTCCGACATTTACATACAGCGATTGGTTTCCTTCGCTGTACATACCCTGCCACTCCGGATACATAAAGACAGCAGGCGAATAGCCCGCCACAGATATTTGCCAGGCATGCGTATGTCCGGAAAGCGACAGTTCAATATCCGTCTGCGGAAGCACCTCTTCCCGCCAGTGTTTCGGATTGTGTGTCAGAAGAATTTTAAAAGGAAACTCTTCAATCCCTTTGATTGCCTCTTTCAGATTACCCCGGCGAGGGAAACGGAGCTCACCCCAGTTCTCCACACCAATCAATGCGATACTATCACCCCCGTGGTAAATGATTTTGTTTGCGTTGTTCAGCATGTTCCATCCAAAAGAAGCCTCCTTCTTTTGCAAGGTATCAATATTGGCCTGTTCCTCTTCTTTCGATTTCCAATGCACATACGACCCATAGTCGTGATTTCCCATGATCGAATAGACTCCGTCTTTTGCTTTTAATTGTTTGTAGATCGCCTCAAAACCCTTCAGTTCTTCAGCTTTCCCATTGATAAGGTCTCCGGTGAAAACGATCATGTCGGCATCTTGTTTGTTTACCAGTTCGATTGCTTTCTGAAGTTTATCTTCATAGCCAACCCATCCGCCGGTATGCAAGTCTGATAGCTGGACAATCCGATAGCCGTCAAAGTTTGCGGGAAGATCCGGAGAATGGAAATCAACCTCTTGTACTTTAAAATTAGTGCGACCGAGAGTCGCTCCATGCAAGATCATAGCGGCCAGCAAGATGGACAATGAAAGTCCCATAATCGTAAAAGGCAAGCGCGGAATCTTGAATACACGTCTGAAAGGCCATCCAAACAGCACGATGAAGGTAAAAAGGAACTTTGGAAGCACAAACAAGAAAAAAGCAACCATGAACCACCCAAAATAGATCATCTGTTTAGGCGACATTTCTGCTCCTTTGAAAAACGGGAAGAGACACAGTCCCGCAATCAGCAGAAAGGTCGGGATGAAATAGAGCATCTTAACGCCCTTCTTTGCCGCTACTTTATGGATGTATGCCCTGTAGATATACATATCCGGAATGATGATAAGTATAGTCAGCAGGATAGATATTTCAAGAAACATAAAAAGCTTGTTTATAATGTATTAATCGATCGTTACAAAGATAGAAAACTCTTTCCGATAACGTCCTATTCAAATTGTTATCATTACTGAATTTGTTGGAGGAGATGAAAAAGCCGCACAATCAAAAACTGTGCGGCTTTCATAGAAGTGGAGCTGAGGGGACTTGAACCCCTGTCCAAACGAGGAACTAATTCGCTTTCTACATGCTTATCTTCGCTTAAATTGTCGGGAAAACGCAAGACCGAAGCCACCATTGTAATCCGTATCCTTTTTATTTCGCTGCGAGACCAAGGCCTTCTCACAACTATCTCCGATATTTCTGCACCACCGGTTCGGACCGCTTCGGAACCACAGCATCCGGGTGATGTCCCGTCCCCACACCCGTGCGGGGATTAAGCTTTATCTACTATACTTCGATTAAGCAGCAAGAGCGTAATTTGTTTCGCCAGTTAATTGTTTGAAGTCTGAGATTATAGTGCAAGCCAACGACGCACTGCATGCTTACAAACCACTTCTGCCCGCTGTCAAAACCAGTCAACCCCTAAGCTTAGTGATATTAAGTGCTGCAAAGATACGCATAATTTCTGTAATCCGTTGGATTCAAGACAAAAAAAGAGTCGGACGTTGCCGTCCGACCACACCTTTCCTAAAGTCTGTTTCTCTTATTTCTTTTCAGCGGGGAATAGCAACATCAGTGCAGGGATACCTGAAGCAGAGTAACTTTCTATCTTCGCACCTTCATTCCATTTCTTAGCATAATCGCCCCCCGTCAGATTACGGCTCTCATCCCGATTCATCCAGCCGTACCTGATCGTGCGTTGGATAAATGGAATATACTGTGTCTGTCCACAGTCGTACACCAGCATCGCCATATATTGGGCAAAGATAGTGGTATAGATACCCTGTTCGATACCCTTTTTGAAAGGTAACAGGCCCAGTGGTGCAGAAAGCACATTCACTGTATGGTCAGCTGCTAAAATGGCATTCTTCAAATAGTCTTGCTCACCTGTCGCTTTATAAAGCAAGACAGAAGCCCCGATAAAAGTCGCTTGGTTATATACAAGGCACTGTTCCCATGCCGGTCTGCCCGTGCCATGGCGACCATCAGCAATAACTCCTGTTTTGGAGTCGAACAGATTGTTTATTCCCCATTGGTACACCTCTTTCGCCTTTTCCAGATATTGTTCTTTAGTCTGATATTCCGGACGGAGCGAACCCGTAATTTCTTTTCTCCCTTTGGGCACATTGTTATACAGCGTCATAGCAGCCACTACTACCGGAAAGTTGATACAGGCACTTTGGTAATGTCCGGTGTTGTCACCCGGATTCTTCTGATCCCAATCCCAGTACATTCCACCTGTCTGAGGATCATAAGAGCCATGATCACCAATACCTCCCAACTCTTTGGGAGAGCCGTACCATACACGGGCAAAACTTCTTTCAGATGCTTCCAGATAACTCTTGTCGCCAAAAGTTTCATAAGCCCGTGCCAAAGTGATGGTCCACCACATGATATCGTCATAGATAAACCAACCTCTCGGAATATTCTGGTCGTCGAAGTTAAAATCTACATAGTGTGCCTTGTTTCCTGCAATCAGATCTTTTGAAAGCTTCTCATATTTTTTCCGAAACTTTTTGTTCCCCTCTTTTTGAGCACGTCTATACGCATTCATTGCCATATCCACATACATCGGTTGGCACCAGATGGCAGCTGCTCCTTTTTCACGTTCAACGGCAGCTTTGTCTGTCGTAAATTCTTTATAGATGTTTTTTTGCGGATCAAGTAAATACGTGTTGAATGCTTCGTAAGCTACCCAAGAATCCTCATTCCTGTAAACAGGAACTTGCGATTCTTCGGGCATATTTACCTTACAGTTGTCGTTGTGTTGTGCTGATACACTCAGAGAAGTGGCTAGCCATATTGTAGACAGAAAAAGTTTGTTCATCATTTCTCACTCTTCTTGCTTGTTACTTCGCAAAGCTTATCGCACGCGTCTCCCGAATCACAGTAATCTTCACCTGACCCGGATACGTCATCTCATCCTGGATCTTTTTTGCGATCTCAGAAGAAAGTTTTTCAGTCTCCTGATCATCAATCTTATCCGCACCCACAATCACACGGAGTTCGCGACCCGCCTGGATAGCATACGTCTTTAATACTCCCGGATAGGAGAGAGCCAACTGCTCCAGATCATTCAGACGTTTGATATAGGCCTCTACTATTTCGCGGCGTGCACCCGGACGAGCACCCGATATCGCATCACACACCTGTACCAGCGGAGCAATCAGCGAAGACATCTCCACCTCATCGTGGTGAGCACCAATGGCGTTGCATATTTCCGGTTTCTCTTTATATTTCTCGGCCAGTTTCATACCCAACAGTGCATGTGGCAATTCCGGTTCATCATCCGGCACTTTACCTATATCGTGCAGTAATCCCGCTCTCCGCGCTTTCTTCGGATTCAGACCCAGTTCGGCAGCCATGATACCACACAAGTTAGCCGTTTCACGCGAGTGTTGCAGCAAGTTCTGACCATACGACGAACGATATTTCATTTTACCGATCAGACGCACCAGTTCCGGATGCAGTCCATGCACACCCATATCAATAGTCGTCCGTTTACCGGTTTCGGCAATTTCATCTTCAATCTGTTTGCGCACTTTCGTCACCACCTCCTCGATACGTGCCGGGTGGATTCGACCGTCAGTCACCAACTGATGCAACGCCAGACGGGCAATTTCGCGGCGCACCGGGTCAAAGGCAGAGAGCACAATAGCTTCAGGCGTATCATCCACGATGATCTCCACACCCGTAGCAGCTTCCAATGCACGAATGTTACGTCCCTCACGGCCAATGATTCTTCCTTTGATTTCATCCGAATCAATATGAAATACCGTCACTGAGTTTTCAATTGCAGTTTCTGTAGCCACCCGTTGTATGGATTGCACCACGATTCGTTTGGCTTCCTTGTTTGCATTCAGTTTCGCTTCTTCCATGATCTCGGTGATCAATGAAGAGGCAGCTGATTTCGCTTCATCCTTCAAGGACTCTACGAGACGGTCTTTGGCTTCTTCCGCTGAAATACCGGAAATTGCTTCCAGTCGTTCAATCTCTTGTTGGTGAATTTTCTCAAGATCGTGTTTCTTCTTCTCAACAAGATCAATTTGGTTTTCCAGATTCTCTTTTGTAGCTTCAACTTCCTGTTTGCGGCGAGCTATTTCCTCTTGCTTCTGGTTCAACTGAATTTCACGCTGTTTCAGCTTGTTTTCTATCTGTTGAATTTTCGCGTTACGGGCATTGATTTGTTTTTCAAGCTCCGCTTTCATGTTAATAAACTTCTCCTTAATCTCGAGGAGTTTATTCTTTTTTATCACTTCGGCTTCAGCTTCAGCCTCCCGTATAATTGCTGCAAACTTTGTTTTAGTTTGTTTTTGTATCAGATACCAGCTTCCACTCCCGCCAAGGATCAGAGCTACAATACTGATAACAATGATTT
The DNA here is from genome assembly GCA_028709785.1 of Bacteroidales bacterium. Lineage (GTDB taxonomy): Bacteria > Bacteroidota > Bacteroidia > Bacteroidales > JAQUTK01 > JAQUTK01. The sequence goes on from JAQUTK010000001.1 coordinate 175,295, forward strand.
CTATAATCATATTCTACAACATTAAAAAATTAATATACTAAAAAGCACCACCTTAAGAACGGCTCTCCCATTCTCAAAGTAGTGCGGCATTTCTTTTCAATAAACAATAACGGTCAGATTCCGAGGTATTTCTTCAGTTCCAGATTAAGTTCTTTTATCTTATCTGCCATGGGCTCCATATCCTTCTCGCTATCCATCTTACAGAAGTTTACAGCCAGATCAAGCGCAATCATGGACAAATATTTGTCCCGTTCATCTTTGTCGACCTTGTATCTGTTTCCGTACAGATTCAGCTTATCTTCAATCATTTTGGCTGCTTTGCGTACTACCTCTTCCTCATCACGTCTGATATTGAGGCGATACGTACGATCCGCAATCAAAACCGTTATTGCTAACATCTCTTCATTATCCATATCCTATTCGTTTAATAAAGCGATGCATTTATCAATTTCCCGCACTAATTTGTTTACCCTTAGTTTGGCCGTGGTCACATCACTTTTTGTCGCCGTGATATATCCAGCCAACTTCAGGCGGTCATATTTGGCTGTTAAGACACGAAGGGCGTCGTTTGTGTCCGACACATTTGCTTTTTCCTTCTCAAGAGCCTGTGACAAGCTTTCATTTTCCGCTTTCAGTTTATCACATAAAAGCATCAGTTGTTTAAGCCTGGCATCGAAATCACTTAGTAACTTCTTATACTCTTCGGTCATATCAATCAAAATTTCTACACAAAAATAGAGAAAACCTTTAGACAATGAAATATATTCGGTTTTTTTTTATTGTTTTTATCTGTTTTTCCCTCAAAACAGACCTTTGTCTCGTTGCCTGACCCGCTATAATCTCAAATAACTCTAAATAATCAACTATGCTTTTAAAATAACCGGGCTGAAAAGCTCTCTCAAAAAAATTAGTATAACTTTGTGGCAAATTCAGTAAACAGAAAGAAGAATGGGCAGCTTACTTATCAAGAACGTTTTTCACAATGGAGAAACCACCGACGTATTTATCAAAAACAAAATTTTTTACCGTATAGAGCCGGGTTTGGATGTTTCCCTTGCCGATAAAGTGATTGATGGAACAGACAAAGCGATCATTCCTCCGTTTTACAACGGGCATACCCATTCTCCGATGACGTTGTTGCGTGGATATGCAGATGACATCCCTCTTTTTGAATGGCTGAACAACTATATCTGGCCCATGGAAAAGGTGATGAACGCGGAAGACATCTATAACGGTTCGCGCCTGGCATTGTACGAAATGATTCGTTCCGGCACGATCTTCTTTAATGATATGTATTGGCAACCCGACGAAACGATCCGCGCCGTAGAAGAGATGGGCTTGAAGGCAGCTATCGGCGTCACCTTCATGGATGGCCTCGGAAAGAAGAAGATCAATGAAAACTTCCACTATCTGGATGCCCATTTATCTCCCGAAACTCTGCCTGAAGGGATCACCTTGACTGTAGCCCCTCATGCGATCTATACGGTAGGCGAAGATTTGCTCCGTCGTTGTGCCGCCTATGCAGCCGAACACAATCTGGTCTTTCATATTCATTTATCAGAAACCAAACAGGAAGTGGACGATTGTGTGAAAGCACATGGCATGACTCCTGTGCGATGGCTCAAGCATATAGGAGCGTTAGAGTCTCAAGTAGTTGCCGCCCACGTCATTCATGTGGATGAAGAAGAACTTGAAATTCTGGCAGAAAGAGATGTGACTCTGGTGCACAATCCAGTATCAAACATGAAACTCTGTTCGGGCGTCTTCCATTTTCAAAAAGCGCAGGAGGCTGGCTGCCGGTATATCCTGGGTACCGATGGCTGTTCGTCCAATAATAACCTCGACATGCGTGAGGAGATGAAAGTGGCCGCTTTGGTGGCGAAGTCCAGATACAAAGATGTAGAATTACTACCCGCAACCACCGTCTTTAAGATGGCAACAAAGTGGGGAGCCGAGTGTTTCGGTCTCAATTCCGGAAAGATCGCGGTCGGTAAAGCAGCCGATGCCTTGCTGCTAGACTTGAATAATGAGCGGATGATTCCTTGCTACAACCTTATTTCCAATTGCGTCTATTCGGCCGACAACAGTGTGATCGACACGGTCATTTGCAATGGCCGTCTCCTGATGGAAAATCACAAAGTGCCCGGCGGAGCGGAAATAGTAGCCTTAGCAAAAGAATCCTCCATCAAGATGCTTGAACGACTGAAACAATTGCAATAACCCGATTGGGATTACTCTTTCTTTTTGGCAGCTGCCCCTTGCCGTCGGATATCCCCGTTCGTCATTGCGGGCTTGACCCGCAAACAATCCCCTCTTCCCATCAGAAGTAAGCAACTTGTACCGGTTACAATTTGTAACCGGTTGATTCCCTTTTTTGTAACACTGCCCCCTTTTAGTACTTATTCCAACCCCATGGATTTAAAAGCCGCATCAATCGGATCTGAATAAATGACAAGACTGAACTTTGATATCAGATCAGTGGGCACTTTGCCCAGTTGTGAGATATCCACTGCCGGAATTAGTATTTTTTTTGCGCCACTATCAACAGCAACCTGAAGATACTCACACAAATTGTCCGACCCAATGATAGCTCCACCGATACTCATTGAACCAAGAACGGCTAATTGAGGAAGTAACGGTCTTTCCGTAATAGACGACACGATGGACAAGAATATAGAAAGTTCCAACCCTTTTAAGTTTCCAATACCATTCAGATCCGTCGCTTTTATGTGAAACTCAAAATCACTGAATTTAGCACTTTGTGTCACTCGATTTAAATTAGAACGAACATAGTTGACCGCTTCCTTTACTTCTTCTTTAATCGCTGTACCTGCACCAAAGCCTGTATCACTAAGTTTGCCATTGCCCGGCATCCTTTGAATGTCCATTCGAAACAATCCTTTTTGTCCATTGTCTGAGTTTTGCCCTATCGCATAAACGACCCCTGCAGGCAAGTCTCCTTCAGGAATTAATGCTTTGCCACCACTTTCGGGAACCCCTACAAAATGTTCCTCGTTGTCTTCCAAATCAATATAGCTGAAATGCACATCGTAAAACTCCATGCCACCTATTTTCTTCAACTGTTCTTTCACTCTTCTTCTTCCGACCAGCGCATATTCCAGGCAACGCCGGATATCTTCTTTGGTGTAGATCCCATCCGGAAATAATAGCTTCACCAATCCGCTGACAGTTCGTTTTACAGCAATGGTGTCCCTTTGGTTGAGATCTTTCCCCAGACGAAAGTACTGACCGATCGCATCAGAGAAGTTATACTTGCGAAGCACTCTTAAACACTCTGCATAATAATCAGAAATGAAGCCATACGAATCAGTAAAAAACTCAGGGCGCATTTTAGGAATCTCCCACCCGGGCAGGTAATGATGAAAACGGTCAAAGAAAGCAGCATCAATCATCTCTTTTGGAAATGGAGACAAGAGATGACTCGTCTTGACCAGATTCTCAATAGAACCATTGATATTACCCACAAAGACCATGGAAGCATCCGCGTTGATACTCTCTTTCCCACGGCTGAAAGAACCGTTTGCCATAAAACCTTTCATAATATGAATGCCATCCTTGTCTTTCATATTGATACCGGCTACTTCGTCAAACGCAACCACATCCCAGAGACCCACCAAACCAACCGTACGCCTACCCATATTATAAAACAGATTAGCCACAGTCGTTTGACCTCCCGAAATAAGAATCGAATTGGGCGATATCTCATCATACACATACGATTTACCGGTGCCCCGTGGACCCAACTCACACATGTTATAATTCTTCTCCACAAAAGGGATCATGCGTGCCATGAGATGCCATTTCGTTTTCTCATCCAGGTTGACAGGTTTCATGCCAACACTCCGTAGAGAAACATCAATCCATTCATCCAATGTAAAATCTTTGCGATGGATCAGATAATCGTCAAAATTAGTCTCAGGCATCTGAATAGGTTTCAGTTCGACGATCTTAAAAGGAGTTTCCTTTGAACATTCATCATACAAATACTCCATTGTAACAATACACCAGATACCGCCTGCTAGCAGTTTCTCATATTTTTTGATATATGAATCAGCGATAACAACGTTTCTCAGATTCACATTGGATAGAAGCCCTTCGTACCGATCCAACTTCTCGTTGAGTGTCACCGATATTTTATCAATGATCTTGTAATGCCCCTTTTCCTTTATCTTTGATTTTACTTTCTCCGATTCATCAGGCCTCACATAGTTCTCAGCAAGTATCTGTTTTACTTTCTGAACGCCTTCATTGATAGCCGTCTCGTCATCGGTCGCGCAATACATGCCTAAAAGATATTCCAATACATACACAGGCACATTGGCACCTTCTTTAATGTGCTTCGTTAGATCCTTTCTGACCACTTTGCCGGCAAAGGAATGATTGAGTTTACTATCGAGATTGTCCATATACATCAAATAAGAATTAGTACATACAATTAAAATCAGAGAGAAGTAACCGTGTTGTCAAGAATCAAACTCACTACTAAAAGCGATCATCATGCGGAAGGTATAGCTTTTATAGGTTTTGTATTGGTTTGTGCCTTCGATTTGTTCCTCCATTTTCAGATAAACATCCTGTCCGTTATGCTTTGACGCTTCCCCTTTTAAAAGAAAAGTCTGCCGTTTTTCCCTTGCTAAAGCATCGTTCTCTGAACTATTGAAGCTCAGTGTGACTACGTCCGAGATTAACTGATCAGCTTCGGTATAAAAAGCAGCTCTTAGTTGACGTGGAAGAACTTTGTCAGCGATGGGCTGTTTCTGATAAAAGCTCACCGCAAAACTATTAGAGGTTATGTTTGACGAACCACTGATAATATCAATGTCAACCTGTTCGATATTGCTTTTTCGAGCTTTGTTTACCTCCAATACCGGAACGACAATTTCCTGTAAGCTCGCTCCCCCATGCACAAAGCGGCTTCCAGCCCCCGATATTCTTATTCTGTTGATCGATTTAGGAATGAGCACCTCTGTGTCGTCATTCAAACCAACATCCGCACCCTTCCATTTCTTCACGGAGTCATTACCTTGCAGATTCTTACCAATCACAAAACGGCGGTTGCATTTATACACCTCACCCACAGGAGTGAAATCCGTAAAGTCGGTTTCATCCAAGCGATTTTGTTGATAGATATATCCATGGTCAGAGGTAATAATGATATTGTTACCGTTCATATTCGTGATATGTTTCAGGAGTCGAAGAAAATTATTCAATTCATCTTCAGTAGATTCAAACACCTTATTCTCAGAAGTCTTATCATCCCCGGTTTTGTCAATGACATTGCTGTAGATGTAGATCACATTATAGGGTTTGATAAAGTCACGCCCCTCCGTACTAGCTTTCATTTTGAGAAACTCTTCCGCTGTTATTGCTATACTTCCGGCATACTTCTTTTGCAAGATCTTCGTGCGGTTTGGCGTGCCTTGCGTGCTTACTCCATCCGCAAAGACAGTCTCCGTCTTGTCGTTGTAAGTCAATGCGCTTTGTGGAAGTAAAGAAGCCATTCCTAATTGCGTGTAGGAGGGTAGGCAGCCCAGCACAGGATGAAGGATTGCCGTATATTTATCTTCCTGCAAAATCAATTCACGTAATTCGGCCGCTGATTCGAAGCGGAAAGCATCCGATATGATAACGAAGATACGTTTCTCACTTTTCACATAGGGTTCAATCCAATAGCTATAGAATTCGCTTTGGCTTCTCACATTGTCTATTTTCCAGGAGTTCATCTTATCGACAGCCTTTTGCCAGTTGTCGCCCAGTTTGAGCAAGAATGAGTTGCCATAGGCTTTTTCAATTTGAAGAGTCAGATCTTTGAGGATGTCGCCATGTTCGCCATGCAGACTTTTAACAATGTATTTTCGATACAAGCGGTCGATTGTATTCCACTGCTTTTCGTAATTCTCAAAGCCCGATTCCGGCGACTTGACCGTTACGTCCACTTTGCGTATTTCATCCAACAAAAGTGAGGCATTACTCAATGCGCCATAGATATTCTCATAGCTATTGTAAAAGAACTTCACTTTCCGTTTATCGATCCATTCCTGAATGATACGATTGGCGAGCGTATTCTTTGTAATACTATCCCGAAGGCTGACAATGATTTTCTTATCAATGATAGAAAAAGCATCCGATTCAATCAAGTTCTCCACATCTGTTTTCTGAACAGCACTTTCGATGTTTAGCTCCGACTCCAATACCCCGCTCCATTCTTTAAAAAGAGGACCGGCCTTGGAGTTTTCCTTCCACCGACTGATGAAGAGATACGCATCTTTATTTAAAAGCGGATTGCCACCGGGGATCGTCCGTTTAAAACTATCGTGTATGAGGTTAACCAGAAGATCTTTAATGGTTGGTTTATCCGATTTATAGTTGTATTTCTTCTCAATGGTTTTCCAGAGGAAATCAGACAATTTGAACTTCTCTATCGCTTTGTATTTATCTTGTTTGCCCTTTAGTTTCTCCTCAAACAAAGCGTATAAGACCTTTTCCCATTCCGGTTCACAAGCACATATAGTGCAAAGCATTTTCAAACGAATGATGCTTTCCCTGTCTGTTTTCTCCAATAATTCTTTCAGGGCTGAAACACGGTATTGATTTGCAAAGAACTCTTCATGCTTCTGGATCAACTCTTTATACTCTTGCGGTAAGCCCAATTCCTGAAGATATAAAGACGAAGATTCTGTATGAAACTCGTAATTAGACACCAACAAATCCAACAGCCAGTTTTCATTATCAGCAGGTTTTGCCGCAGGTTGATAAAGTAGAAACCGTTGTTTAGGCTGTTCGACTACTATTCTGTGTTTGAGCGTAAATTCATTGTTTTCTATTTTAAGCTTTTCAATACCGGAGATCTGAATATCCTCAAATAACCCCGTCATTTCGGCTTTATCATCGTACCAAAACACTAAGCGGTGCTGTTGGAAAATCTTTTCCAACGCAGACTGTACTTTCTCATTTATGGCAAATAGATTGGACATGGTAAGTTGTTTATTTTAGTATCTTGCAAAGAGATTCATTTATAATGACTTGCATTGTAATTGTGCGTTAATTATGTAACAAATATAGCAACAATTTGTTACAGTTTTTTTATCATTCATCTTCCTCTTTTTCCAATCCTTTGATGGGTACCAATACCTCTTTCAGCTTTTGATAGTTTACTTTTACGCCATCATCCAGATCGATGCTGATCTTTTGGGTGGCAAGGGTGAAGAGGGTACGTTCATAGACTTTACAGTCGTCAATCATCTTTCGCAGGTTGTCTATTTCTTTACTTGCAGCCACTTTCTCGCGTGGCGAGAGGTCTTCACGAACACTCAGCATGATTTGTGTTTGTCTGGCACTTTCAATTTTGCTGATGTAAGGCTGTAAGTAATCATTGAGCAACTTACTGCACGTATCGGGTTGATAGCGGTGCATATAGATCAATGCTTTGAAATGACCCTTCGGACTGCTAAACATCCAATAGATCGGACGTTTTTTGTATCGCTTGATGTGGTCGTTGTAAAAATCCTTTACAAAGTACCGGCGAATGTCTTTTGCCGCGATGTTATCTTCGATGAAACCAATGTTTTCGTTGAGCTGATCGGCACTAAAAGCCACTTTCATGAATTCACGGAAGCGACCGACGATATCATCGGTAAACCATTCGCCATCGAGTACCGGAATAATATTATCCTCATCCGGCTGATAGGTTGGAGCTTGAACCTCCTTTAGATAATCTTGCACCGTATCGCCTTGATTGGCTAAGATAAGCCCGGGTTTATCGAGACTGTAGCGACCAAACATACAACCCACGGCATAGCTGATAAGTTGCAACATGACCGGTGCGGCTTGTATTTCCAACTGACCGTCCACAATCTTGCCTTCTTCTTGCAAAATAGTGATTTCTTCCAACGGCACATCGGGAGTCAATTCGTCCTGCAAACCATAGATTTCGATAAACTGACGATTGAGTTCTTCTTCATTGTGGTGCAGTTGGTAAAACTTATCTGACCATTCTTTTTTATAGCTTTCAAAGGCTTTTTTTATGGATTCGGCTTGTTGTTTGATTAGTTCGTTTTGTTGGAAGTCCCAAGAGGTTTCGCGAGAATCCCAATCTTGTTTTGATATTAATATATTTTGGTCAACATTTGGAGCCATTCCCATTTCTTCAATATCAGAGAACAGAGGCAATTTTCTAATATCCTCTGGCATTATATTAATTGTTGGATTCATCAGACTTAAAAATCCATCAACAACTTTTGTATTTAGATAACCTAATAGATTCTTTAAATCTTGTGTAGCGTGTTTCTTATAAATGTCATTTGTTGAACTTTCATAAATAAATCCCTTCTGGGAATATCGAAATGCAGATTTGCTACTTGATATTCTCGACATTTCGATACCTTCGCAAAAAGAGAACTCTACCCCCCCTAAACGTGCTTTAATACGTCCTTTTTCATCTAATGAAGTTTTAATTTGTTCGCCATTATTTTCCCAAAAAACAACGAACTCATTATTGCCATACCATCTTCTAAATAACCCTCCTTTATTGCAAGGCTTCCAATTATTATTAATAAAAGGAACTTCATGCCACAGTCTTAAGTATCTCACATTATCCCCTGTTGATATTCCATTGCGTACAATGTAAAAATCAGAAATTTTAGTAGATTCAAATGATTCAAAACTTTTTTTGCTCAACCAATACCCAATTGGACTACCCGGAATCTTCTCGAAATCATTTTGATTAGCCGTATAAAACCAACCGCAATCAGGGTTTTGAATGGCTTCTAAGGTTTTATCATCTTTCAGTTGGGCATTGCCAAAGTCGGTTAAACGAATATAAACCCCTTTGTTTATGGGTTTGTAGTTGCCCAATACAAAAGCGGCATTCTGGACCACTTCGCCACCAATCTCTGGGAAAGCACGTGGCCCTAAATGCAACATACTTTCTATTTGTGTATGCTCAATAAGGAAAGAACGAAGCCCTTCATAACTGCTCAAAAACATCCAACTATGTTGGTTAATCATCGCTGTTTTGCCTTGGATAGGATTATATGCAAGGCATCGTTCCATGAAACAAGCCATTAAGTCACTTTTGCTTTTCCTGAAATTCTTTTCAACAAAGCACTTCAACTCTGCATTCATTCCACTACTACCCATATACGGCGGATTAGTGACCACACAATGATACTTTGAACATAGGAATTCTGCTTGTCGTTTCAATATATTTTGCTGCTCCTGCCACATACTGCCTGTTTGTACCTGTATGGCATTTACTTCTTCTTGATTGATCTGAATCAAAGACCCTAAGTTGTTGGCTTGCGTCAATAGATATAGACTTAAGTCTTTGTAATCCTCTATTTTCTTACTCTTTACAACAATTGGCAAGGTTATCGATTGTTCCAGGATCTCCTCGCTTACATTTACCAATGCAATGACATGTGGCTGTATGGGTTTACGCAGAAAACGGCTGTAATAATTGCGTGCTTTCATAGTTAAGGCAAAAGCCGCCAACTGTGCCGCACGTGGGTCAATGTCAATGCCAAAAAGATTGTGCTGAAAAATGAGTGACGGAATTTCGTTGGTGTTGTATCCTTCTTCTTCGTAGATTTTCGCAAACAAGTCGAAAGCATATACCAACACGTGTCCGCTGCCCTGACAAGGATCCAGAAACGTTATATCGGTAATACCTTTTATCCCTTCGGGCAGAGGTGACGGAACATTGCCTTCCGGAGTTTCAATATAATAAGGCATGTGGTCACGTAATTTACTATTGGGCTTGAATGTGAGCCACAGTTTCCCCAAGGTGTTTTCCACCATATACCGCACTATCCAACGTGGTGTAAATAGCTGTGTGGCAGCCGGTATGTTTTCGGCAGAAATCTTTACATTCTTGCCCAATGCTTTAAAGACCTGATCTTTTTTGTCCGAGATATAAAACTGATATAACCACCCGAGTATTTCTTCCTGTTGGCAATCCTCGTCCGTCATCCCGTTGCGAATATCGGCTACAATACTGTAATCGCTCAGGAGGTCATCGGGCAGGAGCAGTTCGGTGTAATCGCTGATATGCTCAAACATATAGGGCATAGCGCTGTACCACTGGTTGCACGCAGCCACGATCAGCATTTTGTACGCTTCAGTATGTGCGTCGGCTGACGCGGTGCGTCCGTCCAAGAGATCGTTGAGGCGTTGGCGGTCGAGGTGCAACTCGGCTTCGATATGTCCAGCCAAAGCGTTTTGCAATATTTCAGGGTTAGACATGCCGGGCAAAGGAGTGACCACTTTGGGTAGCGTGTAGCCATTGGCATCCATGAAACGCAATGCCATCAGACGGTTGAACCAGGTGTAAGCCACTGTTTCAATCACCTGTTCGCGCCCCATTTGTTTAATCGTTGCGTTGAGCTGTGCTATTTCCGCCTGTTTACCACGTAGCTCTGCTGTATCGTTGGTAAGTACGAAATCAAGTTTGCGGGAGACCTGGTCAATCAGTTTGATGCGGGCTTGTGCAGCAAAGACTTTGAGGATGTTGGTATTCATTTATTGGTTTCAATTATGGCCGTTGGATTAAATTCTTCTTAAGATACCAAACTACAATGCCGTTATACGGTTTATAATCCCCATGAATATCAATATTATCCCATTCATTTATTATCTTTTGAATACTACTTTTTTTCCAAGGATTAGTTTTGTTCAGAATTGAAGTTATAGCAGCTATAACTTCCTTTCGATTTCTCTTTAGTAGTTTGTTATTCAGATTAAGAATAGAATTAATTTCATGATTCCAAGTAGGATTAGTTGATTTAATCTTACCGTCTGAAGTATCGTATTCTATTGTTTGTACAAAATGGTCTTCGAATATTGGAATTGTTATATCCTTATCGCCCTTCAATTTGTCGCAATGAAAGTTGTTGTTAATGGCTCCAGGACAACAAATAACCATATTCTTATAGTCGAGTTGTAATTCTTCATGATTCTCTTGACTTAGGACATGGTCAATTCTGGTTGTCTCATTACTATTTTTGTCTTTAATAGGTATTCTACGCATACAATAAGCGCAAATATTTCCTTGATCTTTTAATAGTGCATCAGCTAATTCAGGAATTCGTTGATATTTGACACCAGGAGTTAGTCTATATTCTGTCCATTCACGCGGCTCATTGCCTTTATTTATCTTCCTCATTGTCGTCAATTATCTGAAAGTTCAACATGGTTTCTGCTCTGATCAGCTCCGGCAGACTGTCACCAAACCTTTGTTGCATATCTATCAAGATCGATCTTGCTTCATTTCCTTGATTATTATCAATCAGAGAAAATAAGTTTTTTAATTCATCATCTACCTCTTTCGACCGGGGAGTCGTATCAAGCGCAACATCAATAATTGTTGAAGCATCCATTCCGTAGAGCTCAACCGGAATTGCACTGTAACCGTTTTCGTTGGAATAGTCAAGTTTGTAAATAATGTTGTCGTCGTCGGATTTGATGCTTGTCATTACCATAGGCGCATGAGAAGTAACAATAAAGCGAAGTTCAGGAAATGCGAAACGCAGCCCCTGTATAACTACCGATTGTAAAGTTGGGTGTAAATGTAAATCAACTTCATCAATCAAAACAGTACCGGTTGTTTTGAGACAAGCCTCTTCGCCATAAATGCCTTGATTCAGTAGTGCACAACGGAAAGCCAAGTCGGTCACCATATTTACCAATCTTTTATAGCCATCAGATAAGTTATTGGAGCTTACTTCTCTGCCATCCGTAAAGTGATAATATACTTTACTTTGATTATGACGTATTTCCATATCGTTAATAATGCCACAACCATCATTGCCCAATGCTCGCTGAATGGCTTGTTGCACGCAAGATAATTCAATTTTTCCCTTACCTCCTTCTTTGAGTACCAACAGTCTTTTTGTCCAATACGGAAAGAAACCATTGCCTTGCAAACACTCATAATACCCAAAAGAAGGTTTGTGATAATACTCTGTAAAAGGAGTCATAGATAATTTGCGGACACTGTGTATATCTTCGGTTGAAAAGCTGGCAAAAAGAGGTAGTGGCTTTACTTGAACATCGCCTTTGAAAAGGGATTCTTGCAATTCTCTTGCATAATCTGAAATTGGGTAAAGTGGCGTTCTTTGTGTACTACCTTTTTCTGTGTTTAATACCAACTGAGCGGATTTGCCTAATAAATCGAAGTTGACAGTAATTGGAGAATCATTTAAAAAGCCCGTACTCGACATTTTTTCGGTAAAGTCGTATTTGGATAATCCTACAAACCGTGTATTATCATCACTAAATCCTGTAAAGAAAGAATTGAGTGCATAGCTTATGGCTTTAATAATGGTTGTTTTTCCGCTTGAATTGTCACCAATCAGCAGATTTGTTTTGGACTTAAATGATATTTTCAGATACTCATAGCATTTGAAGTTAATCAATTCAATGTTAGTCATATTCTTTCTTGTTTTATGTGGATTAACGATCTATTGAATGAAACTAATTTTTACAAAGATATTCTTTTATTCTCGTCTATGATACGGAAATACTGTTCTCTTAGTGCGGCAAGATACTCTTCCACATCCTGTTTCGTTTCCAAAGAAGGCTTTTTGAAGTTGATCTTCACACTGTCTTTACGCACAAAGGTTATTTTGGGCATTGGAGGCTGCACATTTGTCAAAGTCCCCGTCATGTCATTAGCAGGTCGGGGTGAGGGCAGAGGTGGATTAGCCAATGAGATCATCTTTTCCAATTGCCGTTGATAGACCTCATTGTTGGTATTGTTGGCTTTCGAACGGATATTCCCGATAAAACGTTCCAACTCTATTTCTTTGGTCGCTTTTTCGAAAGGAGCAAGGATGTCAGCTTGTTGCTTTTCGCTTAACTTTGCAAAATCGGCAAACAGCTTCAGCTTGTTGATGGTCTCTGTAATAGACTCTTTCGCGCTGACTCTCTCCACTCGTTGTCTTTCGGTCACTTCCAGCTGAATAGTATCCAACGCTGTTTTTGCCTCCTGCATCAACACACCTTTGTAAGGAGCCTTGCTGGCAGCCACAGCTCTTAATGCCGTCAAACTGTCGCTGCCGATGTAATCGAAGTTCGCATTGTTGCTTTCGAGATACGAGAGAACCTTTTCGAAAATGGTACGCTGCGCACCGTTCATAAACTTCTTGGTGGCATCGAGTATCTCTTCTTTGTCGTCCAATAAAGGATCCTGATACTGATTTAAAGCCGTAAAGAAATAGAGAGGTTCCTTTTCAGCCAATGATTTCAAGCGATTAATCGGTTCGCCCAGCGACTCTAAAAATGTAAATCTACTGCGAAGATGATACATCTCGCTCAGGTCAGTGATTTCTTTCTCCAGCCGTTGTTTGAAAAGCCGTGCTATCTCTTTGGGTTCATTGCCCAGATTTGGTTCGTTGAAATACTCCTGATAGAAGTTTTTCAGCTTTTGGATAGAGGTAACCGGAATCTCTTCTTCCAATTCAATGATGGTCGTGCTGTACTGATTGTTGCGCTGTAGAGCCTCCAATACATTACGATCGGAAAGCGTGTTTGAATCCTGTTTGAGACTGATTTTATTTCGTTTATACAGTTTGGCGATGACACACAATACAGCCGTCTGATACCAACCGTAAGGGCGGGCGTTGAAAGTATCCAGCAGCACTTTAATCGTTGTCCGCTCATGATTAGCCTTATTGCGTTTAATGCGATTCAGTATCTCTATCTCTACTTCTTGCAGATCATCTTTAAACAAGACATCATCCTGACTTTGCATCAGTTTGACCAAAAGAGCTTCGCTATAATCTGTCGTGAGCATCTTCAGGTTGGTGTAAATGGTCTTGATAAGCTGCTGTAAACCCAGTGTGATTTTAGTCTTGGGATCTTTGCTCCCCATGTCGGTAAGCTCTGAACCATTGATAAACATCGCCGCATCGGTTAAGCTCTCTTTTAATTGCGCCAAAATAGCAACCTTTCTTACTGCGTTTTGCGTCGCTTTATCCTGAATGATTTGTCGTTTGGCACTATCTATGGAAGGAGAATTGGTCAGTTGGATGTATTTCTCCGTTTTCTTGATTAGTTTCAATTCATCGAAGAGTCTGCTGTCTTCCGGTAAAAAAACAATCAAATCGTTGGGGCGACCCACCGAAAACATGTGGATATTGGAAGATGTAATTGAGTTTGCATTGAAAGGAGTGATGAAATTGAGATAGAAATCTTTTTCACGCCCCAACAAATTATCATCTAATTTCTTCCCAAACTCATACGCTTGGTTGTTTGTGTCTAACTTTACTTTTCCATCTCTGATAATCTCATCAAAGAGGATGGTCACTAGTAATTCACTCGGAGCATTGGGCGCAATCTCCGTGCTTTTTATTTCATTCTCGACATCCTTCTCCTGATTTGTGAGGTATTCATACCTGTCAGTGGCAGTACGTTGTATGTAGGTCTGACTCTCCAGGAGGTTTAAAGCTTCCTTCACTTTCTTATGAAATGCCGCCAGATCAATATCGAAGTGGGGCAAGAGCAAGATGGCGAGATTGCCTGCTGAAGCATGAAATCCTTTTACATATTTGACCAGAAACAGCGCTTTGAGTGCTTCCTTAGCGAGATCGGAATCAATGCTTCGTTCAGACTGAAGAATGTCACTTTGGATGTTGCTTTGAAGCACGTCTTTGATACCCTCATACATGTGAGCAAAAGAGACAATTTCAGTAACGTCTTTTTCGGAGTACACCTTAGCGACTTGCTGAAACACACCAAGCATCGAACGTTCGCCGACGGACTGTTGGCTTCCGATAAATGCGTTATGGTCTGAGAGCGACTTGATCGCCGCCTGAAACAAATCGAACTGATACGGTAGAAATGGATATGTATTTACAAAATGGTCGGCATCCCGATAGACTTGATATTGACGCGATTCATCATTGAATTTCAAGATCGTCTTGATCGTATTCTGTTCTTTGTTGTAACTATTAGCAAGAAACTTCGCGGACTCTTCGTTCTTTAGCAACAACCGTTTCTGAATGACCTCATCGGCATTGGCACTGGTCAGCGGTATTTTGACAGCAAACCGCCCCTGAATGCGTGAAAAGTCGTGCGCTTGTTTGGCTCCTAACTCTCCGATAGTTGCCCCTAAGTCGTTTTGAGAAGTCACAATAAGGAAGGACTGACCTTGTGTTTTAGTAGCCAGAGTCTCGGCGATGGTCTGCAAACTAAGCATCAACTTCACATTCTCAGCGATAAACTGACCGACCTCATCCACGCAAAAGACAAGCCGGAAGCCCGGTTGTTGAGCTTGGATATAGTGTGTAACCAAGTCGCTAAAGCCTTCGATATCCAGTTTGTAATTATTGATGACATTGTCTATGTAACGGTTTGCATCCTCGGTGCTGATTGATTTGATCTCTGCATAGATCTCGGCTAACTCATGTTGGTTCAAAAAGATGGACTCACGGCCTTTTTCCCAACTCTTATGGAAGCGCCTTTGAAACTCAGCTTTGAAATAATCATATTGATGAATGCTTTCCAGATGCCTCTCTATCTCTGCAATCTCCGGATTGATCGGGTCGTAGCCCAGCATCTCATTAAAGACTTTCAGAAAGATGTTTAATACAGGGTCGATCGTTGATGACATTCCCGTAATGCCATCCGCTTTCGCTGCAATATTAAACAAGATTGATTTAGTGGGTATCTTGGCGACACGTCTGATATTTCCTTCCAATTCAAAATCCTCTTTCGCTTTTTGCGCGAAAATGTCGGCACATCTCAGGCCGTTGATCTCTTTATTTTCAAGGACCAAAGAGAGCATTTTGAGTAAGTGCGACTTACCCGATCCGAAATATCCCGATATCCAGACGCTACTGTTGAAACTGCTTTTGGATAAATCCTCAAACAATCCCGGTAGCATTTTATCCCGATTAGAAATGCCGCACAATTCATTTGTCAGCACATATTCTTCTAACTCTGACAATAAATGCCTGTCATCGTTGGCTTTGATAACCCCCTCAATGGGGCGGTTAATATCTTTCAGATAAAGTTCCTTTTGGTTCATATCAGATTTTATATTCGTTCAGGTTATGCGCTCTGTAATAGTTATTATCAATAATCCGGTCGAAAAGATTCAATGAAATGTTGTTGTAAGTACCTGGAAAGAACATTACGAGGGGAATGTCGCCTACCAGCGTTTGAAGGTTGTTTAATATCGTATGCGAACGGACAAACGGAAATGCAGCACCGATACCTGTCAGCAAAAGGATCTTCGCGTTTGAGTCAGCCAATCGTCTATGGATTTCCGGAATGATAGCCGTGTCAATATGAAGCGGACCACTGAGGATTCTCAAAAGACGTTGCTTATTCGTCCATGACTGCTCTTGTGCTACAATCTTGTCAAAGATCTCTTCCCGTTTGAGAATGTCCATACATAACAGATACAGGTTCACTTCCAGAATTTCTATACCTTCGCTTTGCAGTCTTTTCAGTAAAGACTCCGTACCAGTTTCCACTTCCGATTGTTTATTTACCGGAAAGGAGTGAATAAAAAAAGGTAATTCACCGCCTAAGCCTTCTTTTTTAAGGAAACGAGGGCTTGAGAGAATCTTATACAGATTGTTGAACTGCTCGGGCGTGTTGTATTTCAGACTAGTTGACATCTTTTGATTTTTCAAGGATTGCTTTTACTTCTTGATTGGAACAAAGGAATGCTGCAAGGTAAGCAGGGTCATCTTCAAGGATTACTTGTGCTGCCCGGTTGCTTAAACTGGGCTTCACGAGAAAGCCGCATTTGGCAGATGAAAGAAGGTCAACCTGTTCTAAGATCTTAAAGACGACCTGTTTGACTTTTTTACCGGTAAGTTCGGTTATCTTTTCGATTTCGGGGTGTTGGAAGCTTTTAGAATCAACGAATCGTTTATAGTCACTGTCTAAGAGCATCCTATCAAAGATCAAATACTTGTTGAGCAATATCTCTACAATAAATTCATAGATAAAAGGATAAGTTTTGACGATGGAGAGTAAAATCATCCACTTTGTCTCCTCATAGCTGCCTTCAACCATTAATTGAAGTTGGTCGGGTGTGAGTAAAGCAATCCTTTTCCTGATCTCGGAAAATTCTCTTTTGAAAGTGACTTGTTTGACTTTGTTCAAGTGGTTGTTATCAAACAAATCAGCCTGTACTGATTTCCAGTCTTTTAGATTGTAATAGGCTTCAGCTATCGTCCGTGTCTCAGTAATCAACGCGGATGCTCCGGTAAAGGAAAAGGAATATTTAGTTGTGTTTACCACGTGTTATTTGATCGTTTAAAGAATGACAATAGATTCAAGTAATTAGTTTTTCATCTTTTATATGGAATGAATTGCAAAGTTAGAAAAAAATGTGAATAAATGGAACTAGAGAACTTGCTTAAAAGGCTATTTTATTTTCATTGTATTTTACTTTTTCGTGAAACCCTGAGGCGATTGATGTAAAAACTGTATCAAAAAGGGGCAATAGCAATTTTTTTTGTAAGCAATATATGAGCGAGCAAGTAAAATCATAACAGACCAAAGTGCCCTACAGTATACTGAGGGTCATGGCTTGGTGGAGTTAGTGCATTAAAATCAAGGTATCCCGCCATTCTGAAAGTAAAAAATAAAAAAAAAATTACCACGGAAAATCAATCTAAAATAGCTGATCCTTAACTATTTGACCTAATAAACCCCTGTTTTTTTACGATTACAGCCCCATTTCATTATAAGCGACCCTCATCCCGTCATTGCGGGCTTGACCCGCAATCTCCTCTTATAAAAACCATGAGCTATAATCGTTTATCACTATGTCGTTTGTTGCCTAAGAACCAACCCGAAACAAAAGTTCAAAGATCAGGGAAGCAAATTAATCCAAACCAGAAGATAAAGTCAAGCAATAAGGACGCAAAAGTTATATCAAGCCCTGATACAATCGTATCAAAGCCTGATACAATTATTTCAGGCACTGATATGATTATTTCAGGCTTTGAAATAGGAAATATGTCCGGAAATGAGTATCTTTACATCCTAACAAAGAAAACATTTATTCCTACAAGATGGCAAAATATATCAAACAAGAAATGCCCGACTTTCAAGGCACAGGTGAAACCAAGTGCTTTTATCGGCTACAGACCAGTGGTACTCTTAGTCCCAAAGAGCTAATAACCCGTATTGCTCAACCCGGTTCGGGATTGAGTGAAGGTACAGTGGCACATGTGCTTCAATCACTGAAAGATGAAATGGCAAAAGCAATGGCAGACGGCTATAGTGTTTCGGTCGATGGTCTCGGTATATTCAAGGCATCAATAAGTGTCCGTGAAGACAAGGAGATGGATACCATCAACGGCGATGAACCAAAACATAATGCCACCAGTTTGCAAGTGACCGGTATCAATTATAGAGCAAACAAAGCATTGATCAGTAAAACTGATTCACATTGCCGTTTGGTACGTGGTGGAGTGCGCGAACTTTGCCGTTCGTCTTATACGAAAGAAGAGCGACTACAGTTGGCACTCGATTTTCTGAATGATCCTGCTCATCCGTTCATGCGATTGGATGATTATGTGGCACTGACAGGATTGTCTAAACCGGCGGCTTCCAGAGAACTTATTGAGTTTAGAGCGAATACGGAGACTGGCATTACTACGATAGGTCGAGCTACAAGTAAAGTGTATACAAAAAGAGGGTAAAAGGTAAAGGGGCAATACTTGATAATTATTAATTAGAGTTATGCGGCAATAGCGGCAAACTTGATAAGTTCTTTGGCTTACATTGTAGTATCGGTTGAGAAATAGAGTTTTCTTAGAGAAAAAGGCATCAGCGACAATGTATTGAATAACAGGATGAATATTCTCTTTGATTCCATCGAGTGCAAACAGATACCCGTCCTTCAAAGTCCCTGGCAAAGACCTGCCGTAAACGTTGCTCAATGGAGTCCGAATACCGGCCCATTTGAAGAATATTTATTTTTCTTGGTATAACCCTATATAGTAACAGTGACTCTATGATGAATGATTTGAAACTTTTGTTTAATTTCGCTGTGAACTCATCTACGACATTGTTGCAGACACTTCTATGTTGGTTAAGTATACTTGATCTTCTCATAGTAATTTATCGTCTCGATAACCATGAAGTTGATGAAATTCAGTTAATTAACCAGTTTTTTATATTAAACTGTCTTCTCTGAATCATTGATTAATAATAACTTAACTGAATATTTACCGAACTGTAGGATAACAAAGCAAAAAGATACAAATAACCGGAATGATGGAAAAACTAAAAATAAGCCAATATAAAACGACATTCGACTCCATTGCCCATTACATCGAGAACGAACATAAAGAACAGGTCGAAATTTGGTTTGCAAGAGAATTGCAGACAATCTTAGGCTATGCACGTTGGGAAAACTTTGTTGTAGCCATAAACCGTGCTGTCGAATCGTGCAAAACGCAGGGTGTCAATGTGGATGATCATTTTCGTGAGGTCACGAAAATGATCGAGATAGGGAAAGGTGGTAAGCGTGAAGTAGAAGATTACATGCTTACTCGTTTTGCTTGCTACTTGATAGCTCAAAATGGCGACCCTAAAAAAGAAGAAATTGCCTTTGCTCAGAGCTATTTTGCCATTCAAACCCGAAAAATTGAACTTATTGAAGAACGTATAAACCTGAAATCCCGAATGGAAACCCGCGATAAGTTGCGGGCTGCCGAAAAACAACTCTCACAAAATATTTACGAAAGAGGCGTTGACGATAGAGGTTTTGGACGTATCCGTTCGAAAGGCGACACCGCTTTGTTTGGCGGATACACCACCGAGTATATGAAACACCGACTCGGCGTTAAATCTACCCGTCCGCTTGCCGACTTTTTGCCAACGCTTACCATAGCCGCAAAGAACTTGGCAACCGAAATGACCAACTACAATGTGAACGAAAAAGACTTGCAGGGCGAGTCGTCCATAACCACCGAGCATGTACAAAACAATATAACCGTGCGCGAAATGTTAGGCAAACGAGGTATAAAACCCGAAGAATTGCCACCTGCTGAAGATATTAAAAAGATGGAACGCCGTGTAGCAACCGACGAAAAGAAATTAGAACAATCAACCAAGAAGCTCCCAAAAAATGAATAAAATAGAAGAACTCATTAAACAGCTTTGTCCAGACGGGGTGGAATGTAAGGAAATGGGAGAGGTAGCCCATTCTAATTTAAAATACTTTTATCGGACAGCAATACTTCTAATCCTAATTTGAATGAATATTGAAAATCTGAATCCCAGTCAACGGAAAGCTGTTGAATATAATGGAAAACATTTACTTGTGCTTGCAGGAGCAGGTACTGGAAAAACTCATACTATTATAAGTCGTGCAGCTTATCTGATTGCAAATGGAGTCCAAGGTAAAAGGATTCAAATACTATCATTTACACGAAAATCAGCAAGTGAAATTGTAGAGCGTGTAAACTCGATGTTTCGTGAAAGTAAAGATGCAAAGCAGTTGAATGGGTCTACTTTTCACGCATGGTGTATGAATATAATAAAAACTAATCCAAAGGTTTTTAAGGTAAGTGATTACACTGTCATTGACAGAGATGACCAATTAGGGGTATTTAAACTTATATGTGGCAGAAATCCAAAGGTTATTGATGAAACAAGATTAAACGCAAAGACACTATTGGATTTATACTCTTTTGCAAGAAATACTCGCAAGAATATTACAGAAACAGTTAGATTTAAATGCTTGAACAATTCAAAAGATGGTAAAGCAGATAAGGAAATCGAGAAAATAAAGCCTTATCTGGTTTCTGTCTTTTCAACCTATGAATCAAAAAAAAGAGAAAGGAAATACCTTGATTATGATGATATTTTAAATGTGGTTGCAATTGGATTAAAAAACAATAAGGAAGCTAGGGATTATATTACATCTCAATATGACCATATATTAGTAGATGAAATGCAGGACACCAACCCTCTGCAGTGGGAACTTCTAAGCTCCTTTCAGGAAAAGTGTTGCTTATTTTGTGTAGGTGACGATGCTCAATCGATATATGCATTTAGAGGTGCTGATTTTACAAACGTTCATAAATTTAACGAAAGGGTTCCTGATTCAGAAATATATCGTTTGGAAGACAATTATCGTTCAACTCAAGAGATACTAGATTTATCAAATTGGCTTCTAAAACAATCCCCATTATGTTACAATAAGAAACTTAATGCAACAAGAGGATCAGGTGAATTGCCTGTTATAATGAATTTTGAAAATGAATGGAGAGAAGCAGATTGGGTAGCTTGCGATATATTAGATAATTTCACAAAGGATGGATTAGAATATAATAATCATCTTGTTTTAGTTAGGTCTGTCTATGCTGGTAGGTCAATTGAACGTTCTTTATTAGAGAAAAAGATTCCTTATGTTGTATTTGGTGGTGTAGGACTTATGGCATCTGCCCACATTAGGGATGTTGCATCTGCACTGAGAATTATAGCAAACATTTATGATGAGATTGCTTGGATGAGATATTTACAATTGTGGGAAAAAATTGGAGATGTAACAGCCTCAAATTTAATAACAGAGCTTTTAGAATTATCTGACATTGATGAATGTCTCGTATTATTGAAAAAGAAAAATTTAAAAGACCAAGGTTTAGTAGATACGTTATCTGCAATAAAAGGACTTAATAATAAACCCTCAGATGCCATACGCATAGCATTAGCCATTATGGAATCTCGGTTAGCTATTAATTATAAAGGCGAATGGGAAAAGAAGAGAAAACCAGATTTTCAAGTACTAATGCAGCTAGCAGAAAAGCATGGTTCGATTAGCGAGTTTATTGCCGAATATGTATTAGATCCACAATTGAATGAGGCTAGTGCTTTCGGTTCAGACTCAAAAGAGGCAGTTACAATTTCTACTATTCATTCGGCAAAAGGGCTGGAAGCTAAGGTGTGTTATGTCATAAACGTTTCCGTTGGCGCATATCCAAGCACAAGGTCGATAGATGAAGGAGAAGATGCAGTCGAAGAAGAACGTCGTGTGCTTTATGTAGCACTAACTAGAGCAAAAGATGAATTGTACGTGACTAGAATTATTACTAAAATTCAGGATTATAGTCAATCAAGAATTCAACAAATAAATTCAGAATGTGAAGGTGTTTATTCATCTCAAATTATAGAACAACAAGATGATACAGATTCAGAAAAAAAATCAACTGTATATTTCTTAGATGAATTACCATCTGAATTAGTCATTGATAAAATATCTGAACAAACTAGATTTGAGATTTCAACAAAAACATATACTGGAAAACCTATTGCAGAAAATGATTTTGGAATGGACTTAAGCTAAAGTGTAAATTCTAATTGGTATGTCAAAAGAGGGTAACCTCTCTTTTCATCCCACATTACATCTGTTCCCGCTCATTTATCCCAAAATAACCCGTACATCTCCGCATTTTATTTATTTTTGTAGGTACAACCAAAGGCTGAGTAGAGATGGCGTGGACTTTGACGATGAAGAAGATATATAAAGGAGTGGGGATACTCATTCTGCTGCCGGTAACTTTGTTGCTGTTGGCAGGGATACTTCTTTATATACCTTTCGTGCAGCAAAAAGCGGTCACACTTCTTACTGATTATGTTACAACTACCACCGGGATGAAACTCTCCGTCGAACAGGTGCGTCTCGCTTTTCCCATCCGACTGACTGCTAAAAATGCTTCCCTGATTGATCCTGCCACGCTGCCCGGTGATACCATCGCGGCTTTTGATAAGTTTGCGGCAAATGTGGAACTGTTTCCACTGTTTAGAGGAAAAGTTCAGGTAGGTATTGTTAGTCTGCAAAAAGCTAGGGTGCATACCGGTACGTTGATTGATGGGATTAAAGTGGATGGCGCGATGGATCTTCTGCAACTTTCCATAGACGAGGCTGATCTGAAGAGTCAGGTGGTAACGCTGGATCGTGTGCGTCTGAACCACTCGGCGATCAGCGTGATGGTACGGCAGGATACCGTTCAAAAGAAAGATACCACGCAGGTGCGTTGGAAAGTAAACCTACGCAACTTGAAAGTGAACGATGTGGCTTTGAATCTTGCGATGCCCGATGATAGTATGCGTCTGCAACTTCTTGCCGGTGACTTCGAACTGAAAAACGGATGTGCCGATCTGTTTGATAAAAGCTATCAGGTGGAATCCATAAAAGGCAAGGTAGCGACATTTTCTTATGATCAGGACTCTGTGCCGCAAGCCGCTCAAGGGATCGATCTTTCGCATCTTCGGTTGACAGAGATTCAATTGAAGGTGGACTCGATCCTTTATGATGCGGAAAAGATGCGCGCTAAGGTCTCCTCGTTTTCCTTTAAAGAGCAATGCGGCTTCGAACTCTCGTCGCTGAAAACCCGCTTTATGCTTAGCTCCAAACTGTTACAGGTCGATGAACTGTCGTTGCATACTCCTTACTCCTCTCTTGCATTGGATGGCTCGGTACCTCTGGAACTGTTTGTTCGTAAACTCAACGATTCTGTCACTCTCAACTTGGACGTCACACTTCGCAGGGAAGATTTCTTTTGCCTGCTGGGAAGGAAAGATAGTATGCTCACACATAGTTTTCCGAAAGATCCGTGCGACATGCGGTTTTCATTGTCCGGAACAGGGGAGAAGATCACACTGGACGAAATGACGGTTTCGCTGCCCGGAGCTTTTCACCTGGTTGCATCTGCTACGATGACCCATCCTTCTGATTCGCTCCGCCGCAGGGCAGATCTGGACTGGGATATAAGGAGTGGTGATCTGTCGTTTGTGAAAGTGCTGTTGGATAATGGTAAAAAGAGCCGTTACCGTTTGCCCAACGACCTCCGTTTGGATGGAATGGCGTCTGTGAAAGGTGCTGCTTTTGAGACGGATCTTCGGTTTAGCGAAGGGAAGGGGGATGTGTTGCTGACGGCTTCCGGCAATTTTTCGCAGCAGAGTGGCAAAGCGAAACTGACCATGATTGATTTTCCTTTGCAGGATTTCTTCCCCTATGATTCGGTGGGCAGGGTGACTACTGATGTAAGCATGGAGATGCTGGGCACCGATCCGTATAACAGGAAAACAACATGGATGCTGGAAGCTTATCTGAATGCTTTCCGCTTTGAAGGGAAAGATTATTCCGGAATTACCGTGCGAGGCAACTATGCGGCAAATAAGGGTACGCTTCAGGTGGAAAGTTCGCTGAAGCCTTTGAATCTGACTGCGCAGCTGGCGGGTACGCTTACCCGTAAAAAGGCTACAGCTCAACTGGCTTTGCAGGTGCGCAACCTTGACCTGCACTATTTTGAATGGGCAACACCACAAACCACCGCTTCCTTTCATCTGAATCTGAACGGAACTTCTGACTTGAAGAAAAGTCACGTGTTGGGCGTGGAACTGAGCAAGGGGCGCTTCGTGACCGACGGCAAGAGGGATACGTTGAAGACGATCCGTCTGAATGGTGCCTCTAATGAGCAACTCACGGATCTCTCTGTGGAGGCCGGTGACCTGCACTTGAAAGCATCGGCTAATAAAGATCCGCAAGCGCTGATGCTCCTGTTCGCCAAACTGACCAACGAGGTGACTCGTCAGGTTAAACAGCGGACACTTCATCTCGAGATGCTGAAAAAAGTGCTTCCCGAAGCTCATCTTACTTTTCAGGCGGGCAGCGATAATCCGCTGAATAATTTCCTGAAGAGAGAGAAGATCTCTTTCTCCTCACTGAATACCAAACTGGACCTTTCTCCTGAAAAAGGGCTTTCGGGAAGCGGTGCTTTGCTCGGTCTGCAAATAGATACCATCTCGGTGGATTCTGTGCGGTTGACTCTGAGTCAGGATTCTTTACTGAATCTCTCCTTGGGTGCGAATAAGAGATATGGTGATCCCCGTTTCCGTTTTTCAGGCCGTGTGAATGCCGCGTTGGGCGATCGCTCGATGAGTCTGGGGATGCTCTATATGAACGGACAAGGGGAGAAGGGGATGCAATGGCAGCTTCATGCGACCAAACTTGATTCTTTGCTGGATATTCGCCTGGACAATAATCCGATTATAGCCTTTACCCGATATACGTTGAACAAGGATCAGATGATGCGTGTCAATCTGTTTGATAAGAAGATTCGTGCGAATGTGACGATGAACGGTGACAATGGTTCGGAAGCCTCTTTCCATTCATTGAATGATACCTTGCTGCACGACAAGCTACAGTTGTATGTCCACAGTCTGCCACTGTCGCCCATCACCGGACTTTCCCCGCTTCTGCCAAGTATGGGCGGACTGATTGATGCGGATGTCTTTTATGCTGTTTCGGACAGCAGCTTCTCTGTGAATGCTGAAGCGGGTGTCCGATCGTTTGTGTATGAGAAACATCGGGTTGGAAATATCAGGAGTACGGTGGCGTATCTGCCGGGTGCAAACCAGTCGCACAGTCTCACGGCTGCTTTGCAACTGGATACGATCAGGGTGCTTCAGGCCCATGCTTTGTATCAGAAGCAGGGGAAGTCTGATAGTATCAAGGGTACGCTGACCATTCATAAATGTCCTTTGTGGCCCGCTAATCTGTTTATCCCGGACCGTGCAGCCCTGCTTTCCGGCGCTTTCAACGGACAGTTTACCGTGCAGGGCACAGTAGCCAAACCGCTGATAGAGGGTTCGATGAGGCTTGATACTGCAAAAGTGTTTATTCCTTCTGCTGATTCACGGTTTACTTTTGAGAACAAGGAGGTCTTTATCAAGGACAACAGACTGGTGTTTTATAAATACAATGTCTATGCTTCAGGTAAAAACCCATTGGTTGTGGATGGAGTGGTTGACCTGAATGAGATGACTGCTTCAATTGATTTGAAAGCAACCAACTATCAGTTGATGAATTCCAAACAACGCAAGGAGTCGATGATTTACGGCAAGGCGTTTATAGATGTTGATACCAAAATAAGAGGTTCGCTTCAAGCCCTGAAGATGCGTGGAAATGTCCGTATGCTGGGCACCTCGGATATCACTTACCTGATGAAAGATTCGCGACTGACTGCCGACGACCGGTTGGATGGGTTGGTAAACTTTGTCTCTTTTTCGGATACGACTCGGAAGGTCGAACCGCCGAAAATGGTGACAATAGGTGGCATGGATATGTTGATCAATGTGCGGCTGGATCCGGCTGTACGGGTCAATGTGGATATGTCGGACCAGAATGAGAGTTACATCGAACTGATTGGCGGTGGTAATCTTACGTATCAATATACGCCGACAGGGGATATGTTTCTGAATGGACGTTATACACTTACCGGTGGATCGGTCAAGTATGCCTATTCGGTCATTCCCTCCAAAGTCTTTGCCATTCAGGATGGAAGTTATATGGAGTGGAATGGTCCCATCGATGATCCTACGATGAATCTGAACGCGATCAATAAGGTGAATACTTCTGTGATTCCGGAAGGCCAGACCGCCCGTACGGTTCACTTTGATGTACTGATTGGTATTAAAAACAAATTGAACAACCTGGGTCTCACTTTTGACTTGTCTGCTCCGGAAGATATGACGATACAGAATGAGTTGTCAGCCATGACTGCCGAAGAACGGAGTCTGCAAGCACTGAATGTGCTGGTGTCAAACTCGTATCGGTCAGCCTCCTCTTCTTCATCAAGCAGTGTCAATATGACGAGTGCCCTGAGTAACTTCCTGCAAAATGAGATTGTGGGACTGGTGGGCAGCGGATTGAAGAATACGGAGTTTAATATAGGGGTGGAAAACTATCAGTCGGAAGGTACTCAGACGCGTACAGACTATTCATTTAGTTTTGCGCAGAAGTTTTACAACAACCGGATACGCTTTGTGATTGGTGGAAAAGTAACGACGGGACAGCGTGCGCAAACGGCTCAAAACGAGGAGTCGTTCATTGACAATATATCTGTTGAATACAGGCTTGATCTTTCAGGAACGCGCTTTGTTCGCCTCTTCTATGACAAAACATACGAGAGTCTGCTGGAGGGAGAGGTTATACAGATGGGTACCGGTCTGGTGTTGCAAAAGCGGATGAGCAATCTGCTTGAGTTATTTAAGTTCAAGAAATAGGAAGATGGGAAGAAGAATAGACAGGATAGCCCTTTACGGGACAAACCAGCGGTCGCTTCTCTGCCTCTGGGGGTGCTTGCTTGTCAGCACGCTGCTGCTGCTGTCGGGTTGCTCCGTAACCCGGCATCTGCCGGAAGGTGAGGTGCTCTATACCGGTATAAAGAAACAGATTGTGCTGAATAGTGATAAAAGCAGGGAAGCAGAAGCAGCCCTCGTTGAGATTGAAGCGGCTTTGGCTTGTGCACCCAATAACGCGCTGTTTGGGAGCTCAACGACGCGCATCCCGTTGCCTGTCGGACTCTGGATATACAACCGTTTTGAACGCTATACGCATGGTCCCGGACGATGGATCTTCAATCACATGGCTGCACGTCCGGTATTGATCTCTACGGTCAATCCGGAATTGCGCGTCAAAGTGGTCAATAATATCCTCCGTGAAAATGGTTTCTTTAGTGGAACTGCCTCTTTTCAAGAACATCCGGATAAGAAAAATCCCCGAAAGGCTTCGTTGAGTTATACGATCACGATGAACAAACCGTATCGCTATGATTCGATCGAATACCGAAGCATATCTCCTGCGGCGGACTCGATCATAGCCCTCAAATACCGGCGTGATTCAGCACAAATGGAGAGAAGACGTACGCTCTTATTCAGGAGATCAGCCCGAACTGATACCACGCTCACTTTGACAGAAGAGATTCCTCTGTTGAAAAAAGGAGATGTTTTTAATGCCGCCAAACTGGAGGCGGAGCGGCAACGGATCACCTCTCTGTTGAAAAACCACGGATTCTACTATGCCAAGTCTGAAGATCTTATCTTTGAGGCAGACACGCTTCTGACGCCCGGAGCGGTCCATCTGCGTATGGTGCCAACCCCTTCGCTCTCTTACTCTCAATGTCATCCCTGGTATATTGGCGATATCTCATTTGTATTGTCTGACTATCAAACCAATTCGTCGTATGACACGATCAGGTATAAAGGGATATCTGTCGCGTATAATGATCCGTTGCAGGTGCGTCCGTCGGTATTGAATCGTCAGCTCCGTCTGCTGTCGGGAGAGGAATATACGCTTCGCAAAAACTCACGCACTTTATCCGCATTGAGCAGATTGGGAATCTTTAGTTCGTCGGAAATCCAGTTTACACCCCGCACTGACTCGCTTGGATGCGATACGCTGGATATGCGTGTGCTTAGCACAATCGATCTGCCTCTGGATGGTAAGATAGAGTTGAACCTTACTTCCAAGAGTAATGATCAGATCGGACCGGGAGCTCTTTTCAGTTTGACAAAGCGAAACGTGTTTCGGGGAGGAGAGTTGTTTTCTTTTACTGTACGCGGCTCTTATGAGTGGCAGACCGGTAACTGGGCAGGACAGGGACGTTCGGCGATCCATTCGTATGAGATTGGAACTGCGATCTCTTTGACATTCCCTCAGATTTTGTTCCCGTATCAGTACAACAAAAAGCGGAATTACCAAGCCTCAACGATTGTCAAGTTGTATGGCGACAGACTGAGCCGGGCGGGTTACTTTCAGCTCTTTTCGTTTGGAGGAAGCACGACGTACGACTTCAAGACGACGCGGTCGAGCAAACATACGCTGGTTCCTTTTGATCTTTCTTACAACTACCTCAGCTATGTATCCAATCAGTTTGATTCCATTCTGACCGCCAATCCGGCACTGGCTTTGAGTTTCAAGAATCAGTTTGTGCCCAAGATGGGATATACCTACACCTATGATAACTCATCTACCCGCAGAGTCGGAAACACGTTCTGGTGGCAGACTTCTGCTTCGACGGCGGGCGTGATTCTTTCTTCGCTTTATATGTTGAAAGGGGAACCTTTTACCAGCCGGAAAGAGTTGTTTAATATACCGTATGCCCAATTCTTAAAACTCACATCGGAGGTGCGCTATAACCTGCGGATAGACAAAAAACAGAGTCTGGCCATGCGGTTGGGTGCGGGGGTGATCTATGCTTATGGCAAAGATGGTGTGGCTCCTTTCGCCGAACAGTTTTATGTGGGTGGAGCAAACAGTATCCGTGCGTTTACCATCCGATCGATTGGACCGGGGGGAACGGTGCCTAATACCGGCAACCGGTATTCCTATCTGGATCAGACCGGCGACATCAAACTGGAAGCCAATGTGGAATATCGTTTCGGACTGGTAGGTAATCTGAAAGGTGCTCTCTTTGTGGATGCAGGAAACAACTGGCTCTTAAAGCATGATGCGGATCGTCCGCTCGGTCAGTTCAAACTGAAGAGCCTGGCTGATCAGATTGCCCTGGGCACCGGATGTGGCTTGAGGTATGACCTTACTTTTCTGGTGCTGCGATTTGATTTGGGAGTTGCACTGCACTTGCCGTACGAGACGACAAAGTCCGGTTATTACAATGTGCCCCGATTCAAAGACGGACTTGGACTTCATCTGGCGATTGGTTATCCGTTCTAACAGTATCAGCAAATCATTGATAGTTGCTGAACCTGTTTTTTTCGGACAAAGTGAAGAGAGTTAATATTCTGTTTTAGTACGGGGATACGCTTTAACGTTGAGCAAAATATCCATCGTAAATCGCTTGACCCGTTTCTCGTTTTCTTCGTCAAATTGAGTTATTTGCAAAACCTGCCCCCCGCGTACGGTTTGGATCTCTGCTCCTGAGAAGATACCCGGTAACCAGGCATGAATGAAGGTTCCATCACAATAGCCATCTGCTTTCCACCCTTTCAGGCAGATCTCTTTCCGGTTTTTGAAAAAGTCCTTCACGATATATTGCAGCAGATAATTCCCTGTTTGGGTAAATAGCTTCCATTCCCCACTGTTTACATCGTTTTGATCAGCTTCCGGATAGTCTGGACGAGGAAATACGTTCCACTGATTTTGGTACAGTTTGCTCTTCCACCAAGCACCCGGAGGTCCGAAGTTTACGATCCGGAAGTGTTTAGCTACTAATTCCGAGGCCCATCTGTAATCACCATTATAGTTGCCTAAATCAGTGTAGTAGACAATGCATTTCTGCGCTATGCTATTGTCAATACACCAAGCAGATGCTAACGTAGCACATTGACCGCCCATATTGATAATGACCGGTAGACCAGGATTCTTTTTATAATAGTCATTGATCAGTTTGACGTATAAATGAGCTCCTTTCGATTCCTTTCCTTCTCCGGCCTTTTCATTAGGGGCTTCTGTTCCTATCGTTATAGGAGGGATGCGTTTCATGTCAATGCCACCTTTTCGAGCATTCTCCATTGCCTCATCGGCTGTTTTTATCCATTCATCACCCCAATAGAATTTCCATTTTTCGGCATACAACGGTGTGAGTATCTGCGCGACCAGTCTCATTTTCTTCAGACTGGCCATTGCAAACATCCACTCATCATCGATGACATCGTCGTAAACATCATTGTCGTATATCACAGGATTATTTACCTTTTTCCCCTCTTTTACTGTAATCCCATGAATGTATAACCCTTGCGGGAAACCGGGGCGATCGATCCCCCAATCTCCTATCTTGAGTTTGCGGTTCCAGTCTGTGGTCTGTGGATTCCACTGTGTTGATTCAATGGAATAGAGTTGGGATAAAGGCTGTAGCACGGTAATGATACAGCCAAATAATAATCTCTTCATTCCTTCTGTGATGATTATAATGTGATTACTTTCCGATTCGCTTCACTTCAAATCCGATTCCCCTCAGTTGTTTTGCATTCAGAATGTTTCTTCCGTCAAAGACAAAGGCCGGTTTGTACATATCCTGATAGATTTTATTCCAGTCATACGTGCAAAATTCATCCCACTCCGTAAGCACTGCGATCGCATGTGCATCTTTTAATGTTTCATACGGTTCTGTATGTACGGTTACCAGCGAATGTATCTCTTCTTTACTGAGTGGTTCGCCCATGCACTCACAGCCACCACTGTTGCGACGATGTGACTGAAGATATTCAAGATCCTCATAGACACGTTCGGCAGATACTTTCGGGTCGTAGATATGGATCTGTGCGCGGTCTTGCATCAAATCATCCGCTACATAGATCGCGGCAGACTCGCGGGTATCGTTCGTATCTTTTTTGAATGCCCATCCCAGAAAGGCAATCTTCTTGCCTGAAACGGTATTGAACAAAGAGTCGATGATCTGCTGAGAGAAACGGCGTTTCTGATAATCATTCATCTTAATTACCTGTTCCCAGTAATCGGCCACTTCCGGTAGATTGAAATGACGGCACAGATAGACCAGGTTCAGGAGGTCTTTCTGGAAACAGCTTCCGCCATAACCGACGGACGCTTTCAGAAACTTATGGCCAATACGGCTGTCTGCCCCGATTGCACGGGCAATTTCATCCACATCGGCTCCGGTGCGTTCGCATAAAGCAGAGATCGAGTTGATGCTGGAGATACGTTGTGCCAGAAAAGCATTCGCTGTCAGTTTGGAGAGCTCGCTACTCCAAACATTCGTTTGCAAAATCCTTTCACGAGGCACCCAACGCGCATAGACAGCTGTCAGCGTTTCAATCGCTTCCAATCCCTCGGGAGTCATATCGCCACCAATCAGCACCCTGTCCGGATTGAAAAGATCCTGGATAGCGGTACCTTCGGCAAGGAACTCCGGATTGGAAAGCACCTGAAACTTCAATCCGTTCGAGTTGTTGCTCAGGATGGTCTTGATTGACTCAGCGGTGCGTACCGGCAAGGTTGATTTTTCCACGACAATCTTATTGCCTTCGGCATTGTTGGCAATCTGACGTGCGCAAAGTTCGACGAACTTCAGATCAGCTGCCATGTTTTTGCCAATACCATACGTCTTGGTCGGTGTGTTGACCGAGATAAAGATAATATCCGCGTTGCGGATACCTTTGTTTACATCGGTAGAGAAAAATAAGTTTCGGTTACGTGCCTCTTTGACGACCTCCGCAAGCCCCGGCTCATACACCGGTAATTTGCTCAAATCTTCGTCATTCCATTCTGCAATCCGTTTGGGATTGATATCCACAATGGTTACTTCGATATCCGGACATTTCGCTGCAATAACAGCCATTGTTGGTCCGCCAACATATCCGGCACCAATGCATGTAATTTTCATAGTTGCTCTGTATTATTCATTTAAAATTGTATAGCAATAAATTCATTCTTAGTAAAATATAAAACGATCTTTGAATCTGCCGACCGGGGTTCTTTAGGAGAAGAGAGTTTGGTTATCTATCCCTTACCATGGACTTTTGTCAGGAAGATCATTCGGTTGTGCAAAGTAAAATATTTTTTTTATTTTTCATGCATCTTTTGGATAGAAAATAGAGCTTTCCTCTATTCATAAGAGGATCTGAGATTCATAAGGCGGTTGCATTTTACCTTGCCGGATTGAAAAAAGAGAGTACACAATTACACTCTCTTGAATAAGGGCATGAGAATATTAATCGGACAAAATGGCGTATTTCAAGTTCTTTTTGTTACTTTTGCACACAAGCTTCGATTAGGAATGAAGAGATTAAAACGAAAAAGAAATGGGAAAAGATACTTTATTGGGTAAGACGCTGACAGAGATTCAGTTAATTGTAAAAGAACTGGATATGCCGGCCTTTTCCGCGAAGCAAATAGCCGATTGGCTTTATAAGAAAAAGGTAACCTCTATTGACGAGATGAGTAATCTCTCTGTCAAACATCGTCTGCTGCTCAATGAAAAATATGTAGTAGGTGCTGTTAAACCATCGGATGCGCATTATTCAAAGGATGGAACGGTCAAATATCTTTTCAATGTCGGAGAAAAAGGAGCGATTGAGTCTGTGTATATTCCGGATGAGGATCGTCATACGCTTTGTGTCTCTTCGCAAGTAGGATGTAAGATGGGTTGTCTCTTTTGTATGACCGGCAAGCAAGGATTCAAGGGAAATCTTTCCGCCTGTGAGATCATCAATCAGATGCAATCAATCAACGAGGCATCTCTGTTGTCGAACGTTGTGTTTATGGGTATGGGTGAACCGATGGACAATATCGATGAGGTGTTGAAGGCTATTGAGATCATGACTGCTTCGTATGGATATGCGTGGAGTCCGAAGCGAATTACCGTATCTACGATCGGACTGCTTCCGGGCCTGAAACGTCTGCTTGCCGAGAGTGATTGTCATGTGGCAATCAGTCTGCATAATGCCAAATCTGCCGAAAGGCTTGCCCTGATGCCGGTTGAAAAGGCCTATCCGCTTGTGCAGGTATTGGAGGAGATACGAAAATACGACTTTAGTCATCAACGTCGTGTCTCTTTTGAATATATTATGTTGAAAGGAGTAAATGATACTCCTCAACATGCAAAAGTCTTAAAACTGTTGCTCAAAGGGCTGTTGTGTCGGGTCAACCTGATCCGTTATCATGCGATACCCGGCGTCGAACTGGAATGTTCTGATGAGTTGACAATGATTAATTTTCGCGATGCGTTGACCGGTGGGGGTATTATCAGTACCATCCGTTCCTCTCGTGGTGAAGATATATTTGCTGCTTGTGGTATGCTTTCGACTGAAAAACTAAACCAAAAATAGAAGAACAATGAAAAAGATCACTTGCTTATTGCTTTCTGTGCTTTCTATTGCAATGTTATTCTCTTGCAAGGATAGTGCAAATCCTTTGTTGCCACGTGCGACAGGAGTTCCTTTTGAGTTATTGGTTGTCATGGATAAAGCTCAGTGGAATGCTCCGGCCGGACGTACTCTGTTTGAAATATTAAATTCTGATGTGCCCGGTTTGCCGCAATCAGAGCCGCAGTTCAGACTCTCATATACGCCCCCTGATCGTTTTAAGAACATCTATAAATCGGTACGAAGTATTGTGATTGCCAATATAGATCCTCATCAGTTTACAAAGGCAAAAATGACTTATTCAAAGGATATGTGGGCAAACGGACAAGTCGTGTTGATAATCAATGCTCCAAATGCATCAAGCTTTGAACAATACGTACTTATGAATGAGAAGAACATAGTCAAATTGTTCGTCGATAATGAACTGGAACTGTCGAAAAGACACATCGAAAAGAAATATAATAAGGATGTTTCAAAGCGTCTTAAAGATCATCTCGATATTCAGATGTGTATCCCAACGGCATTGAGAAAGTATAAAATATCGGAGGGATTCTTCTGGACTTCCAATGCAGCAGGGAAAAAAAGGCAGGATATTGTCGTTTACGCTTATCCATACACAGATAGAAATACATTTACAGTGGACTATCTGATCCACAAAAGAGATTCAGTGATGAAAGCGAATATGCCGGGAGGTCCGGAGGGGTCTTTTATGGGTACCCAGCAGGCATGGATACCCGATTCCTCGGTGGTAACTGTGGACGGCAAGTATTGTATGGAGCTTCGTGGACTGTGGGAAGTGGTCGGTGATAATATGGGTGGCCCGTTTGTTAGTCATACTCAGATCGATGAATTGAATAACCGGGTGGTTACGGTGGAGGCTTTTGTCTATGAGCCGAATGGAAAGAAGAGAAATTTGATGCGGATATTGGAGTCTGCATTATATACGGTTAAAATGCCTGTCAAAGAAGAACCAGAAGCAATAGAGAATATGGCTGAGGTGATCGTACAGGATAGCGTGAAATAAAATAACCTTTGATTCAAAAAATGGAAGAAAGAAAAGCAAGAATTGCCATTACACATGGTGACTTTAACGGTATAGGGTATGAAGTGATCCTGAAAGCAATGGAAGAACCTCATCTTCAGAGTATCTGTACACCGATATTGTATGGATCTATGAAGATTGCTTCGTATTATAAAAAGTTATTGGAAATTGAAGGAGTCACTTTTAATCTGATCAATAATCCGGCAGAGGCATTGCCCCGCCGATTGAATATTATCGATTGTGTGCCTGAAGATTTGAAAGTAGAATTCTCAAAATCCACACCCGAAGCTGGTAAGGCAGCTTTTAAAGCACTTGAACGGGTGATGGAAGATATACGTAACCGACAGATTGATGCGTTGGTGACAGCTCCAATAAACAAGAATAACATTCAATCAAAAGACTTTGATTTTCCGGGACATACCGAATATCTGCAACAGTCGGCTGCTGCGAAAGGACAGAAAGCTTTGATGATTCTTTGCAGCGAAGGACTTCGTGTGGCATTGGTAACCGGTCATGTGCCTGTATCACAGATTTCTTCCTCTCTGACAGTCGAAAAAATACTGGAGAAAATTCAGTTGTTTAATCAAAGTCTCCGGTATGACTATGCCATTATTCGTCCCCGAATTGCTGTCTTGGCTCTGAACCCTCATGCGAGCGACGGCGGACTTATCGGAGATGAAGAACGTTTGATGATTATCCCGGCTCTTCAGGCAGCCAAAGAGAAGGGGTTGTTGGTTTTTGGTCCTTATCCGGCAGATGGTTTCTTTGGCTCAGGTAATTACAAGAAATTTGATGGTGTGCTGGCCATGTATCATGATCAGGGCTTGGCTCCTTTTAAAGCGCTATCCATGGAAAGTGGTGTGAATTTTACGGCGGGATTGCCATTTGTACGCACTTCTCCGGCGCATGGTACGGCATACGATATAGCCGGTCAGGGAATTGCTTCGGAAGACTCTTTCCGTCAGGCATTGTATATGGCTGTTGATGTTGTTGCAAACAGGGAACAATATTATCAAAATCACAAGAATCCGTTACGTAAACAGTATTATGACAGGGGGGGCGGTTCAGATGATCTGAACCTGACAGGTGAGGATGATAGAGATCGTATATAAGGAAGTAAGAAAAAAGGAAGAATCATGGCAAAACCGGATATTCAACAGATAAAACAACGCTTTGGTATTATAGGCACTGCTCCCGGACTGAATAGAGCGATCGATATAGCCTTACAGGTTGCATCTACTGATCTTTCTGTCCTGATTACCGGAGAGAGCGGTGTGGGAAAGGAGTTTTTTCCTCAGATTATTCATCAGTTCAGTTACAGGAAACATGGCCCCTATATTGCTGTCAACTGTGGAGCCATTCCTGAAGGTACCATTGATTCCGAACTGTTTGGTCATGAGAAGGGATCTTTTACCGGTGCTTTAAATGACAGGAAAGGATACTTTGAAGTGGCTGATGGAGGAACCATTTTCCTGGATGAGGTTGGAGAGTTGCCATTGTCTACTCAGGCTCGCTTGCTTCGCGTACTCGAGACCGGAGAGTTTATCAAAGTGGGTTCCTCAAAGGTGCTAAAAACGAATGTACGGATAGTGGCAGCGACCAATATGGTCATGAATGAGGCTGTTTCTACCGGACGGTTTCGTGAAGATTTGTATTATCGTTTGAATACGGTACCTATCCACGTTCCTGCCTTGCGCGAACGTGGAAGTGATGCGGCTCTGTTGTTCAGAAAGTTTGCGAGCGATTTTGCGGAAAAATACAGGATGCCTGCCATGCAATTGTCAGACGATGCCAAATCCTTGTTAGTATCCTACCGCTGGCCGGGAAATATACGTCAACTCAAGAATATTACCGAACAGATCTCAATCATTGAAGAGGCCCGGGAGGTGACAGCCGATATGTTAAAGATGTATTTGCCGGCAGATTCCTCAGAACATTTGCCTGCATTCATGGGTCGGCAGGGTGATGGAGGCAAAGTCTTTGGCAGTGAGCGCGAGATCTTATATCAGGTATTGTTTGATATGAGAAAAGATGTAAATGATCTGAAGGCGTTGGTGAATGGACTCATGAATGGAGGAACTGTTGAATCGGCGGAAGTATCTCCGGTCAGTAGCTTTGAGGATTTGCGTAGTGTGCCGGTGGTACAGAAGTATCCTTCTTTGCACCAAAACACTCCTATGAAAAATGATCTGAAAGAGGCTGCTGAATATGTTGAAGAGACACTCTCGCTGGAAGAAGTAGAAAAAGAGATGATTAAAAAAGCTCTTGATCGTCATCACGGTAAACGCAATAAAGCTGCGTCGGATCTGAAGATATCAGAACGAACGTTATATAGAAAGATAAAGGAATATGGGTTGGAATAGATCAAAATACCGGACATTCGGCTTGGCAGGTGGCATTCTGTTTCTTTGCAGCGTGATATCTTGTACGGTATCCTATAAATTTAATGGGGCTTCCATTGATTATACGAAAGTGAAAACAATCACCATTGCTGAGTTTCCCAATCAGGCGCCTCTGGTTTATTCTCCCCTTTCTCAGGTTTTTACAGAAAAGCTGAAAGATGCTTATGTTACTCAGACCCGTCTGAAGTTTTTGAAAGAAGGAGGGGACTTGAGTCTGAGTGGTCAGATCACGGGCTACGAATTAACTCCGCAGGCGGTCAAGCAGGATGCGTATGCGTCAGAGACTCGTTTGAAGATTACTGTGCGTGTCAGCTTCACAAATAGTACCAACTCTGAGGAAGACTTTGAAAAACTTTATTCCGCTTATCGGGACTTTTCAAACGAACAAATGATAACAGATGTCCAGGATCAGCTGATTCAGGAAATTTGTGATGAAATTGCCGATTTGATATATAACGATACCGTGGCAAAATGGTAACTTATCGTGACTAGTAAAGAACTTATAAAATATCTTGTAAACCCCGATCTTTTGTCAGAAAGTACGGTCACTGTCTTGCAGGAGATGCTGGATGAGTATCCTTATTTCGAAGTGCTTCGGATGCTTTACCTCAAGAATCTTTGTTTGATCCGTGATCTCCGTTTTTCCGGTGAACTTAGAAAAGCCGCTTTGCTTCTTTCGGATAGAGCCTTACTTTTCAGATTGATACACGAAAAAGTTTCTCCTTTTGCCCTTTTCCCTCCAAACCGAACCGAACAGGACCGTACCCTGGCACTTATTGATGCTTATTTTGCAGGCAAAGAAGATGCGATGCAAAACGAGTCCATGCAACTGGATGATCTTCTGTCAAATTTCGCGTTGGACACAACGAGTGAAGAGCTGAATGAAACACTCTCTGTACCCCAGGAATCGCCCTCTGTTCCGATGAAACATCAGGATCTGATTGATAATTTCCTGGAGGAAGTCCGTACTTCTTCTGATGTGCTTTATTCGTTCAGTGACTCTCCTGAAGACGAAGAACCTATAGCTCCTCCCGTCTTTGACGAATCAATTACCGGCAGTGAATCTTATTTTACCGAAACACTGGCTCATATCTATATCAAACAACATCGGTATGATCGCGCACTTGAGATCGTCCGTGAATTGTATCTCAACTATCCTGAAAAGAGCCTTCATTTTGCTGCGTTGATGGATTACCTGGAAGAGCAGATTGCAAAAACCGACAAACCGGTTTAAAAGACGAATAAGAACTGCTCACTTCCCTTTTTGATATTTTTCACTTCCCTTTTCGATATTTTTATTCAAAAGAATAGTTCAGTTACAGATATAATGTGTAATATTGTGTTTTGGACAGCGTAGCTTTTAAACAATGCGAAAGCGAGTTGTTTTTTTATCTGTGATGCTGTTAGCGCTGAATTGATCGCAGCGCTTTTAATAACAATTTAATACTATAACTATGAAATTTGAATTGCCAAAGTTACCGTATGAAGCAGATGCATTAGCGCCTGTTATCAGTGCTGAGACGATTGGTTTCCATTATGGGAAACATCATCTTACGTATGTGAATAATCTGAACAATTTGCTGGTAGGCTCAAAATTTGAAAATGAGACTCTTTTGACAATTGTAACTCTATCCGATGGTGCGATATTCAACAATGCCGCACAGATATGGAACCACACTTTTTACTTTGAGAGTTTTGCTAAAGAGGGTACAGGCGGTAAACCGGACGGTGACCTCTACAAAGCCATCGTTGCAAAATGGGAGAGCTTTGAAAACTTTAAGAAAGAATTTGTGGCTGCCGGGGCTTCCTTGTTTGGCTCGGGATGGGTATGGCTGGCAAAGAATAAAGAGGGAAAACTTGAGATACTGAAAGAGAGCAATGCCGG
Source organism: Bacteroidales bacterium (assembly GCA_028709785.1). Classification (GTDB taxonomy): domain Bacteria; phylum Bacteroidota; class Bacteroidia; order Bacteroidales; family JAQUTK01; genus JAQUTK01. The sequence goes on from JAQUTK010000001.1 coordinate 214,245, forward strand.
TAATCCTATCACAATCGGATACACCCCAATCCTCACTTTTGATGTCTGGGAACATGCCTATTATCTGGATTATCGCAACAGAAGAGTGGATCATCTGAATGATCTTTGGAGAATCGTAAACTGGAATGTAGTTAATAAACGGTTTTAGATAATTCTCCTTGATAATCAGTTTGGGAGTAACAAAATATAAGGATAAGGCCTGTGTCTGTTCATACGAGATACAGGCTTTCTCTTTGAAATGTAATACAACTGAATTTACCATTGAAAAAATCGCAGGTTATATTTGAATTATCCGGAAAATAGTGTTTACTTTGCAGCGCAAATGAAACTTTCATGTGATTTTGCTGGTAACAATAAATAAAAACAGAATACTAAAATGTATATTTTTTTAATTGCCCTTGTATTGTTGGCATCACTATTGATGGTGTTGATAGTTTTAGTTCAGGATTCTAAAGGAGGTGGTCTTGCTTCCGGTTTCTCATCTAATAATCAATATATGGGTGTCCGTAAGACAACCGACTTTCTGGAGAAGGCAACTTGGGTTTTGGCTGCGTCAATGTGTGTTTTGAGTATGATGGCATCTGCTTTTATACCAAGGGGTACGGTTTCTGGAAATGAATCAGAAATGAAGGAGCAAATAAATAACGCGGTTAAGGTGGATCCTAATATTGTTGCTCCAAACTTTGGCGGAGAAAACAAGACGGATGCAAATGCAGAGACAACTGAAGCTCCTGCAACTCCTGCAGAGGCACCGGCTACACCTGAAAAGTAATAACAAGAGGATTCTTCTCTTTGACTAAATAAAGAAGGCTGATCGTATGATCAGCCTTCTTCGTTTATTTATTTCTCCGGTTTCATTGAATAGTTTAGCCGGTAACATCTGTTTGTTTTCCGGATTCTTCTGCTTGTTTTCGGTGCGGTCTTTCGAATGTAGCACAGACTACAGTTTCAATATGCCGATACAGTATGGCTTCTTTCAGACCTGCCTGATCACTCTCTTTTTGATTCCAATCGTTTTATTCTATACTGTTTTGCGGAGAAACAGAAGAGGTAAGCTTCTTCCATTTCCGCTGTGCCAGTATTGTCAGAGAAATCAGAATCAGGAAGACCGTGATGATGATGGTAAAACTACTGCTCATATCTGCCTCACCGGCATAGCTGTGCATACCTCCCAGAAAGAAATTGACTCCAAAGTAAGTCATTAGAATAGATGAAAAGGCAAACAGCAGATAGCCGTGAAAGAAGAATGTGGATGTAAACCATTTGAGTGAGGTGCGGTGAAAAGAAAGGCTATATACAAGAAAGGAGATGAGTGCCCAAACCTCTTTCGGATCCCATCCCCAGTAGCGGCCCCATGAAATATTGGCCCATACGGCTCCAATGAATATGCCAATGCCCAGCAACAGAGTACAGGGATATAAGAAGAGCTCAGAAAGAAGTTTGAGCCGTTCAACGTATTCAAGAGTATGCGAAGCTGTTTCTTTTTTTGCAAACAGAATAATAAAAAGAGCAATCAGACTGTTCATCGTCATGAATCCGGCCAAGGCATAGGCCATCATAAGAATGGCAACGTGGATGGTGAGCAGCGGGGAAGTAAGCACCGGTACCAGTGGTGTGATCTGCGGGTTGAGCATCGCAATATGAGCAACCAGTAACGTGAACCCAGAGAGGAGTATGCCTAAGGAAGTAAGGAGAATGCCTTTGCGAATGGAGAGCATTGCGATCAGTAAGGCACTCCAGGAGACAATCAACATGGTCTCATAGCCATTACTCATTGGAATACGTCCGGAAATATAGGTTCGTAAAAGCAAGGCGAGAGTTTGAGCAAGGAATAGGAGAACCAAAATTGTCTGGACTGCAAGATAAACCCTTTTATCCACATTCCTGTTTTTTACAGCATAGAAGATAACAGTAAACAGAAGAATCAGTCCGACTGTCAGGTTTACCATAAAAAGTGTCTTGAATGGATAGATGCGGTTATAGAGCAGTTCGGCATCCCTTTTCGTCTCAGAAGGCAATGAGGTACTTCCGTTGGTTTGCTGATACGAAGCAATGCTAGACAGGAGATCGGATGCCAGTTTATCGTCATTCTTTGAAATACATAAGAAATACATCGGGAATGTGCCCTGAATAAATTTCTTCTCTTTTTCTGTAATGGAGGAAGGCATCTGGTCTGCAGGAGCTACCCATTGTATTTTTCCATTATTTTCCTTGATTGGGAAAATATTCAGGTAATATCCCTGCTGGAGCATCCAGATGAGTTGAATCTGTTCATGTATTTGTTGTACCTCTTTTTGAAAGGATTTATTTTCTTGTTCCTGCGTAGGTTGGTCAACATAAGGAGCCAGTTTGTAGTTTCCCCGGATATCAAAGAAATCATTGAATGAGGCTCTATCATTCAGACCAAGCGCTTCTCTGAGCTGATTGGTTTTGACTTTGATGACGGGTTCGTTGTTCCATGTATCAGGGAAAAATAGAAAACCGGTAAAAAACTGTTCAGCACTCATTCCTTCATAGTTTTGTTTGCCTGTGAGCTTCAGGATAAAGTCTGAAGCGAGTGTCTGTAAAGGAGAAATGCGTCCGTTATACTGAACCCATAAATGAGTGAATTCTTCAGCTTGTTCTTCACTTAACGTGCTTTTCCCTTCATTGAGTGTGGCACCTTTTACTGGAGATCCCAGAGTTAGAAGTAACAATAGCACGAGACTCCCTTTCAGCAGAGGGTGACGAAGTAATGTGCGAAACCTTCCCTTGGGAGTTGCGAGAATCCATATCGAAGCAAGAAGGAGTAAGAAATATCCGGTGTACGTAATCGGGATGCCATAGATATCACGTGAAACAGAGAGGATGCTTCCCTGATGATCGTCATCAAACGAAGACTGATAAAAACGATATCCCCGGTAATCCAGGATGCGGTTCATTGAGATAGTTTCATTCTTTTCTGTTCCTTTTTCTGCATCACTGATGGTTACTCTGCTAATATAATCACGGGGTTGTGTCGTTCCTTTGTAATGAGCAATTTCAAACTCATCCAGATAAAGGGTGAAAGGAATTTGTAAGGTTGAACGTTCAGCAGGCAGAATGATCGTATTCGCCGTTTCCCCTTTTCGTAGATGGACGTATCCGTTAAACGAAGTCAGATGAGTCATCAGTGCGCCCAGAAGTATCACGACAAAAGAACAGTGCAGAAGAAAGACCGGTTTCTGATGGTAGAATCCGTGACACACAATATAAATGATACCAAATGCGGCTGTAAGTATCCATAGAAGCATAAACCACAGGGAATGGTATATTTGATCGTTGACAAAGTCACTTCCCGTATTTTTTTCAATAAAGGTCGCTACGCCTAATACGATAAGTATAACGGATATAAATAGGAAAGAAAACTTTCCGCTGAGTTGAATGAGTTTTTCCATTCTGGATTGTTTACGTATGTATTTGATCGCAAAAGTAGCTCTTTTTCTTTGTTTTTGTCTATATTTGCATGCTAACACATATAGAAAAGGATGAAAGAACAAATATTGCTACCTGCAGAATGGGAGAAACAAAGTGCAATTTTAATCGCATGGCCTCAACAAGACTCCGATTGGAGTGAGGTGTATGAAGATGTAGTGGCCTTTTATTCCGAGTTGGTGTATGCGATATGGCCGGTTCAGAAAGTGATCATACTTGCAAAAGAGATACACAAAACCCAACTCCAACTTTTTCCGACAGACTATTTTCCTCAAAATGTACTATTCTTTGAGTGTCCCACAAATGATACATGGACACGTGACTATGGCGCGATCACTTTGATCAAAAACGGGCTTCCTCTTTTTCTTGATTTTCAGTACAATGCCTGGGGACTTAAGTTTGCCGCTGATAAAGATAATCAGGTAAATATTTGCTTAAAGAACTCCGGTTTGCTTAAAAGATCGGTGAAATATAAGAGTTATCTCAATTTTGTATTGGAAGGTGGTTCCATTGAGTCGGATGGCAATAAGACTGTGATGACTACCAGCCACTGTCTGATGGCTCCAAACCGAAATGCAGGGTGGACGAAAGAACAGCTTGAAGTGCATTTGTTGCGTGTGTTAGGTGCTGAACAGATTCTTTGGTTAAATCATGGTTCGTTGTTGGGAGATGATACGGATGGTCACATTGACACACTGGCCCGTTTCTGTCCCCACAATGCGATTGCTTATGTCCAATGTGAGGATCCGACTGATGAACAGTATCAGGAATTATCCGATATGGAAAGGGAACTGAAGAGGTTTCGCAATATAAACGGAGAGCCCTACAGACTGGTACCATTGCCAATGCCAGATGCGATATATAAAGAGGGTAAACGTCTTCCTGCAACGTATGCTAATTTTTTGATCATGAACGAGCGAGTGCTTTGTCCGACCTATGATCAGCCGGAAAACGACCAAAAAGCAATTTCAATCTTGCAGTCGCTCTTCCCTTCCCGTGAAGTAAAAGGAATCAACAGCTCGGTATTAATCACACAAGGGGGTTCGTTGCATTGCTCAACGATGCAGTTCCCTGAAGGCGTTTTTTAAGAAGAGAAAGATAGGATATGGATACACTATTAAGAGTCGGACTTGTTCAGCGGGAGATTTCTGCTGACATAGAAATGAATAAGAAACGGTTGGCAGAGGGAATTCGCCAGTGTGCTGAAAGAGGCGCTGAGTTGGTTGTCTTGCAGGAATTGCATAACACGGTCTATTTTTGCCAAACGGAAGATACGACACTTTTCAATCTGGCTGAACCCATTCCGGGGCCATCTACCGATTATTATGGAAAGTTAGCTTGTGAGTTGGGCATCGTTCTGGTCACCTCCTTGTTTGAACGTCGTGCTCCCGGCTTGTATCATAATACGGCTGTAGTTTTTGAGAAAGACGGTTCTATTGCCGGTAAATACCGCAAGATGCATATCCCTGATGATCCGGCTTACTACGAAAAGTTTTATTTCACGCCCGGAGACCTGGGCTTTGAACCGATCAAAACATCTGTAGGTACACTGGGTGTGTTGGTGTGTTGGGATCAATGGTACCCTGAAGCAGCCCGTTTAATGGCACTTCGTGGAGCGGACCTACTTATATACCCAACTGCAATAGGGTGGGAAAGTTCGGATACTCCCGAGGAACAACAACGTCAATTGGATGCCTGGTGCATTTCTCAACGTGGACATGCTGTAGCTAATGGTTTACCGGTAATTTCCGTGAACCGCGTCGGGCACGAGGCGGATCCTTCGGCACAAACCAATGGTATTCTCTTTTGGGGAAATAGCTTTGTGGCTGGCCCGCAGGGAGAAATACTGGAAATGGCAACTTCGGCTGAAGAAGCCACTTTGGTGGTTGATGTCAATAGAAGACGTTCTGAAGAGGTGAGGCGTATCTGGCCTTTTCTGCGTGACCGTCGCATCGATAGTTATGAAGGGATAACTCGTCGCTATCTGGACGAATAAAGACTTTTGCACACGCAACAAATGGATCTCATTAAACGAATTCGGGTCTCTTTCCTCTCCAGGGAAGGGGAATTTCTTCTTGTGGAAATGAGTGATGGGGAAAAGGTACGGGCCCGGTTCTCATCCTCGCTGAAACTGTGGGAAAGGGCACCCCTCAATCTGCTCCGTACCAGAATTGATGAGGAAGGCATTTATATCCCTGAATTTGTTATTCTGGAGCCCGATTATCTGCTCAATGTTACTTCGCTTTCTGAATGTTACAAAGATTACGGTTCGCACCCGCTGAATTTTGTCTTGGCTAAGTTTATGCCCGTTTCAGATTCGAAGTATATCTTGCTGGGAAATACAGCCAATATGTTTCTCGATGAACTGATCTATGGGGGAGAGAACGGTGATGTACGGTATGAGACAGTGATAGGCAAGGTTTTCAAGCAATATCCTTTTGAATTGACCACCTGTCCGGAGCTGCAAACATCTTCGGGAGAGAGAGACTTTTTTGCATCCACCAAACAGCAATTTGGGAATATACAACAGATCGTACGCGACTTCTTCGGTGATGATCCGAAAGGGGAAAAGGCAAACCGGGTTATTCTGGAACCTTCTTTTATCTGTGAACCTTTGGGTATTCAGGGAAGGCTTGATTTGTTGATGCAGGACTATTCCATGCTGATTGAATTGAAATCAGGAAAAGCCATGGAGAACTGGCCGTCTCAATCGTATCAGGAGGCAAAGCAGAACCATTACATGCAGATTTTGCTGTATCAGGCCATACTTGAGTTTTCAATGGATGTGCCCCACGAACAAGTGAGTACATTTCTCTTATATTCTAAATATCCTGTGTTGGCACAGCAAAAGCACTCACGTGAAGCGCTTTCCCGTATTCTGGACTTACGTAATCGGATTGTTGCCAATGAGTATTGGACACAGCAATGTAACCGAATAGAGATAACGGATTGTTTTCTCTCACAGATCGTTCCCGACAGACTCAATGAGGCGAAGCGGAATGACAACTATTGGAATAAATACCTTCGTCCCTCTTTGGAGGAGTTTGGTACATTACTAAATGGTTTGAGTGAGTTGGAACGTGCCTATTTTATGACAATCTATGCATTCGTCACAAAAGAACAGTATCAGAACCAAACGGGTAACGGAGATGAGGTCAGTCTGCCTGCTACCACAAAACTCTGGAATGCTTCCCTGGAAGAAAAGAAAGAGGCGGATGCTATCTTCTACGATCTGAAGATGATCAGTAACCGGGCGTCAGAAGAAGATCATACAGTCACATTAGCTATTCCGGATTATGAAGGGGGATATCTGCCAAACTTCAGAAAAGGAGATGTGGTTGTACTTTATGAACGAAACAACGGGGATGACCGTGTGAGTAACAGACAGGTATTCAAAGGCTCTCTGGAGTCAATGGAAGAGAAGACTTTGAAAATAAGACTTAGAAACAGGCAAAAGAACCGGTTAATTCTCTCCGATGGACACTTTTATGCCGTTGAGCATGACTACATGGATACGACCTATCTTTCGATGTATCGTTCTCTCTATTATTTTATGCATGCGCGAAAAGAACGCAGGGATCTTCTGCTTGCTCAACGTCAACCGACTGTTGATGAGAAGAAAATGGTCGAGATTGAAGCGACGGAGGATGATACTGAAAGAGCTGTTCTGAAAGCTTTTCATGCGCAGGATTATTTTTTGTTGGTGGGCCCTCCCGGCACCGGCAAGACATCACGTGCACTCAAACAGATGATTCAGATGTATTTGGAGAAAAGTGAAGGTTGTATTCTCTTACTTTCTTATACCAATCGTGCCGTGGATGAAATGTGCCGCACATTGAGATCCATATCAGAAGAACTCCCGTATATCAGGATCGGCAATGAACTGACTTCGGATGAGGCTTCAAACCGTTGCTTGCTGGAAAACAGGATGGAGGGACTGACGAAGCGGAGCGAAGTGCGGGACTTAATTGAAAAGAACCGCATCTTTGTGGGAACAGTTGCCTCTATCTCCTCAAAAATGTCCCTTTTCAGTCTGAAGAGCTTTGAAGTGGCAATTATTGATGAGGCTAGTCAGATACTTGAACCGCACTTGCTAGGTATTCTTTCTGCCTGTACACCCAAAGGAGAGAATGCTGTTCGCAAGTTTGTAATGATTGGTGATCATAAGCAGCTGCCGGCTGTCGTACAGCAATCGGGCAAAGATACAGAAGTGCATGCTCCTTTGTTGAAAGCGTGTGGTATCTGCAATATGAACATCTCTTTGTTTGAAAGACTCTATAGGTGGAACAAGAGTGCCGGCCATTCATCTTCTTATGATATGCTTCGTCAACAAGGGCGCATGCATCCCGTTGTGGCTTCTTTTGCGAATGATCATTTTTATGAAGGACAATTGGAACTGGTACCACTTGAACATCAGTTGGAATTGCTGGATTATGAATATGACTGGAACAATGGGGTAGAATCCTTTTTGGCCAGAAACAGGATTGGTTTTGTCCCTTCTGTTGCTGAAAGAGATCGCGTCTCATTCAAGAGCAATGAATCGGAAGCAATGATAATAGCCGAAATGGCTTCCGGGATACTTTCGTTGTATCAAAGGAATGGCATGAAGTTTGAGCCTGAAACAACTTTGGGAATTATCACGCCTTATCGAAGTCAGATTGCAATGATTCGCAAGGCGCTACAAAAGAAGCAAATATCTTTGCTTGAAAATGTTGTGGTCGATACGGTTGAACGTTTCCAGGGTAGTCAAAGAGATATTATTCTCTATTCCTTTTGTGTCAATACTGATTTTCAGCTCCAAATGGTGTCCAATGAAATAGAGGAAGACGGAGTTGTGATCGACCGCAAACTGAATGTCGTCATGACGAGAGCGAAAAAACAGCTTTTTATGACCGGGGTGCCCGAACTTATTCAATTGAATCAGACTTATAGAAAGCTTCTCAATCATGTAACAGAAAAAGGGGAGTATTACGCTTGTTCCCCGCAAGAGTTCGTCTCGACTGGTTTTTAATTGCGAATGATATACTTTTGCTATTTATTAGTTGCTTAAGTAAAACGAATCAGCTATTTTTGCGTTATGATGCTATACACTACTAAAAGAAGAAGAATGAAAAGAATATGCATTGCTTTGTTTTGTCTGTTATCTGTGATGCAGATGCAGGCTCAAGTGAAACAGATGAACAGTTTCTGGGGGTTGGATTATAGCATGAATAAAGAAACTGTTTACCAACTTGTTAAGGAAAAGAACCAAAATAAAGGCTTGTCTGTCACAAATGGTAATACTCAGATCATTGTAGATTATGTATTGCTTGACGGTGAACGTTATCAGTATGTACTTCTTGACTTTTATCACGACAAACTGCTGGCAGGTTTCTTTTCCAAAAAAATAAAAGAGAACGAAGAAGCGACACTGACCTTTCTTCGTATCAGAGAATCTTTGACGACCAAATATGGTGAACCGACAGTGGAAACAGATGAAACGGTGACTTGCTATTGGCATGACAAAAGCCGCAATATCGTTCAGCTTAGTCTGAATAAATCCGGCAAAAGCTACTCTATCGGACTTCTTTATCTCAACGGACAGTTAAACAGCCGCAAAACGGTGGATGAACAAATGGGCCTCAAATGACCAATAGATGAAAAAGGCTCTTATTCTTTCATTTTGTCTTTTCTTCCTTTTTACAGCTGGTTTTGCGCGTAAGCGTACCGTTGATCAACTAGAGACAATAGCTACAACACATTTTGCGAGTCCGCAAGCACAGGGTATTTCCCGTTCAATAGCTGAAACAGAACCCCAATTGCTCTCCTCTTCCAATGAAATACTTGCTGAGAGTTTGAAGGAAACAGCTGATACAACGAGTGCTTTTTATGTCTATGGATACCCGACCGGTGGATTTGTCATCATTTCTTCCGATGATTGTGCCAAATCTATTCTTGGCTATTCGGATGGACAGTTTAATCGGAATACTCTTCCTGGAAATATGCGTTATTGGCTCTCTGTGTATGCCGATGAGATTCATGCCGCATCAGCCTCTTCCGATGTTACCACCCAATCAAATGAATATGATTCTTCTAGTCCGGCATATTCGGTCACGATTTCACCGCTCTTAGGAAATATAATGTGGGATCAGGATGCACCTTATTCAAACAAAGTTCCAGATCAAATGTTGACCGGATGTGTGGCAACTGCCATGGCACAGGTAATGAAATACTATGAATATCCCGCGAAAGGGATCGGTTCACACAGCTATTCGTATAACGGACGGACTTTCTCTGCAAATTTTGCCGCGTCAACCTATGATTGGAACAATATGCTTGATGTTTATTCCGGTGTTAATTATTCAATTGTGGAGGCGAATGCCGTTGCTACGCTGATGTACGATTGCGGAGTTTCTGTTGATATGCAATATACGCCCGATGGCAGTGGTGCTGAATTATTTGGTATCGCAGAAGCTTTGATTTCTTATTTTGGGTATGATCCGAATATGCAATATTATTCTCGCGATTACTATTATTCCAACGAATGGATGAATATGCTGAAAAAGGAACTGAATGAAGCACGGCCAGTGCTTTATTTTGCCAATGATGATAAGGAGACGTATGGCCATGCATTTGTTGTTGATGGCTATGACACGAACAACCGTATGCATATAAATTGGGGATGGAGCGGCGATTTGAATGGCTATTTTGTAATTAATGCTCTGAATATTGAGTCTGCTGATATTGATTTGAGTTCGGTGCAATCCTTTATTGGAGGTCTTCAGCCCAAAACGTCCGGAACATCCTATACCCCTCAGTTGGATCTGATAGATGAACTGACCCTTAACTCTTCAGCGGTTGCCCGTTCGGCTTCATTTATTGTGAACGGTAATATGCTGTACAATAATGGAACAGCCTTTTCGGGAGCTGTATCAGGTGCTTTGTACAAAGAGAACAGTTTCGTCTGTACAGTGGGTGATGTGCGTAAAAACGCCACAATTGCTTCAGATATGAAAATTGCTGTCTCTTCTTCTGCATTTACAATACCTTCCAATGTTTCTTCCGGAGACTATCAGCTTTATCTCGTAGCTCAAGGAAAAAATTCAAACCAGTGGGAACGTGTACGAATCAAAAATGGATTACGCAATTATTACAATGTTCATGTGACGGAAACTTCAGTTTCCTTTTCCGAACCAAAGTTAAGTGATGTGATTAATGTTACTTCTGTAATCTCCGATAATAAATTGTATTCGACCTATACTGGCAATTTTACGATGAATGTGAAGACTTTTTCCCGCGAGTTTAATTCTTATATTGGTGTGGAACTGGTTTCGACCTCCGACACAACGCACCAGATAGTAGATTATCGTAGACCTTTTTTAGCTGAATTCAGCTCTTCAGACTTTACCTTTTCTGGGAGCATTGCTCTACCGGCCGGTAGTTACAAACTATATCCGGTATATTCAGCTGACAGAAAGAAATGGGAGCGGCTCTATTCGGCCGAACGAGCAGAGACGGTTATCGTCTATCCCAAGCCCTCCGGCCATTATACGATTGAACAGACTTCCGGCTTTACAATACTCCGATCACCGATAGCAACGAAAGATATGCTGGAGATGTCAGTCGGTCTTAAGAATACCGGAACTGCTCCTTTTGACAGGACATTGATTGTTCGTATTTCTACACCGGACAATGTGAATATTTTGAAGTTCAATTATCCGGTTTTTGTAGAGACAAACACGACTCAGACCGTCCACTTTTCTTTTCCCGTAGAGTTGAATGTGGGAAATTATAAGGTTACTCTTTACTATATTGACGGTGATGGCAACACACGCTTGTTATCAAATAAAACAGATCAAATAGGCACATTCTCTGTGTCCAAAGATGTAATGGGAGTGGACGAACCGAGGAGTGACGATTCGTTACAGATATTTCCTACTGTTGCATCCGATTATCTGAATGTTGTTTCGGAACAGGAGATTCAATCGGTGGAGGTGGTAAACAGTTCCGGTAGCGTCGTGGATTTCATAAAAACTGATGGCAAGTATTGCCAATTCCCGGTAATTCATCTGAAATCCGGTCTTTATCTCCTGAGAATCACCACAACTGAAGGCTCTATTGTCAGAAAGTTTATCAGACAATAAGGCTTCTCACCTAAACGAGCCCTGTAGTAAGTTATACATCTGCAGGGCCAACATTCACCCTTTTCAAAAGAATATACGATCGAGTTTCTGCCTGAACAGGATAAATTCTTCGTGTCTTACTTTTTATTAATGCTTTTTTGAAGTATGACTCTCGATTAATCTGCTATTTTTGCAGCAATTATACAGTAAGTACCATAAAAAACAGAAGACTTATGAAGTGGAACGCAACAACACACCTGAAAGGAATATCAATTTTTCTCTTACTATCTATTCTTTCTATCTCCCAGACTTTGGCTGCTTATCAAAACAAGATAGACTTGAGTGGTCATTGGCAATTGTTTGTTGACTTGAAAAAGAGTTATCAGATCACTCAGATGAAAGAGGTTCAATTTAATGATACAATTACTTTACCGGGTACATTGGATCAATCGCTGAAAGGGAATAAAAATGAAGTGCCTTCCTATACCGGTCGCCTGTCGCGCAATTATAGCTTTTATGGCAAGGCCTGGTACCGGAAAGAGGTAACAATCCCTGCTGATTGGACCGGAAATAAGATTTTCCTGAAATTGGAACGAACCCGTGTTACACACCTTTGGGTGGATGCAACCTATGTCGGTTCGTCGCTTGTCATATCTTCTGAACAACAATATGATCTGTCCACTTTTCTTTCTCCTGGAAAGCATACCCTGACGATTGTGGTCGACAATGGAGATGATTGCGGTTTGCCTTCCGTGGTCAAGTCTTCTCATCTATGGACCGATGAAACACAAACGATATGGAACGGCATCGTTGGAGAAATGGTGTTGCAGGCAAAAGATCCGTTACATATTGTACGTGTGAAAAGTGAACCTGATATTGCAAAGAAAAGCGTCAAACTGAGTGTTCTCATTGATAACTCAACCGGTGGAACAGTCAAAGGAACATTGGACATCACTGCCCTTTTGTTTAACTCCAAAGAGAATCAGACACCTCCGCAAAAAGAGTTTGTATTAGACATTGAACAGGGCAAGAAGATTTATACGATCGAATACGAATTGGGAACAGATGCATTACTATGGAGCGAGTTTGCACCAAACCTATACAAGCTGGACTTGAAGCTGTTCAAGAATAAGAGCTATGTAAATGATACATATTCGTTTAATGTCGGTCTCAGAAACTTTGCTGCGGAAGGTAAATTCTTTACAATAAATGGGAAGAAGACCTTCCTCAGAGGCAAACACGATGCCTGTGTATTCCCTTTAACAGGATATGCACCGATGAATGTAAATGATTGGATGCGTTATTTTGAAATACTCCGTTCGTATGGATTCAATCATGTGCGCTACCATTCCTGGTGTCCACCGGAGGCTGCTTTTGAAGCTGCCGATCTGTGCGGATTTTATCTTCAACCGGAGTTGCCAATCTGGAGTACTGTCTTTGATACGATGGAAAATCCGGTGAGCCAGTTCCTGCTTCGTGAAGCTAAAGGAGTGATGGATGAATTTGGAAATCATGCTTCGTTTGTGATGTTTTCGACCGGAAATGAGATTGGCGGTACGCCGAAAGCGATGAAGTTTATGACTGATGAGTTCCGGAAATACGATAACCGCTTCCTGTTTGCGCTTGGCACAAACTACCATCTCGGATGGAGTGGCGGATTGGATGGAGAAGATTTTCTTGTTACCTGCAGAGTAGGAGGTGGTGATGAAGCGAACTATGAAACACAGGTACGCAGCTCTTTTGCATATGTAGATGCTTTGGACGGAGGTGCTTTGAATGGCCGTTATCCAAACACAAAGATGGATTATAGCAAAGGATCGGCAAAGTCACCCAAACCTGTTGTCGGACATGAAGTCGGACAGTTTCAGATGTATCCCGATCCGAAAGAGATTAAGAAATATACAGGGGTGCTCTATCCGCACAATTTAGTCACCTTCATTAACAGGACCAATGAAAAGCATGGTATTCAAAAGACAGAACGTTTCTTTAAGGCCAGTGCAGCTTTGAGTTTGCTTTGCTACAAGGCTGATTTGGAGATGGCTTTCCGCACTCCAAACTTTGCAGGTTATCAGATGCTGGACATTCAGGATTTCCCCGGACAAGGCACCGCTTTGGTTGGTATTCTGGATGCTTTTATGGAAAGTAAAGGGATTATTACGCCGGAAGAGTATTCTAAATTCAACGCTCCTGTTATTCCTCTTTGGGTATCCGATCGCTATACGTGGATGAATGATACAGTGATGAGTGGGAATGTGAAGGTCTTCAACTATTCCGCCAATGATTTGAACGAGATATCCGTGGACTGGCAACTGGTCACAATCGATGGAAAGATTCTGAAAAATGGAACGATAAAAGGGGATGCCAAACAGGGACAATTATCCGATTTATCTGTTTTAAACATTGACTTGTCCGATATCAAACAAGCTTCTCAGCTACAGCTTCGTTTTGCGATACGAAATACCGGCTATGCCAACGAATACAACACCTGGGTGTATCCCAGACAAAAGGCAGCAAAACTTTCCGGGGCTGTCAAACAGTTTACCGCTGTGGATAAGAAACTTTACAACTATTTGGAAAAAGGGGGTACGGCCTTATTAATACCGCAGGCGGATGCATATAAGGAACAGACAATCGGAGGTTTGTTCACCAGCGATTACTGGAGTTACTCTATGTTCAAAAGAATCTCTGAAAATGCCAAGAAGCCCGTTTCACCGGGAACATTAGGATATCTGATAAACAATGAACATCCTTTGTTCAAAGAATTCCCGACTGATTTTCACAGCGACTGGCAGTGGTGGCCCATTGCCCGAAACGCTCGTCCATTGATATTGGATACGCTCTCAACTCCTATCTCACCTCTTGTTGAAGCGATCGATAATGTGGAGCGCAATCACAAACTAGGTGTTTTGTTTGAGTGCAAAGTGGGTAAAGGCAAACTCTTTGTCTGCATGAGCGACCTGGTGAATCATCTGAACTACAAAGAGTGTAATCAGCTTTACGATGCAATCTGTCGCTATGTGTCATCCAAAGAGTTTCATCCGGCAGACGAACTATCAGTGGAACAACTTCAGACTCTTTTTTATTCTTCTGTCGCCAAAGCGAAGATAGAAGGAGTGAAAAATGTATCCTATGAATGAGGTGGGTTCAATCGCCGATCTGAAGGAGCCTTGAGCCGTCGGGCTGTTCTGTGATGTAGATATTTACAGTATCTGATGGCAGAAGTTCTTCTATCTTTTCCGGCCATTCGATCAGACAGATCGCTCCGCTGTAAAAATAGTCTTCGTATCCGAAGTCATACGCTTCGTCAATTTTGTTGATACGGTAGAAGTCAAAATGATAAATCAGTTCGGCAGTTGCTGTGCGGTATTCATTGATAATGGCAAACGTGGGACTGTTGACCGGATCTTCGACTCCGAGCTGTTCGCAAATAGCTTTTGTAAGTGTGGTCTTTCCGGCACCCATGCTGCCACGAAAAGCAAAGACCGTGTCGTCTCCCATGTGGCTGATAAAAAAGCGTGCCGCTTCGTTGATGTTATCTAATTGATAGGTAAGTTGCTTCATAATTTATTTTTTTGGAGTCAGCGTGATTAAAGGAATCAGCATCTCTTCCAAAGAGAGACCTCCATGTTGGAAAGTTCCTTTGTAATAAGATACATAATAGTTATGATTATTGGGATAGGCAAAGAAATCATTGTTAAGTGCAAAGATGTACGAGGTACTGACATTCGGACTAGGCAAACCTGCTTTTTCCGGTTGCTTGATTTCAAAAACCTGCTTGGGGTTATAGCTTAGATTCTTCCCTTGTTTGTAACGAAGGTTGACGCTGGTGTTGCGGTCGCCTATTACTTTCACCGGATTATCCACACGAATGGTACCGTGATCAGTAGTCAATACAATCTTGTATCCCTTCTCAGCCAGAGACTTGAACAACTCGTGTGTAGAGGAATGCTTGAACCAGGAGAGTGTCAACGAACGGTATGCCGCTTCAGAAGAGGCGAGTTCGCGGATCATTTTTGATTCTGTACGCGCATGAGAAAGCATATCAATGAAGTTTAAAACAATAACATTCAAGTCATTGTTTTGTAACTGAGAGAGATTCTGAATCAATTTCTCACAGGACTGTGAATCCAGTATTTTATTGTATGAGAAACTGTTCTTTCGTCTGTAGCGATCCAGATGAGTCTGAATAAGAGGCTCTTCATTGAGGTTTTTCATCTCTTCCGACTCTTCATCGACCCAAAGTTCCGGAAACATCTTTTCAATTTGCAGAGGCATCAGTCCCGAGAAAATAGAGTTTCTGGCATATTGAGTTGCTGTAGGAAGGATACTCAGATAAAGATCTTCATCAAAAGTAAAATAGTCGGACAGCGTCTGTTGAACAATGCGCCACTGGTCCAGTCTGAAGTTGTCAATCAGGATAAAGAATACCTTTTCGCCTTTGTCCAGAATAGGAAAGATCTTCTTCTTAAACAGGTCCGGACTCATGATGGGACGGTTGTCCGGGTTGTTGATCCACCCCAGGTAGTTACGTTTGACAAACTTCCCAAACTCACTGTTGGCATCCAGTTTCTGAGATTTCAAGATCTCATCCATAGAGTTGTTGCTGCTTTCCAATTCCAGTTCCCAGTAAATGATTTTCTTGTAAACCTCTGTCCACTCTTCGTACGAAGCCGCTTCATTGATCTGTGAACTTATTTTGGCAAACTCTTGTTGGTAGGAAGTTGTTGTTGTCTCACTGATGATTCCTTTTTGATGAACAAACTTCTTTATCGTCAGAAGAATCTGATTCGGATTGACCGGCTTGATCAGATAGTCTGTAATCTTGCTTCCAATCGCCTGGTTCATGATATTTTCCTCTTCACTTTTGGTAATCATGACCACAGGCACATTCGGATTGATCTCTTTGATAAAGGAAAGAGTCTCCAATCCGCTGATCCCCGGCATGTTTTCATCCAGAAAGATGATTTCAAAATCCTCTTCTTTACACTTCTCAACAGCATCCTGACCATTGGTTACAGTAACCACTTCAAAGCCTTTATTTTTCAAAAAGACGATGTGGGGCCGGAGTAAATCGATCTCATCATCAGCCCATAAAATCCGTTCTTGTTTCATTCTGTCAAAGGTGTATCAGGTTGATTGTAATGTTCTTCGTAATACTTGAAATAATCATCAAAAGAGAAGTATTTCTTCAGTAGATCATAATTCTTTACAGATATGACGACGGGTCGTATCTGTCGGTTCATGTCAGCATCAAGCACTTCGCGTTCGTAAAACATTTGCTTATACCACATGATATCATCATAGGTTGCGAAACCGGAAACAATAAGCAGTTCAATGTCGTTAAAGGTGCTGTTTGCGAGGTCAAAGTTCTTCACCAGGAAGTTGGAGAAGTTGTAGCTTGCCACATTGAACAGCAGTTTGTTGTTGTCCACCGTTCCTGAAGGATAGGCGAGGAGCAACAGGTATGGTGTCTCTTTCTCATCAGAGAATGAGATCTTGACGGAGTCTGTTTTTGTAGAGTCATTCGCCGCCAGTTTGCGCTCCCAGATAGAAGATGAAATGTTGCCTCCATCGGCCAGATCGCGTCCTTCATAAATACCTTTTCCAATCGCTGTCGCCAGTTCGCTGACATCACTCGAAGGATACTCTTTCAACAGCAGATCGATGATCTCCTTAAATCCCTCTTTGTCACCCTCCTTCAGCAGAGAAAGCGCATAGACAAGCATGTATTTGGGCATCAGTTCAGCCTTTGGATATTTGCCGCGGATCATCTCATAATTACTTTTTACCAGACCGGACTGCTTCTCGAGATAAGCTTTGTAGGTATCCACATAGACAGAATCCTGAATCTGACGGGCCATCAGAAACTCATGTTCAAAGTTTGGATCAGCAAGCAAAACAGCGTTTTCGTTGTCAGGAAACTCATTAATAAGCTTCATTCGGTAATATTCCGCTTTCTCTTTGTCCTTCTTCCTATAATAGATCTGGAATAAATTATAGTAGGTATCTGCCAGAAAATCATTCTCCGGAAATCTGGAGAGCAGGCTCTCAAAACTTTTCAAAGCGGCATCGTAATCATTGAGATTGTTTTTCAAAATAAAGCCGACATTGTAAAGACCTTCGCGGATAAGCACATTCGAAGCCTCAAACTCTTCAGGTGTGGAAGGAAGTTGTGCCAGGTAATACTCCGGAGTTTCCAATTCGTCTTCCAACGAATCTTTTGCAGCCGTTTTTGTCGAGTCATTCTTCAGAGAGCCGGCAGCAGTTTGGGTTGCAGTTGAGTCGCCGGGCATTTGAGGAGTATCCTCCTTCGTGTCCGCTAAGATGGCGGCAGCTTTTGTTTTCCTGCGCCAGTTGTCTTCGAGTTTGCGGTTTCCCCATTTCTGTTGAAAAGCACTTTTCCCTTCAGCCATAGCCGTCTGATTGTAAAAATACCAGGACTTGTCCACATTCGTACTTTTGGGTGTCGGTGTCACAGGCCTGTTTGTTGCCGGAGTCGTTTTGCCTCCTCTCTTTTCCATCTGTGCCTTGATATCCTCCGATTTGGCCTCCTCCTTTGCCTTCTTAACCTGTTCGATAACAGCTTTGATGACTTTCATCTTTTCCTCTTCAGGCATACGGGCCAGTGCTTGTATACTGTCCTGCTCTTCAATATTTCGGGCATACACACTCATATCATCAAGTACCGGACAAAGTATGGCAAGCCGTTTGTATTCCTCACTCTCCTTGCTAAAAAGTCCGAAAGCCTGAGAATAGCAAGGTTGCGCATGCATGTATTTACGTTGCGCATAATAAATATCACCCATCTTTAAGAAACAGACCGCTTTATCAATACCAGCACGTTTGCTTAAGGTGACCCCTTTCCCGTAACTTTCAAGGGCTTTTACGGTATCACCCTGTTGCAAATAGAGATTTCCCAACGCATAATAGACCATGTCCAGATAGTTGAGATTTTTTCCGCTTTTAGCCATCCGTTTCAGTTTGGAAAGGCTCTTCTTGGTGTTGTTACCGGTCGCTACTTCGGTTTGTTTGATCCTGGCGCTGATCTCCGTTACGTAAGGCGGATTTTTGCGAATGACTTTTCCGTAGTAGCTGTACGCCTCTTCTTTCTGACCATCCATTTGATAGAGCTGAGCCAGTAAAAACTGCCATCTCAGCTTCTCATCACTATTTGCTGATTTAAGCGCATCTTTGAGATAGGGGATCGCTTCTTTGTATTTTTTCTGTTTAAGCAGGTAGTCACAATAGGCAGCCGTATATAGATTTTTTGCTTTCCCTTCGAGTTTCTCAACATCTGTCTTGTGCATCAGATCCTCGGCTTCATAAAACCATTTCATCTCATTGTAGCAACGCATTTGCCAGATACGAGCTTCATTGACAATCTTTTCATCGCCCACATAATGGCGCATGATATAAGAAAAAACGGAGGAGGCTCCCATAAAGTCGCCTTTGTGAAACAGCGATTTTCCCCACAAAAACCAGGCATTGTACAGAAAAGGATTAAACTCTTCCTGATTGATGAAACGGATATACTTGGGATCTTTCAGCTTGTTGCGGTTCTTCTTTGGCTTTACTTTGATAGAGTGTGCCTTGATTGCGATTTTGCTTTTTTCAATGGCAGCGTCAAAATCGCCTCCACCTCCTCCCTTATCGCCTACGTCGCTGATACGATAGAGACTGATTGGTTTGGTGTAATCTTCTTTGTAGGCGGTATTTAACGCTTTCTCTCCTTTCAGATAAGCCTGATGACCATTGAAATAGACGTTATAACGAGTTGTAAAGGCATGAAAGCTACGGGTCTTCCACGTGTTTTTCTGCGTAGAACACCCCATCAGCATGACAATGGATAGAAATGCCGGTAAATAATATTTCAGCTTCGTCTTCACCACTTTTTTTATACTGTAATAACTGAATCGAAGCAGTTTTATTGCTTTGATTTTCTGAACCTTCGTTCGCGGACCACCATGAGTATCTCTTCTTTCAGTGTTTCCGGTATCTCGATTCCCCGTAGCTGAAGACTTCGCGTCCATCCGGCTACTTCCTCCTCTTTTAAGGTGTAGAATACTTCTGCAAACTCACTGACAGCCTTTTCGGAATACGCTTCAGAGGATACGCCAATGTAAGCATCCAGTTCTTCGTCGTCATAGTATTCTATTTTGTCCTTCATAAGCAACAGGGAGTCTTTTTCACAAATCTCATGTTGACCACAACATCCTTCTTGATCATCCTCTTCTTTTTCAGGGGATTGCACGTTAGCTCTTTGGGGCTTATCGGTCAGACGTCCGGTTTTTCTCAACCATTTGTCTGCAAGGAAACAGACAATACCCAGTATGAGTAGTGAGAGAGTCAGAATAATAAACGGTTCCATATTATATATTTTCTGTATGGATTGTAAATCCGGCTTGTTTCAGGTTTTCCCAATAGTTGGGATAAGATTTTGAAACAACTTGCGGATCTTCAATTCGAATTTCTTTTAATTTGAGGGCAGCAGGAGCAAAAGCCATGGCCATGCGATGGTCTTCGTAGGTTGCAATGACCGGAACTTCTTCCGCCGTGCACCGCTCTCCATTCCATTCAAGTACGTTCTCCTCTGATTCACGGAGCCGATAACCCAACTTCTTCATCTCTTCAATCAGCGCATGGATACGATCCGTCTCTTTGATCTTCAGACTTTGAAGTCCGGTGAAGCGAAAAGGAATATTCATCAGGGCCGAAGTGACTACAAAAGTCTGCGCAAGATCCGGTTGATCGACGAAGTCGTAAACAAATCGATCGCAATGTTCTTTCTGCTTGCGGAGTAACACCCCTCTTTCGGTATAGTGCGTTGTAATGCCCAGCAGACTGAATATTTCTGTCAGTCGGGCATCTCCCTGGTAACTGTTTTCCTTCAGACCGAGCAGCTCAATCTCCTGTTCGTCGCATAAAGCTGCCATCTGATACCAGTAGGAGGCAGCAGACCAATCAGACTCCACGACAAATGGTGTTGGCTTATATGCTTGCGGAGCGATCGAGATGGTATTGCCTGTCCAGTTACTTTCTATACCAAATTCTCTCATCAAACTCAGGGTCAGGTGGATGTATGGTTTGGAAATAACGGTACCGGAAAGATCTATTTTCAGACCGTTATGCATCTTCGGGGCAATCATCAGCAAGGCAGAGATGTACTGCGAACTGATACTTCCATCCAGTGTTATTGTACCACCTTTCAATGTGGTGCCTGTAATCTTCAGAGGAGGATATCCCTCTTTCTCCAGATATTCCGGTTGGCCTCCCAGCGTACGCAGCGCATCGAAGAGTATGCGGATCGGACGGTTTTTCATCCGTTCCGTACCGGTCAGTATCCACTCGCCGGGTTGTTGTGCCAGGTATGCAGTCAGGAAACGCATGGCAGTACCGGCCGCTTTTATATCTATGGTAGATTTTCCTTGTGTCAATGCCGCAATCATCACATCCGTATCATCACAATCAGAGAGATTTTCCAAAGGAGAATCTGAGTTGCAGAGGGCATGAATGATCAGTGCTCTGTTACTAATGCTTTTTGATGCAGGAAGTTGTACTACCGAATGAATGGCTTCAGGTGCTTGAATGAGGTATTTCATACGTAAGAAGTCTGTTGAATATTGAATGCAAAAATACGGATTTAAATTTACTTGATTGAATGTTGCGATGCAAAATAGATAGTATGTGCGTGATAATAATCAGAAAAGAAGGGTAGTGTTGCTTTGATTTGGGAAAAACATGTAATTTTGTACAATCACTTCCTGACTAATAATTTATAGAAATGATCAGCTTCAAACGAATAATCTCCCTGATGATCTTAACTTTTGTGCTGCTCTCTTGTGGCAAAGAGAAACATCTGATCTCTGATCCTGTGTATCTTTCGAAAGTGGAACAGCAATTTGCGAAAAGAAAGTCATTGGCAATCTCCCGTGATTCAGCTTTGTTTTCTGTCTTTAAGCAACCTCTGACACTTTCACAAAAAGAGGGTCTGGAGTTTCTTTATGCCTATATGCCATTAAGTGATCTTGCTGATTATAACGGTTCTTTTTTTCTGCAACAGGTTGATTATGCTCTGAAAGCCCGTGCGACTTTTAAGTGGGGAGAAAAGATCCCGGAAGATATCTTTCTCCATTTTGTGCTTCCTTATCGCGTCAATACTGAGAATCTGGATTCGGCGCGTGTGGTCTTTTTCAACGAATTGAAAGATCGTGTAAAGGGACTTTCCGATGTGGAGGCAGCGTTGGAAGTCAATCACTGGTGTCGTGAGAAAGTTAGTTACCGTGGCACCGACGGACGAACCTCAGCGCCACTGGCTACACTGATGAATGCTTTTGGAAGATGTGGCGAAGAATCAACCTTTACAGTCATGGCCTTGCGCTCGGTAGGTATTCCCGCGCGACAAGTTTATACGCCCCGTTGGGCACATCAGGATGATAATCATGCATGGGTTGAGGCTTATGTGGATGGCAAATGGCAGTATATGGGAGCCTGCGAACCGGAAGCCCGGTTGAATGTCGGATGGTTTGATATTCCTGCCAAACGCGCGATGCTGATCCATACAAAAGCCTTTGGCGATTATAATGGTACGGAAGATGTGATCCGGAAAGAGTCTCTCTTCTCTGAACTCAACCTTCTTCCTTCCTATACCCGAAGCAAATTACTGACGGTAAAGGTGACCGACGCAGAAGGTAAAGATCTTGTTGGCGCCCACGTGGATTTTTGTCTGTATAACTATGCGGAGTTTTATCCGATAGCGAAAGCGAAGAGTGACTCGACCGGATGCTGCTCCGTGCATATCGGTTTGGGAGATCTCTGTGTCTGGGCTTCTACCGATTCGATCTATAATTACAAGGTAATATCCGTTGAGAAAACCGATACGGTGACCCTTGCTTTGACAAAGAAACCCGGTGAGGAATACACCGAAGAGTATGACCTCACGGTTCCAAAAGAAGTCAATGTAAAGATGCTTCCGGCAGAGGAGATAAAAGCGAACAATATCCGTCTTGCGCGGGAAGATTCCATGCGCCAGAGTTTTATGAACCGATTCCCATCCCGGGAGTATGCCCTCAAACTGGCTGATTCTCTTCAACTGAATCGCGAGTCAGTGGCACATTTCATGAAGCTGAGTTATGGCAATCACCCGCAAATTGAGTTCTATTTTAGAATGAACGGAATCTATCCTTGTGCAATGTATCTGTTGGAATCGCTTTCTGAAAAAGATATCCGGGATGTACCGGTCAATGTGCTCGAAGATCATCTGGTGTACACGACTCCTCATCCCGAGTTGCCTTTGGATGTATTCAAAGAAGGAATCCTTTCTCCCCGTGTCAGCAATGAGGCTCTCACTCCATGGAGAAAATTGTTCAGGGGCTCCTTTGACAGTGATTTCAAATTCCAGGTAAAAAAAGATATTCATTACCTGATCGGCTGGATGAAAAGAACCATTAAGATTGATTCGGTCAATAATTATTATAATTGTCCGCTGACACCGATTGGAGTGCATCAGCTTAAGGTCGCCGACCGCCACTCGCGCGATATCTATTTTGTGGCTTTGTGTCGTGCATTTGATATCCCTGCGCGGATCAATACTGCCACAGGTGCGGTGCAATACTACAAGGTGAATGAATGGGTGGATCTTTATCTGGAAGGAAAGCCGGCAACTACCGGACATGCTCAGTTGGACCTGACGAAAGGGGACGGTGACCTACCGGATCTGAATTATGCGCAGCATTATACCCTTGGTATATTCAAAAACGGACGGTTCGCTACGCTGGATTATGAAAGTGATAAGGCGGTCGCTTCCTGGCCGGTTTCTCTGTCGCTCGCTCCGGGCTATTACTTGTTGGTGACCGGTAACAGATACAATGACGGTAATGTGCGCGCCAAACTGACTTTCTTCAATTTGAAAGAGAATCAGAAACGCACACTGCCTGTGAAACAACTTCCTTTGATAGAACGAAGAGAGGTACTCGGACAGATTGATATGCAGTCAAAGATTGTAGGGCTGGATGGTGTTGAGACCACATTAGCTGCTCTTTCAAAAGGAAAAGGAATCATACTTGCGGTGGTGGATCCGGCGAACGAGCCAACCAGACATATTTTTGCCGATCTTCCTGCTGTAAAGGGAGGTCTGGATGAATGGGGAGGTACGTTGCTATGCATGATCCCGGACGATAAGCTGACGAAGGCTTTTAATCCTGCCGAATATACCGGACTTCCGGCAAAGACCCTCTTTAGCAAAGACAAGGATCGCGCGGTGTTTAAGAGTTTCCTGAAGTCGTGTGGGAAGAGTGATGAAATACTGCCTACTGTTGTCTTTATTTCCGAAACGGGAGAGATTATATACCTCTCGCAAGGATATAAGATTGGCATTGGTCCGCAATTGTTGAAGGCAGTCAAGTTTAACTAAAACAGTGATATAATAATGAAAGATTCCTCTGATTGGAAAAATAGGCTCAATGTTGTTTATTCAACAAATCCGGATTTCAAATACCAGGAAGAAAATGAGCCGGAGGAGGTAGAAACAGTGGCTCCCGGCAAACAGATGTTGCGTGTGTTGCTCGATAAGAAAAACCGAAGCGGCAAGTCCGTCACATTGATTACCGGCTTTGTCGGTTCGGAAGAAGATCTGAAAGCATTGGGCAAGCAACTCAAGACGAAATGTGGAGTAGGGGGCACTGTTAAGGATGGAGAAATCCTGATCCAGGGAGAGTTCAGAGAGAAGATCGTATCCATCTTGGTTGAGATGGGGTATGCAAAGGCGCGACTCATCAGATAAATTTAAGCAAAATGAACTATGGAACACAATGACAAGACGAAAGGTGTGATGATCTTTAATGGTGCCTTGTGGGAATGTAGTATTGTCAAAGGCAGATTGAATGATGCGGGTATAGAATCATTTATTCTTAATACAACTTACACCTACTTGCTCCCTTTTGAAAATGTTGTGGATGGAATAGGTGTATGTAAAGTCATGATTTCTGAAAATGACCAAGAGGCTGCTTCAGAAATAATGAAGGATATTAAGTTTGGGGAATAAGTTCTGAATCAATAGAGTGTATTATTATTTAATTGAAGACAATATGGAAATCAAGATGAAGAATGACGATAAGACAAAAGGAAAAACGGTTCATTATGGGCCATTATGGGAGTGTAGCATGGTGATAAGCATATTAAACGATGCCGGCATTGAGGCTTTTCTGATGAATGACAGCTTTGCCACACTCTATCCTTTAGTTGCTCCTCAGGAAGGATTAAGCGCACACGTCATGATTTCAGAAAATGACCTGGAGAAGGCAGAAGAGATTCTCAAAACCGTCACTTTTGAATCATCAGGGGAATAAAAGGATTACAGCCGATAGCTGCTGCAGCAGATCTTAATCCTTACTTTTTCTTTCGAACACATTGTTCATCCCTCTTTTATCTGAGACACTTTTCTCGCTTACGTAAAGTGCGGGTCTATCTTATTTGCTAAAAGACCCTTTTTTGATCCATTTCAAAGACTACTTCCCCTTATCTTCCAAGGCTCTCCCTTTATCGTCATTGCGGGCTTGACCCGCAATCTCCTAAAAAGGAAACATCAGAAATAAGCTTTTCACACTAACTCTGTTCGAATCTGCAAAGCAGTCTGTAATCAAACTCTTTTGTATAAGGGAGTTTAATTCACGCCAACCTGAAGATAAAACGAAGCAACAAGGACACATTATTCATTTTGAAGTTCAGGACGATTGTTTCGTGCTTTGAAATAATTATTTCAAAGCACGAAACAATCATTTCACGGTTTGAAACGAAGAATCGATCAGCAAGCGATGACTTTTACATACTGACAAAGCAATCCTTTCTTTCTGACTGAGCGCAAAAGATATCCGATCTCCCTCCTCATTCATTCATGTGATCAGACAATTTTGTAAGTGGCTGAATAATTCCTGTTGCTAAACGGAAGGTTGAAATAATATTGAAAAAACATATTGCAATTATGAAAAAGTAATTTGATAATTTATTATATTTGCAATATTCTCTAATACGCATAAATAAAAAACAGTTCTTTAAATCTTATCATTATGAGAAAACTAATTTCGTTTATTGTTGTTGTGATGCTTTGCAGCACAACATTTGCTCAGTTAAGAGTTGCAAGCAACGGTAATGTGGCAATCAATCTTGCCTCAACTGTTACACCCTTATCTCCTCTCACTATCGGAGGTACCGGAGATTCTAATGCCAAAGCCTACTTTCTGAATCAATCTCCTGATGCTCATTACATGCGTTCGAAGATTGCAGGGAAAGTGTATACCAGTTGGGCAGTTCCTTTCTTAGGACAAAATACAGTATTATCAGCACTCTATCATGTTGGCGTTTGGGGAAGTTCAGGATCTTCAACAGTAAATGATTTTGGTCGGGCCTTTGGCGTATTTGGCCTGGCATCAAATGCTACTTCCGGATATAATTATGGCGTGTTTGGCACCATAGAAGGATCTAACAATGGTGCCGGTGTAGTGGGAACCACGAACGGGAATACCGATGTAAATATTCCCGGAAAGTATGCCGGATATTTCGTTGGAAACGTAGCAATCACCGGTATTGTGACTGCCCAAAATGTATCAGGCTCTGACAGTAGGTTAAAAACAAATATTAGTTCACTGACTGAATCAGCAAAAGAGACAGGAGTATTAAGCAAGGTATTATCGCTGAATCCTGTTCAATATAATTTAAAGCAAATGTATATCGAGTCAAAAGGCGACTCAACAAAAGCCTCCATCCCCTTGTATGACGAGAAGTCGCAACAGTTTCAAAAAACACACTTTGGGTTGATTGCGCAAGAACTGCAAAAAGTGTATCCTGAATTAGTCTATGAACAGGATAACGGTTACTTAAGTGTGGATTATGTAGGTTTAGTACCACTTCTTATTCAATCCATAAAGGAGATGAAAGCTGAAATTGAAGATTTGAAATCTTCTGACGCCTCACGTAGTATTGCTAACGAAGAAAGTGAAACAATACAAAGCAATACGCTAACAGAAAATCTCACACCTGTCTTGTATCAAAATACCCCTAACCCTTTTTCTCAACAAACCGAGATTAAGTACTTTATTCCGGCAAACACAAAGACCGCTTTTTTATGCATTTATGACTTACAAGGGAAGCAATTGAAACAAATAGCTCTTGGGGAACGGGGTGAAGAAGGTGCACAAACTATTTTGGGCTCAGAATTTGCGGCAGGAATTTATCTCTACGGGCTGATTGCCGATGCCAAACAGATTGATTTAAAACGTATGGTGTTAACAGAGTAGAATGATAAAACGATGAAATCACATATTTATCTTATATTGGTATTCCTGATAGTCAGTTCAAGCCTCAAATCTCAGATTTCGCATAAAGTTAGTTTTACAGAGAAAGAACTAACTTTTGAAAAGGTCTTGGGTGAAAACAAACAGGAATATATGAAAGTAAATTATTCCGGACTTTCCAGTCAGGGAATAGAAGGCACTCCCGAGTTGCCGATAAAATACATAAAAGTCAGAGTGCCAGTAATGGCAAACAATATTTCAATAACTATTGAAAAGATTACTAAGCAAAATATACCATTATCAGCAGGGGTATATCCTGCACAGCCGGATATACCTATGTCTTCTTTACAACCGTTTCCGTTTGTTGACCGTGAACCAGCAGTTTACAATTCGGATAACGGTTTCCCCAATGAGATTGTTTCCATAGTCGGTAATGGTTATTTGCTCGGTAATATTCATATTATAGATTTAGCGATTAGTCCGGTTGTATATTACCCTAAAGAGAATCGATTGGAACTTAACTCGGAAATTTCTTTCAGAATAAATTATTCTGTTTCTGAAATGGCTTCAAAGAATGAAGGTATGCTTATTATCAACAGAAAATCTGGAAAGAACATAAATATAGATTTAAACAACATGGTTGTTAATCCCGACTTTAAAGAGCCGGCTATAAATACGGGTAGCTCCATTTCTACCAGAAGTATTTCTTCAATATCTTTACCTGTCTATGAATATGTAGTTATTACAAATGAGGCATTGAAACCCTGTTTTAACCGACTTATCTCTTGGAAACGAACGAAAGGATACAATGCAGGAGTAGTTACTATGGAAGAGATATTGGCTGATAACGGTATTACCGGAGATCCAGCTTCAACATATGCTTTAAATGATAGCGCCGGTAAATTACGTCAGTATTTAACTTATGCTGAAGAACTGGGAACAAATTATGTTCTTTTAGGAGGAATCGGTTCAATCGTTCCTTTTCGTTTTGGTTCAGGAAAACATGATACTTGGTTCTTCAATAATGATCAATTAGGTGCAAAGGTTCCGACTGATCTTTATTTTAGCGATTTGAATGGCGATTGGAATAAAGATAATGATCCGTATTTAGGAGAACCCAATGATGATTTGAATTCTTATCCTATCCATCTGGGAGATGCTGTTTCTTTCGCGCCGGATTTATTTGTGGGAAGACTTTTATGTGAAAATGCAGAGGAAATAGCAAATTATACATATAAGCTAATGAAGTATGAGCGAAATCCAGGAAATGGAAATTACAGTTATCTTTGTAAAGCCTTTTTGACACAAGCTGACGAGATGCAAGATGATTGGAGGGGTGCTCAAGCTGAATACATTGCTGCTAGATTACCATCAGGTTTTCAGACTAAAAGAGTTTTCAGTGAAACGGAAGCTTTTTCTGTAGATTTACCTTCATTTCCAACCGGAGATACAGTGATTGCTGAAATAAACAAGGGGTATGGCTTTGTAAGTTGTATAGGCCATGGAGCTCCTGGGAGCATTGTTGTTGCATCTGAAAAATATAATCAGGCTCCTCAACGTCTTATTATTCCTTCAAATGCTGATTGGCAACCGCCACAGCTTCCTAGAAGGGAAGATTATAATTCTTTTGCTAATCTTGTAAATTACAATACTCCTTCAATTTTTTATACACCTTCTTGTATGACGATGCCGTTTGATAAGAGAATTATAAATAATTTAAATTATAATTACAATATGGGGCAAGCTTTTACAATTGCTGGAAAATTCGGAGGACCAGTTTATTTGGGAAATACACGGGATGGATTAATTTATAAATCACACGACTTATTTGCAAAGTTTATAACACTTCTGAGAGATAGTAGTTATTATAATGTAGGAGTATGTGAAGCAATATCTAAGTATTATCTTTTCAAAAATGCAAATGAACTTCAGATCAGCTCTACATATTTTGTTAATTTATCACATAATCTATTAGGTTGCCCTGAAATCGAAATATGGACAACAATTCCATCTGTATTCGGCAATGTTTCTATTACTCATACTGACTCGAATTTATCTGTTCAGGTCTATGATATGATTTCCCAACCTAAAATTTGCGTAAATGGTTTGTTTGGTGGATGTAGTTATCATTCTTTGGTTGATTCAACAAATACGCCATTATTTTCTGATTTACCTGTAAATTACACTGTTACTGTTACAAAACATAATTATATACCATATATTGCTCCATTATACTTGCAAAATGAGAGTGTTTCAGGAACGCACTATATACATACTTCCAATGTTTATATAGGCAGTAATGTCACTTCGGAAAAACAGTCTGGAGATTTTGTAATTACCTCTGGAGCTGATGTCGCGATTGAACCTATTGGAGAAGTGACACTTAATGTGGGATTTAAAGTTGAGCAGGGAGGAAAGTTTGAAATAAAAGCTAACCAATAAATATTTGTGCTATGAAGACTCTAAAATGTATGATTCTTTTTGCCTGTCTGCTATCAGCTTTGACAGCTCAGGCTTTCGAATTTACTGTTGATGATTTCACGTATTATACGACGGGAGCAGATAATTCTACTGTTTGTCTGTCCGGATATATTGTCGAACCAGAAGGAGATTTGGTGATTCCTTCAAATGTCATATATGAAGGGAAGAGTTATCCAATCACTTCAATTGGATTGCGTGCTTTTGGTGGTTGTACGGAATTGACTTCTGTTACAATTTCGGAGGGCATTATTTCGATTGGGATTGCTACTTTTGACTATTGTAAAAATTTGCTCTCTATCGCTCTCCCTTCCACCCTCATTAATATTGGTATTGGTGCTTTTGATACTTGCGAAAAACTTACCTCGATCACGCTTCCCAATGGTTTTACTTCGATAGCAGATCGTACTTTTTATGCTTGCAGTAATCTTAGCTCTATCACAATTCCTGCGAGTCTTACGTCAATCGGAAGGGAAGCTTTTAAGGGATGTACTAGCCTTGCTTCTATCACAATTCCGGAAGGAGTTATTTCGATTGGAGAGGAAAGTTTTGCTGGATGCAGTAGTATAGTTTCAATAACCATTCCTTCCAGTATTACTTCGATGGGACTTGGCACTTTTTCTGATTGCATTAGTCTTTCTTCAATCTATCTTTCTGAAGGAGTTTCTTCGATAGGGAAATGGGCATTTTCCGGATGTACAGTCATTACTTCAGTTACCATTCCATCAAGTGTCATTTCGATAGGCGACTTTTCTTTTTTTAAATGTAAAAGTCTGACCTCAATCTCTTTTTCTGAAGGACTTGATTCTATCGGTGAGGATGCTTTTTGTTATTGTGACAATCTTACTTCGATACATATTCCTGAAGGAGTTACTTCGATTGGTGCAGGAGCTTTTGCAGCCTGTAAACAATTGGCATCAGTAACACTTCCTTCAAGTGTAACTTCGATCGCAGTATGTGCTTTTAGTGGATCATGCATACTGTCGCAATTTGTCGTTTCAGAAAGTAATCCGCTCTATGCAACGGAAGGATTGGCGTTGTTTACAAAAGACAAAAAAAGTCTGTTGTCTTTTCCTTCCGGACGAGTCAAACAGTACATTGTTCCTTCTGGAGTTGAGGTGATAAGTAGTTATGCTTTTTATGATAGTTATAGTTTGGCATCAATTGAAATTCCGAAAAGTGTAACTTTGATTGGAGAGTATGCTTTCTTTGGATGTGATAGTTTAAGAAAAGTTTATGTTGGGAATCTTGATCCTCCTGCTATTGAGGATTTGAAAACAATCATAGGCATAAGGAATAGTTGTACATTGTATGTTCCTATAGGCTCCAAAGAGGCCTATGCAACAGCTGATGGATGGAAAGATTTTCAATATATAGAAGAAACGAACTTTGCAGTCGTACCTACCAGTGAAGAGAGCCCTTTTAGTATTATAATTGATGGTGAAGGCATTACAATCACAGGAGTTAAGCCGGGTGCTTCGATCACTGTCTATACGATTATGGGAACGAAGTTACTCACACTTCCTGCCACTGGTGATAAGCAACGGATCGCTCTTTCTTCCGGAGGGATTTACTTTGTAAAGGTGGGTAATCAGGTGAAGAAAATAATTCTTTAAAGGTGAATTCAGAAAGAGTATAGGTCTGCTTCGGGTAATAAGCAAAAGGTGACAGTTGGAATATTGAACTTCGACGTGTCACCTTTTCTTTAGGAATGGATATCTGCGTTTTTGCTCTGTACCGTGATGGTTTCTCCTTCGCGTACGGAATGCGTATGGATAAATATACGTTGCGCCTCTTCTTCAAATAACGCTTCATTGTCATATCGCGCAGAGAAGTGTCCGATGATCAGCTGTCCGACAGAAGCTTTCAATGCAATAGTTGCGGCATCTTTGGCCGTGCTGTGGGCTGTTTCTTTTGCCCGTGGCTTCTCTGTTTCCAGAAAAGTACTTTCGTGAAAGAGCAAATCTACGTTCTCAATCAACGGAATAATCTTTTCAGCATAGGCTGTATCCGAACAGTAGGCATAGGATCTTGCCACTCCTCCGGAGTGCGTCAACCGGCTATTGGGAATGGTAACCCCTTCTTCTGTGATATAATCCTCTCCGGCGCGGACATCTTTCAGTTTAGCGATCGGAATCTTATAAAAGTCAATCATGTCGCGGATCAGATGTCGGTCGGGCTGCGTCTCCCGAAAAAGAAAGCCGCAACAGGGTGTGTGATGGTTGAGTGGGATGGAATACACACTGACACTCTTGTCCTGGAAAACCAGAGCATGTTGGGTCGTGTCAATCGGATTGAAGATAACCTCATAAGCCATTCCTTTACAGAAATAATCCAGTTGCGGACGGAGCAGACTCTCCAGCTCTTTGGGTGCATGGATGGTCAGAGAGGATGTTCTTCCCAACATGCCCATGGTAGAGATCAGTCCCGGAAGACCAAAACAATGGTCGCCATGGAGGTGAGAGATGAAGATATGATTCAACCGCGCGAACTTCAGTTTCTGTTTGCGCATCTGAAGTTGTGTGCCTTCTCCGCAGTCAATCATGTAGAGTTTGTCTCTCAGGTCGATAACCTGTGAGGTCTGGTTGTGTCGGGTAGTCGGAAGTGCCGAACCGCAGCCTAATATGTGTACTTCAAAATTGATCATAGCTATTCTGACAATTTATATCCTGGCGTACTGACAGCCCGGTAGGGATCTGATAACCCCTTTCATCTCCAGATTAAGAAGTATGGAGGAGATCTGTCCGATGGAGATATTACTTTGTATCACAATCTGATTAATATGTTCCTGTTCTTTGTCTGTAAGGATCTGTACCACCCGTTCCTCATCTTCCGTCAGTTCGACGAAGAGTTCGCGTTGACGTGGCTTTGAAGGGGTTTCGTCTATCCACTGCATCGCACGAAGCAGATCGTCAGCAGTCTGGATCAACGCCGCTTTATTGTCCCGTATCAGTTGGTTACATCCTTGGGAGTAAGGATCAGTTGATCGTCCCGGCACTGCCAGGACATCTCTGTTATACGAACCGGCAATATTGGCTGTGATAAGTGAACCTCCTTTATCGGCCGATTCAATCACCACAGTTGCATCAGCCATGCCTGCGATGATACGGTTGCGCATGACAAAATTAGGTCGGTCGGGCTCTGTGCCGCTCATAAATTCTGTTAGCAAAGCTCCATTGCCCAACATCTCCACTGCGGTTTTCCGGTGTGCAGCAGGATAGATCCGATCCAGACCGTGTCCCAACACCCCGACGGTAGAAAGATGATTGGCCAGTGCTTCCTTATGCGCAGTGATATCAATGCCATACGCCAGTCCGCTACAGATCAATACATCGGGGATAGTTGCAGCCAGCTCTTTTAGTAGCTCCGCACAGATCCCTTTTCCATAGGGGGTCGCATGCCGCGTGCCGACGATACTGATGACTCTCTTCTGATTGAAGTTCACATCTCCTTTGGAGAAAAGCAGGAGAGGGGCATCCACACATTCGTTGAGGCGGAAAGGATAGTCGTCATCGGTATAAAAGAGCATACGTATTCCATTCTTCTCAATAAAGGCAAGTTCTTTCTCTGCACGTTCGAGGAGTCCGGGAGCATGAATATCGGAAGATAGATGGGGAAAACCGGTTGTTTTGTCCAGCGTTGCCGCTTTTTCTTTGAAAAGAGCTTCGGGTGTTTCAAACAGTGTCAAAAGGTTTCTCCCTACAATCGGTCCTACTCTTTTGATCAGGGTAAATGCGATTTGATACAGCCGTTGGTCTTTTTCCATCATCAATAGGTGCTAAGATAGTCTTTAAATAGTTCGTCGAAAATGGAATTACGCATTGGTCTCCCATGCTGTAATATCGCTGACTCAATCTTTGCCTTTATCATCAGTAGGTTATCGGAATCACGATAGATGTCCTGATAAAAGATAAAACGTATTCCCTCTTTCTGAACAGAGAGGCGCGAGGTAAAGGCATCACCACTCACTAAAGAGTGTTTGTATTGTATGTCGGCATGAGTCACAACAGGATCAACCCCCTCCTGATGGAGGAGGGGGATGTTAATGCCTGCTTGTTTGAGAAACTCATGGCGTGTATGCTCCAGATAGTTCATGTAAACAGCGTTGTTTACAATTCCCTCAAAGTCCAGCTCATAGTCACGCACGGTGAGTTTTAGTTCATATACATAAGGTCTCATTCTGCTTATTTTTTGCAGCCGACACACGGTTTTAGTTGTTGAAAGAAATCATTTCCTTTGTCATCTACAAGAATAAACGCAGGGAAATCCACGACATCGATTTTCCAGATGGCTTCCATGCCCAGTTCGGGATACTCCACGCATTCGATGCTTTTGATGTTGTTTTGCGACAAGATAGCTGCCGGTCCACCGATGCTTCCCAGATAGAATCCACCATATTTCTTACATGCGTCTGTGACTTGCTGGCTGCGGTTTCCCTTGGCAATCATCACCATGCTTCCACCCTTGCTTTGGAAGGCGTCCACATACGAGTCCATTCGTCCGGCAGTCGTTGGCCCCATCGAACCGCACGGCATTCCTTCCGGAGTCTTGGCTGGTCCTGCATACAAGATCGGATGATCTTTCATGTATTGAGGCATTCCTTCGCCTGCTTCCAGACGGGCATTCAGTTTGGCGTGAGCAATGTCGCGACCCACGATAATAGTGCCGTTTAATGAGAGTCGGGTCGCTACCGGGTATTTGGAAAGTTCCTTGCGGATCTCATCCATCGGACGGTTCAGATCAATCTGTACAGATTCTCCTTCTCCTGCATTACGCAATTCTTCCGGAATAAGTCGACCGGGATTCATTTCCATCTTCTCAATCCAGATACCTTCTTTATTAATCTTTGCTTTGATATTACGGTCTGCCGAACAGGATACTCCCATTCCCACCGGACAAGAGGCTCCATGACGTGGCAGACGGATCACGCGGATATCGTGCGCAAAGTATTTTCCTCCGAATTGAGCACCCAAACCAATCTCCTGAGCAGCTTTGAGCAATCTTTCTTCCAACTCAATGTCACGGAAAGCTTGTCCGTATTCATTACCCACTGTGGGCAGGTTGTCATAGTATTTCGCTGAAGCCAGTTTGACCGTTTTCAAGTTAGTCTCGGCAGAAGTACCTCCGATGACGAAAGCAATATGATACGGAGGACACGCAGCGGTACCCAGTGTTTTCATTTTTTCGATCAGGAAGTTTTCCAGTTTGCCGGGCACGATCAGTGCTTTCGTCTCCTGATAGAGATAGGTTTTATTGGCTGAACCGCCTCCTTTGGCTATGCAAAGAAATTTGTATTCATTACCCTGTACGGCATACAAGTCAATCTGAGCAGGCAAGTTGCATCCCGTATTGACTTCATCGTACATATTTAAAGGAGCGTTTTGCGAGTAGCGAAGATTTTCTTGAGTAAAAGTCTGATACACCCCTTTGGATAACGCTTCTTCATCGCATCCTTCAGTAAAGACCTGTTGTCCTTTTTTGCCTACAATGATCGCTGTTCCCGTATCCTGACAGAAAGGAAGAATACCTTTGGCGGCAACTTCCGCATTGCGGAGAAATGTTAGCGCGACATATTTGTCGTTAGGAGTAGCCTCCGGATCTGAAAGGATTTTAGCTACTTGCTCCTGATGTTTTGTGCGGAGCAGAAATTCTACGTCACGGAAAGCTTGCTTAGCCAGCAACGTTAATCCTTCCGGCTGAACTTTCAGGATCTCTTTTCCTTCAAATTCTGAAACGGAGACAAAATCTTTGGATAAAAGATAATACTCAGTGGCATCTTTACTCATAGGAAATGGTTCCTGATACTTAAATGGCTTATTACTCATAGGATACTTATTTATTTGATATGTTTGATTCGTTCGATTATTTCATCACCCAAGGCACTCTTTACTTCTATATGTTTTAATAAGGAGGTGACAAACGCATTGTTTTCAAAATCACCTCTTACTTGTTCGAAGTCCACTTTCTTTTCTTCTTTACTGCCGTCGGCTCCGAATCCTGTCTGAGAGGTGACCGTAAATTCTTTTTGTGCATCGCTGTACAGTAACTTATCCAGACCGATGACCGCCTCTTTCCATGTCTTCACGATAGCGATAATATCCTGCGCTGTAATGGTCTTGATGTCTGTGTGATAGGTGTGGCAGATCCTTTCCCATGCCCATGCCCATTCGTAGGTATAATAGTTGGCATGCAGTTCGTTGAAGAAGCTGTTAGCTTTTTCAAGGGTATCGATCTGATCACTTTCCACTAATTCGATAAAACGATCTATCTCTGACTTAGGAGCTATCAGTCCGGAGAGGTCAATCCATTCACCCAAGCCAACCTCAGAATCCGGCTGTAGCCGTGCTCTGATCTCTTCGTTGGACTGAAACTTGATGTCTTCCAGGCGTTTGATGATAGAATTACCCAGGAATTTATGGATGGCTGTCTGGTAAAACTCAATACCCTTGACCAAAGAGGATCTTTTAATCTTCGCACTCTGATAGGTATATACCTCGGAAGTTTCTCCGGATATTCTCTGTAAGGCATGCAGGTTATGAATAGCTTTATACATCTTACAGATTGTGTACGGACTCAGCAAGTTGAAATTGATGGGATCCAGCTTTTGTGAATCGGTACGTTTATCACGCTTCGGCCATTTCTGAGCATCGCGCACCGTTCCAACGCTTCGCAGATTAACGCCCGGTACCAGATAAGTCTCGTCTCCTTGCTCGATGAGGTAGGAGAAAGGCATGTCTGACGTGTCGGCATGGTGTACGTGGCGTCCCATAACCAATGAAAATGCTCCTACTTTGGCAGGCCATAATATATAGGAGTCACTCGTGGTTTTTGATCCGCGCTCTACGATGCCCTGATGTATCGGCCCGAGTTTGTACATGTGATTACTCTGGTTGGAACCGCTGCCTGCATTACAGAAGGAAAACATCCCAGCAATCAGCAAACTGGATTTGTGCATGGAAACGGTGTAAGGACCGGCAAAGATGGCGCAAGCCTCTCCGTTTTCCAATGCGCAGTTGGAAAAGATCAGAGAGTCATGAGCGGAGTATTTGTTTCCTATATGGCAGGCCTGACCTACGAAGCAATGTGTCAGATAGGCGGCATCGGTAATTTGTACTCCCGACGAGACAATAAAATCTTGGGCGATCACATTGGTGCCAATAAATACCGGTGCTTCAGCGTTGCTGTTGATGCTTCCGTTCTTCAGACTACCGGTTCCTTCAATTCGGGCATTGTCACCGATCTTTACGTTAATGATGGATCCCGCATTCTGTATCTTCACATTCTTTCCGATGGTACCACGGTTGCTCTTGATAGATTCAGCATAAGCACTACTCATACCTTTCAGCTTCTTAATCAGTTCCGGACGGTGACGGTAGAGTGCCTCCAGGTATGCAAAAGGAGCAGAAAGCTGATCGGTAATTGTGACTTCACGGCCTCCGGTCTCGTTGAGTACCGCTACTTCGACCGAATTGCCAAATGTAGAGTAGTCGTCTGTATAGATTGCATTTGTATTTTCAATGAAGCTTCCTTCCCCGATAGTGTAGTTTGCAATGTAATTGCGGATGTTATCTATCAGTACATTGTCCTCAATGGTACAGTTGTATATGGCTGAGTTGTATAATCCGGAAGAGCATTTGATCCCGCCGGGAAGATCGAATCCTTTGTTGAAAACGCCAATACGGTTGGTCCCTGAAAACTGAACGCCATGCACGTATTTGGTAGAGAATCCGGGTTTTACTAATATCTTATTCCAGTCGGAGCATTTGCATCCTTGCTTTTGAAGTTCTTCAACCTCCTGCGGAGAAAGGGCTCTGTAGTTTTGCATAATTCAGATGTGTTTTTATTGTTGTTTGGAACTATACTTCTTCTTCATAGGTTTCATACAGGTAATCATTGTAGGGGAAGCGGGAGGTGTGAATCTCCTTTACGCGCTGATAGATCAATGTCTTCAGATTGTCCAGATTGTCTTTGGTCTTGGCGGAAATAAAGATACTCTCTCTTCCGCTGGCAGCCCACTCTCCTTTAATATCATGCAGTGAGAGGTTTTCTCTCGTGCTTTCAGTCAGATCGTCTTCGTCTTTTTTGATGTAGGTAAAGGCATCGCATTTGTTAAAGACCAGAATGGTCGGCTTTTCTCCTTTCAAGATATCTTTCAAGGTCTCATCCACTACTTTTATCTGATTCATGAAAGAGGGATGTGATACGTCAATTACGTGCAGAAGAATATCTGCTTCGCGTACCTCATCCAGGGTTGACTTGAATGAATTGATCAGGTTGGTGGGCAGTTTGCGAATGAAACCGACGGTGTCAGATAATAGCAAGGGGAGGTTCTCAATGGTTATTTTGCGAACAGTTGTGTCGAGAGTGGCAAAAAGCTTGTTTTCCGCAAACACATCTGATTTGCTCAGCTGGTTCATCAGGGTGGATTTTCCTGCGTTGGTATATCCGACCAGAGCGACGCGAACCAGCTTACTGCGGTTTTTACGTTGCACGGTCTTTTGCTTATCAATGAGTATCAACTCTTCCTTCAGAAATGCAATCTTGTCCAATACGATTCGGCGGTCCGTTTCAATCTGAGTCTCACCCGGACCGCGCATGCCGATTCCTCCACGCTGTCTCTCGAGGTGAGTCCATAAGTGAGTCAATCGTGGAAGCATGTACTGGTACTGAGCCAGCTCAACTTGAGTACGCGCACTGGCTGTCTGCGCTCTGTTGGCAAAGATGTCCAGTATCAGACTGGTTCTGTCTAGTATCTTTACTTTTAATTCCTGCTCAATGATACGTATTTGCTTGGCTGAGAGTTCGTCGTCAAAGATCGCCATTCCAATATTGTTCTCCTCTATATATAGGCGTATCTCCTGTAACTTTCCGGTGCCAACAAATGTTGTATTCATCGGTCTGTCCAAACGCTGAACAAACATCTTTACAGGTTCGGCGCCTGCTGTCTCTGCCAGAAAAGCCAATTCATCCAGATATTCCATGCATTTCTGCTCGTTCTGCTGCTGAGTAATCAATCCGACAAGTACAGCTTTTTCTGTCGGAGTCTCAGTGAGTATATATTCTTTCATAATTGCTTCTGAAAAATAGTATTCAATAATACGTTCTAAATGACTGCAAAGTTAGAAAAAAGAATGGAAGGTAATGCATTCAGGTTCATTTATTGCATACATATAGGCTACTCTCCATTGTGTGACTATTATCAGTTAATTGCCGCTTCTTCCTGATCCTCTTTCCTTTATCTGATCCCTTTTCCTTGACAGTGCCGGCCAGATATAATAGTGCGACAACTGTACGGCCCGAAAGTTGGAGTGTTAATCCTCTCTCGTTGCTTGTCTGGCCGGTAATCTCTTCTTTCATCTCCCCGTCACTTCTTACCTGGCTGGCAATCTCTTCTCTCATCCTCTCGCGTTATTGCGGGCCTGACCCGCAATCTCCCAATAGTTCTTTCCTCTGTAGTTTATGCATGAACTCCCTTCAGTTTGGGCTTTTTTATCTCAATCCTAATCTCTTTCATCTCAACAGCTAGTGAGGCTTTCAGCTGACAACCCGTAAGCTGTCAACTGACAACCCACAAGCTGTCATCCGACAACTTAAAAGCTGTCAACTGACAGCTTCACTAATTCTCCTGAAGAAATCAGTTATGTTTCCCTATGATATTCCTTAGTGCACCCTTTCCGGATAGCTGTCTTTGCAAGTATCATCTTTTCGTACACCCATCCCAAACGGTTTCCTTTGCGGATGAAATCGATTAACTTTGCCCTTCCGATTGGCATCCTTTTCAGGTATCATCCATTCATACATCCATCCCGATCCATGCCCTCTGCGGAATGATGCCCCCTTTCCTCTCTTCACTTTCTCTCTTTTCGCAGACCTCTCCTCCGGTTTCCAAGTAAATCTTCCGCAGCAGCTATCAGGAAGCGCACCCCATTTCTCTTGCCGTTAAGTGTGCCAATTGCCCTCCTAAGCGCCTCTTTTCCCTGTTTGTCCAAAAAAACTTTCATCGGTTTATTCCCAATCATTCAGTCGTTTAGATCCCAAGAGCCTGAAATCCCTAAAAAGAAAGTTGTAAATAAATTTGGAGCGTATTGTAAAAGGGAGTACTTTTGCACTCGCTTTTAAGGACAGCGGTCCGGTGAACGAAAGCAGTCATGATTGATATCTGCCGTTGAGAGTGTGTAACGCCTTTTCCTGTCGGTAAAAAAGATTTCAAAAAAAGCTGCAAGTATTTTGTCAGGAATAAAAAAGGTATTACCTTTGCCGTCCGATTCCCTTGTGGGAATTTGGTTTTAGCGACCATTCGATCTTTGAATAAATTATAAACAA
>JAQUTK010000010.1 GCA_028709785.1 Bacteroidales bacterium
CGTATATTCCATTGAGTTATTAATGGTTTTATCCTCCGAATATCCCGTTTTGTGCACCTGCAAATCACCGGAATAAGAATGGACGATGTTTTTGATATATTGATCATACGAACCATACTGCATCGAAGTCATTATGGATGACAATACCACACCAAAAAAGATGGACGCGGCGGTAATCATGGTTCTTCGTTTATTACGCCATATATTTCGCCATGCAAGTTGGATGTAAGTATTCATGTTATAATACTCTTTTCATATTTTGTTGTGAGAAAAAACTCTCCGATATCGGTTTATTAAACTCAATAAATTGAGTATCGAGCACTGTTTTTTGACCTTTCTTATTTTGTGGAATCATTTCTAAATGGGTCGGAATATCACGGTCGCCCATGTGTTTGATTTCGGAAGCATTCATCACATTCACCAAAACCATATCTTCATCATAATATTCCGCTTTCCATTGATTAAACCCGTCGACAGTAATCCATGTAATGACTTTTCCCCAGGTCACGGGCGCATCCGGCAACGGATCCAATTGAATTTTGTAACAAGCCTGTCCGCGAACAGTCTCTTTCCCAAGCAATATCTGATTGTAATCCACGACGATAGACGATTCCTTTACGAGATCATCGTTTGTGAAATCAGAGCCCATCCACGATTGCATCATCATAGAAGGTGGTACTTTTATGATACGTTCGATAGATGGCACCCAGTTCCACATATCATTTTGTCTCTTCAGGAAAACCTGTCCTTTCTCTTTAGCCGGAGCAGTAATGTAGATCATCGAGTATTCAGAGGTTTTCGACCACATTTTCATCGATATGCTTCTCGACCAATCCGGACGAACAATCGTCATAGTCATTTCTGCTCTGCTGGTCTGGCCCCTGGCTTTATCGTCAGATTTTTTCACAATTTCTTTTGCTGTCAACTCCTGTCCAAAACTCAACGTTACAGAAGCAAAGGCAAGAGAGAACAAAAGGATTCTTCGACGAATTGATTTTGATAGCATAAGTCCTATTATTTAGATCGTTATCTCAATGAAATCCAAAGTTAGTAATTTTATTCAATAACAGTATAACAACTTTTTCTGATTTGAATACAGACGCAGCGAGCAAGGTTGGTTCGGGGCTGCGCAGCAGAGGCAGCTGAAAGAGGTTGCGAAGCAACGAGCGCAGCGATAAAAGGAGGCTGCTGCGTAGCGAGAGTTGAAAAGGTTGCGCAGCAACAAGCGCAGCGGTGGCAGCTAAAAGAGGTTGCGCAGCAATGAGCACAGCGATAAAAGGAGGCTGCTGCGTAGCGAGAGCTGAAAAGGTTGCGTAGCAACAAGCGAAGCGGAGGCAACTGAAAGCTGCGATTGTGTGGAGGAATCCGCCTTGTCGTTTCTCACCGGAAAAGCAGCTTGCGGCGGCAGGGCGATAGTGGCAACCCCTGTTTGAGCGAAGCGAGTTTGTGGGTTGTCACAGACCTGCTGTTGCGAGCTGCCCGGGGAGAAATGCAGCCGGAGAGTTTTTTCTTTGCGAGCGTTTCTTTTTTGCGGAAAAAAAGAAATGCGGAAGAGTTTCAAAGACTTTCAAAGAACTTCAAGCCGGAACCCCGTGGTCGTACCTTTGTATCACAACACCGGAAGGATCCCCGGTGAAATCATTTTCCAGTAATAACCATTTTTAAAAACAAAGAAAAAATGAGTGTAAGTTATCAATTAGTTCAGCGTCCCAATCCGAAGGACAAACTGGCTCCAAAGAAGTACTACGCCTCTGTCAAAAGTGGCGGCATGACCGAGTTCGAATCCCTCTGTACCACCATTGCCGACCGTGGTACCTGTATCAAGGGCGATATCCAGGCGGCATTGGACGGACTCATCTTCACGATGAAACAGAGTCTCTCCGAAGGCCGTATTGTCCAGCTCGGTGAGTTTGGTAATTTCCGGATGAGTATCGGTGGGGAAGGTGTCGAAGCCTCCGAAGACTATGCCACTTCAATGATCCTGCGCAAGCGCATCATCTTTGCTCCAGGCAAACTCTTGAGAGACATGATGAAAACCATCTCCTTCAAGTCCGCCGGAGTCAAGGCACCGGCAGCCGTTGTCGAACCCTGATCATAAGGAGTAAGAGAATGAGCACAAAAATCAAACAGCTCTTCGGTTGGCTGCTGACCCTTCTGAACCTTGTCAAGAACGACCCGGCAAAAGCCCGTGAGTTTAGCGACCTCGTCAGCGACCAATATGACTTTCTCGTCGAAAAGATCGAACAGTTTCAGACCGACTACATTGAGCTTTGCGAACGCATCAAGCTCCTCTATGTCGAGATCGCCGGTCTGCGTGAAGAGATCAGCAAAAACGCGGGATTGAAATGCACCGTCATCGACTGTAACCGCCGATTACTTCTTAATTAAATTCAATGGAGCCTCTATCCTGACCGATGGAGGCTCCCTTTTTCATGTAACACACACATCTATCATGAGACCCATCCATACCCTTATCATCCACTGTTCGGCTACCCGTGCCGACAAAGACTTTACCGAACAACAGCTCGAAGCCGCTCACAAGGCACGTGGTTTCAACGAGTGTGGTTATCACTATTACATCCGTTACAACGGACTCATCGTCCCCATGCGCGACATCGCCAAAGTAGGAGCCCACTGTCTGGGCCATAACGAAGATTCCATCGGTATCTGTTACGAAGGCGGACTGGATAGCAAAGGCAAACCTGCCGACACTCGTTCCTTTCAGCAGAAATGTGCGATCCGTTCACTGATCGATTCGCTGCTGGACGACTTCCCAGGCTGTCACATTTACGGTCACCGCGAACTCTCTCCCGACCTCAATGGCAACGGCATCATCGAGCCTAATGAGTATGTCAAGCTCTGTCCGGTTTATAGTGTGGCGGGGGAGTTTTATCCGCCGCACCTGGGAAGGTAATGGGGAGAGAGGGTGCAAATTGACTAATTTACTGTCGAAACATAGAATATAACCAATTCCTTAGTATTTATTGCATAATACTTATCACCGTCAAAAAAATCGAGGATTTTGTTGTTGTCTTTAACTACCTCTTTTCCTGAAATTATAAATTTAGAGTCTCTTCCTAATAAAACCTCACACTCATTTCCAGAAACTGTTTTGCTTAGTTCCATATTTATCATGTGGGTTTCTGGCATACATGTGATTTCCATAATAGCAATTCGTTTAAATTTACAAAACTGTAAAGCTGCATCTTTATCAGTTGAAGTTGAACAATAGCCTTTGTCGCTGTAAGTATCATTAATATTGCATGTCTCGATACATTCTAAAGGTAGTACGCGATATAATTTAACAATATCCTTGGTTTTAAATCCTTGAATTAGAGAGTCTAAGCATTCCACTTGAAAAGAAAGATTTTCAAGTGGAATATTATTTCTTAGTTTGTTGTTAATTTCGAAAGAAGAACTCTTATAGCTATTATATACCTCAACTAAAGAGTTGTCGATGTCTTCATACTTCATTTTGTTTATTTCCATTTTTCATTCTATTTAATTATTATTTATTTATCGTACACAAATGTATGTTAATATATTTATAAAAACAAGATGATATAAATAATAAATATGAAAGTGATATTCTTTTGTTTATATTTTCCTGTTTTAAGCCTGAAAAATAAGCTTACTTTATAGATATGCGATATGAAACTCTTAAAGAAGAAGCCAATAAGGAAGTCATAGTTCGTTCCTTTCGAATAGCATTGAGAGTTGCTAGATATTCTTCCCGATCTTTCGAGTCAATATTAAAAAGAATGGTGTTGTTTTATGTGAACTTTGAAAAAATTGATATTATATAAGAGGCACAAGACAAAGGCCATCTTCAAATGTGAAGTGGCAAAATACTTATGAGAAGAACAATTATAACAAACCAACGAAAGAGAAAATGTGAATATACCGACAGGCAATGTTTGAATTTCGGATATTTCACTATCTTTGTATCGTTGTTCTATTAAGTAATGTGTTATATGGCTACCATGAATGTCAATAAGGAACTTATTAGACTGAGAGATTTATCTTCGGCCTTCTCTCGCAATGCATTTGTAGATGTTCTAAATTACAATGACTATTCACACTTTGATTGGCTGTCTTCAAAATATGACACATTAAAATGTTCTACCTATTTTGAGTTACTCAAGAAAGCATATTCCTTAATCTCAAAACATTATAGATGTGAGTACGTGTACAAAAACGAGCTCATAAAACTCCTTCTTAATGAGTATGGTACAAAGAATACAGTGTTTTTTAGTGAGTTTAGAGTGGGAAACTCAATTGCCGACATGGTAATGTTTAATGGTGCAAGTAAAGCTTTTGAGATAAAAACCGAGTATGATAATCCTCGCAGATTAAATAAGCAGATGGAAGATTACAAGTGTTTTTTTGATAAGTGCTTTGTAGTTATTCCAGACAATAGATTAGAAGAGTATTGTAATATTATTGAGTCCACAACAGGTATCATAACGA
Organism: Bacteroidales bacterium; assembly: GCA_028709785.1. GTDB lineage: Bacteria > Bacteroidota > Bacteroidia > Bacteroidales > JAQUTK01 > JAQUTK01. Next base: position 4,471 of record JAQUTK010000010.1, read on the forward strand.
TGAGACGAAATAATGGAAATCTCAGTCTTAAAGAATTCAGACCTGCTGTACAGAATATACGTTTTGATGCCAAGGCATTAATGTCTTGTCTTAGAACTGATGAATATAAGAATATAGTATTGTCTTTAGGCATTTCGTTAGATGGCATCTCTGGTTATGATATGTTTACATTTTGTTATAATGTAATTTCTCAAGCAGACCCTCTCTTACTAAAAAGGTATTTTCTTCGTGAAATAAAAAAGCGTAAGAATAATACGGCATTACTCCGAAAATATCCTATGTCAATTCGACAAATGATGTTGAGTCTAAATTTGCCTGAAGATAAGGCAGATAGATTGTTGAAACAATTGAATATTAACATAAATCAAGCTTAGATTATGTATTATCCCTATCTTCGTGCAAAACAATATGAGCTGAAAGCCTTAAAAGAATTTTCAGAGGAACATGCTGGTCAAACTTCTATAACGCCGATTTTAGAACCTGTAAAGCAACAACCCGGTGCGTTAAATCTAGCAATAGATGGAATGTTGACTAATGTTTTAAAGTTTGCACTTATATTGAACCCCAAAGATGGTGATTTTAAGCATTCTACTGTTAATTTTGATGCATGGTTTCAGAACGATAAACTAATGTTGAATAGAGGGGGTTGGATTCCTGCATTTCTTTATTCTAGGAGTCGTGCGGATGAAATAGTACCCATGATTAATCAGCATCAACTGAAGAATGTCATGATAATTTTCCGTACCTGCATGGATATAGAAGATACAATAGCATGGAGCATTATAAATAATCCCTCTGTAGCATATGTAGTCAACTCTTTTGGTTCCAGTATCAGAATTCTAAGAAGAAAATTAAAAGAGACTAATCGAAAGATTATCAGAATGGATGATTGTTTTAGGCCTAAGCTGCGTAATGCTGATTATTCACTTGAGGTTGATGAGTTATTTTCTGAAGAACCTTTTTTCTATGCCGAAGAGGGAAATTTTGACGGATATTCAGATTATACAGCCTTGCCTTCTGATTATATTGAAGGGGGTATGTTACCATACGCTTTAGCCATTCATCTTACATATAAAAAGAATCAAGAACAACTTTATGTTCATCATTTTGTTTCTGATAGTAACGAAACAAATAATGATATTCGTGGAAAGTTTCGAGAAGCAGCAAAAAAGGTTGCCCCTTTTTATCAAGGAAAACAAATGACTGAAGCTGTTAAAGAAATAATAGAAAAAGCCAATGACAGCGAGGGTTATCCGGGTCTCGGATATTTGAAGAAATTATCTGTAAAAAATCACCTAGAACTAATTCTCTCATTATAAAAGACATTCCGTATGTATATATGTAAAGATTGTTTTCATGATGAGGAATTGCGCTCCGAGATATCGTCTAATGCTGACAAGGAAGGTGTTTGTGAAGTATGTGGAAGTCGTGGAAAACTGATGGATTTTTCTGAATTCGATGGCTTTTTTGACACCTTACTTTCATTATTTTCTTCAACAGACAACGGAAAAAAAACAATTGTAGATATTATTCAAGACGAGTGGAATCTTTTTAAAGATAAGGAAATTGCAAAGGTTCTGTTAACAGATTTCATTACTACACACAGTTATGATTTTACAATACATGATATTGTAGATTATGATTCTGAAATTCAAGAGCGTGTTGCTGTTTGGAAAAGATTAAAAGCGAGCGTAAAAGGAAATTCCCGCTTTTTTACCAATATGGATGAATTTGTGACATACAACTATCTAATGCCTGGCGATAATGGTCTGAAAATTGGAGAAAGATTATACCGTTCACGTATTACTCCTGCAGGTCAAACAAAATTAGATTGTTGTAACATGGGTTGCCCACCTAAAGAATTGGCAACGGCTGGTCGTGCTAACCCTATTGGCATACCTTATTTGTATTTGTGTGACTCTGTAAAAACTACCTATTTTGAGGTTCGAGCTGTTTACTTAGATGATTTAAGTGTAGGGGTCTTTGAGGTTTCTCGAGATTTAAAAATAATAGATTTTACACACAATGTAAGTCTGTTTTATTCATATATTGACAGCCAAACCCCTTTTAGAGAGACAGTTATTAAGAAGAAAGTTATAGATGCAATAAGTTTAGACCTATCAAAACCTCTTCGCAGATATGACTCGGAATTGGAGTATGTACCTACTCAACTTATATGCGAGTATTGCAAACGCGTAGTTGGCGCTGATGGAATTACTTTTAAGAGTTCTCTACACAAAGATGGTCGTAACTATGTATTGTTTGATGAAACAGCTGCACAATGTATCGACGTTGAATCTCATGAGATAATACGGATTGATATTGATAGTGAATAATACCTTATTGCGAAAATCTAGATGATATTATAAAAGATAATTTCCTTTAGTGGCCATATTTGATCATATTTCAGTGGAGAACTATTGTATTCCCTAATGTGTCAATTATTCCCCATTTCTTTTTTGAGTCAATAAATCGGTAAATATTTAATCTTTTATTCGTTTTGGAATTCCAATGCCAATACGGTAAAATTCGGTTACTCCATTTACTTGATATTGAGGATTACAATAGTCTTTTAATGGTCTTGAAAAGACTTCTTTCCCGTTTTCATTAGCTTTTTCATCCGGATAAATAAATATGCAAGGAATTACAGTATTCTCTTTTACACCCAATAACCTCCAAATCATTTTATCTCGGCTATACCCTGCTAATTGACGGATTATGTCTATCTCTGCATCCTCATCCTTTAGTTTAGGCTTATATTTTGTATCAAGTATCGCTTTGGTGGATATACTTAAAAAATCAGGGTAGCCTGTATTACCCTGTTTTTGATAAAGAATATCACCAGGATATGCTTTTGCAAGAATTCCACCGATATAGTGTTCAAACAGCAAGGGCATATCAATCCAAAAAGGAGGTGTTTTTGCTATCGTCTGCGATACATTGCTAATATTGAAGTCGTATCGTTTTAGAATATATTTCGCTAATGTTACAGCGTCTTTAACGTCTTTGAAAATTGCGTTACTTCGAATAAACTTCAATTCATTTAGAGATACAGAGTCGGATACTCCCTCCATTTTTGATAGGCAACTGTTAATGATACTCACTGAATCTTTGGTTGAAGCACTATTTATTCTTTGGATGATGCTTTTGGAAAAAACCAAGGCTTTCTTAATAATCCGATTTTCAACGGTATCTGAGGTGTATTCTTGGTATTTACAATATATTTTATGATTCCTGCCTCGAATGGTATTTAATTTCAAGTTAGTACTTATGGAAATACGACCTCTTTTTTTGTTGAGATTATCTGAATCGGATTCATAGTCTTTTCTCAGTTCTTTGCGCAAAAGATTTAGTACTACATGAATATAGTGTGCGATTATCAATGGAGATAATACGCTCTCAAAACTATCACAAGCTATCGGATCTGATTCAAAATCTATTCTATAAATACGATGAAAAGATTTGTATTCATCCGGATTTTCTAAACATTGCATGAACATCTTAAGGAAGTCAATGTTTTCAATTTTAGGGCATATTGCAAGAGGGAACCTCCCTAATGCTGCTGTATCAATCCATTGAGCTCCTATTACATAAGATGCTTTATACGCAGATTTAAACGGTTCTCTTTTTATAAAATATCTGCGGTTAAATTCAGATGCTTCAGGATTCAAACATAAACCATCTTTCAATCGCTCGTCGAACGGTGGTAGTTTGATCCCTGATTCCTCAATGTTATCATGTTCTTTAATTGCTCTGAGTGTCGTCGTCATTATTACCACATTTAAGTTCCGACCATCTGAGGAAAATGTCACTCTTTTGTCCATTTTGATTGCGCAGAATACCATCGTTGATATATTCTTTCAATAATGGAATAACTTTAAATTTGATGTTGTTTTTTAGTTGCTGTTCTGATTCAGCAAGAAAATAGCTATGACCAATTTTTAAATCTTCAATGTCCATATCTGCAATATTGTTATCTTTAATAAATTGGTTTATCTCATTAAAGAGTGGTTTGGCAATGTCAGCAATATGTTTTTCTTGGGCATTAACCACTTGTTCATTAGCCTTCAATGTCTTGAATACAAAACGCCGGCGAAGTGCATAGTCAAGAGTGCCAGTACTTCTATCTGTCGTATTCATAGTTCCGAGAATATATACATTCTCAGGTACTCCAAATTCATCTCCTGAATAAGTAAGATATAATGACAGTTGATGAGCACTTTGAGGGCTATTGCGTTTATCCTTTTCTATTAAGCTGATAAGTTCTCCAAAGATTTTGGACACGTTACCGCGATTGATCTCATCAATAATGAGAACATATTTGTTGTCCGGATCTTTATCAGCAAGTTTGCATATTGTCTTAAAGCGACCATCATGAATCTCATAAACAACTTGCTTGTCCACTATTTTTGGGCGCAATCCTTCAATGAAATCTTCATAGTCCATTGATTGATGAAATGTAGAAAAGGCTATTTGTTTGTTATCTATGAGAGTTTGATACCTTTTCATTATTGTATCATGATTTGAAAAATCGCCATCAACTCCTTCTATCAGACCAACAGCTATAGTTGCGGTATTGTATGTCTTTCCAGTTCCTGGAGCCCCTTGAAGAATGAGATTCTTTTCAGATGAAAATAATTCTATGATTTCTGTTATTTCTTGATTGTAATTTGCTTGCATAATTTTTATATTCTCATTAAGTATGTTTGTAAATGCAGCTAAACCGCCACGTATAGAATAGCCCATATTCTTATATCTCACTACATTTTCTAAAGGAATAGGATTGGCAAGTTTAATAAAGTTATCTACAAGAAACACAATTGCAGCGGTATGTGTGCCATCACTATACTTCGAAAATTCTTTATTACCCCAAGCTATTGCTTTTTTCTTTTCGGCTAATGTTTCATTTTCTTGTTCCCATATAGCATACTTAGTCGTATAGTTTCCGTCAGTAGCAAAATCAATTACTCTTGCTTTGTACTCTGCTTTATTGTTGGTAATATAGTAAAAATCAAAACTTTCTCCATCATCTATTATTCTTGATAATTGAGCCATTATTTCTTTCTCAAATCTCACAGGTAAGGTATGCCACCAAAGACAGCCTTTCCCGTCGCCGATATCTTCTAAAAAACTTTCTTTCCAGCGATAGTCAGAATCATGAGCGAATAATCCTTTTATGGTTTCGGCTGGTTCTGGATCCCATTTATAACGTAAACGATAAATGATTTTTGTTAGTGCTGCGGTGAAGTTCTCTGGATTTTCACATTCAAAAGCCCCGTTGAAGTAATCTAACATAATAGGGGCAAATCTATCGACGCTGAATTTTTCTTTTGCTTTTTCTCCAATGAAATAATTATTAATTTTCTCCATATGAATATCACTGAGAATAGGAAAAAACGCACGTGGATTATTCAAATAATTGATAAGATTTCTGACGCCTGGAGTTAAATCATTCTTGTCTAACTTGTACTTTAATAGACGAGTTACCCAATCATTCTGACGGATGCCGGTCTGAGCGATAGCTCGTTTATCTGGATATTCATTAAGCAGTTGTTTATTCTTTGATTTAGTATCAAAATAGGATACAGCTTTAAAGATAGCCTCACGGATTAGTATTGTTTCAGGATCATCCGAATTACACAAGGTCTCATATGGCATAGAAAGCAATTCAGAAACCTTTTCTTTGGATATTTCCATATTGTTCCATTCTTTCCATGCGTCAGCGGCTTTTGCATATCTAAAGTCTTTGTCTGATAATATTTCATTGCTAAATTCATGGATATTTAGATTGTCGAGTTTGTTGATTTCCATACTTCAAATTTTTAAAATAACAGTTATTAGACCTCTCATCATGTTTTTGCCCGTAGAAAATCGAGCAGTAAAATTATTTTAGTTCCAATCACAGACTAAATGTCTCTCTTTACTAGTTTCCTTAAATACTCAGCTCTGTTAGATTTAAACTCCATATATTGTTTTTCGTCAAAGACATCACTCTTGTCGTTATTGCAAAAATAACAAGCAAGGACACAATTCCCTTCCGAATAGTTTTCTTTCGGTTTGCGTCTATCTACTTCTAGCCACATACCTCTTGCTTGACCTCTAAATAGTTTCCCATCTTGTGGAAATCTATTTGATGTTAATTTACCAGTCATAACAATCTCTTGACAATCCGATTCTGAAATGCCGCAATAATGACAAACTTTTTCTTTTTTTTTATACCACTCATGAAATGACTCAAAATCACCAAATGAATCTTTTCCATCATTTTTCCTACGAGAAAAATCAGCTTTTAATTTTTCTATTGGCTTTGGTTTGTATTCAAATTTCATATCTTCTTGTATTTATGATATCAAAGGAAATTTTTATAACAGTCGCAAATATAAACCTATATATTGGAAGATCATATTTTTTTAACGGTTAAATTAGCTTATGCTGTTTGTTTGTTATCGATGGGTGGCATAACGAACTATCCGTCTTTTATCTTGACAATCTATCCGGACTCGCTGATCGCTAGAACTAGCAGGCATCAAACAACCGTTACAATAAGTTCTTGCGCATAGATAAAGACGTTCATGTAATGCTTGACCAAAAGAAAATCGACGAAGATGCATTGTGGGATGGTCTGAAGGGATACATTACAAATACGTCGCTAGATGAAGGTATGGTTATTGATCAATATCATCAATTGTTACTTTTGATAATATTTTTCTTTGTATAATTCGGCTTATCAAATGCTTTTGATAAAGTGAATTTTATCCCCCGCATCTGGGAAGGTGATGAGAGAACAATAGTTCGGTAATTTCATCTGTACGAATTATATCAATCCGCTCAAATCGACCTTATAGTGAGTGGGTGCTACATGACTCTTTTCAAGAAACATCACCATGTAGATAGGAGTATAGATAATCTTGCCGTTTACGCTGAGGTTGTCGTTGTTGAACACAACTGCTTCCGGAAGATCATATTCACTACAATCCAGGATATTAGAAAGTGCACGATGTACCTCATAGTCTTTGCCGGACTTCACCTCAATAGGTAGAATCTTTCCGGAATGTTCGATCATAAAATCCAGTTCGCCCCGCTTTTTACTGTTGTAATAATAGGGCTCCAATCCATGCGCAACCAACTCTTGGGCAACGGCATTTTCGAAGATCGATCCGAAATTTATATGCTTGTCTCCATTGATAATGCGCAGTTGAATACCCTCGGCGTATTGAGCAGCAAGCAGTCCAATATCGCTTTGGAAAAGCTTGAATAGATTTCTTGAACGTGAAAGCAACAGTGGCACCTTTGGCTCTTCAACATTGTAAACGGGAAGGGCAACACCGGCATTCTTTAGCCAAAGAAAACTGTTTTGGTAACGATCGAATTTCGCATGTTCGTTCAGACTTTTAAGAATGAAGCGTTTGTTCTTCTCATTCAGTTCGGGGGGAATGAGATTGAAGATTTCTTCGATGTTTAACTTGTTCTTAGGATCATACTGTGAAATATCGCGCTTATAAAGACGAATGATATCTTGTTGCACTGCCATTACCTCTTGCAGGTTGTTAGTCTCCAGGTATTTGCTGACAGCGGCTGGCATACCGCCAACGACCAGGTAAAGGCGGAATAGCTCCATGATCTTTGAATGGATAAAGTTGTCCACAGGAGTTCGGTTTATCCATGCGTTTCGCAACGAGTTGATGATGTTTTCGTTTATACCTACGCATGAAATAAACTCTTCGAAATCTAAAGGGTACATATCCTTGACTCCCATATAGCCAACCGGCTCTGATCGCAGGTTTTTCAACTCCACGCCCAGTAACGAGCCACTCAGGATATATCTGTAGGAGCCCTCATCTACCAGAAATTTAATGGCAGTTACAATATCGGGGTACATCTGTACCTCATCAAAGAATATCAACGTTTCTCCTTTGATAAGCGGCTTTGTGGTGATGGCAGAAAGACGAAGTAAAATGTCAGCACTGCTCTTCGCCCCTTTGAAGACCCCAATAGCTTCAGGATTGTCCACAAAGTTGATCTCAACAAAGGTCTTAAAAGATTTTCCAAATTCACGAACAGAAAAAGTCTTACCAATCTGTCGGGCACCGGTAATAAGAAGCGCATTACGACTTGTTTCGTAATAGCTCCGAATAAATCCATCAATCTTTCTTCTAAGCATAACAGGCTATTTATCAAGTATAAAAGAATCATTCATCCTTTTTTTCAATGCAAAACTACCTATTATTTCCACTTATCCAAGGAAAAATCAGATAATTCTGCCGTTTTTCCAAGAAATGGGTGTATTGCACACTATTGAAAAGAACTAACATTTGGTGGATATCGGCAAAATAGCCAAAAACATTTGGTGGATATCGGCATTTTGCGCTTTTAAATTTGGTGGGATAGATTTTAGGGATTACATTTGCTCGTAAAATTGTGAGCAATGGAAGATAATACCATCTATTTCAAGAGAAAAATGTACGACACCATGCTAAGATGGAAATCCGAACGCAAGGGTGATACTGCTATCCTGATACAAGGAGCACGTCGTATTGGCAAATCTACAATAGCAGAGGAGTTTGCCCGTAATGAATATAAATCATACATACTGATAGATTTCTCAAAAGTATCGAAGGAGGTAAGTGATTTATTCAATGACATTTCGGATTTGAATTATCTGTTCCTTCGATTACAATTCATCTATCAGGTGCAATTGCACGAAAGGGAATCGGTCATTATATTTGATGAGGTGCAGTTACAACCACTTGCAAGGCAAGCTATCAAACACCTGGTGAAAGATCATCGGTATGACTATATTGAGACCGGCTCATTGATATCTGTCAGATCAAAGAGTCGAAACATAATCATACCAAGTGAAGAGACAAAAGTAAATATGTACCCTATGGATTATGAGGAATTCAGATGGGCACTTGGTGATACAGCGACTATTCCATTATTGCGTACGGCTTTTGAAAAGAAGATGCCATTAGGAGAGGCTGTTCATCGTAAACTTATGCGAGACTTTCGCTTGTATATGCTTGTAGGAGGAATGCCACAAGCTGTTTCTGCATATATTAAAACGAATAATTTTTCAGCTGTCGATGTAGCGAAAAGAGACATCATTGCTCTATATGAAGAGGATTTCGGCAAAATTGATGATTCAGGAAGAGCGAAAGCGATGTATGATGCAATACCAGCTCAGTTAAGCAAGAATGCATTACGCTACCAGGTAAGTAAGGCTATTCCGGATGAAAAGTTAGAAAGGGTAATAAATATCGTAAAGGATATGGAGGATTCGATGACGACTAACATTGCATTTCATTCTGACGACCCTAATGCCGGTTTGGCTCTGACAAAGAATGATGAATACTTCAAGATGTACGCATCAGATACCGGTTTGTTTGTTACACTTGCATTTATGGATAGCGATTTTACGGAAAATATTATTTACAATCAATTACTTGACGATAAGCTTAGTACTAATTTAGGATATGTCTACGAGAATGTCATCGCCCAAATGCTAAAGGCAGCGGGAAAGAATCTATTCTACCATACAATTCCTTATGCTGAAGGTAAGAAGTATTATGAGATTGACTTTGTCATATCCGATAAACATAAAGTTTCTCCCATTGAGGTGAAATCCTCAGGTTACAAATCTCACAAATCTCTGGATGAGTTCTGCGTCAAATTCTCCGATCGTATCATGAATAAGTATTTGATTTATACAAAGGATTATAAGAGAGAAAACGGTATTGATTATATTCCGGTTTATATGACAATGTTCTTGTAAGTGTAGATAGAAGTACTAAAACAATCTGATCAGATGAACATTCAATTTTTTCTTCCTTGCTTACTCTGCGTGGCTATCGCGTTGATAATTATGAGCCGCCTGATGTACTATGCAAAGTTTTATTCACCCTCTTATTTTTTCTGGATAGGTGTAATACTTGCGGTTGTTGGTGCTGTTTCATTGATTCATCCTTTGATTTTTTTACTCATTCTAAACAGATTCATTGCGGCTCTTGTTATGATTGGCGGAGTGTTGATTTCTCTGGCTTCGCTTCTTTATCCGGTAAAAATGAAACACTCGTCCACGACGAATCAAAAGATCGATGCGTTATTGCCCGATTTTGCTTTTAACGAATTTCACGAAGTGCGTATTAATGCTTCCCCCGAAAGGGTGAAACAGCTCTTGCAGGTTACAGGAGTGAAAGACATTGCTGCTGCCCGTTGGCTGATGAAAATCAGAGGTATCGCCGATGAGGATGTGGATTTGAGCGACAGGGCATCGCATAATATAGTCGGCTCAGAGACAATCTCAACACCGGATTTCAACTTCTTCGTGGTTGCACCTGATGAATTGATAACAGTCATGATTCTTAAATCGGTAATCATAACGAATAATTCAAACCAACTTGCACCACCAGAAATATCAAGGCTCGAAGAGTTTACATCGTTTGATACACCCGGATATGTGAAAGTGGCCGTTAATTTTCGTTTTATCAGTACCGATACCAATGAGACAATCCTGACTACCGAAACCCGCAACAAGGGAATAACCGCTCGTGATAATCGTGTGTTCGGTTATTATTGGAAGATTATCTATCCCGGAAGTGCCATTATCCGTCGGGTATGGCTTGATACGATAAAAAAGAAAGCGCAACGTTGAGTTATGATTGATTTTTCGAGATGTGTAGTTTGTGGCTTTGAATGCAGTGGATCTTAATTATTCAGATTTTGTATAAGTTTATCAAAATCAGAAAGGAATGTCTTGTCTTGCTGTTTTAGAAATTCCTTATACTCGCTTAATGCCTTAACTTCGGCTTCTTCATGGGATACGCTACCTGCGTCTGTCAGAATATTACAATCGCTGAGTGATAGAAACTTTTCTAAAAGAATTTTCCAATCTTTCATGGTCATCAATACATGCTTTTCGGCTCTCGCTTCTGCCATATCTACAAATGCTGTTGATAGACGTTCCAATTGGGATATTTCTTTTTCAGAAAGATAATTTTTAGCAATGGTAACATCACTCTTAAAAATTCTTCCTTTGGGAGCATTCTTCCAAGTGGTTAAACCCATATTGGGCTTTTCTGCATCGACACGTTCATAGACTATTTCTGCTGCCGTCTGTTTGCTCACAGCATAATGCAACATATTCTGTACAGTCTTGTAAAATAGTTGAGTAATATTACTCTTGGGGTCATAATCACTACTACATTCTGCGTAAATGTCGGTGATCTTCTGATAATATCTTCTTTCAGAAGTGCGTATTTCACGTATGCGGTCGAGCAATTCGTCAAAGTAGTCATAACCGAATGTTTGTTTTCCTTTTAAACGTTCATCGTCCATCACAAAACCTTTCACAAGAAACTCTTTCAGTGTCTGTGTAGCCCAAATACGAAATTGGGTAGCTTCGTAGCTGTTCACTCTATACCCGACAGCGATTACTACGTCGAGATTGTACATCAAAACCCCTTGCTCATCGCATTTGTCCGAAGGAATTCTAATTTTTCGAATTGAATCGGACAAATGGATTTCGCCACTTTCATCTATCTGCTTCAAATGATAGTTGATGGTAGAAACAGTGGTGCCAAATAGTTCAGCCATCCTTTTTTGGGACAACCAAAAAGTTTCTTGATTGAAAATGACAGATATACCTATTTTGCCTTTGTTTGAGCGATATATCATCACATTTGATTCCATTCCTTTGGACAATTCGAAAGACGAAAGCTGACCTCCGAAATATTCTTTTGCCTGGATCACCATTGGCTTTCGCTTATCGGCATTGTTTACTATAGCCAGGCAAGCAATCTTTGACAACAGAAAGCTATTGACCATTCGTGAAGTTCCACTGCCTAATTGTGCAATTTCTTCTATTCCCACAAAATGCTCTTCATATTTCAATCCTTTTTCTTGCTGCAAAGCCTGAGCTACTTTTTCCATTAACTGTTCGAAGTTCCAATATTTAGTATATCCCAATATTTTTGCAAGCATTCTGGAATTCCACCATTCTTTTCCTTTTGCATCATTTTGCTTGATGGTATCAAAGGATGATTGCATTTCTTTGGGTTCCTGATTTTCTTTTGTCATAGCTGCTGTTATTTATTTGACGCCATCCTCTCTTATGAGAGCCATACTACAAAGGTACTTATTAGTCAATAATTCCGTTTACAAGAATAAAGAAATATCTCCGCAATCATTTCTCTTCCTGGTAGGGGACTCTATTTCGTGAGAATTGGTACGAAAACAGTAAAAGTGGTATTATAAGATACTTTTTATGATAAAAGGGAGAGGGCGGCAAGCGATCGGATAACACTTGCCGCCCTTGTTATGTGATATTTTAGTCAGCTTTCGACCGATCGAACCAATAGAACATGTTATATTTGTCGCTCATCATCTAAAAAAGTGAATAAGAATGATTCATAAATGTTCCCTGACCCGTTTCGTCCTGTGCTGTTGCATGGCAGTGACCACTATGCAGGCAAAGCGTGTTTCAGCCGCTGTAGATCCTGTTATCCAGGGAGGCAGGTGGACGATTGCCTATGACCGTGACGCCAAAACGGTGGATTTTATCCACGACGGACAACCCATACTGAAAGGGGTCTTTGTGAAAGCGAAAAGCGGGAATGTGGTGCTTCAAAGTACAGAGTATGAGACGATCACCTTTTCCAAAGAGAAGATCTCCGATGCGTTTGGGAAAGGGGAGAAGCATACGATTTCCTATTCGGGACTGAAAGGGCAACCGGAGATCAGGCAACTCTTTTACCTCTATCCGAAACGGGATTATTTTCTGACTGAGGCGTATCTGGTAGCTGCGACGGGTACGAGCAGTAACTATATCGCTCCGGTGGTTACAACGACTCCCTCTGCTTTTCTGGAAGCGGATACTGCCAACAGGGTGTTGTCCGTTCCTTTCGATAACGATGATTGGGTGCGCTACTCTTCGCTGCCTTTACGCACCGACTCGGTTTCTTTTGAAGTGACCTCCATTTTTAGCGGCAAGCAGCGTAAAGGGTTGGTGATCGGTTCGGTGGAGCACGATACTTGGAAAACGGGTATTCGCTATGCGACGAGCGACAACCGAACGATCAACCGACTGGAGTGTTTCGGAGGAATCACACATGCGCTGACCCGAGACCTCAACAAAGCCGGTTCGGACAGGCCGTCGAAAGAGCACGGCAGTATCGCCGGTACCACACTTAAATCGCCGAAAGTGCTGGTCGGGATGTTTGACGATTGGCGGAAAGGGATAGAGTGCTATGGGGAAGCTAATGCCCTGGTGGCTCCGAAAAGAAAGGGGACGAAAATGAATATCTTTGGATGGAACAGCTGGGGAGCAATGGCTGAGAAACTCAATTACCTCGGCGCAATGGATGTGTCGGACTATATACATACCCATCTGCAACCGGCCGGGTTTAACAACGAAGGGACTACGTATGTGATCCTGGACTCGTACTGGGACAGGCTTAACGAGGAACAGTTGCGTGCGTTTGTGCAGCAATGTAACGCCAACGGTCAGGTGCCGGGCATCTACTGGTCTCCGTTTTCCGACTGGGGAGGCAGGGGCAATGCGACCATGGAGGGAAGCAGCTATACGTACAACGATGCTTATCTGTATGCGAATGGGGAGAAACGGAAGATTGCTTCTCTGGCGTTGGATCCGACGCATCCGGGTACGCAAAAGCGGATGGACTTTTTTATCGGACGCTTCAAGAGACTTGGCTTCAAATACATCAAACTGGACTTCCTGAACAATGGCATCCTGGAAGCGGATGCTTATTACGACAAAAAGGTGACAACGGGGGTGCAGGCTTACAACAAAGGGATGGAGTATCTGGCGGCATTGTGCGGCGATGAACTGTTTATGGCTCTTTCTATTGCTCCTGTATTTCCTTCGCAATACGGCAACTCACGGCGCATCAGCTGCGACGCGTGGGGTGCGCTCAAAGATACGGAATATGAGCTGAACAGTCTCTCGTTTGGATGGTGGCTCGATCGGGTCTATCCTTTCAATGATGGGGATCATATCGTGTTGTCGGGCAACAGCGAAAGTGAAAACAGGATGCGTGTGACCTCCGGAGTGATCACCGGCACCTATATCCTGGGTGATAATTTTAGTCAGAAGGGGAGCTGCATCGGAGATCTGAAGGCGCGTGAGAAGGCTGAAAAGTTTGTGACCAACCCAGATATCAATGCGATCGGACGGATCGGAAAGTCTTTTGCTCCGGTGGAAGGATATACCGCCGCCGGGACTAACAGAGCGGAAGAGCTCTTACTGCTTCGTACCGACGACGCGCTTTTTGTCGCTGCATTCAACCTGACTGACAAGGAAAAACCAGTGACGATAGAGTGGTCGCGGTTGGGACTTTCGTCCACAGGCAAAAAGCAGGTGAAAGAACTCTGGTCGGGTGAAACTACTGCCGTGAAAGGGGCTTCTATCAAGACAACGGTTCCGGCGAAAGACGTGAAACTGTTTCGTATAAGCTTGTGAGCAGGAATATGTATAAAAAAGTTCTGAATAACAGCCTGTTATTCAGAACTTTTTTATATATTTGCAGATATAAGAAACACATTATTTCCCCGCTGTTGCCCGTTCTCTTTTTTTTTCATTGAACCCTTGTTTCACCACTAAAAACCAAAATCATGAAAAAACTACTACTTCTTTCCATTAGTCTGCTATTGACCGCTATGGCGCAGGCTATTAGTTTTGAATTTTCTAGTCTGAAGTACATTGTCAATCCAGACGGTGTTACTGTTCGTGTGGCACCGGACCAGAGACAGGATCTGGAGGGCGATCTGGTTATTCCTTCCTCGGTGACCAACGAAGAGGTGACGTATGCTGTTACTGCCATTGACAACGGAGCTTTCTTTGGATGTGAAGAGTTGCTCTCGGTGACTATTCCTGAAGGTGTTACTTCGATTGGGAAATATGCTTTTGAAGAGTGTTACAGTCTAACCTCTGTCACACTTCCATCCTCTCTTACAACTATGGATGATGGGGCGTTTGATGACTGCGAAGAGCTTGTCTCGATTACCCTCCCGGAAGGTATCACGCGTATTAGCAATTATACATTTTATGGATGCTCTTCCCTCGAGTCCATCACGTTTCCGGCAAGTGTCACTTCTATTGGTTTTAGAGCCTTTGAAGACTGTGGGGCATTGACAACTTTGCTGATCCCGGGAACGGTATCCTTCATCGGCAGTGAGGCTTTTGTATATTGTGACGGACTTACTTCTGTGACGATTTCGGAGGGTGTGGATTCGATTGGTACGTATGCATTCTGGGATTGCATTAAACTTACTTCCATATCGATTCCGGCCAGTGTAACAAAGATAGGGTCGGGGGCTTTCGGGTGGTGCGATTTACTCACTGAGTTTATGGTTCCGGAAGCTTCTGAACAGTTTGCTGCAACGGACGGTATCTTATTTTCAAAAGATAAGAAAACTCTTTTAATTTATCCCAATGGAAAAGCGAACAGTGAACCAACCTATGTGATTCCGGATGGTGTCACAGTGATCGGAGCCGGTTCTTTTTCCGGTTGTTCTGATCTAACTTCTGTCACGATTCCTGAAGGTGTAACCTCTATTCGGGAAGACGCGTTTTACTGTTGCGAAGGTCTGACCGCTGTCACAATACCTTCGACCGTAGATTCCATCGGAGCGTATGCTTTTGATTATTGTACCAATATGTCTGCTCTGACTCTTCCGGAGGGCGTTCAATCCATTGGAGCATGGGCCTTTTATGAGTGTTACAAACTTGCTTCCGTTACCATTCCTTCGACGGTCTCTTTCATAGGAAATGGCGCGTTTGGCGAATGTGAATTGCTGAGTGCCTTCGTGGTTACTGAAAATCATCCGGCATTGATAGTTGTGGATGGTGTGTTGTATAGTAAGGATATGAAAACGCTGCTTGCATACCCTAAAGGAAAGAAGGAAACAACCTATGCTATTGCGGAAGGTGTGACTCGTATCGGTGGTGGCGCTTTTGACGGGTGCGACTCGCTGACATCCGTAACCATACCGGCGGGTGTCACTTCAATCGGTCAGTGGGCATTTTATGGTTGCGAATCGCTGACCAACATGATCCTCCCTGAAAGCGTCAAAGTAATTGAAAATGGTGCCTTTGAAGATTGCTATGGTCTTACTTCTGTGACCTTACCGGAAACTATGGATTCAATCGGGGATTATGCCTTTAGTTATTGTGAAAGTCTTACTTCCATTACGCTTCCCATGGGACTTACGGTACTAAATGAGGGAGTACTCGAAGGGTGTATGTCGCTTGAATCGGTGTCAATATCTCCGGGTATTACTTTGATTGAGGAGTATGCTCTGTTTTCTTGTGACAGTCTTATTGTTGTATGGATCCCTTCGACCGTGGATAGTATCGGTGATTATGCCTTTGCGCACAACAGCATGATGAGACATATCTACTGCATGAATCCGGTTCCTCCTCAAACGGGTACTAGCGTATTTTATGATGTTGAAAAAACAGAGACATGTACCTTGGGTGTGCCGGAGCAATCAGTGGGTGCTTATCAGCTGGCCCTGACCTGGATGGATTTCTACAACATCATTGGATTGGCTACCGGTTTGGAGGACAACTCCTTACAGTTTTCTATCTTTACCGATGAACAGGGTATTGTGATCGGTGGAGTGGAGAAAGGTACGCTGATTACGGTCTATAACACGAACGGAACATTGGTATACTCGAAAGTAGCCGAGGGTGATCAACTGCGGATTCAACTGCCCAAGGGAGCGCTGTATCTGTTGAAAGTGGGTGATCGGACACTAAAAGTCGCATTGTAAATTGATTTTAGACCAAAGGAAGGTGGCGGACAGTTTTTCTGTTTGCCACCTTTGTTTCGTTAGGCTGCATTGGTGTAGTAAAATCGTGGGTTTGCTGTTTGTGTTTGTCCGGCGATTTTAATGAATAGATTTTGGTAAAGTGCAAACTAGTTGTACATTTGCTGCAACAACTCTTAATACCTGAAAGTATGAAAAGGAATTTTACTTTGAAAAACGTAGTGACTTTATTGTTTGTGGCTTGCAGCATTAGTCTGTTTGCTCAGAAAAGTATCTTAGGGGAGACTCCTCAGCAGAAACAAGTGAGAATGCAATGGTTTACTGATGCTCATTTTGGCATGTTTATTCATTGGGGCTTGTATGCTCTTCCTGCCAGACATGAATGGGTCAAAAGATATGAAAGAATGACCAATGAGCAGTATCAAACCTATTTTGATACCTTCGATCCGGTAAACTATGATCCGGTGAAGTGGGCGAAGACTGCGAAGGCAGCAGGTATGAAATACATGGTGCTGACTACGAAACATCACGAGGGTTTTTGTCTTTTTGACTCTAAATATACCGATTATAAAGCGACAAACACGAAGGCTAAACGCGATCTTGTGCGGGAATATGTGAATGCCTGCCGCTCGCAGGGCTTGAAAGTGGGCTTTTATTATTCGCTGATTGACTGGCATCATCCTGATTTTACCATTGACAGAGTGCATCCTCAGGAGCCTTCCTCCAAGGTTGCTTATGACTCATTGAACAGGGGTAGAGACATGAACCGCTACCGTACGTATCTCCGCAATCAGGTGAAGGAACTGTTGACCAACTATGGGAAGATTGATATCTTGTGGCTGGATTTCTCCTATCCGGGCGAAAATGGAAAGGGAAGAGACGACTGGGGCTCTGTTGAGCTGATCAAAATGGTTCGCAAACTGCAACCCGGTATCATCATCAATAACCGGCTCGATCTGATGGACTATACGGACGGATATGATTTTGAGACTCCGGAACAGGTGAAGCCTGAGGAACTGACGAAATTTAAAGGGAAATATTGGGAGACGTGTCAGACATTTTCGGGTTCGTGGGGTTATTACCGGGATGAGAACACCTGGAAGACGGAACGACAATTATTGGATCTGCTGATTACTTCGACAGCCAATGGAGGAAATCTTATCTTGAACGTGGGCCCTACAGCGAAGGGTGAGTTTGATTATCGTGCTACGAATGCACTTGATAAATTTGCGTATTGGATGCATGCGAACAGTGATGCGATCTATAGTTGTACGTATGCTCCGGATGAATATGCGTTACCCAAAGGCATAGAAGCGCGACTCACCTACAAAGCTTCTGCAAAAAGGCTCTACGTGCATCTGTTTGACTATCCGACGGACGGAAAGTTAACGCTGCCGGGTTACAGCGGCAAAATAAAGTATGCTCAATTTCTGAACGATGATTCGGAGCTGAAGTTCCAGTCTGATAAAGAGAATGCTTCGGATGTTGTGCTTCAATTGCCGACTCAGAAACCGCCGTATGAGATACCTGTCGTCGAACTTATTCTGAAATAAATCAACAAATTATTGAGCAGAAAGAGGCTGCTTCAAGTTGTTTTGAGTCAGCCTCTTTCTGTTTCTTCCGAATTGGTGTAATAATCATTTTTGAAACTTTTCAGGTCATTTTTGCAAGTGACTGATATGTTCTTTTTATGCTATCTTTGTATCCGTGTAAGTGTTCGTTATTTAAAAACCAAATCAATTAATAATACAATGAGAACATATATCTTGAGTTTTTGTTTGGTGCTCGTTACCTCTTTGGCACATTCAATTGGTATATCCGCTAAGGATGCGCCAATTGGTTTAAAGACCGAAAACCTGGTTAATCCGATCGGTATCGGGGATGCTAATCCACGGTTTAGCTGGATTGATACAAGTACGGTCAGAGGATGGACACAATCTGCTTATCAGATTATTGTTGCCTCTTCTGAAGAGAAAATAGAGTCGAATACCGGTGACAAATGGAATTCAGGGAAGGTTGCCTCTTCGGCTCAGTTTGGCATCAAATATGCCGGAACTGCCCTTCAACTCGGCACCCAATATTGGTGGAAGGTTCGTGTGTATGATCAGAAGGGAAAAGTTTCCTCTTATTCTTCGGCTGCAACCTTTGAAACCGGACTGTTCAGTTGGCAGTTATCCTCCTGGATCGGCGGCGATTTTTATCTTTTGAGGGATGACTTTGTCCTGGATTCAACCAAACAAATTACAAGCGCCAGACTCTATATTGCCAGTCTTGGATGGAATGAGGTGTATCTCAATGGAGAGAAAGTGGGAAATGATGTGCTGAATACCGGTTATACAGAATTGGACAAGCGAGTGCTCTATGCGACGTATGATGTGAAGGAGCTGCTGAGTTCTTCTAAGAATGGTATCGGTATTTGGCTGGGCAGCGGCAACTACGGCAAACTGGTTTGCCCGGCGCTCGGAATTCCTTTTCAAAAGGCGGCAAGAATGAAACTCAAAGTGACCTATACGGATGGAACAAGCTTCAATTATGGCACCAATACGAAGCAGTGGAAAGCTCTGAAAGGGGGCCCGATTACCTATGATGACATCTATAATGGTGAGCATTATGATGCCACGCGGGAAATGGCATGGTCTGATTACGGCTTTGATGACTCCAACTGGCCGGCTCCCAAAGCAATACTATACTCAGGAGCAATTACCCCACAGTACACCTCGATAAAAGTAGCCGAGGATATACCTCCGGTAAGTATCAAGAAGATCAGAGGAGAAGGACCGTTGGGTTATACGCTTTGTGCTCAGGAGTTGGATACTGTGAACTTTACGACCCCTACGGATGTTGCTTTCGGGGCCAATGGAACGTACATCTATAAAACCGGACAAACCGGTCATGTGGTTTTCAGTTCCACTTGGTTTGGTTCTGATCCAACTCCCGGCGTGCGAAAACAAGGCTTTTATAAAAATGCTTCCGGTTCGACTCCGACTTATATGGTGGATATGGGCAAAAGCATGGCGGGCTGGCTCAAAATTACGTTGAATGGTCCGAGAGGTTCGAAGGTGAAATTGAGATATGCCGAAAATGTGAAGACGAACGGCAATCTCGAACCTACTGATTTGAGATCGGCAAAGCAAACGGATACCTATATTCTGAAAGGCGGAGGAACCGAAGTGTATGAACCCAGATTTACCTATCATGGTTTCAGGTATGTGGAGATAACCGGTATTTCTTCCGATATGACTTTCAGTGTGGTAGGAAGAGCAGTTCGAAATGAGTATTCTACCAATCAGGTCTCAACGTCAAGTGCCAATATGAACAAGATCCTTAATGGCGTCAGAGGAGCTATATTGGCCAATTCAGTGGCGGTGCTATCGGATGTCTGTTCAAGAGATGAGCGATCAACCTCGGGAGGAGATGCCTATTTAAGCGTCGAGTCTAATCTGCTGAACTTTGGTATGCAGACATTCTACGAGAAATGTGTGGCTGATGTCGATTATGCGCAAAAGGACAACGGAATTGTTCCGGACTGCAGCCCAAGTTACAATTGGCCGCGCTTTACGAGTGTGGCGTGGATGTCGCACCGGATACTGATTCCGTGGGATCTTTTTATGGCTACCGGCGATACAACGATGCTGTCATCGCATTATGCGAAAATGAAACAAGCGGTGGACTATCTGATCTCCATTGCACCTGCGGGCTATTTGGGCTTGCCGAATGCCAACGGGGACTGGGTTCCGGCTGGTGCAACAGAAAGCAATCAATTCTTTGCGGATGCGTTTTTCTACAGAAATGTGGATTTGTTGGCAAGGATGGCAGAAGCACTCAGATATTCGAGCGATGTGACCAAGTATAGCACTGTTGCAACGAATATAAAGAATGCGTTTAATGCGAAATACCTCAAATCAAACAGCTTCTACGGAACCAATACGCAGGCCGGCAATGCAGTGGCACTGGAGTTTGGTCTGGTTCCATCGGAATATAAAAACAACGTCCTGAAAAGTCTGGTCGATAAGGTCGCTTCCAATAACTATCATTTTACTACGGGTATATTGGGAACGAAGTCACTCATTGAAGCGTTATGGCAAAATAACCGCTCCGATCTGGTCTTCCGTTTATTAAATCAGACTGATTATCCGAGTTTCCTGGATATGATGAAAACCAACGGGATTACTGCGGAACACTGGAATCCGGATGCGTATATCGGTTCGGGAATGAACTCCTACAATCACCACATGTTTGGTGGCGGACCAGGAGCGTGGATGGTGAAGGGAGCGGCCGGTATCTCTCCGGCACAACCCGGCTATGAACAGATTTTAATTCGACCGGAGGTTGTCGGTGATCTTACCAGCGGAAACGGATCAATAGCTACTCCGAAGGGACAAGTTTCAACCAGTTGGACAAAGGTAAGCAGTACCCGGTTTACTCTGAATGTGACGATCCCTGCAAATAGTAAAGCAATTGTTTCGATACCGATGTTGAGCGGCAAAAGTGCTCAAATCACGGAAGGGGGCGTCACTATTTATAAAGATGGTTTTGTTACCGGCCGGAACGGTATCAAGAGTATTCAAAGTGTCGCCAATGGAAGGATCGCCTTCAATGTCGGATCGGGGACCTATTCTTTTGTGATGACTTCGAAAGAGAGTGCCCTTTTATCTATGTTTGTAGTCAATCCTAATCTGTGCCACCATTAATTTTTATAGCCATGAATACAATCAGCAAACTGTTTCTCCTTTTGAGTATGATCCTCATCGTCAGCTGTCAGACTACAGCTAAAGATCAGACAACTGCCGAAAAGCAGGGATGGAAATTAAGCATGCAATCCTACACCTTTCATCTCTTTACGGTCGTGGAATCGATTGACAAAACCAGTCAGTTGGGCGTCAAATATATCGAGATCTATCCCGGACAGAAGCTGGGTGGCGCCTTGGGCGAAGAGCTGTTTGACTACAGTCTGAGCGCGGAGAAACGGAAAGCGGTGCTGGACTATGCGAAATCGAAAGGGGTGACGATTGTTTCCGCCGGGGTATTTACGCCAAAAACAGAAGAATGGGAGAAGATCTTCTCTTTTGCCAAAGCGATGAAGCTGGAGTTTATCAACGCCGAACCGGCTCATGCCGATTGGGATCTCGTCGAACGACTGTCGAAACAATATAAGATAAAGGTGGCGGTTCACAATCACCCCAGTGAGGAGTCCTACTGGAAACCGGAGGTCCTTCTGAATGACATTCGTGACCGAAGTAACTTGTTGGGTTCGAGTGCCGATGTAGGTCATTTCAAACGGATGGGGCTGGAACCGATCTCTTGTCTGAAACAGCTCGAAGGAAGAGTGATTGCCCTGCATTTTAAAGACATTGCTCCTCAGGGAACCGAGAATACATTGGAAGATGTAGTCTGGGGACAGGGAGTGCTCAATGTGAAAGGGATGCTCGAAGAACTTAAACGCCAAAAGTTCAAAGGCTATTTCACCATAGAATATGAGGCAAACTGGGAAAACAACCTGCCGCAGATCAAACAATCGATCGACTATTTCAACCAAGTGGCTAACGAACTGTTTCAAAACAAATAAAACAACCTGTACAAATGATCAACCATTCAAATAGTTTTTCCGGACTTATCCTGTTCTTTTTTCTAATCATCAGTCCGATGTTCGTCTCTTCGCAGGTATCAACGACCGTGAGTGATCAATGGGCTGCCACGGATGCTCTGGGGCGCAAACTGCCGGATGCTGCTCAGGCAGGAAAGCCAAGGGAGGGGAAATACATCGGAATGTTTTACTGGACGTGGCATACCGATAACCTGGCCGAGTCGGAAGTGTTGGATATCACCCGGATATTGCAACAAGACCCGGGGGCAGCAACCAATCCTGCCAGTCCGCTCTGGAAAGTGCAGGTGGGTGGCACGTATTGGTGGGATCAACCGTTGTTTGGCTATTACCGTACCACAGACCACTGGGTGTTGCGCAAACATGCCGAGATGCTTGCGGATGCCGGGGTTGATGTGGTGTTCTTTGATTGTACGAACGGCTCGTTCACCTGGAAATCATCGTACATGGAGCTGCTGAAAGTATGGGATCAGGCACGCAAAGATGGGGTGAATACACCCAAAGTGGCCTTCATGCTGCCGTTTGCGGCAACTCCTGACGAGGTGATCTCGATCAATGAGTTATATACCGATTTGTACGAACCGCACTTGTATGCCGATCTCTGGTTTATCTGGAAGGGAAAGCCATTGATTATGGCCTATCCCGAACTGGCGGCTCGTCCCGGGGTCAGTGAGGAGAGAATCAATGAGATAAAGAACTTTTTCACCTTCCGTCCCGGACAGCCGGCTTATGTGGGTGGTCCCTCGCGCAATGATCAGTGGGGATGGCTGGAAAATGCGCCTCAAAACGGGTATGTGCGCAAGCCCGGGGGTGGATTTGAAATGGCGACAGTGGGTGTGGCTCAAAATGCAAGCGACTATTCGAAAGGCAGAGCCTGTGCGTTTAACTTGCCGCTGTTTAAGGATACCATTGGGGCGGAGACCTACGGACGGAGTTATACGCAGAAGCAGGGACAGGATACGACCGAAGGTGCTTATCTGCGGGGACTGAATTTTCAGGAGCAGTGGGATAGAGGTCTTGCCATTGATCCGGATCTGATCTTTGTGACCGGATGGAACGAATGGACCGCGGGACGCTGGAAGGACTGGGGGATACCAATGGCTTTCGTGGATCAGTACAGCGCGGAAAAGAGCAGGGATATCGAACCGGTGAAGTCGTGGGGCAACAAGGGTGATCTCTATTACATGCAACTTGTGCGGAATGTTCGCGCCTTTAAAGGGATGGCACCTCCGGATGTCGTTTCGAAACCCAAGACTATTGACATGAACAATCCGGCAAGTTGGGAGGATGTTAAGCCTCTCTTTCGGGCATACAAAGGAAATGTGATGCATCGTCAGGCGGCCGGACAGGGATCGCTCGTTTATACAAACACGACGGGACGGAATGATATTGTGGCGGCAAAGGTGGCAAGAGACGCGACCTCTCTCTATTTCTATGTGCAGACAGCGGCTGATCTGTCCGATAAAAAGGATCCGGGATGGATGAGGCTGTTTCTTGATATAGACCGCAACAAGGAGACCGGTTGGGTGGGATATGACTTTGTAGTCAACAGAAGGAGTCCCGACAAGTACGCTTTTGTTGAAAAGAGTACCTCTTCGTGGAACTGGCAACAGACGGGTACTGCCTCGTATGCTATACATGGAAATACATTGGTGATTCAGATAAAACGCTCATTGCTGGGAATCACCGCTCATCAGCCTGTCAATATAGAATTCAAGTGGAGCGATAATATGCAGGAGGAGGGAAATATCATGGATTTTTATGTCAATGGAGATGTGGCTCCCGGCGGGAGATTTAATTATATCTATTCCGAAGACTCTAAATAAAAGGCCGAAAGTATGAAGATCAACAGCAAAGTATCACTGGCTTCTGCGCTTTTGCTGATCCTTGCTTTATTCTGTGGTTTTCATTCTCTTTTGTCGGACAGGCAGGCAGTGAACGGAATAATACCGTTTACTGCCTGAATTTTAATTATTTATAACTCTCAAACTATTGTGTATAATGAAACTGTTGTTTATATTTGTGCATATATAAACAAGCTGATTTACAGGCTTACATACAAGGTATCATAAGTACGAATTCAGGCGTAAAAATGTGTTTTTTCTATCCGGGATCAGGTGTTGAGTATTCACTCCTTAAACTCGATGATGATGAAAAAAATACTACTCTTCCCCATCAGCCTGTTACTTGCACCTGCAGCGCAGGCTCTTCGATTTGAGGTGGACAACATAATGTACACCACGGGCGGTTTGGAATGCTCACTGATTGTTTCATCCAATCAAAACCAATCCCTCTCGGGCGACATAGTTATCCCTTCCAGCATCACCTATGATGGAACCACCTATTACGTAAATGCAGTCGATTATGAAGCGTTTATCGGATGTGTCGACATGACCTCTGTGACGTTGTCTGAGGGAATCATTTCCATTGGTGATTATGCTTTTGAAGGTTGTCTCTCTCTGGTCTCTGCGCTGCTTCCTGAGGGACTTACCTCCATCGGTGGGTGTGCTTTCCAATGGTGCAGCAGTCTCACCTCTCTGATCATCCCCTCCACTGTGACCACCATCGGCGATTATGCCTTTTGCAATTGCCGGGGACTGAGAACCATCACCTGCAACTCAGTCACCCCGCTCACAGTCAATGAGGAGTGTTTCAAAAATTCAGATTCTTATCTTTGTATTCTCTTTGTTCCCAATGGAGCCAAACCTGCCTATAAAGTCGCTCCTGTGTGGAGTGGTTTTCTCAATATCCTTGAAGAGGGTACTGCCACCGCGTATGAGGTGACTCTTCAAAAGGCCGGCGAACTTAGTTATGCGATTGGATGGGATGAATACGCTGACGTGTACAAACTCTCCCTCTCCGGACCGATTAATGCGGAGGATGTTTATACCTTTAGAAATAAGTTTCCTGCCCTCCGGATACTGGATCTGCGCAATGCTACGATCGTTTCGGGAGGAGGCAGCTATTATGAAACAGCGGGTACGACCGATAATGAGATCGGTGACTTTATGTTTAGCAAGATGGCTCTGCAATCGTTGATCCTTCCTGAAAATAGTATCTCTATCGGTAAACAGGCTTTTTCCGGCTGTATGGAACTTGCCGCTTTGACTATCCCTGAAGGAGTGATCTCCATCGGCGAACGTGCGTTTGAGGGATGCAGAAGGTTGGCAACCATTACCATCCCATCGACTGTCACTACGATAGCAAAAGATGCCTTTCAGCTGTGTGATGCATTGTGCAGTTACATTGTGGCGGACAATCAGGAGATATTCTCGACAATCGACGGGATTCTCTTTTCTGCTAATCTCGATACACTTGTGGCCTATCCGCAAGGCAGAACCTCAGCGTATACTATTCCCGATGGAGTAAAAGTGATCGGCGATTATGCTTTTGCCGCCTGCAAATATCTTCCTTCTGTCGTTATCGCAGAGACCGTTACTGCGATCGGCGACTATGCCTTTGCCTGTTGCACCAAACTGTCTGCGCTGACGATTCCGGAGGGTGTGCTTACTATTGGTGCAGGTGCGTTTCAGTGCAGCGGACTAGCCACCGTATCGATACCCTCGACGGTGGTATCCATTGGAATGTATGCTTTTGCCTGGTGCAGCAATCTGACGACTATTCATGCGCTTAATGCGACACCGCCTGAGATCGGTGTCGATGGATTTAGCAGTGTCGATAAGTTTGGTTGTACCGTATTTGTGCCTGAGGGTTCGATGAAAGCCTATGAAATGGCCAACAAATGGAGAGATTTTAAGGATATCATGGAGATCGCGCTGACAGAGACGGAGGCAATCGTTGATATGCCGCTGGTACTCTCTACGGAAAGAGGTGCAGTCGTTGTGAAAGGTGTGGTGGCAGGTAGTAAGATCACGGTCTGTAACCTGCAGGGAACAGAGCTGCGGAGCGTTTACTCCGACGGCGATGAACAGCGTATCGAACTTCCTTCCGGATCGATCTACATCGTCAGAGCCGGGAATCAATGGACGAAAGTAGCGCTGTAAGGAAGTGGTGTTGATTTAGAAGCGAACAGCTTTATACGGGAATGATTAAAATGAATCGTTTAGTGTGATAATAAAAGAGCATGGTTATGAGCAATGAGCATCCACAATGTGACAGAGAACCGGCCGTGTCGGGACAGTTTTATCCTCGCAATCCGGAAAAACTTCAGGAAGAGCTGCAAGAACTTTTTGCCGCAGCGATTCCCCGACAGAGAGAGCGTCTCCGTGCAATTATTTCCCCTCATGCGGGATATCAATTTTCAGGCGAAGTGGCCGCCTCCGCTTTCAATCAGATAGATACCAGTGTGGCCTGTGAGCGGGTCTTTGTGATCGGATCATCGCATCAGGTACGTTTTGAAGGAGCTTCCGTATATTGTGACGGAGACTTCCTGATGCCTTACGGCAAAGAAAAGGTAGACTGTGAGTTTGGAAATGCACTGGTGAATAATCATCCCGATCTGTTTAGCAAAGACATCTATCCGCACAGGGGTGAACATACCATTGAAGTGCAACTTCCGTTTCTGCATCATGTGCTCAAAGGGAAATACAAGATTGTTCCCATCCTGTTGGGATGCGTGCTGCCGACTCAATGCAAACGTATTGCCACCGTATTAAAGCCCTGGCTAAAGGAAGGCAACCTCTTTGTGATCAGTTCGGACTTTTCCCATTACCCGAATTATGAAGATGCGATGACTCTTGATGCCATTACAGCAGAGGCCATTCTTTCCAACAATCCCGAACAACTCATAACCACGCTTAAAGAGAATACGTACAGAAAAATCCCACAATTATATACCAGTTTATGTGGGTGGACATCGGTGCTTACACTTATGTATATGACCGTGCACGAAGATAGCTATCAGTACTGGCCGATTCAATATAAGAATTCAGGAGATGTGGCTGTGTATGGCGATCAGGAAAGAGTGGTCGGCTACTATTCCATTGCCGTGACGGAAAAGAAGAATAGTGAACCTGACTTTTATCTTTCAGATCGCGAGAAAGAGCTGTTGCTTGAGGAGGCCCGGTATACCATCGAAGGTCTTTTTGAACCTGCCGGTCAGAAGCGCTTGAAGCCACTCGAATGTTCCGGCGGACTCTTAGCCAAGTGTGGGGCGTTTGTAACCTTACGTCATAACGGACGTCTTCGTGGGTGCTGTGGAATGATGATGAGCGACAAACCATTAATTCAGACGATTCAGGATATGGCTGTATCTTCTGCCAAGCATGATTACCGTTTTCCGCCACTTTCCGCGCATGAACTGTCTGATCTGGATCTGGAGATCTCTGTCTTGTCTCCCTTGTACAAGATCAGCGACATCTCTGAGATCGAGTTGGGAGTTCATGGGATTTATATCGAACAGGATGCTGCCAGCGGAGTCTTCCTGCCTCAGGTAGCCATTGAGACCGGATGGGATAAAAAGAATTTCCTCGGACACTGTGCACGTGACAAAGCCGGTATCGGATGGGAGGGATGGAAGAATGCGGATATCTATATCTTCACAGCGACCATCTTTTCGGAAAAGGAGTAGCGGAGCTTATTTCCAGACCCCTGCCACCGGTTCGCCGCAAAAGCCGCAGACCCCTTCTGTCACATGGTTTTCAACGATTTTGTAGCCGTTGCGCACCATTATCCTTCGGTTGCAGCGGGTGCAATTCGTATGTTCATAGCCCAGATCAGGCATGTTGCCGATGTAGACATAACTGATCCCCGCTTTCTTTGCTGTTTTTCTGGCTTCGATCAACGAGAGCTTTGGAGTGGGAGGTACCGACGACAATTTGTAAGACGGATAGAACCGGCTGAAGTGAAGCGGTGTATCCTTAAAGCCATTATCGACCAGCCAAAGGCACATGGATTCGATCATTTCCATCGCATCGGTATATCCGGGAATGATCAGACAAGTGATTTCGAGCCATACTCCCTGATTCTTCAGCGTTTTCAGAGTTTGGAGCACAGGCTGTAGTGTGCCACCGCACAACGAACGATAGATGCCATCGTCAAAACATTTCAGATCGATATTGGCGGCATCCAGCGAGGGACAAAGATCGAGCAGGGGCTGTTGGTTGATATATCCGTTGGAGATGAGTACCGTTTTCACCCCCTTCTTGTGGGCGTATTGCGCAATGTCAAACATATACTCGTAATACACGGTCGGTTCGGTGTACGTGAAGGCAATCAGTTTGCAGCGGTGTCCAATGGCTTGTTGCACTACATCTACAGGCATCAGATCGTACCGGTTCATCATCTGCGGCGACACTTGTGAAATCTCATGGTTCTGACAGTTGAGGCAGTGAAAGTTGCATCCCGGAGTGGCTAGCGAAAAGATGGGTTCACCCGGTAGATAATGAAACAGTGGTTTCTTTTCGATCGGATCGATGCTCACCGAACACGGATTGCCGTAAGCCGTACTGTAAAGCACTCCTTGATTATTTACCCTTGTCTTGCAAATCCCCGTCATTCCGTCGCGTATCGTGCAGTTGTGCGGACAGAGATGGCAGTGTACGATATTTCCTTTCTCTGCTTCCTGATACAGCGAAAGCTTATGCCATTTTCCCGGATTCATAATCATATCAATTAGGTTAAACACAAATCTTCTGAGATGAGTACCCGTTCTTGCGATACAAATATACATAACATTTATGATAACGCATTGATTATCATAATAAATTGCTGATATTCGAAGAGCAGATCCATTCTAAGAGCTACCCGCTAACCGTACAGAAAAGATTTTAGGCAATACTCATTTTTTAGGAGAGTACCAGGTTTAGATCTCATTTTTATTGCTTATTTTTGTAGAAATCTAAAATATTGAAAAGCATGAGAAAAATTTTTTGTTCGCAATGGATGAATCAAATCAGAGTTCTGTCTCTTTCAGCCTTGTGTCTTACCGGACTGGTAAGTTGTGATAACGATGATGAAGTAAAAGGGGGTGATGATGAAAAAATTGTGCTCACGATGGCAAGCTGGCGTGTTGAAGACGTTGCTCAGATGAACCGTATCAATGCCCTTTTTACCCAAAAGCACCCGAATATAACCATTCAGTTTGAGGCGGTTGTTCCAGAAGTGTTTGACAGTGTCAATCTAAGTAAGTTTGCTGAAGGCAAAGGTGCCGATATCGTCTTTCTTCGTTCGTATGATAAAGGAAGTGCACTCTACGATCGGGGCTATCTCTGTGACCTGACCAATGTAATCCCTAACCTGGATGCCTACAATCCAACCTATGTAGATGCATGGTCCTCGGACAATGGTGTTACCTACGGAGTACCTTCGGTTGGAGTTACGCAAGGTATTTACTACAACAAGGCTATCTTTGCGCAATACAATCTGACCGAACCGACCACATGGGATCAGTTGATGACGATCTGCGAAACACTCCGTACTGCGGGTGTCACACCTTTTGCACAGGGAGGCGCTGATACCTGGACACTTTACGAAAATATCTATTCCGGTCTGGGTGCCAATTTCTACGGAGGTGAGCTTGGCAGACAAGCGCTCATGGAAGGCACAGAAACGGTGACAAATACCGATTTTGTGGATGCCTTCGTTATGCTGGATAATTTGACAATCTATTTCCCGGACAATTTCATCGACATGGGATATGAAGATTTGCGCGCTCAGTTTGCAGAAGGCGATTACGCGATGTTGATCAGCGGATCCTGGGAGATCGCTGTTTTGGAACAAATGGGAGCCGATACCACAAAGATTGGCTGGTTTCCCGCACCGGTTAAGGAGGAAGGAGACAAACTTCAGTACTGCTATCACGTAGATGCAGGTATCGGAGTCAATAAAAACACCAAGCATATGCAGGCTGCCCTTGAGTATATCAAATGGGTATCTGGCACAGAATATGCGGAGAATATAATGAAAGAGCTTCCGGGTTTCTTCTCTTACACACCGGGTGTGACAGTAACACCAACTCATCCGCTGGCAAAGGAAATGTATGCTCTGATTGCAACATCTGATCTTACTGTCCGTACGATGTGTCAGGATCTGAGCACATCAACAGGCTCGGGTGACGCATTGATGGGAGCGGTGCTACGCGATATGCTGAAAGGTACCTATACGCCTCAGCAAGCAGCCAATTATGTGGAGAGTCAGTTGGAGACAAGACTTCAGCTCTCACCTTACGCATTAAAGTAATCTGTTAAATTGCAATGGCGGTAAAGAGGGTCTTATTCTCTTTACCGCCATTTGTATGTCCGGATACGAACAGACTGTCAGTTACAGTTTCGTGTGTTCGCCATCGCAATACGGTGGATTTTTTGTGCGTTTGCATCCACATAAGAATGCTTTACCAGATTTCTCAGCTTTGAAAGCCAACGGAGTAAATTCCGTTCCATGGTGAGAACCATCGCAAAACGGCTGACCTTTACTTCTTCCACAACTACACCAATGATACTCCTTACCGGCTTCCAGTTCAACGGCAAAAGGACCTTTCTTTGCAATTTCCGCTTCCATAATTGATGATTTTAAAATGTGATCTCAATAACTTTATCTCTACGTTTGCAGGGATCCAACCAGCAGACCTGATTGGATTCGAAAGTTAGAAAAGAAATTCCAAATAAGCACATTTGTTTCGACTTATTTCAAAAGATACAGATTTTCCCGTCTCTCTGGATGGAACTACTCTTTAAAATGATGGAACGAAGTTTTCGGCACGAACCGTCCAGTTCCCGTCCTTCGGAAAGCCGGGAGTCGGGCCTGTCGAACCATCCCATCCGCCTGCCATCATCGCAATGGCGGAGAGTAAGGCACCATTGGAGGGGAAATAGGGGAATGGTCCGCCGGTAGCCAGACCATGTTCGTCAAACTGAAAACCTCCGGAAGGATGCAACAGGAAATGAATCGCATCCTCTTGTTTGCCGCATCGTGCAGCCGCCATGGCCAGCATTGGGAAATCCCATCCCCAGGTGCGGTCAAAGTTCCATGTGGCAGTCACTTTATCCAATGTGCGGGCAAAGACCTCCTTGTCCACACCATCACCTGGCAACATCCCATACGCACCGGTCAGTCCCGGATGCTCAAAGGTGAAGTCCGTCCACATATTTCGGATTCCTTCATGCGTCACATAAAGTCCATCCTCCACAGGAAGAGGAGCGAGCTTCTCCAGCACTTCTTCCCATTTCTTCTCTTCAGGAAGAGATAAAAGCTTCCGCCATTCCTGTGCTACACGCAATCCATAGCGCCAATACCCCAGTTCGAAGGTCGGATTGGATGTGGTCTCCGGCTTTGTGTTTTCAGATACAATAGTAATAGGAGGACCTAATACATACCGCTCTTTCGATGGATCATAAAAAGCGAAATCAGCCATGAAATCAGCCGTCGCAAAGACGATATCCTTCCATTTCTCCAGTGTCTTTTGCGTGGGATGAAGTCTGTAATCCAGCGCGGCAAAAAAGATCGGATGAGGTTGTTGCCAGATCAGTGTGGCATGTGTGATATGAGGCCACTCCCGATCGAAATCAGCCGTACACTTTGGCCATCGGGCACCTTGGTAACCCTGACCGGCAGCTCTTTGTTTGGAGGTAGGAAGATAATCGGCATACACAGAAAGACTCTTTTCAAGCAGCGGCCAACGGTTCCATAAGGCGTAATGTACCTCATGCCACCAGATCATCTCAAAATGGAAGCGGCCAAACCATCCATTATTTTCCAGTCCGCTTTCCTGAGGTGGCAGCGAACCGGCTTCATTCACCTTCATAATATATTGCGACAGTACGATTCTTCGTTCCAGTTCCTTCCAGCGCGGATCCTTGCTCTGCGACAGATCAATGGCAGCACCCGATTGCCAGAACGCTTTCCAGCCAAGGGCACTCTCTTTAAATATCTGGTTGGCAGTCAAGGCAGCGGGAGTTTCTTTTTGAGAGAAAAGAGTGGTGAAGGAGAGCTTATCCGTTGCAACCGGTTCCAGGTAAAAACGATGCGAGGATCTGGATGCCGGCGCTATCAGTCGGGCAGGTGTATCCCAACGGAGCGAGGTGTAATAGCGGGTATCATCCATCTCGCGAGCAATTAGCACTGAAGTGGAAGTCTGTTTGGTAACGAGAGAACGATGCTTCTCCGGGGAATTATAAGTGCCCACATAATCCGCAAATTGCCGGTTGTCAGCGTATGGGAAATCCACAAAAACCGATAATCGTCCCTTTCCGATCAACGCACTTTCTATTGTTACTCCGAGAGCATCCTGCTTTGGATGACAAGCCGTTTGCACCAACACAGGAACACCCTCCAGTTCGAAGCTACTGGTAATGATTCCTTTCCACAGATCAACCTGCTGTCGGGTGTTAGTCAGATCGCCCGCGACAGCCTCTGTTCCGTTAGCCTTCAAAAGCCTGAGTCCGATGCGTCCCAGGTTGAAGCGATGCGGATTACCTGCCAGCCAGGCAGACAATTCCGGTTGTTCGTCATTGGGCAGATCAAACCCTTTCATTACCCCGTGAACATCCATCGGTGTCTTCTTAAAATCGGCCACCTTCATGCCATTGGGTAGCGGAAAACTGTGCCAGCTCCATTGCGCCATTGTGTTGAAAGGCACAAAAGATTGCAGACCGGTTATATCCACTCCAAAAGCAAACTCGCCGTTACCCACCTGAGCCGGACTCTTTGCATTCGTCTTTGTCGTTATGATCGTATGTCGGCTGACCACTGCTTGCCGGTCGATTGGAGTCTGCTTTGCCGCAGCGACAAACTGCGCGATACAAAAAAGACACAGCGCAATCGGAAGTACTCTTTTCATTCGTTTAACGTAGTTTTTTGGGAGAAACACCTTCAAAAGTCATCACAACCGGTTTGATGGTTCCATTAGCATCAAACTCCATCTTATCAATACAGGTCACTCTGGAGTTACCGTTTGTCTCGCTCAAAGGTCTGCGGTGATAGACGATATACCACTCATCCGTGCCCGGAACTTGTATCACCGAATGGTGACCTGCTCCGGTAGCAATGGTAGCATCCTGTTGAAGAATCAGTCCGATGCGTTTAAACGGGCCGAAAGGAGAGTCCCCGATGGCATACGCCACCCGGTAATCCGGTCCGGTCCAACCCCCTTCAGACCACATGAAGTAATACTTGTTATTTCGGCGAAACATGACCGGGCCTTCCACATAACCTTCGGGTGTAATCTCTTTAAAAGTCGTGCCATCGGCAAACGGAGTAAACGCCTTGAAATCATTCTGCAATTTAGCGATGTTGCAATGCCGCCATCCGCCATAGATCATATAATACTGACCATCCACATCCTGAAAGACAAACTGATCAATCGGCTGAGCACCGTTATAAAACTTATCCAACAAAGGTTTACCCAGATAATCTTTAAACGGACCTTCCGGCTTGTCCGAAACAGCCACGCCAATACCCCCCACAGAGTTATCATCCTGAATGTCGTTGGCACTGAAAAACAGATAAAACTTTTTCTCTTTTTCGATGATAGCAGGTGCCCACATCGCTTTATTCGCCCATTTTACCTGTGCGGTATCAATGATAGAACTATGTTTTGTCCAGGTGACCAGATCCTTCGAGGAGAAAGCATCCATAAAAACCTGTTTCTCGTACGGAGCCGAATAGGTCGGATAGATCCAGTACTGATTGTTGAAAATCACACCTTCCGGATCGGCATACCAACCTTCAAACACCGGATTGCCTGCTTTCTGAGCCAGGAGGTGACTCTCTTTTGCCGGCACATTCAGACCAAACGAGTAAGTTCCCGCTTTCAGTTCGTATACCGCTTTCCCGTTTTCCCGCTTCACAAAGGTGACCCCTTTCGCTTTGTTGGCAAGTGTCAGACCTTCATAGACCACATCCGATGCTTTGGACAACGGCAGATAGAGGGTTGCCGTTGTATTAGCCGGTACTGTCGCGGTGTAGGCAAGATTGCCGTCTTTGCGGATTTCCCATGCACTCTTGATATCGCCGTAGTAGGATTTGAACGTTGCATCCACCGATGTGATCCGTTCCTGACCTTCCGGCAAGGTGGTCCTATTATCCAGATTAGGTTGGAGGATAAAATGTTTGAAACCAGGAGCCGATTCATCAGCTTCGATGCCTGCCATATAGCGATACATCCATTCTTCCACTGCACCATACGAATAATGATTGAATGAATTCATGCCCACATCATGAAAACCTTGATCCTTCGTGTAGGAATCCCAACGCTCCCAAATGGTGGTTGCTCCCTGATCGATGCTGTATATCCACGAAGGATTGCTTCTTTGCAACAACAGATTATAGGCTGTATTTGTCGCACCATATTGACTCAATGTCTGATTCAGGATTCCCGTTCCAACAAACCCGGTACTCAACTTGTTACCATTGTCAGCGATTTTCTGAGTCAGATAACTTAATCCTTTCTTCGAAGCAGCTTCTGTAGGGAATAAATCAAGCTTTAATGCCAGCAAATAAGCTGTCTGAGACACCTCTTTCAAGGAACCATCCGCATTCACATAGCGTTTTCCAAACTCCGCTTTGATCTTTCCATACAAAGCGGCATATTCATTGCTCTTCACGTCATACCGGTCACCCTTTGTCTGACTTAGCACTTTAGACATCTTCGACATCAACTGAGCCGCATAGGCGTAATAACATACGCTGACATAGCGGTTTTCCAGTTTCTCGTACGAAACCCAGTCGCCATAACTCGTGCCTGCTCCGTTATACAAATATCCATCACCCTTTTGTGCTGCCAGAAAGTCCATGTATTTTTCCATTTCCGGATAATTCTCTGTAATGATCTCGATGTCATTATACATCAGATAGACATTCCATGGAACAATGATACCGGCTTCCGCCCAGGCACCCTGACCATGACCACCCCATATCACAGGCGCAGTACTTGGGAAAGCACCATCCTCGCGCTGGCAATCGCGCATGTCACCCATCCATTTGTGGAAGAACGAAGCAACATCGGCATTATAAGCCGCAGTCCGGGAGAAGATCTGTGTATCGCCTGTCCATCCCTGACGTTCATCCCGTTGCGGACAATCGGTAGGCACGCTCAGGAAATTACTCCGTTGTCCCCAGATCACATTGCTATACAACTGGTTAACGATGGCGCTGCTTGTCTTGAATGTGGAACCCTCTTCCGTCGCATTTCCAACCACTTCCGCTGTCATGGACTGAATCTCCACATCCTCACTCGCCAACACTTCGCAATATCTGAAACCAAAGAACGTGAGACTCGGATGATAACTCTCCGACCTTTCGCTCCCTTTGAAAATGTAGTTTATCGTTGCCTTTGCCGAACGGAGATTGGCTGTGTACAAACTTCCCGCCGGACCGTCATTGCCTCTGGCTAAAGCGCCATTGTCATTGACCATTTCACCAAAACGAATTTGCATCTTTGTTCCAACAGCCGATTTTGCCGTGAAACGAACCCATCCGGCCATGTTCTGTCCAAAATCATAAATAGCCGTCTGACCTTTTTTGAGTTGAACCACACCCGGGCCATTGATCACCTTGATGGTGTTGATCGCGCCAAATGTTTGTCCGTTATCCTTCTTTCCCTCATAAACCGTAATGGTAGCAGGCTTTCTGTTGAGCTCTGTGCGAACTTGAACAGTAGGTCCGACAAAGGCTTTCATTGTTCCTTTGAAATCATCTGACACAGCCGTCTGAAGCCATTTAGAGTCATCATATCCGGCCGTTTTCCAGTCACTTTCCTTTCTGGCGTCATACGTTTCGCCACTGTAGATATCAGCCATACAGATCGGTCCGTCCGAATTACAGACCCAGGTAGGATCCGTCACCACCGTTTGCGTTGTTCCGTCGGTATATTGAATTACCAGTTTGGCGATAAAAGCAAGATCCTTATCCCCGTACATTCCACGGGCAATATTTCCTCTCCACCAGCCTGAAGCCACATGCGCCCCGATGGCATTTGCACCCGAGAGCAGGAGGGAAGTTACATCATACGTTGAGTATAGTACCGTCTTGCTGTAGTCCGTCCAACCCGGTTTCAGTTCGTCGTAAACCACTTTCCCGCTTTCTGTGGAAGTACCCACCCGGGTTCCATTGATAAACAGATCATAGACACCCAGCGCAGAGGTATAGATCTTCGCCGATTTTATCTTCCGATCCAGCTTAAATGTTGTTCTGAACATCGGAATTCCGGCAGCGCTCCCCTGAAACACACGAGAGTCATCGCCCGAGCTTACGAGCAATCGCCCATCAACCACCGGTCCCTGCGTAAACTGAAAATTGTCCGGATTGGAGAAGTTCTCCGCAAAAATCACTTTCTCAACCCCCTGAACCTTTGTGGTCACTTTGATATTATCAAACGAAGCAGACTCTTTATTCGAACTGGTTTCGCCATGCGAGGAACGGAAGCCCACACCTCCCAGACCATAATTGCCACCCCTTGGGTTTACCCGATTGGCATCTACCAGGATATTGTTGATATAGGTTGAAGCTTTATCCCCTTTGACTTCGATCCGAAGCGTATACGTTACCCCCTTTTTGATCTCGATCAAACGAGTGATATCGATGTTTTCATGGCAAACCACATTGCCATCCTTCCAGGAATGAGGACGCAGACGGCTTTTCCCGTCCTTCTCGATATTGATCTGCCACATGTAAAAGTTATTTACGTCTTTGATCCCAAAGCAAGGACCTGCGGCAATCTCATTCAGGATAAAATCCATCTCAATCGTGTAATCCGTAGTGGCGCTCTTTGTTGCAGATGCCTTTTCCCCTTGCTTGAGCGTCGTTGCCTTGATCCATTTGGCATTACCCCAACCCGTATCCATTAAGCCCGTTTCAAAGTAAGCAGTCTCTGAGGAAGAGATCTTTTTATTGTTCGCATCCCAAATATCCACACGCCAGAAATAGCGGGTAGAAGGCATCAGAGCCACACCTGCGTAACTGTTGTTGATTGACTGGTCGGAGTTTACACGGCCTGAATTCCACACCGTTTTATTTCCCGATCTGTCCGTCGAAACAATTATCTGATACGCTGTTTGTTTGGCGCCACGTTCGGAGGTGGAAAAGATCCAGCTGAATCGCGGTTTTTTCACATCAATCCCGACGGGATTTTGGAGATATTCAGTGCGAAGATGCTTCACTTCAGGAGCATTTTTAGCCGGCAAACTGAATGAAAACAACAGGAAGAGTCCCAATAAATAGAGTAGCTTTCTCATAATTTTAGATTTAACGAAGCAGGTATTATTTGTTTTTATGTATAGATTTCAAAGGTACAAAAATACAAGAAGATACAGAAGCAGAACATTCAAAAATGATCAATAATGTTTCAAAATTGATTTCTCTCTTTCTATTGAGAATTCTTCTTCTTCATCATCATCTTCTTCTCCTGTGGAGCATCTCTTTTTGTTCAAATAATTTTGAGGAAATAGAAGAGGAAGAAGATATAGATGAAGAAGTAGTTTTATTTTTCTATGGTTTACTCTAGTATACTCTTCTCTGGTCTTCTCTTCTCTTCTCTTCTCTTCTGTGCTTTTTGAAAAGTTCTATGTTGTTGTTATATAGTGAGATGTAATTTTGTTTTAACATAGTTTGTCACACAAATTGAGGGTTCATCTATGTTAAATCACTCGTCAATCTTGTTTTTTGAATCAAAAAAGTAGCTTATTGTGCACTGCTTTTTACTGTCCACTTTTACGAGAGCAGCTCATTTCTCAACCTCTTTTCTAGTCTGCGGATTAGAAAAACCAGATGTTTTTCCCCACGCTATTGAGTGATCAAACACGAATTCCCTGTTCTGCTCTTCGTTTGCCAATCGGTAACTTTCCGTTTGCCGATGGATGACTCCCCGTTGGCCTATTGGCAAACGAGACGAACATCAGCTCGCATGAGATGCACTGTCGTTTGTGTTTGAAAGTCTATAACTGTGGATTTAAGCGTTTATAACCGCTAAAGATATGTTTAATAACAATCCGCTGGAAACGTAAATATTTAAAAGTAATCCGGGTTAATCCGGAAAAATATAGATACATTTGTTTCATTACAATTAACGCTTTACTCTTTCGTTCATATTCAATTATATAGGGCGAGTCATTATAGCTCATGCTAAAGAGGATAAAGGAATTCGATCATTTAAATTAAGATTACTTTGAATAATCAAGACAAAACCAAAGAAGAACTCATAAAGGAACTACAGACATTAAAGCAAGCGCATGATGCCTTGAAAGTTTCTTTTGAAGAAAATATAAGCGAACGAAGGTTGATGGAAGCAGCTTTGAGCGAAAGTGAAAGCAAATATCGCCTGCTGGCACAGAATAGCTCAGATGTGATCTGGACGTTGGACAACTACTATCGCTTTACCTATATCAGCCCATCCATCTACCAATTGCGAGGACTGACATCCGAAGAGGCAATGCGCGAATCGATTCAGGATACTATGCCTCCTCATTCACTGGAAGTGGTTAATAAAATCATTGTTGAGAGCAAGGAACTGGAACAGAAGAAGATGTATCCTCCCGTGCATATTGAAATTGAACAATATCACAAAGATGGACATTTGATCTGGGTTGACATTACTCTTCGCGTGATGTTAGATGATAAAGGCGAGAAGATTGGCTATGTGGCTGCTTCCCGCAATATTACTGAACGCAAAATGGCTGAGAAAGCATTGCAAGAAAGTGAAGAAAATTTCCGCACTTTGGTTGATCAGGCAAAGGTTGTGATTTCTATTGTGGGAGATGTTCAGTGTTCAAAATATCTATATGTGAATGAAGAATGGTCGCGCGTTCAAGGATATAGCAAAGAGGAAGCACAAAACCTGAGACCTCTCGATTTGATAGCACCCGATTTAAGACCACAAATACTGGATTATGCGGCGAAACGCATGAACGGAGGTTCAGTTCCCAATAATTATGAGTTGAAGATAATCACTAAAAGTGGCGAAATAAAGTATCTTGATTTTTCTCCGACAATCATAACCTTTCAAAACCAAAAAGCTATTTTAACAACCTCCATAGACCTTACCGAGCGAAAGAAAGCAGAAGAAACACTGCGAGAAAGTGAAGCCAAATTGAGAGAAAGTAATGCTCAAAAAGATAAATTCTTCTCGATCATTGCCCATGACCTTATAAACCCGTTCAACTCCATTATGGGATTCAGTGAAGTGCTGCTCAATCGAATCAATGAGAAAGATTATAATGGCATTGACGAATATGCAAGGATGATAGGCCAATCCTCAAAACAAGCGATGGACTTATTGAAAAATCTATTGGAATGGTCGCGTGCACAAACAGGCCGATTGCAGTTTAAACCTGAAAACTTTGATTTGGTGGATTTGATCGGACAATACATGATGCTTTTCGACTTGATTGCCTGCCAAAAATCCATTACCATCCATAAAGTGTTACCTCCTGAAATTATGGTTTTTGCTGATCAACAGATGATCGGTACAGTACTCCGGAATTTGATCTCCAATGCCATCAAATTTACCCCAAAAGGCGGTGATATTATTATTTCAGCAGAGAAAAGAGCTGATGAAATCCTTGTTTCAGTCAGTGATAACGGAGTAGGCATCGCACCGGAAAGACTTGAAAAGCTATTTCACATTGATGAAAGCGATACAACCCCAGGCACAAACAACGAAAATGGAACCGGCCTTGGTCTGATCCTCTGCAAAGAATTTGTAAAAAATCATGGTGGTAAATTATGGGTAGAAAGTGAGAATGGAAAGGGTTCTACATTTTATTTTGCTCTTTCGAGTAGCACCGAGCCATTGAAATAAAATGGTATTCAAAAGTTCTTTTCATACAGATCTCTGGACTCGAAAAAACAACAGAATGGCAAAACCTACAAACAAATGAACTGCTTGTAGCGTATGATCACAATCGGTGTTTTAGAACAATTCGCCCTACCTTAAAGAATGATCAGATTCAACAGAAAAGGATGTTGAGAGACTGGACTCTGTC
This sequence comes from Bacteroidales bacterium, assembly GCA_028709785.1. Lineage (GTDB taxonomy): Bacteria > Bacteroidota > Bacteroidia > Bacteroidales > JAQUTK01 > JAQUTK01. The sequence goes on from JAQUTK010000010.1 coordinate 44,734, forward strand.
TTCACTGTCGATTCTGGAGATCTTTATGTGATTGGTAAATAATGAGTTGTGCTTTCAGAAATTGTATTCTGAAGGGCAATAAATTTCAACCTGAAGAAATTTATATTTTATCAGGTTCGGATGACAAAAAGTATTAGATGTTTTTACCAAAACTATTAGAAGATTTTCGGCACTTTTCAGGCCGTTATTTGCGATGAAACCGGATCATACAAATCGGTGTTTTAGAACAATTTGAAGAATGGCAATACCAAGCATAGTAATGGAAAACTATACCTTAGGAGTGCAATACTTCAGAAAGAGCAGTTCGCCCTTGTGCATTGATCCACGCAAAGGCATCCGTGATGCGTTTGAAAGTCCTTAAACGAAAATGCAACAGTTGTACAACGATTATTAGGCTATACCAAATGGGAGAACTTTGAAAAAGTAATTCTAAAAGCCAAAGATGCGTGCAGGAATGCAGGGGAAGAAAACGAAAACCATTTTCCTGACGTCAGGAAAACGATACCGATGCCAAAAGGTGCTGAAAAAGAGATAGATGATATTCTTTTAACGCGTTATGCCTGTTATCTAATAGCACAAAACGGCGATCAAGCTCTTTTCAATATAAATACTCAACTATTGAAGCGAAAAATGGGAGTGCCTGATAGCCGACCAGTAGCCGATTTCTTACCGACAATAAGTATCAAAGCCAAAGACCTTGCCGCAGAAATGACTGGGCTGAATGTGCAAAACAAAGACCTGAAAGGGCAAGCCAAAATAGAAAAGGAACATGTTGACAATAATCTTGCTGTAAGAAATATGCTTACCCAACGGGGTATTGTACCGGAAAACTTACCACCTGCGGATGATGTAAAGAAACTGCAACGAAAGCTCGATGGTGATGAAAAGAAAATGCTAAAAGGTACAAAAAAGAAGAACTGATGGAAATTCAATAGAACATACCGAAGTTGCGATTTCCTGAGTTTGAAGGGGAGTGGAGATTAATCTTTACACTGGTTACGACACTCGTATGCTACTCATTTATTGGAAACTGGCACCGATCTTAGATATATACATGAACTATTAGGACATAGAAGCAGTAAAACAACGGAGATTTACACTCACGTTACGTTACGGAAAAAAGTTTAAAAAAAATTGCCAACCCATTCGATCTTTTGTAATGAATTTAATATCTTTACAAAATAAATAAATAACTACTGACATTTATCAGCGTTATCCACCAGTATTTAGGTGCTAAAGGATGGTTCTGTCAGCGGTATATTGATGTTGGTGGCAAGGCAAGAAACCAAACTACCCCGAATTAAATTACTACTATGATATTTGAAAGAGGACATTTTAGCAACAGTAATATTCAAGAATCGTTTATCAACGAATCATTAAGAGACGTAAGGACATTTAGTTCTAAGTCTGCGTATTCGGCAAAACCCACTGTTTTCTTATCGCATAAACATGATGATTTGAAAGATTTACAAGGATTTATGGGTAAACTTCAAGAATTGGGAGCTAAAGTATATATTGACAGTATGGATAATAAAATGCCTGACCAAACTTCTGGAGATACTGCTATAAGGATAAAGGAGGTTATTAAATACTGTAATAAATTTATTTTGTTAGCAACAGAAAAAGCGATTGAATCATACTGGTGTAATTGGGAGTTAGGAATTGGAGATACGCATAAATTTATTGAGCATATTGCAATTTTACCAATGAAGGAAAGAGGTTTAAATGATTTACAGTACAAAGGGAATGAGTATCTCCAAATATATCCAAGAATAGATTATGAAGATGGTACGAATCACTATCGAAATAATGGAGGTATTATCCCCCAAGGATATTATGTTAGTAAACCTATAAATAAAGAGGGCATTAGGTACATTACTTTACTTACAGATTGGTTAAATCAAAAATAATATAATAAATATGCCATTTGATAGAGAAATTGAAGCGTTTATTAAGAACTTTGTTCTAGACCTTTCAGAAAACAATGTAGCTATATTTGCAGGAGCAGGAATGTCCAAAGGAGCTGGGTATGTCGATTGGTCAGAACTTTTAAATGATATAGCTGAGGAAATAGGATTAAATGTAAAAATTGAAAGTGATTTAATTTCTTTAGCTCAATATCATGTAAATGAACGAGGTGGAAAAGCTGGAATAATTAAGAAAATACTACAGGAATTTTCAGAACAAGCAGAACCTTCAGATAATCATAAACTTTTAGCACGATTGCCTATCACGACTTATTGGACAACTAATTATGATACACTTATTGAAGATTCTTTAAAAGATGCATTTAAGATTGTAGACATTAAACATCAAGTTGAACAATTATCCAATACTAGACCGAAAAGAGATGTTGTTTTGTATAAAATGCATGGTGATGTTCACCACCCAGCTGATGCAATTCTTACAAAGGAACAATATGAATTTTATTATAGAACCCATGAGCATTTCATTACAGCTTTAAGTGGCGATTTAATTTCAAAGACATTTCTATTCATTGGTTTTAGTTTTACCGACCCTAATCTTGATTATGTATTAAGCAGACTAAATTATCAGTTTGGAGATATTAACAAGCAGCATTATTGTTTTATTAAAAAAGAGAGTAAAGAGACAGATGATGATGATGAAGTTTTCAAATACAAACAAAGAAAACAGAAATTAAGAGTTGATGATTTAAAGCGTTATAGAATTAAAGCACTATTAGTTGATAATTATATCGATATTACAGAGATACTTAAAGAAATTGAAAAGCGGTATATAAAGAAAACCATTTTTATATCCGGCAGTGCGGAGGAATATGGCCAATGGGATAGAAACCAAGCCCAATCTTTTGTTCATACTATGAGTAAAAAGATTGTAACCTCAAATTTTAGAGTTGTAAATGGTTTTGGTTGGGGCATCGGTAGCGCTGTAATTAATGGTGCGTTAGAAGCTGTTTATGAGAGACCAGATAAATATTCAGAAGACCAATTAATAATAAAACCATTTCCTCAATTTGAAACAGGTGGGAAAAAACTATCCGAACTTTGGGAGGATTATCGTCAAAGAATGATAGCACTTGCAGGTATTGCTGTTTTTATTTTTGGCAATAAAAGTGATGGGAAAGGAGCCGTTATTCCAGCAAATGGAGTTATGAGAGAATTCGAGATTGCTGTTCAGCATGGCTTAATTCCAATTCCGATTGCAGGAACTGGCTATATTACTAATGACATTTACAAAGAGATACTGAAAAGTCCTGAAAAGTATTATACTGGTATAGAATGGATAATTCCAATTATTAAAGAGCTTGCTTCTGATAAACTAACGGTTGACGAAATAATAAAAAAGGTGCTATTCATAATTCAAACAATTAATAAATAAAGCTATGGCAAGAAAATCATTTTTTAGTTTTCATTTTAAAGGCGATAACTGGCGGGCTGGAATTGTCCGTAATAGTTGGGTAACTCAAGATAGAGAAGCTGCTGGTTTCTTTGATTCTGTTGAATGGGAAAAAGTTAAAAAAAAGAATGATAGTGATATTGAGGCTTGGATTGATAGTCAATTAAAGGGAACTTCTGTCACAGTAGTTTTAATTGGAGAGAATACCGCAGGTAGAAAATGGATAAATTATGAGATTACAAGCAGCTATAAAAAAGGAAATGGTCTCTTAGGTATTTATATTCATAATTTAAAAGATAAAGACCAAAAGACAAGTAATAAAGGACGAAGCCCTTTTAGTGATTGGTATGTAGAAAAGGATGGTAAAAAAGTCTATTTTTCTGACATGTATGATACTTATGATTGGGTTAATGATGATGGTTATAAAAATATGGGTGATTGGATTGAAAAAGCCGCAAAGAAAGCAGGAAAATAAACCCTAGCCGTCAACAACGGCTATACCCAATGCGGATTTCAGCGGTTTTGCAAGTTAAGTTCCCGCAGGCAAGGTTTGCATCGTGGGATACAGACGCAGCCACGCAATCCCGCACTGGGCATAGCCGCGAACGTATAAGGCAGTTTTAAAATCACACTATATGACAGAGAATATAAAGAAAATTAATAATCCTTTGACAATAATTGCAATATTTGCAGCTCTTGCAGAAATAAATGCAACTGTTTCTTTAGGTTTAATACCAGAAAATCTTCAAGCCATCTTTATTTGGTTTATTCTAGCATTTCCCACCTTACTTGTCATTTGCTTTTTCTTAACACTTAACTTTAACCCACGAGTAATGTATGCTCCAAGTGATTATAAAGACGAAAAGAACTTCTTGGATACGATTTCAGGGCGATTTAAAGAAATGCAATTCAATGTAACAAAGGACAATATAATTGAAATTGAGCAGAAATTACAGGCTGAAAGCATTGACATTTTGGATCGTTATGAGTCAAGCGACATTTCAATTAAGATGTTGAATTATGGAAATAGTTTCTTTTCTGAATTGATTTCCTTGTTTAAAAATAAACTTGAAGAACATGTATTTGACTCTTTTGGATTTGGAATTCAATCCGAAGATTTGTTTTTATTGTCGATAGTTTTAAATAAACATAGATTCCCAAAAAATTTTGCGACTGATCACAATTACATATTGCGATTCACTGAAAAACAAGGTAAAGTTATTGGAGAAATTGCAGGGAAAAATATCAAGAGCGACAGTTATAAAACTCTTTCAAAGCAAACCTTTGAATTAATTGAAAAAATGATAAGTCAGAGCATAGTCAAGAAAACCGCCTTATAACATTAGCTACCCGCAAGGTCGGCGGCAGTTGGTATTCGGTGGGCATCTTTCCGCTCAAACTGTTTTTCGGCTTGACAGAAAATCTCCCGCAATCCGCCCCTGCGTGTAGCTTCCTGCGTTACATGGCATTTAAAGGACAATACCCATAAACTCAACTAATAGTGTTATTATTAATATTAAAATTTTCAGTGATGAGTATTCATCCAACAATTATAGCTGCTATTATAACAACATCAGGAGCCATTATAACTGCTATAATTACTAAAAAAGAGTGGATTCTATTTTTTGAAAAACCGAAAATTAAATTAGATGGAAAATGGAAAGGCATATCAATTTATGTTCCTTTAGAAAACGATAACGATTTAGAATGTGTTTATAAAATAAACGCTGATATTGAACAAAAAGGGCGAAGGATTAAATTAACTGAGAATATATATGAAATACTTGACTTTAACAACAATGTTCTACGTAAAGAACCGAGGACATTTGTAGGTAAAGGAAAAATAATGAGAGAACAAGATATAACTATTGATTTTAATGAAAAGAGAGGCTTGACTTGTGGTGTTATGTATTTGGTATCTGATTATTGGGGTAATGAATTAAAAGGTCTAATGGCCGTTACTAATCCTTACTGTGGAAAACCTGTCGTTGTTAAGATTCTTTTGAGAAGGGTAGATAAAGAAGATATTAAAGTTGATGATTTAGGATTTAATTATCTTAGGCCCATATATACACATTACTTTGACATTAATTCAAATAAAGAATGAGTAATATATTGAAAATAAGAATTTCTGATAAAATACTTCTAAAGCAAATTGAGTATATAGATGCCGAGATTATTTTTAAAACAATAAATAGTCAGAGAGAAAGCCTTCGAAAATGGTTGACATTTATAGATACAACAAAAAAAATTGCAGATACTCAAAAATATATTAAAAGTGTAATTGATGTTCCTGACGAAAATCGTGAGTATATTTTTGTAATATTTTATGATAGTGTTTTTGCTGGTTTAATCGGTTTTGAAGGAACAAATAAGTACAACAAAAAAACAGAAATTGGTTATTGGCTTTCTGAAGATTATAGAAAAAAAGGGATTGTTACTGAATCTGTCAAGGGATTAATGAGATTTGCATATAAAGACTTAGAGATTAATAGAATTCAAATTAAATGTGCTGTTGGAAATATTCAGAGTAGTAATATTCCTAAACAACTAGGTTATAAATTCGAAGGAATTGAACGAGCAGGAGAATTACTTTCAGATGGAACTTTTACTAATGTTGAAGTTTATAGTTTACTAAAGTATGAATTTGATGATTTAACAAACAAAAATGCCATGTAACACGCGGTATATAAAATTGCCGGTTCAGTAGGTTATTTATGAGTTGTAGCTCGCTTCAACTTTTGTGTAACAAGATAGGAAATCGCCTGCAATCGGCAACTTTTCATACCGCCGCTGTTGTACGCCATAATAAAAAGCCGAAAACGACCACTTTGATTATGAAGATTAGATTTGCAAATGGATTGATTGATAAGCTAGAATATAGCAATCATGACGATTATGAGACATATCCGAATTCGGTTTTCATCTGTGATAAATGTGGCGATAAAATTGGATTTGCGTATAAGGATTTAGAAAAACATAGATTCTCAAAGAATTCAAATCTAAATGGTAATGATAAAATTATTGCTGATAAATTGATTCTTTCGATGATCCCAAAGTACAAGATTGAAAAAAAATACAGATTTCGGCATTGACTAATCGAGACAGATTAATCGTAAGGATTCAAAGACTTTATCTAAGAATGATTGGTGTAAAAGGATTTTTTTTACCAATACCAAAGATTAATGAAAATATTCCAGATTCATATATTGATTATTACTGCCCCAAATGCCAAACACCTATAAGGATTTATTATAGTAGTTTTATGGGTGGTAGTCATTGTGAAATAGGTTTTGAAATTAAGTATGTAATGAATTGAAATCACTAGTGTCCACTAAATGCTAAAATATTATCCTATAACCAATTGGATTTATGCAATTTACAAGCGAATTTTTGTGTCCACGATTTGAATTCCCAGATTTACTCCATAAGAAAGAATTGAACCAATCTATATTGGTAAGTTGGGCTATACCCTATCAAGAGCCTACTCTCGCAAGTGTCTGAGATTGAAGATGAATTTTAATTATGTCTTAATTTCTTTTAGTGGACACTAGTGAATTGAAATAATAAAAAATTACGGCGCACAACACAGTATATACTCCATAGGGGTTTCAGAGGTATGCCAAGTGCATCGCTCGCTGGAAAGGTTTTTACCAGCGGATAGTGAAGCGTCCACGAAATCCCCTACGTAGCATATACTCAACGTCTATTAATGGCAAAGAGAAAAAAAATCACATAATCGCATTTATTACGATAATATTTCAAATCTATCTATGGTTGTAAATATCAGCTTAAGCAGGAAAAACTCGCTGTTTTGTGGCAGCCATGCTGGAGCAAAGAGATCGGCATTGATCTATTCACTGGCGTGTTCCTGCAGGCTGCACGGAATAAACACCTTCGAATACTTCACAGACGTACTCAATCGGATGACCTCTATCAGCTCGAACGCTTCAGACGATAGATATCGGGAGCTTCTTCCAAATTACTGGAAATAGCAAGCGTAAGAAAACGGGCTTTTGAATATTCCTATACGGTATCGTGGAGACGCTTACGCTTAATCTTTCAAAATTGACACATTCCGTATTCATCAAATGTAATGATCAATTCCATGAAAAATAATTTTACCAAGGCATAATGAAAAAGTATTCAATCATCGTTTTATCAGTAGCTGTAATAGCAGCGCTTTGCTTACTGCTTTACAAAACCTGCAACCGTGCAGAAGGTAACAAACCGGCAGGTTTGACAAAAGTCCGTGTTCAACTTCAATGGTTTGACGGTACACAATTCATAGGACTTTATATTGCACAAAATAAAAAGTTTTTTGAAGAGGAAGGACTTGATGTCGAACTACTTTCCGGATCATATTCAATGGACCCTTTTCAAATCGTTAGTGATGGGAGAGCAGATATTGGAATGACAACAGGTGATCGTTTATTAATGCAGTTTGCTGAAAAAGGAGGTTTAAAAGTACTCGGAACGGTGTTCAATCAAAGCACGGCTTGCTTTATGGCTATGAAAGGAAAAATAGAAACAGTCAATGATTTTAAAGGGAAAAAAATTGGTGTTTACTCAAACTGTGATACCGATAATATCCTGAGGGCATTACTTCAACTGCATAACATTGACACGAGTGATGTGAATTTTGTTCAGGCTGAAGACATTGCTGCATTTCGAACCGGCGAAATTGATTTGTTCCCCTCTTATGTTTTCAACGAACCAATAAGAATGGAGCTTGAAGGTATCCAAACGAAGTTATTCTTTCCGAAAGATTATGGAGTTACTTTTTATTCTGATATCTATTTTTCAACAGATAAATATTATAAGGATAATAGGGATGTAATCAAACGGTTTTTAAGAGCATCGGCAAAAGGTTGGGATTATGCAAAGAACAATCAAAAAGAATCGATCAAGACAATGTTTTCTATGTTTAAGAATATGACATTTGACGAGAATCATGTCAAGGAGGAAAAGTCTTTGGAGGTAATCTCAACCTATTTGGGTGATGGCAGCGAACATAAAATCAATTATATGCAGCGTGAAAAGTGGCTGGAGATGGAAGATCTGTTAGTGAAGATTGGGAAGATTAAACAATCTGGTCATGTGGATCAGTTATGCGACTTTAAAATCATTGATGAGCAGTAGAAAACACTTCTCCTTCACTCATTTGTCGCATACCATTTGAATCGGCTTTGATTGGGTGAAGGATGTTCTTGCTCAGAGGAGTGTTTCGGTATGTATTTCCTGGTAAATAGTTGTTTCCAGAACAGATAATTTATTGAATTAGTATTATCTGTTCATATTTTTACTATATTTGCCGACGAATGAACGTAGATTGGATATGATGACATTATCTGAAATAGGGAATATACCTGTTGATTTTGCAGTCTTGAAATCGATATTTCCGGATCATAAATCTGTACACAATAAAATCAGTGAGTTGGAAAAGTCTGGAACACTTATCAGGCTTAAGAAAGGCATGTACGTACTATCTCCCAAAGAAAGTGGAAAATTAATATCTGTGGAGCTTGTTGCCAATCACCTATACGGACCGTCTTACGTTTCGAAGGAGTCGGCTTTACGTTATTACGGACTAATTCCGGAAAGTGTTTATTCTGTTCAATCAATGACTACAAAGCATTCAAGGGTTTTTGTTAATTCACTTGGAAAATTTGAATATACACAATGTGAAAAGTCTTATTTTTCAGTTGGTATCAGACAGGAAATAATGGACAATACCTCGTTTCTTATTGCCTGTCCGGAGAAAGCCTTGTGCGATTTAATCATCCATACACCAAACCTGAATTTGCGTTTTCAGAAAGATATGCTTGCTTATCTGAAAGATGATCTTCGCTTCGATATGGATGCTTTCTATCGGATGGATAGTTCTCTTTTTGAGCAATGTGCACAGATGGGAAAGAAAAGGACTGTTATTGAGAATATGATCAAAATCAAACAACGATGAACAATATCTTCGAGCAGATGCTCTCGCACTATCAGATAGTTACTGAAAAAGATCGTCGTAATGCTATCTATGAAGTGATGCAACAAATCACATTAGCTGGTCTATATCGTGGAGGCTTCTTTAATAAAGCTGCCTTCTATGGAGGCACTTGCTTAAGAATATTTCATCAACTGGAAAGGGCTTCAGAAGATATGGATTTTTCGCTTTTAGCTCCTGATAAAGCATTTAAGTTAGATGAATACTTTCCGGCAATCATCGAAGAGTTTAACACCTTGGGGAGAGATGTTGTGATCACCAAAAAGAATAAACAAAATTTCGGTAAGGTTGAGTCTGCTTTCTTGAAAGATGACACTGAAGTGTACGATGTCGCATTTCAAACGGAAAGAGGATTAAAAATAAAAATAGAGGTGGATACTCAACCTCCCTTAATGTTTCAGACCGAACAAAAATTGCTGTTACATCCTTTTTCTTTTATGACACGTTGCTTTACGCTTCCGGATTTGTATGCTGGAAAGATGCATGCTCTGATTTTCAGAAGTTGGAAGAATCGTGTGAAAGGTCGTGATTGGTATGACTTTGAATGGTATGTAAGAAAGGGTATTCAATTGGATTTCGTGCATCTTCAAGAGCGTATCCGAGAGTTTAATGGCATTGAAATGGATAAAGAAGAGTTTATCAGATTGCTAAAAGAACGGCTAGCCTCTACTGATATTAAAATGGTAAAGCACGATGTTGAACCTTTTATTAAGAATCCGGCTAGCCTTGAAATATGGTCAAATGACTACTTTCTACAGTTGGCAGATAGGATAAAGTTGGAATAATGCCTTTCATTGATCTTCACTTAACAATAGCTCTAGTAAATATTTACCGAACTATTGTTAGATAGTACTATTTGCGAATTAGTCATAACTGTCCATAAAAATAGAAACGATGGAAGATGAAACAAAAATAGCCATATTACTGTTTGATAACTTTACGGCGCTTGATGTTGTGGGCCTGTATGAGGTTCTCTCAAAGATTCCCAATTCCAGAATCTACTTTGTGTCCGAGACTGTAAGAGCGTATAAAGATTCAAAAGGTCTGCAGATTATAGCGGATAGTTCTTTTGATTCTTTGCCAGCCGCGGATATTATCGTTTTACCCGGCGGTTTTGGAATAGATGCGATCTTGAATAATTCCAGAGTGATAAATTGGGTGAAGGGCGTTCATGCTCAGAGTAAATGGACTGTTTCAGTTTGTTCAGGAGCTTTGTTACTTGGTGCGGCCGGATTACTGAAAGATTGCACGGCTACTACACATTGGAATCGAAAGGAGCAACTTGCTCAATATTGTTCCAATATTACGGATGACCGCTATGTTGTTGACGGCAAAATTATCACTTCGGCCGGAGTCTCTGCCGGGATAGATATGGCATTGTATTTACTGTCTCTTGTGACAAATGAAACTTATGCCAAGGTTGTTCAGTTGGGGATGGAGTATGATCCGCAACCTCCGTTTAATACTGGTTCTCCCCGAACTGCTCCGAAGGAACTGGTCGATTTGATCAAGAATCAGAGAAAAATCAACGCTGCCACATAGTAAACTCGCAAACTTCACGTTCTATGTTCAGTAATTTAAGAAAAGAGATATGAAAAAAGGTGAGAATGCTTGTAATGATGAAGCGCAAAAAAAAGGACAAGGAAGTTATGTTCATGGATATTCAGTGAGAGAAGCACTGAGGTTGAAGGATCAGGCCGCAACGCTGGATGATATTATTCATAATGATTCTCTTTTTCCCAAAGGAGGTTTAGTTCTTGAAGCGGGTTGCGGAGTTGGTGCGCAAACTAAAATAATTGCAACAAAAAACCCAGACTCAAATTTTGTTTCGGTTGATTTATCGGAGGATTCAATAGAGAAAGCGAAGGAAATGGTGGGTTCTTTAGGCATTGGTAATGTTGAATTGATGCGAGCCGATATTTATGAATTGCCTTTTAAAGACGAAACTTTTGATAGTGTGATAGTCTGTTTTGTATTAGAGCACCTGCATGATCCGATACAAGCACTCAAGGAATTGAAACGGGTATTGAAGAAAGGAGGGACTATGATGGCGATTGAGGGAGATCATGGTTCAACGTTTTTCTATCCTGACAGTGAGTTTGCTCATTCTGCAATCAACTGTCAGATACAGCTCCAACGACAGAGTGGTGGCAACTCAAACATTGGCAGAGAGCTTTATCCATTGTTTAAATCGGCTGAATTGACTGATATTTCAGTTTCACCAAGAGTCGTTTATGTAGATGCAAGCCGCCCACAACTTGTGGATGGATTTATTAAGAACACTTTTACGGCAATGATTGAAGGAGTCGGAAATATCGCTGTTGATCAGGGGATTATTGATCGTCTTACTTTTGAAAAAGGAATTAAAGATTTATACCGTACCGCTGAACCTGACGGGGTTTTTAGCTATACCTTTTTTAAAGGGTTTGGTGTGAAACGATAGTTTACGTCACAGCAATACCTTCCAGGAAAACAGGAAGTCCATTTAATATCATAAAAAACGAATCATGAGTGTTCTGATGCTTTCCATCGTTGTCTTTTTAAGCATTGTGCTTATCATCCTGCTCACTTCAGTCGCCAAACTGAATGCTTTCATTTCGTTGTTCGTCGTCTCTTTGTTGCTGGCGATTGTCGCGGTTCCTGATCATGATGTGATCACGATTCTCAAGGAGGGCTTTGGAAATACAATGGGTTCCATCGGTCTGCTGATCATTTTTGGAGCAATCATTGCCGCTGTCCTTGATGAATCCGGAGGTGCAGCCAGCATAGCCAATTATATCTTGTCCAAAACCGGTAAGGAGAGAGCTCCGGCTGCTTTGGGGATCACGGGATTTATTGCCGGACTGCCGATCTTTTGTGATTCGGGGTTCATTATCTTGAGTGGACTGGCAAAGTCTTTCAGCAGTAAGACGAAAACGGCGATGCCTTTCATCGCGGTGGTTTTGGCTACTTCCTTGTATTCTGTTCATAACATAATTCCGACTCATCCGGGCTCGTTGGCTGCTTCCGGCATGCTGAACGTAAATGTTGGATATCTGATTGTGCTTGGTATTATCTTTGCCATACCCGGTGCACTGGCTGCTTATTTCTGGGTCCGATGGAAAACCCGTAAATCTGTTTTTGGAGATGAATCTGAGGAGAGTTTTACGGAAGATAGTGCTGAAAAAGAGCTTCCGGGTGTCTTCAAATCATTGCTTCCTGTCGCTGCTCCTATTGTTTTGATTGCTATCAACTCGTTGTTGAGCGTTTTTGGTCTGACGGATGAGTTTTTTCTCATTCCCATACTGTTGTTTTTGGGACAACCGATTATTGCACTTTTTGTGGGTGTCTTGCTCTCTTTGTTGCTGTTGAAAAGAGTCAATATTGAATCGATCAACACGCTTCTTGAAAGAGCAATCAGGAAGGCGGGTCCAATTTTAGTGGTGACCGCTGCCGGGGGAATGTTTGGCCTCGTGATAAAAGATACCGGAATAGGAACCTATGCCGGAGAGTTTCTGGTCCAAACAGGAATGGGCATTGCTGTTCCGTTTCTAATTTCTGCTGTCTTAAAAACCGCACAGGGATCTTCGACCGTAGCGATTATCACTGCCGCTGCATTTGTTACACCTATTCTTCCTGTGTTAGGATTGGATAGTGAAACGGGCAAATTGCTGACGATGCTTGCGATGAGTGCCGGTTCCATGATGATTTCACATGCCAATGACTCTTACTTCTGGGTGGTCACCCGGTTTTCAGGGATTACTCCGGATACTACGCTGAAGCTTTTTTCTACTGCTACTGTCATTATGGGCGTTACTGTTTTTGGTTGTGTGTTGATTACTTCCTGGTTCATTCTTTAATAAATTAGTAGATAATCTTGAATAATCAGAGATAATAAATGTATATTTGTGCGAATCAACAGTTATCCCTTTCAGCGATTTGTTATTCCCTATTGTACTTAAATACGTAATGAAAAATGACAAGCCAATCATATAAAGAGTTAGAACAAACAATTTTATTTCTGGAGCAAGAACTGAGCGATAAAGATGAAAGGCTTTCGCTTTTGAAGTCAGATTTTGACAGTAATGGCAAACCGTTACATGCATTAGAATCAGTCGCTAATAGTACTGACAGGATGAAGATTGAGACGGAATTAAAAGATGCCTTGGAAAAGGTACGCGAAAAAGAGAGCGATATTCAAGATATAATATCAAACTTTGAAGCCTTTTTTAATACGATTGATGATTTCCTGTTTGTCTTGGATGAAATGGGGAATATCCTTCATTGTAACGAGACAGTTATAAAACGGCTGGGTTATACACTGGAAGAGTTGAATGGGATGCCTGTCTTGAACGTACATCCGGAAGAGCGTAGGAATGATGCGCTGCAAATAATTACTGAGATGCTTAGTGGGAAAAGCGATTTTTGCCCCATACCATTAATCACCAAACAAGGCAAAGAAATTTATGTTGAGACGCGGATCAGTCACGGTGTATGGAATGGAAAACCGGCATTGTTTGGTGTTTCAAAAGATATTTCCAAACTAAAACTATCCGAAGAGAAATTTTCGACAGCGTTTTATCTAAATCCTTCGGCTTGCGGTTTGAGTGAAGCGGATTCAGGTAGATATGTTGAAGTAAATGAGGCGTTTTACAGATTGTTCGGCTTTACAAAAGAAGAAACAATCGGCCATACAGCTACCGAGTTACAACTAATGCCAGAGAAAACGAGGGCTGCGATCTTGTCAAAAGCCGACAGTTTGGGCAGAATATTTAATGAGGAAGCTGAACTAAGAACAAAGAATGGTGAGATAAAAAGAGTTTTATTATCAGGACAGAATATACAGATCCAGGATCATGACTATCGTTATACGGTTGTTCATGATGTGACGGAGATACACAAAGCAAAAGAAAAGATTGAAGAAAGCGAAGGTAAATTCAGAAATCTGTATGAATCACTATCGCTTGCTTATCTGATCATTAAAGACGGAGTCTGTATTGAATGTAATGAAGCTGCGCTTGAAATATATAAAGCAGATAAAAAGGAGGAGATTATCGGGAAATCGCCTATAAACTATTCACCTGAATTTCAAACGAATAATAATAAATCATCGGAAGAGGCTAAACGGCATATTAAACTGGCTATTGAAAAAGGGTTTCATACGTTTGAATGGCTGGGCATGCGAAAAAACAAAGAAGAGTTTTATGCTGAAGTTTCATTAAAAAAATTCTATTTTAAAGACCAATTGTATATTCAATGCCTGACCAGCGATATTACGGAACGTAAGAGAGTTGAATCTGAACTTATAGCAGCGAAGGAAAGAGCGGAGGAAAGCGACCGTCTGAAAACAGCTTTTCTTCAAAATATGTCGCACGAAATCAGAACGCCGTTAAATGCTATCTGTGGCTTCTCGGCCTTTTTGGATGACGATGATATAGATGCTGATAGACGTAAAAGTTATGTTCAGATTATTCAAAACAACAGTAATCAATTGTTATCTATTGTATCGGATGTACTTACGATTTCTGCCCTCGAAACGAAACAGGCGCAGATTAATATATCAAAGGTTTGTATCAATGACGTCATTGTCGAATTACTGGCTGTTTTCAAACAACAGGCAAGTAATCAGACTGTTTCTCTTCTTGCAAAACGACCCTTGTCTGATAAACAATCAACTATTTACACGGATAAAACGAAGATCACTCAGATATTAACCAATTTGTTGACCAATGCGTTAAAGTTTACGCATGACGGTTTCATTGAGTTTGGCTATCTGCTCATCAATGACGAAATCGAATTTTATATGAAAGATAGTGGAATAGGAGTCAAGCCGGAATTGCATGAGAAGATTTTTGAACGCTTCTGTCAAGCTGACAAAACAATACAAATTAATTATGGTGGCACAGGTTTGGGCCTTTCAATTTGTAAGGGTTTTGTGGAGTTATTAGGCGGAAAGATCCGGGTTCAATCAGAGTTTGGAAAAGGCTCAACCTTTTATTTTACGCTTCCATACAAACCTGTCAGTGAGATGGGGAAAAATACGATTAAAAGTGACAATCCCAAAGGATAATGATGGGGCTGCAATGTTCCTGTTTTTTGAATTCAATGAATACAAAGAGTTACGCAGAACAAATATTCCGTTCGGGTGTTGATCGTGTGTTGCCTGATCAATTGATCCGTTCGCAGGTAAAGATCGCAGATCATATTCTTTATCTGGCCGATCATCCTTTTCCTCTTGACACTTTTCATCATATCTATGTGATAGGTGCGGGTAAAGCAAGTGCCTTGATGGCGAGCGAACTTGAATCTATATTGGGTGAAAGGATCACGCAGGGACATATTGTGGTAAAGCAGGGGCATACGTGCGCGTTAAAACGGATGCGTATCACAGAGGCTGCTCATCCAATACCAGATCAGAAGGGTGTTCAGGCGACAAAGGAATTATTGGAGATTGTGAACAAAGCCGGTAAAGATGATCTGGTGATCTGTCTGATATCGGGTGGCGCTTCTTCCTTGTTAGCCGACTATCCGGAAGGTTCATCGCTGGATGATCTGGTCGCGATGAATCGGTTGCTGATTGAAAGTGGGGCGGATATCCAACAGATCAATACTGTACGAAAACATCTCTCAAAAGTAAAAGGCGGACAACTGGCGAAAGCTATTGATCCGGCTTGTTTTGTCAGTTTCATCCTCTCGGATGTGATCGGTGATCCTCTTGATGTGATTGCCTCCGGTCCGACGACTCCCGATAGTTCCACCTTTGCCGATGCGTGGCACGTGCTCGAGGAACTGGATCTTCTGCCTGTGTTTCCTCTTTCCATGGTCAATTATCTTCGGATGGGGATGGACGGTTTGGTGCCGGAGACTCCCAAACCGGGTGATCCGCTGTTTGCCCGTGGCCATTCGCTTCTGATTGGCAACAACACGCTCGCGTTGGAAGCTGCGAAAGAGAAGGCGCTTGAACTGGGATTTGAGGTTCGTATCCTGACTTCGGCACTGCAGAGAGAGGTGAGAAAGGTGGCTGATTTCATACTGGATGAAGCAGTAAAGATTCAGAATGACCCGGCTGTAAAGAAACCGTTTTGTCTGCTTGCCGGAGGCGAACCGACTATCAAAGTGACAGGACGTGGAATAGGTGGACGTAATCAGCACTTTGCATTGTACTGTGCGACCCGCTTGGAAGGGAAGCAGGGGATTACCGTGCTTTGTGCGGGAAGTGACGGAACGGATGGTCCGACGGATGCGGCCGGAGCTGTGGTTGATGGCGACACGCTGAGAGTGGCATTGGAGAAGAAGATAGATTCCCGGGTCTATCTGGAAGCCTGCGACTCCTATTCATTCTTCCGGCAGGTTGGCGGACATATAATGACCGGTAACACACGAACGAATGTGATGGATCTGGTCGTCGTGATCATACTACCTGTTCATCCGCAGAAATGAATAAACGTTGCTATTGTTTGATATTTCATTCAATTTCTTTTGTGCGTTTGAATAAAACATTCTACATTTGAGAAACTATTGCGATAGTTGATTTTTCCTGTTGAGTGCTGTTTTTGTTACTGAATGAACGTGTTTCTATTTCTGATAACCTTATAAATTGTATTACATGAAAGAGCTTAGAATGTTTATCGATGGGAAATTTGTGGAGAATAAATCCGACAAATGGATCAATGTGTTGAATCCTTCTACGGAAGAAGTGGTGTCACGCCAGCCGGAAGGAACAGTAGAGGATACGAAAGCTGCTATTGATGCTGCTGAAAAAGCACAGCCTGCCTGGGCTAAACTCACGCCTGTGGAGCGTGCCGGATATCTGAGAAAAATCGCTGCCGGCATCCGGAAGAGAGAAAAAGAACTGACTGATATTATTGTCAAAGAGGGTGGAAAGACACAGGGTCTGGCTAATGTGGAGGCTATGTTTACCGCTGATTATTTAGATTATATGGCTGAATGGGCGCGTCGTTATGAAGGAGAAATCATCAACAGCGATCGTCCGAAAGAGACTATTTTACTGTTTAAAAAGCCAATCGGTGTGACTACCGGTATACTTCCCTGGAACTTCCCGTTTTTCCTGATTGCCCGCAAAGCCGGTCCGGCATTGGTTACCGGAAATACCATCGTGGTTAAGCCGAGTCAGTTGACACCGGAGAATGCGTATGTCTTTGCACAGATCGTCGAAGAGGTAGGTTTGCCGAAGGGTGTGTTTAACCTCGTCATGGGAAAAGGCTCTGTCGTGGGTCACGAACTTGCTGCCAACCCGAAAGTGGGTATGGTCAGTCTGACAGGTAGTGTTTCCGCGGGACAGCAGATTATGGTTGCCGCGGCTGATAATATAACGAAGGTTTCACTCGAACTGGGCGGTAAAGCTCCTGCTATCGTTATGGATGATTGTGATCTGGATCTGGCTGTCAAATCGATCATCGCTTCACGTGTCATCAATACCGGACAGGTATGTAACTGTTGTGAACGGGTGTATGTGCAGAAGGGGATCAAAGAGGCCTTCCTGAAAAAAGTGATTGCCGGAATGAAAGTAGTTAAATCTGGTGATCCTGCTCAGATAAAAGACCTGGATATGGGTCCGTTGGTTGAAGCGAATGCGCTGAAGTCTATCGAAGCCAAACTGGAAAAAGCAGTGAAACAGGGTGCGACCATTGAATGTGGTGGACACAGAATAGGCACAAAAGGTTATTTCTTTGAACCGACAGTATTGACCGGTGTGACTCAGGATATGGATATTGTACATGAAGAGACCTTTGGTCCGGTGCTACCTATTGTTGAATTCTCTACGCTCGATGAAGCGATCGAAATGGCAAATGATTGTGAGTTTGGTCTGACTTCTTCTATCTATACAACCAATCTGAATACATCGTTGAAGGCGGTGCGCGAACTGAAATTCGGTGAAACGTATGTCAACAGGGAGAACTTTGAAGCGATGCAGGGATTCCATGCCGGATGGCGTAAGTCAGGTATCGGCGGTGCTGACGGTAAACATGGTTTGGAAGAATATCTGCAAACGCACGTTGTTTATATTGAAACACAGGATTAATGGATCATTTAGCTAAGATCGGTTTATTTATTCCATGTTATGTGAATGCTGTATTCCCGGAAGTGGGTATAGCAACCTATAAATTACTAAAACAGTTGGGAATAGACGTTGACTATCCGGTTGACCAGACTTGTTGTGGTCAACCGATGGCCAATGCCGGCTTTGAAGGGAAAAGTCTGCCGTTGATTCATAAGTTTAATGATCTTTTTGATACCTATGATTATGTGGTGGGTCCTTCGGCCAGTTGCGTGGCCTTTGTGAAGGAGAATCATCCACACATACTGGCGGCTCATGGACAACATCAATGTCAAATGAGCGGAAAGATCTATGAGGTCTGCGAATTTCTGCATGATATCGTGAAAGTAGAGAAGTTTCCCGGAGCTTTTCCTCATAAAGTGAGTGTGCATAATAGCTGTCACGGGGTGAGGGAGTTGCATTTGTCTTCGCCTAGCGAACTCCATACGCCACGCTATTCGAAGATAAAGGATTTGTTATCTTTAAAAGAAGGTGTGGAGGTCTTTGAACCTCAGCGTGTGGATGAATGTTGTGGATTTGGCGGTATGTTTGCCATTGAAGAGGATGCGGTGTCTGTGCAGATGGGGAAAGACAAACTCCGCAATCACATCGCTACCGGCGCTGAATATGTGACCGGTGCCGATAGTTCCTGTCTGATGCACATGCAAGGTATTGCGAGGCGCGAGAAGTTGCCCATTCAGTTTATACACGTCGTAGAAATTTTAGCTGCCGGACTATGAAAAAAGAAACGCATATTCACGCTGCGGAACGCTTCCTGAATAATAAGAAGAATGCGGTGTGGCACGACGAGACGCTCTGGCAGACCCGTGCCAAGAGGGACAGGCAAGCGGCTCTGATTCCGGAATGGGAGCAACTGAGAGAGTTGGCGAGCAAGATAAAGATGCACACCATCACTCATCTGGATCACTATCTGGAGCAATTTGCCGCAGCTGCGGAAAAGAATGGTGCCACAGTGCACTGGGCCAAAGATGCTGCCGAACACAATGCGATCGTTCTTCAGATCCTTCAGCAGCATCAAGCGACCCAACTGGTCAAGAGTAAGTCAATGCTTACGGAAGAGTGTCATCTCAATCCGTTTCTCATAGAAAAAGGTGTTGATGTGGTGGAAAGTGACTTGGGTGAGCGGATCCTGCAACTCATGGATATTCCGCCAAGCCACATCGTGATGCCTGCCATTCATATTCAGAGAGAGGCAGTGGGAAAGTTGTTTGAGGAAAAACTGAATACCGAAAAGGGAAATGCCGATCCAACCTATCTTACCCGGGCGATGCGAAAGAGTCTCCGTCAGAAGTTTCTGGCTTCCACCGTGGCTATGACCGGCGCTAATTTTGGAATTGCTGAGACTGGAGATGTGGTGGTCTGCACGAATGAGGGAAATGCCGATATGGGCACATCCATTGCTAAAGTGCATATCGTCTCTATGGGTATTGAGAAAGTCATTCCCAGCCATGACGCGCTGAGCGTGTTTGTTCGTCTCCTGGCCCGTTCGGCTACCGGACAACCCAGCACTTCTTACACGTCTCATTACCAGAAACCGCAAAAAGAAGGGGAACTCCATATCATATTGGTTGATAACGGGAGAAGTTCTATTTTGGCGGATAAAGATCATATCCAGACCCTGAAATGCATTCGTTGCGGCGCATGTATGAACACCTGTCCGGTTTATCGTCGCAGTGGAGGGTATTCGTATTCCTATTTCATACCGGGCCCCATCGGCATCAATCTGGGCATGTTGAAAGCACCGAAGAACTATTATACCAATTTGTCGGCCTGTACACTCTGTTTCTCCTGTAATTCGGTTTGTCCCGTCCAGGTGGATCTGGGCAATCAGATTTATAAATGGAGGCAGGGACTGGATTCCATCGGCAAAGCCAATCGGACAAAGAAAGTGATGTCGGACGGCATGAGGATGATGTTTAAACAGTCGGGGATTTACCATGCTGCTTTAAAGGCTGCTCCGCTCATTAACCTGATGCCCCGTGCGCTGATCTATTGCAAAGCGGACAAATGGGGTATAGGCAGGGAGTTGCCGCAATTTGCCAAACAATCATTTAATTCCTGGTGGAAAAAAGAAGTTCTGAAGAAATGAGCAACAAGGAGGAAATACTAAAGAATATCAGACTGCATACCCAAGAGACGTATGAGATGCCTTTGATAACATTGGATGCCATCCACTATCCGGATAAGGTGGAACAGTTTATCCAGGTAAGTAAAAGCGTGGGAGGAAATGCGGTCGTGCTGAGGGAAGGGGAAGATCTCAATGAGTTGATACGATCCTTGTATCCGGATGCCGGCAAGAGTGCCTCCAATGTGCCGGGAATTCATGCGGCAATCAATCCGGATGATGTCCGGACTTCTCAGGAACTTAACGGGATAGATCTGGGAATTGTTCAGGGAGTTTTTGGAGTTGCTGAAAATGGCGGTGTGTGGGTGGTTCAGAACGTGAAGGAGAGGAGTTTGTATTTCATCTCGGAATATCTGGTCATCCTCATTGACAAAGATCAGATCGTTGATAACATGCACGAGGCGTACAAAAAAGCTGCGTTCAATGACTATGGGTTCGGATGTTTTATTTCCGGTCCTTCGAAGACGGCAGACATCGAACAGGCACTGGTGGTGGGAGCTCACGGTCCGAAGGGGCTGACTGTCATTTTGAGATAGTTGCGATTCTTCTTTCTTCTGTTGAATACGATCCTGAAGAAAGATATGCTGTCCGGATTCCTAAAACTGGAAGTATATGAACGGTTGAATCTCCGCTGATTTAATTTGAAAGATCCAGATAATAAGCAATGTGATAGCGACAGCCTGCAGCACGAGCGGCATGCGGACTACCGCCTCGTTTACCTGTGTCTCGAGTTTCTGAGGTACAAAGTGAAGCAGGTAACCGAGAATCATGAACGAGAAGACAACTTTGTAGCCCAGCACAAACTGGGGCAATACTTCCGGATGAAATGCGGTGAATATACGGTTGAACACTTCTACCGCATGGGCAAAACTGTCGGCTCTGAAAAAGACCCAGCACGCACTCACAATATGGAAGGTGATAAGCACACCGAACAATCGTTGCCACGGAGACATATCTGATCCATTCACTTTCATCCATGGGAACAGTCTCATCAGAAGTTTGTGGACGATCAGTGAAAGACCGTGCAATCCTCCCCAAAAGACGAATTTCAGCGATGCACCATGCCATAATCCACCTAATAACATTGTGATAAACAGATTGAAATAGGTCCGGAGCTTTCCTTTCTTGTTTCCTCCCAGAGCAATATAGAGATAATCTTTTAGCCAGGAGGAGAGAGAAATATGCCAACGACGCCAGAACTCTGTGACGGAAGCGGATTTATATGGAGAATCAAAGTTTGCCTTGAGCCGGAAGCCTAACAGCAGAGCGATACCTATCGCCATATCGGAATAGCCCGAGAAGTCGCAATAGATCTGAAGGGAATAACCATACATTCCCATCAGGTTCTCAAAGCCTGTATAAAGGGAAGGATTATCAAAGATCCGGTCCACAAAATTGAGACCAATGTAATCGGATATAATTGCTTTCTTGAACAGCCCCGCGAAAATAAGAAAGATTCCGTTGCCAAACATCTCGCGGGTCACAACCTGGCTGGTTGCAATCTGAGGGATAAAGTCTTTTGCCCGGACAATCGGACCGGCCACCAACGCCGGGAAGAAGGATATGTAAAAGGCATAATCCATAAACCGTTTCACCGGTTGAAGCTGTTTGCGATACACATCTACAATGTAACTGATGGATTCAAAAGTCCAGAAAGAGATACCTATCGGCAGGAAGATACGCTGAAACTCAAAAGTCTGGTGGGTGATGTTTGAAAAGAGTTCCAGCGTCAGATTGAAATATTTAAAGTAACCCAGTAAGGCCAAGTGAAAACTGACAGAGAGAAATACAAAGAATTTCTTTGCATGATTGCTCTTTACCTGTCCGATTTTCTGACCAAGTAAATAATCTACGACCGTCGATATCAACAGGAAGATCAGATAAAAGCCACTCGATTTGTAATAGAAATAATAGGAGAAGAGTAGCACCCAAACGATTTTCATCGTCAGATTCTTCTTTACCAGATTGTATAGGATCAGGAAACCGAGAAATACAAACAAGAACATCCCACTATTGAAAATAAGAGGCTCTTTGGGGTTGCATACAAATAACTGCAAGAGTTTATCGACGTCGAAGTTCCAGGTATTCATTGTAATGGTCTGTAAATGATTGAAAGAATAAGTCGGCCTGAATAGTATATCCTTTTTCAGTAAAATGGACTCTGTCGGATTTTAATAAATGATTTTTCTGCCAGATCTTGCAGGAGTTATCTCCTCCGGTTGTCCGAAAAAGATCCCAGACAGGAATTCCTCTTTCTCTGCCGAAACCAAGAATGACATCAGCCACCAGTTTGCATTTTTTGTTGACCACATAGACAGATTTTCTTTTGATACGTTGTTTTGCATATACTTCCGGAGGCGTAGTTAATAGTAACTTAGCACCGGGGTTTGCCTGCTGAAGCGTAGTGACCATCTCTTCCAGTTGGGTATAGACCTGTTGTTTCGTGCAGTTCTTTCCAAATGCTTCGTTGGTGCCCAGTGAGATGATAATCAGATTGGGCTTGAGCAAGGAAATCTGCTGAAATAATTCGGGATGGTTGGTGTAATCATAGAAATGGGCGCCATTAACTCCGATAGCGTGATACAACACACCTTTTTCTCCATTTTCCAAAGAAACGCCGCTGAAGTATGTGGGTGTGTCGGACAAACAGGAGGTATCGGGTACGAAAGTGAGCGTGTGTCTTTTCTGTTTTAAGATCCATGTGCATGAATCATCTCCTGAATAGCCCGGTACATCATCAGCACTGTCCGGTTTATATATCTTTGATAACTCGCCGGGGAAAAACCGGATCTGATTGAATGAATAATCCAAAGTGTCCGCTTCGTCAGAGACAGTGAAAGAGAGGTTGGCATGTTTATCTTTTGCAGTGAGTGTCATGCCGGTAACTCCGATGGGGAAGGTTGTATTTGCGGTAATCATTCGTTCGCTTTCCCATGATCCGTCTGACTCAAAGGAGTAATCAACCGGGTTGTTGGAACGGGTTAATTTGTAGGGGGAAATCAATCCTCTTCCGGCATTTCCAAAGTACTGATGAAAATTCTGTCTTATCTTTCCGCTTAGGGTGCCACCCTGGATATGAGAGTCTCCAAGATGAACAATCACAAATGGAGAGGTATCACAGGAAGCAGATCTCAGTTTAGCCAGACTTTCAAAAACAGCATCCAGCACATGTGCAGAATCGATCATCACGTTTTTAGTGGATGGAAACAGAGATAAATCGGACGCGGGGAGAAAGAGTATTGGGTCAGCGACTTCCTCTGACGGATCAGTAACCGGCACGGAACTCGTTGAAACGAGAAGCAGAAAAAGGAACAGCAGGCTGTTTTGTATATACTTCATTGTGGGTTAATTGGTTTTATCCTTCATTACTGGTACTTCTTTTGCTCAAACAGGAAAGAAGAGACAAATTGTTTCGCGATGATTCGTCCTCCTGCAGGTGCAATGTGAGTATAGTCCTTAGCAGCCATCGGCTTTTCAGCCTGAGCCCATCGGGCAATCGTACCATCACCACCCATGGCTTCAAACATGTTCCAGAAGCAGATACCGGATTGGCGGGCAATCTCCTTTTGTGCCTGAATGAATTCAGGTACTAAATGGTTTGTCACGATTTCGCCGTCTCTCATTTCACCCTTGTCACCAATGCTGAACAGCACAAAGCGCGCATTGGGCAGCGCAGATTTTAGATGATTGATGGCACGAACCATTCCTTTCTTATAACCTTCATAATTGCCGGTAGTGTTGAAGGCGTTTAATCCATATTGTATTATAACCAAATCGTAAGGTCTTTGTTGATTGAATTCGTTTAGCGTGCTGTTTGGTAAAGAGGAGAGAGACAAACCGGAATTACTTCTTAAGGATAGATTATCCAGAATCACGCCGTTCGGGTTATCATACGCTACTCCATAGAGAATAATACTATCCGTTTGTTGTAATTTGAACGTGAGATTATTTACATTTCCATCTATTTGGAGCATTTTAAGCGAAGGGTCAGACTCGTAGTGAACGGTATCCCATGACATTTTATCTTTTGAATAGGTGATATCCACGGCATGAAGCGGGCGAAAAAGAAGACGGGCAAACGCTGCATTGGCAGCTTTCGCTTTAAACTTATTGCAGCGTATGGAGAACTCGGAGTTATTGCGCCCGATAAAATACTTTCCTGAAATGCACTGAAAGGCATAGCTACCCGGCTTGGAGACGACAGAGTAGGACTCGATGCTATTTTGGGAGACTTCTGCTAGCGGACTCACTCCAGCCGATTCGATTTTCAGCGGAACCAGTCCGCCGCCACCTCCGCCAAATTTCTCCTGCAACATTTCACGGATATCTCCCGTCATTATTTCACACTCTGTAAACGAGTCCCCCAGAAATGCAATACGGAAGGGTTGGTTCAGAGAGGAAAGTGAATTGAGCTTCTGATAAACAGGTTGCAAATAAAGACTGTCTTGCGAATAATCCTCTATTTCAACCAATCCTTTGGGTAAGATGACTCCGGCTTTAGACTTCTTTATCGCATTGCTGTCTGTCGTAAGAGTATCCACTGTGATTTGTTTGTTTGCATCCGGCTTTTTAAGTTTCTGTTTCATCCGGATATCGCTCAGAATATCACTTCTTTTGTAAGAGAAGAAAGAAGTTGAGTAATCCGGCAACAAAGAGACAATCACCAAAAAAACGATAACTAAAGTACACACTATGATCGCATGCAGACTGTAATCTTTCATCTTACTTTATGAGGTCAAAATAAATTTGAGCGCAAAACTACAAAATAATAATCAAAATGAGGGGTGTTTTGTAAAAAGCCGGTCATCTATTTTTCTTCTGACAAGAGACCGGACATTTTGGTGCAACATTGTGATGGGAAAGGACTTTTGAATAGAAGCTGCTATTCGATAAAACCTTTGGCTCTTCTGGACTCTGCATCTTCAAAATAGGCCATTGCTGTGCGCATCTTGAAAAAGCCGTTTTTGCGGTAGAAATCTTCTTTTCCCGGTGACGCATACAGAATAAGATTATAGCCGGAGAGCTCTTCCCTGATTTTCTGAATCACCATTTTACCCCATCCTTTCCCTTGGTAGGAGGGTTGAATCGCGACATCATAAATGGCTGCCTGGGACACTCCGTCACTTATCGCCCTTCCAAATCCGACCAATATCTCGTTGTCAAAGATGAAGATGGTAGAAGCACTGTTTCGGAATGCTTTTTCCTGAACGTCAGGGTCATGGTATTTCATTCCTACGGTTTTTATGATTCTCACGACTTCTTTGAAATCAATTCCTTCGCAGGTATTCTGTATTCTATATGGCATATCCTGTTGTAGTTTTTCTCAGCTTGGCTTTAAGATTGGAATCGTTTACTCCTTCATATCAGGACAAATATACGCATTATTTGCCATGAACGGAACAATTTAAATCTTTTCGAAGTCTGATCATATGAAATATATAGACAGAGTATCCTTTGTGATTGCTGGAATGATTATATTTGTAAATAAAATCGGACGAAGTATGGAAGATATTAAATTCAAACACTTGGTTCCCATTCAGTTGCGTTTTAGCGACTTTGATTCAATGGGTCTTGTTTATAATGGTGTGTACTTATCCTTTTTTGATCTGGGCAAATCGTATTACTTCAATGATGTCCTACCGGATATGAATGCGCATAAGGATATGGGGGTGGTTGTGGCTAAGAACTATGTGAACTATTTTTTGCCTGTATATCCCAATGAAAAAGTAGCTGTGGAAACTACTGTGATGGAAATAGGGCATAAAAGCATCAAGTTAAATCAGCGACTGATTGATCTTGATACTAAAGAGATAAAGAGCTTTTGCGAAACGGTAGTAGTAGGCTTTGATGTAAAGACGCGGACTTCTACGGTCATTTCGGATGCCTGGAGAAAGGCTATTTCTGCTTTTGAAGGAAGGGACTTTACCAAAGTTGAGTGATCTGAAAAGTATTTCTCTTCTTTGGGACTCTTTCTACTTGATCAATTCTTCGAGTTTGAGCTGTTGAAACACGAGTTGAGACTGACTACCTTCATAGACAAAACCCAATGTGTGCTCATCTATGGAAGTGATACACGAATAACCAAATCCGGATCCTTCGTCTAACTCAATCCAATATTTCTCAGGCCAGCTCATCCCATCGTCAAAACTTACTTTAACCGTAAAATGGTTCCGGGATTCATAATTGTTGGGGTTCATAAAAACAAGTATGTGTTTTTGCTTTCCTTTTTCTGTATATACATGTTTATGAATGGATGCCATACAGGTTGGTTCGGTCAATACTTTATGGGAAGTAGGATGTTCTTTCCATGTTTGCCCAAGATCGTGAGTCACGCAAACCCGTCTTCCATTCGTTTCTTTGTTCCCGCCATTTCTGTTATCGCGCATATTGAGCATCAGACTGCCATCTGATAATTGAACAACCATACATTCTGTGACATCATCGTATGCCGGATTACTGGCCGTCCATGTCTTGCCTCCATCTTTACTGTAGGTAATGTTTGAGAATGTTTTACCATTTTTATCACGTCCTTGCGTAGGAAATACCAGCGTACCATCGTTCATGGTAATTCCATGCCCGGGTGCCGGTGCATAGAGCCACCATTCCGGGTGTTTAGTTGCAGAAGTGATATTGACAGGTTTACTCCATGTCTTTCCATTGTCTACACTTTTGACAATCATAAACTGTGATGTTTCCTTGACTCCTAAGCCTGGCTGCGAACCACGTCCTACCCATTGGTGCATCCAACGTGTGCTGTCTTTTGTCATTCCTTCGATCCATTTACCTGTGTTACGATCTAATACACCATGCATCCAAAGACCTGCAACAAAGATGTCTCCATTCTTTTCATTGACAAGAACAGATCCGTCACTTACCCCGTTGTATTTTTCAGGAAGACCTCCCCATTCTTTCATATTCAAGACAATTTGCATGGGTAACCAACTCTGTCCACCGTCCTTACTTCGATTCATCGCAATATCAATATCTCCTTGAAGATCGCGTGAAGATTCCCATCTTGCATCGTATAGTACCAAAAGGGTACCATCTTTTGCCGTAGCAAGTCCGGGAATACGGGATGTGTTTACCCCATCTTGTTTTGCTTGTCGTAATGCCACTCCTATACGGGCACCATTCTTATTATCGGTAGAGGTCATTTTTAGATCACCATTTTCCGTTTTTGCTCCTTTACAATTTATGTTTATCCGATGCGTCAGGTCTACTTTGTCCTTTGTTTTTACCGTCAACCAAAAATAAGAGGTGTCTTTTTCTAGTTTTGTATCTAAAGAGAAGGAGCCTTTGGAGGCAGAGATATCGGAACAGGCAATCAGTTTGTTTATATCCGGAAGTCCTTTTTTGTCAGTTCCATAGACAGAGATATGAATAATATCTTTAATATCGGTAGTCCCTTTCGTAGAATAGGTCAGACGACAAAGGCTCTGTGGTTCATCCGAACCTTTAATAATACGTACTTTACAAACAGGATTGACTTCAAGACCTGCTAAAACCGGTAATACCGGATGACTGCATGATATCTGAGAATCGGTATTTGCCAGTACCATCATACTTTGTATACTGATCAGAATTGCTCCGATAACATTCTTGATATTCATTATTCTATATGAGTGTAACTCTAAAAAGGCGTTTACTATTTTTCTGGTATCAAAGATAAGCAATGTTTTTTTGCATTGAGATAGGTTTTAGACAAATTACTCTTATATTTGGACATTGATCTTTTTGCCAGAAAATACAGATACATAATAATACGATATCGAACATGAAAAAAACAAAGACATTTATTGGTTTAGCATTGATTAGCACTGTGCCCGGATATGGAGCCGGCAAAGCAGGTATAGAAAAAAAAACCAATATAATTTATATTTTGGCAGATGATTTAGGCTTTGCCGATTTAGGGTGTTATGGACAAGAGCGTATAGAGACGCCGAACATTGACGGATTGGCAGCAAATGGCATTCGCTTTACGCAACATTATTCCGGTTCGGCAGTATCTGCCCCGTCTCGATGTGTCTTGCTCACCGGTAAACATACAGGGCATGCTTATATAAGAGGAAACGACGAGATGGAAGAACGAGGTGATGTATGGAATCATGCTGCTATGCTTGCAGACTCTTCGCTGGAAGGGCAAAGACCTTTACCGGCAGGTACACAAATACTCCCCATGATATTGAAAAAGGCAGGTTATACGACAGCCTGTATTGGCAAATGGGGGCTCGGATATCCTGGTTCAGAAGGCACGCCCAATAAGATGGGATTTGACTTTTTCTATGGCTATAATTGCCAACGTCAGGCACATACCTATTATCCTCCCTTCTTATATAGGAATGAAAGACGTGAATACTTGTCCAATAAATTGTTGGCTCCCGGGACAAAGTTAAATCCTGGCTCTGA
This sequence comes from Bacteroidales bacterium, assembly GCA_028709785.1. GTDB lineage: Bacteria > Bacteroidota > Bacteroidia > Bacteroidales > JAQUTK01 > JAQUTK01. The sequence continues at coordinate 73,699 of JAQUTK010000010.1, forward strand.
TCCGAGACTAGAAACAAACTATGACAAGTACACACAAAAAGAGTATGCTCCTGATCTGATGTTTAACGAGATTACCCGGTTTGTAGAGAATAATAAGGATAATGCCTTTTTTATGATGTGGACTACACCTGTGCCTCATGTGCCATTGCAAGCTCCAGAAAGATGGATCAGACATTATGTCGAGAAGTTTGGAGATGAACTCCCTTACATTGGAAATAAAGGCTATTTTCCTGCCAGATATCCGCATGCAACATATGCCGCGATGATAAGTCACTGGGATGAACAAATTGGTCAGTTGATCACACAATTGAAGAAACTTGGACTTTATGAAAATACACTGATTATCTTTACAAGTGACAACGGACCTACATTCAATGGAGGTACGGACTCTCCTTGGTTTGATAGTGCGAAGCCTTTTAAAAGTGAAGTAGGATGGGGAAAAGCATCGCTTCGTGAAGGTGGTATTCGTGTGCCGATGATCGCATGTTGGCCGTCAAAAATCAAACCGGGCACTACCAGCAATCATATCTCTGCTTTCTGGGATGTAATGCCTACATTTGCAGAGGTTGCAGGAGTGAAAGCTACTGATAATGATGGTATAAGTTTTTTGCCTTCGCTGATTGGGAAGAGACAACCCAAACACGAGTATCTTTATTGGGAATATCCGGAAGGTAGTGGTTCCAAAGCTATTCGGATGGGTAACTGGAAAGGTTACATTACCGATATCAGAAAAGGAAATATAACAATGGAACTCTATGATCTGAATACTGATCCGCGTGAACAAATAAATGTTGCTGACAAACATCCTGATATTATCAAACAACTGGAGTTTAAAATGAAAGAGGCTCACAGGGATCCTATTATCAAACAATTTTCCATGTAATAAAAAAATAGAAAGACTCTATTTATCCATACTTTTATTAAAAAATGCGAGGTTTTTTAAAGTAAAAAGATTTACTTTGTAAAGTTATATCTTTGACAAGATTTGTGCGAACGAGAGGCCAGGAATATCCGTCAAATGGAAAACATGGAGACCCTGAAAAGATAATCGAATAGGGAATTGTTTACCCGTTCATATTAAAAGGTTCCTGCTTTTGTTTTTCAATATTAGATATTGCTTTGATTACTTCTTGTATATTTCGCATAAACAGGGTTTTGAGGACAATAGACACGGGATGGCTGGCTATGGAAATAGTCCGAATTAATTAATGGATTTCATCATGAAAAGACTTTTATTGCTTTGCTTTCTTTTTGCAATTGGAAGCATTCACTCTCAAGCTTCCCTCAGGAGTATGACTCCTGAATTGGACGATGCCTTGTTGTGGGAAATTTCCGGCAACGGACTGACAAATTCCTCCTTTCTGTATGGTACCTTTCATACGATGAATGGTACGTTTCTGGACAGTGTCCCAAACTTTTATGCCTCTTTTAGTAAAGTCAAACAGGTGGTGGCAGAAGTCGATATGGTGAATCAGGAAATAATTTCGCCTAAACCGGAGGATATAATGTCTTATTATATGCCGAAGGATACGACCTATCAGATGCTCTTTTCAAACAAAGATTACAAGTTTGTGGATTCTTGTCTGACAACTAAGATACAACAGAAGATGTATTCAGTCCTGAAACCGGCTTATACTTCTTTTATGTACACCCTGCTTTCCACAACTAACATTAAGAATTCTGACGAGGGCCTTGATAAGTTTATCATGACAAAGGCAAAACAGAATGCTCAGAAAGTGGTTGGCTTGGAGACCATGGAGGAACACATGAAACTTGTCTATGGTTTTTTCAAAACGATGTGTGCCGGCAGTGTGAAGGATCAGGCCGATTTGTTGCTGTTTGAGCTTCGAAACCCGGAATTAAGTAAAGAGACGATGGACGAGATGGAGTCGTTGTATCGCAGACAGATGTTGAGTAAACTGATGGAACCTTCCCAAAAGATGGAGGGAAAGATAAAGGAGTTCTTTCCTCAATATTCAGATGAAAAGGTGGAAGAGGCTTCCGAGAAGATGATGGCTGATCTGGTGGATGTACGTAATGATAACTGGCTGAAAAAGATTCCGGCTATAATAAAGGAAAATCCGTCTTTGATTATCGTGGGAGCTTTGCACTTGACAGATGAGAAGGGGCTGATTAATCTGCTTAGAAAGATGGGCTATACTGTAAAACCTGTAAAGTAAATAAGAAAGGGGTTGACTATGAAAAAGTTGAATGTGTTGTTTATGCTCTGTTTATTGGGAGTTCTCAGTTGTGATTTTTCTTCAAAGGAAGAAGAACTTCCTGATATGCAAGATGCCCTTTTATGGAAAATTTCAGGCAATGAACTGCCGGAGCCTTCTTATCTGTTTGGTAGCTTCAATGGTATTCCGGGTTCTTTCCTGGATAGTGTTGTTGGATTTAAAACTGCATTCAAGTCCGTCAAACAGGTGATGCTGGCTAGTGATAGCGAGAATGCAGACAGAAGCAAAAACCTCGGCAATACTCCTTCTTTTGATAATGCCGCAATGAGTGACTCCTCCTCTTTGTTGATGCCTGCTGACACGACCTATCAAATGCTCTACAACCAAGACGATTATGCATTTGTAGATGGCGAGCTGAATTCCCTGCTACCAGGCTATTCGAAAAGAAAACCAATTGTTGTTGCTCGTGAGTACATGATGTCGATAAAAGCCTTGCAACAGGCTGTTGAAGGCGACAACCTTCTGGATCATGCTATCATGGAACAAGCGAAGGGCGGAACTGTCAAGTTAATCAGACTGGATGCGTTAAACGTGAATCTGACGACGATGGAACAAACACAAGTGTATGTGCCAACAGAAGTAAGCAGTTTGAAAGATCAAGCACTTGGACTCTTGTTTTTTCTGAAAGCAAGACCCATCTACATGAATATAAAGTTAAGGATGGATTCCATGTATCGTCAACAAGTTCCAGGAGAATTATATCTTCCCATAAATGATGGAGTAGATATTATCCGCAGAACGCTCAAAGAAATACCTGAGTTTACTATGAAGCAGGCCTATAAGGATAGTGCCATATCACAATTGAACAGCTATTTGGGTTACAAAACAGACCAAAAGAATGATCTGTGGATGAAAAAGATCCTTAGCGCCATAAAAAAACAACCGACATTGATTTCTGTTGGAGTGTTACATCTGATTGGTGAGAACGGATTAATCAATCAGCTTCGACAATATGGTTATACTGTAGAGCCGGTATTATCAGATGGTGATCAGGATTAAACTCTAAAACAGAATAAGCATGAAGAGATGCATCCTATTGTTGTTTATGATTGTTCTCGTTTGTCCTAACGGACGAGCTCTCCTTCCGGATAGCGATCCCAAGTTGGAGAATGCATTGCTGTGGGAAATTTCAGGCAGAGGACTTAATGGTTCTTCTTTTTTATTTGCTGTGAGGAGTACATTGGATAGCTCGTTTTTAGGTCGGGTTGATCGTTTTTATACCACCTTTCATACAATCGAGCAGGTAGCTGTTGAGGTCAATATGCTCAATCTGGATCCAAAGTCTTTGGCGGCTGTCAAAGAGAGCTGTGTGATGAAGGTGACCAGTTTGGGTGCGTCCGTGATGCCTTTGGATACAACGTATGAGATGCTGTATAATCCATCGGAACTTGCTTTTGTGAAGTCGCTGCTCGAACCCTCTGTTCCTTCCTATTTCCGCTATACACCGTATGATAATGCGGTGAGCTATTGGCGTAGCATGGAGCCTGCAAAAAGATACAAAGCACCTTCTACCAGTGTCGGAACAGGATTGGATTTACACATTATGAATCTGGCCCGTAACAATTCCAAGAAGTTGACAGGATTGCTTACCGATAAGCAGTTTTTGTCATTTGATAATGCGTTAAAATCTCCCTATGTCCTTCAGGAAAGTCTGAAAGCACAGGCGTTGGGACTTTTATTGATGTTGAAAGAGGGCGACGAAATCAACAGATTGCCTGCACAGATCGATTCGTTGTACCGCAAGCAACAGTTAGGCGAACTCAATGTGCCGATCGATCGTTTGATCCTGCGTGTCAGAGAGACGCTTGCCGATATCCCGGATAATGGTTTGAAAAAGGCGTATACGACTGCTATCATGGAGCATTTTAACGGATACTATGGTATGGATTCACAACAGAGAGTGACAAAGTGGATGGAGAGAATCCCTTCGCTGGTGAAAAAGAACCGGACCTTGATTGCTGTTGATGCCCGGTATGTCATTGGTACTACCGGATTGATCAACCAGCTTCGCAAATATGGATATTCAGTGACTCCTGTGAAGTAAAAGTGAAACAAATAGTTCCCAATTGTGTGTCGTAATTAATGGTCAGCAGATGGAAAATATTGAAGTGAACAAAGATTTGATAGCTTATTGCGGTTTGTATTGTGGCTCTTGTCGCCAATACCTCGCAAAGAAATGTGTAGGCTGTATGAAGAATGAAAAAGCTGCCTGGTGTAAGATCAGAACATGTTGCCAGGAGAAGCAAATTTCAAATTGTGCCGGTTGTGAAATGGATGCCGGCGATTGCAAGCACTACACAAACCTGATCAGTAAAGCATTTTCCTATCTGTTTAACTCCAACAGACCGGCTTGTGTCCGAATGATAAAGGAGGTGGGTGAGGAGGCTTTTGCAGCAAAGATGGCACAGGAGAGGTTGCAGACTTTAAAACGATAAGTACGATAAAGGTCTATTGATGTAAAAAAGGAGAGAGAAGAACTATAAGTCAATCCTAAATAATTGAGATAATAATACTTTGGAAAGAAATAAAATATTAATATTAGGTGTTACAATAGGTACCCCTTTGTTAGCTTCGGGTGCCTGCAAATCCAATGGGGATGCAGTAAAACCCAATATACTGATTATTTTACTTGATGATGCCGGATATAATGATTTCGGATTTATGGGTAGCAAAGACCTGCAGACCCCCAATATAGACAAGTTAGCCCGTAAAGGTGTAATTCTTACCGATGCACACGTCTCTGCAAGTGTAAGTGGCCCTTCTCGGGCCGGCATTCTTACAGGTCGTTATCAGCAACGTTTTGGATATGAATGCAACCCATCTGAAGAATCTTCCGGAATGGCTCTTTCCGAGAAAACAATCGGTGACGTATTTAGTAGCAATGGATATTTAACTTCATGTGTTGGAAAGTGGCATCAGGGGGCTGGAGATGGGTATCGTCCAAATCGTAGAGGTTTTGATCATTTTTATGGATTCTTGGCAGGTTCTCGTTCCTATTTTTATCGCCCCAATAAGGACGATATTCAGGGGAGCAGTCAGAGCCTTCAATTAAATGGTGTTCAAAAGAAGTTTGATGGATATCTGACAGATGTTCTTGCCGATGGGGCAATTCGTATACTAAATGAGAGTGGAAACAAACCCTTTATGATGTATCTGGCTTTTAATGCCGTGCATACTCCCATGGAGGCCACTCAAGAGGATTTGAATCGATTTGCAGGGCATCCCAGACAGAAACTGGCTGCCATGACATGGGCTGTTGACCGTGCAATAGGAAAGGTAATTGATCGACTCGAGAAGTTAGGTAAGTTAGACAATACACTGATTTTCTTCCTGAGTGATAATGGTGGTGCAACCAACAATCAGTCGTCAAATTTGCCTTTGAAAGGTTTTAAAGGAAATAAGTTCGAAGGTGGACAACGAGTACCTTATTTTGTCACCTGGATAGATCATTTTAAAGGTGGAACGACTTTTGACGGACTCTGTTCTTCTCTTGATATTTTTGCTACTGCTGCTTCAGCTGCCGGTATTCAGACTTCGTTATTGAAGAACCCTTTAGACGGAGTGAACTTGCTTCCTTATCTCGAAGGAAAATCGGATGAAAACCCACATAGTAAATTGTTTTGGCGTAAAGATAAAATGGCTGCGGCACGTATAGGAGATTATAAACTAGTTCGTGTGGAAGGAGTTGGAGAAAGGTTGTATAATCTGAAAGATGACCTTGGAGAAACAAAGGATCTTACTACTATTGATCAAGATAAGTATAATGAATTAATGGGAGCTCTATCCTCTTGGGAAACTCAATTAATTCGTCCGTTGTGGACGGAAGGAAATGCTTGGGATAAAGTAACTCTTGAGATTCATCGGGATCTGATGAATAATGAAAAAGTTCGCTCATATAGTCCCGGACAAAAGAATAAGTAAAAAGAGTATTTACTTTGTAACTATTTTTGAGATAATACAATGAAGAATACATGTGTAAGAGGGTTGGCAATGCTTTCATTTGCCGGTGGGGTAATGCCTGCTATGGCAGAGAAGAGTATGAAGGATGAGAAGCGTCCTAACTTTGTCTGGTTTATGGCTGAGGATATATCTGCGCATTATCTGAATCTCTATACGAAGGGGAAAGATGGGGCAAAAACGCCTAATGTTAATGTGTTAGCAAGAGAGGGAATCTTGTTTAATAATGCATTCTGCAATGCTCCTGTGAGTTCGGCTGCTCGTTCGACATTAATTACCGGATGTTATGCCACCCGTTTGGGAGCTAGTTTTCATCGAAAGCTTGAAGAAGTGCCTTTACCTGAGGGACTAAATATGTTTCCATCCTATCTGCGAAAGGCAGGATATCATACGTCTAATGCTGCAAAAACAGATTACAACTGTTTTATAGATAGTACAGCCTGGGATGTGGTCAGTGGCAAGATGGGAGAGTGGCGCAATCGTCCCGATAAAAATATGCCTTTCTTTTTTGTACGTACCAATGCTGTGACGCATGAAGGACAATTGCAGTTTGATAGTAAGAAGATGAAGAATACTGTTACGCGATATGACCCGGCTACGGTGAAAGTACATCCATATCATCCCGATACAGAACTATTCAGATATACCTATGCAACTTTTTATGATCGAATTGAAGATTCCGATGTGGAACTTGGAAAATTGATGAATATGCTTCGACAGGACGGAGAACTGGATAATACATTTATCTTCTATTTTGGTGATAATGGAGGGGCACTACCCGGCACAAAGGGATATACCGGCGAGACAGGTTTGCATGTGCCATTAGTGGTCTATGTGCCAAAGAAATGGAGAGATCGACTGCCAGTGAAGATTGGTGAAAAGACGAACGGATTTGTTAGTTTCGTTGATTTTGGTCCGACATTACTTCACCTCGCAGGCATCAAAGTGCCGGAAGAGATGGATGGGAAACCTTTTCTTGGTGAGGATATTTCTGCCAAAACGCTGAATGCCCGTGATGAAACATATGGGTATGGAGATCGTTTCGACGAACTGTATGCTTTTAATCGTACGGTACGCAAGGGAAATCTTAAATATTCACGCAACTTTGAACCCTATCATCCGAAATCGTTGTTTGTTGATTATCGATATAAACAAGCTGCATTCAGAGAATGGAAGGAACTGTATATGAATGGACAACTGAATCAAGTTCAGAGCCGTTTCTTCGAACCTCAAGGTGCGGAAGAACTGTATGATTTGTCCCAGGATCCTTATGAAACGCATAATTTGGCCGCAGACGCAGAATATCAGGATCAATTGAAGCAACTTCGCGGATTGCTTAAACGCAAGTTAATGACGGATATGGATCTGGGATTCTTCCCGGAATGTGTCTGGCTCGAAGAAGGAAGAAAGAATCCGACTGCTTTTGCGTTGGCTAACAAGAATCGGATAGAACGGTACGCTGAGCTTGCAGATCTGCAAATGCTCTCTTTTCAGGAAGCTTCTTCTGAAATAATTAAGGCTCTTAGTTCCCCTGATCCGGTAGAACGTTATTGGGGAGCTACGGTCTGCGCTTCTTTTGGAAGTGATGCGGTTAGTTTGGTCAATCATGTAAAAACACTTTTAGATGATTCCGACTCGTATGTGAGAAGTCGTGCGATTGTCTTTCTTGCTCAAAATAAGTTGATTACTCCACTGCCTCTGATGAAAGAGGCTCTTCGAAGATCAAAGTCTGGCGCAGAGTCACTGTTGATCTTGAATGATATCGCTTACTTAAAGGATGCAGGACTTGCAACTGATTTCCAACTGACGATGAGTGATATCCCTCAGAAATGTACGGGTGTTGATTTGAGATTAGATTATCTGAATGCGAATAAAAAATAGGTTATAATGAAAATAAGAATGAATTTAAAGGGAAATGGTTGGTCTGTGGTCTTGGTTAGTTTCTTTCTGATGAGTCACTTTCCGGTGGCTATGGCACAAGAGGAAGAGAATAACGAACCATTGACTGCCGCAACTTTTGATTTGGTGGCAGCGACCAATGATGTCATTTATCTGGACAGTGTGGCGCACATGATGGATCAGTCGCCATTAAGTTGCTTTTCTGAGTATAAAAAGATTCTCTTTGATGGCACGGTTATTGATACCGACAAGCTGATCCAACGGGCTACCTGTGCCAGGATCGGATTGAAAGATAAGGAGTATTCGGCGCAATGGGTCATCGTAGATAGCCTGTTATATCTGAGTGATGTCTCTTTTTTGTACGCTATCGGAAAGAAAATGGTGATACCAATGATGGTAAAAGATAAGATGGTTTTTCAAGAGATTGATGGCGTGATAGGAGATAAATACTATAAAATGTTAGAGACTTTGACCGAAAGCAGGTTCATGCAAAAGAAGTTGCTGGTTTACTCCAATGTGCCAGTGAGCCGTTTCGGCTTGATGCCTGCTGGGTGGTTTAATGGTGTGTTAAATATTAAGCGGGTGATTGATCCGTTGAAGGAAACGCTGGAAGAGTGGGAGAAGGTGCCATACAGACAGCTTACTTTCAAAACCGGCCGATTGATCGCTGTGGAAGATAAGAGATAGAAATCAGAGAGAGCCGGATACAGATCCTCTCTGATAAAAGGCATTGGAAAGAACGGTATCTTTCAGTTGCCTTTGTGCTTTTGTGAGAAAAAAGTTACCTTTGTTTCAAATAGAGATTGAAGATGAAAAAAGACAAGAAGAATATGTTGGCTTTTCTTGCGGGTAAGCAGATACAGCCACGGGTAGAGATGTATAAGATGCTTTTGGCATCCGGTATGGTTATGCTTCCTTTTGCTTCCGGTCAGGCCGGCAAACCGGGCAACAAACCGGTGACTCCCAATGTTGTTTTTATACTTGCCGATGATTTGGGTATCGGTGACCTTGGGTGCTATGGACAAACAAAAATTCATACACCGGGCATCGACCAACTGGCTAAGAAGGGGATGAAGTTTACGCAACATTATTCCGGTTCGACAGTCAGTGCTCCGTCACGTTGCTGTTTGTTGACAGGGAAACATACCGGCCATTCTTATGTAAGAGGCAACGTCGGATATATTGCCGATGACGGCCGCAAATATGATTTGAACTTAGCAGCTGACGAAGTGACTCTGGGGGAAGTGTTTAAGGAGAAAAATTATGTTACTGCCTGTATGGGTAAATGGGGACTGGGAGGCCCTTCCGGTGAAGGTCATCCAAACAAACAGGGATTTGATTATTTCTTTGGTTATCTGGGACAAGCCAATGCGCACCGCTATTATCCCGATCAGTTGTTTGAAAACAATACGCCGGTCATGTTGAATAAGAAAGTCTATTCGCATGATCTGATCATGGAAAAGGCGCTGGATTTTATCGATAAGAATGCCGGTTCCCCTTTCTTTTTGTATCTCACACCTACGATTCCGCATGCTGACATTATTGTGCCAAACAATGAGTTGTTTGATTACGACGGAAAGTTTCAGGAGACACCTTATTTGGGAGGAGGATATACTGCTCAGGATAAACCGAGAGCTACATTTGCCGCAATGGTTTCACGTTTGGACAGAGATGTGACGCGGGTCGTGGAGATGTTGAAGAAGAAAGGAGTATTGGAAAATACGATTATCATATTCACTTCTGATAACGGAACCCACAAAGAGGGTGGACATGATCCCGAATATTTTGACAGCAACGGTCCGTTCAGAGGAACGAAGCGTGATCTGTACGAAGGAGGTATCCGTACGCCTTTTATTGTGCAGTGGCCAGCCGTGATAGCTCCGGGTTCGGTGTCGTATCAGGTCTCTGCCTTTTGGGATTTCATGCCGACGGTGTGCGAACTTATTCATACCCCGGTGCCTGCCCATACAGATGGCATTTCCTATCTGCCTACTCTGACCGGCAAAGGCAAACAGAAGCAGCACGAGTATCTCTATTTTGAGTTTCACGAAGAGGGAGGGAAGCAGACTGTAATAAAAGATGGATGGAAACTGCTGCATTTGCAGGTGAATAATCCAAATAAGGAACACTACGAGTTATATAATCTGGCAACAGATCCTTCTGAGATTGCGGATGTAATTAATCAGTATCCGAAGAAGGTGAAGGAGTTGAAGAAAATCATGCAGGAGGCACGGGAGACAAACAATAACTGGAAGTTTAATTTTGAAAAAGAGAAATATGAGTACGATAACATATAAAACAACGAAAGAGTTTACTCCCAAAGAACTGGAAGAACTTTTCCTCTCGGTGGAGTGGTCGTCGGGTGCCTATCCGGACAAACTGGCGCAGGCGATGAGAAACTACGGGAGTGTCTTTTCTGCTTGGGATGGCGACAAACTGGTCGGTCTGATCAGTACCATGGACGACGGTGTCATGACGGCTTACATTCACTATGTGCTGGTCAATCCGGCCTATCAGGGATTGGGGATTGGCAGGGAATTGATGCGTCTCACGACGGATCTGTACAAAGACTATCTCCGGATTCTTCTTGTTTCCTATCAGCACTCCATGGATTTCTATAAGAGTTTTGGTTTCAAAGAGGGTGGCGATGATCATGTGACGATGTATCTCACGACGCTTTGGACATAACATCCTACCTGTCAACCAAAAAATAACGAAAGATGTCGCACGGTCGGATTGAAGAAGAGAAAAATATAATCGCCATAATGGTTGGCTATTATTGCCGTAAAAAAGAGAAGAATCAGATAATCTGTAGTGATTGCAGGGAACTTATTGAATATGCTCAGGCGCGTTTGGATCATTGCCCTTTTGGTGATGAAAAAACAGCGTGTAAGAAATGTTCCATTCACTGCTATAAGCCGGACATGAGAGAACGAATGAAGAAAGTAATGTCTTATGCGGGGCCGAGAATGCTTTTCGTTTTTCCAAGTATTGCATTGAGGCACTATTTTTGCTTCACCTGTTTCTTTCGATTCCGAAAGGCCCAATAGAAAGGATACTATTTGTCCGGTGAACAATGCGACCGGAAGGATCCTTTCATCGGAACTTACACATTGTTGCCCGGATAGGGACACCCTTGAAAAAACGTCCTTATGTTTGCTCCGTTTCACGAAGGTGAAACGGAGCAAACATAAGGACGTTTTTTTCCATTCATTAGGACGAAAGGAGCGAGCAATCCGTATGTTTTTGCATAGAGTGAAGGACAGTGAGATTGCGGGTCAAGCACGCAATGACGGCAATGAATGTAGCGCCCCATCTCGTCATTGCGTGCTTGACCCGCAATCTCCTGATTCATCCGCTTAATCTGCCGGACGGATAATAATAGCCTGACCGCCTTTAGCTTTAATCTCAAAAGGAAACGACTCGCCTTTTCTGACTTGTTCTGTACGTTTGCGGATACTTCCCGCGCCGTCGTCTTCATAAACAGTGGCGGTGTACGTCTTTCCCTTCGTCAGAAAATTTAATTGCACAGAGCTCTTCCAATCTTCAAATCCGGCTACATTGCCCACAAACCAGGTATCTCCTTTACGACGAGCCACACTGATGTTCTTGCCGATCTCGCCGGACAGATAATGCGATTCGTTCCACACGGTAGGTACATACCGGAAGAATTCAATTTCTCCTTCATTGGTATATTCGGTGGGTTTGCCGTACCAGAAAAGAGCCTGTAGCGGACTGAAATAGACGACCGTCAAAGCGAGCTGCTGGGCATTGCTTACCTTCAGGTTCTTGCTATACTTGTTTGATTTATTCGGGTAGCAAAAGGTGAAATCTGCCGGTCCGGCCAGAAAGCGGGTGAAGGGCAATACGGTCGTATGAAAGGCGTCCGGACTGTTTTCATCGCCTCGGATCCCTTCCTGAGTAAGCAGGGCAGGATAGGCTCTGCTTAAGCCGGTGGGTTTGTAGTTGTCGTGAATATCAATGACAAACCCATAGTCGTTTGCTTTCCTGATAGCAGATGCCAGCCAGGTAAGACCATTCTGGGTTACTCCATCTACAAAACCAAATTTCATTCCGCTCACTCCCCATTGTTTGAAGAGAGGCAGGATGGTATCCAACTTGGCTCTGAGTCCGACATAATTGACATAAAGAATCACTCCGATACCCTTCTCTTTTCCATATTGAATGATTTTGGGCATATCTATTTGCGGGATGACCTGAGTGGGATCAGAAGTAGATCGAAACTCAGCTCCATACCATCCGGCATCAAACATAATGTATTGTAGATTGTTCTTTACTGCAAAATCAATGCATTCCAGTCCGCTTTGAGTGGTTAACTGCGACCGGATTAATTTGCCGGGTTTGATCCAGGCGGGAACTTCTTTTACCGCTGTCTGCGTGAGCTTCAGGTAGAGTTCGCTGTAATCGTGCAACCCAATTGCTGTTTGGGCGATACTTATCGTGCGCCAGGGAGTCTGAAATGCTTCACCGCTCTTTACCTCTTTGTCTCGGGGAAAAGCAACGGCAAGACTATTTGATGCATTGCCCTTTGCCAGTTCAGCTTTCGTGTATCCCCTGTTATCCGCTTCACCAATACTGAGATAGAGCTTCCCCGCCTGAATTGTGGCCGGAAAATCGCAGGTCTTGGACAGCGTATCAATGGCGGTAGGAGTGAATACAGACTCCTGGTTGTATTGATAAATGATAAATGGTTGCGTCAAATGAAAGGTCGTAAGCTCTTTCGTTATACTATTGCTTTGAAAAGCTGCTTGTTGAGGGATCTCATAGCGAAAGGCTACTGAACCGTTGAATACCCGTATGTTCAGGTTACACTGCAAAGAAGAATGTGTGTACGACAGCAGCAATTCAGTATAGTTGTTGGTGATGGAGTCATTTTCGCCCAACGGCCATGCAAACTTTTCCGTATGGCTCCCACGTTTGATCTCCTTTATCCCCGTTTTCTCTCCTGCGGGAATACCATTTAGTTCCAGTCCCAAATCAGACCAGGTGATTGCTTCCTGTTTGGAATAAAAGACCCGATAGCGCAATTGTCCCTGTTTGTCGCTTCCTACCTCCATGGATGTTTTTTTATCGGGAGAATAGATGCGGATGGGTTTCTTTACCTGTCCGAAACAAGGAATGGATAACAACAGTGAGAGTGCTGTTAGGATGATACCTGTATTTGTTTTCATGTTTGCGTTGATTAAATAGTCTTGTAAATCAATTCGTTTGTTTGCCGGTTCCGTAAAAGAGTAAGGTTCCGAATGCCGGTTGGTCACGGTCATATCCTTCCGGACGAATCTTGTTGATCACTTGTTCCGTGTAGTGCATCTTCAAACCTTTTCTGTTCACATAATGGTTATAAGCCATCTCAAAGACCGGCATGAACTTTCCACGGCTTTTATCAGAAATCACTGTCCAGTCAGAATATTTACCTGTCACATCTTTCCAGGTTACAAAAGGCACAGAATCATTGCCCAGGTTATAACAGGATACATATTCGAATCCTTTCAGCAAACGATTGTCAAGGGCACCGTACAGGTCGTCTCCCTGGTTATAGGCAATCTCGCAGACAGTGGCCAGGGCACCGATTCCTAACTGAGAGTGAGCCTGATCGCGACCGCTTTCCTGAATCTGACCTGTTGCTCCACTGATATAATTCCGGATGGTACCGTTGTCGTTTCCGTTGTAATAAAAGTCAAGTGCTTTTTTATACATAGTCTTGTTGTTGAGGTAGATCGCCGCGGAGATATACATCTTTGTTACGATGGCTCCCCAATTCCCATTTGTGTACGCTTTGGTGGAATAAAAGGTGTCACATACGGGAAGGAAAACGGTGGTAATCATTCGTGTGATCTTCTCTGTCTGTTCGGGAGTCACCCCCTTATAAGTGTATCGAAGTATTTCCATGGCATTGACAATCTTCGTTCCTTCCAGACCGACCAGAAGAGGAGCGTCATTGGTTGCAGGGATTTGCTTTAAACTATCCGCATAGGCGCTCAGTATCTCCAACGATTTGAGTGCATGGTTTTCATCTTTTGTGGCGATCCACATCAAAGCATTCAGATAGGCGGCACTGAAGTCGGCTTCCATTCTGCTTTTCGTGTATCCATATTGACCATCTCTTGAAATAACAGGAAAGGGTCCCTTCATCTTATATTGGGCACTGGCACAGGGATGGCTCTTTAACAATTCATACGAACCGTATTCAGGCATTGTCTGCTTGATGGCTACCTCTCTGATATGTTGCAGGGAAGCTGCGTTGTGAAGTATTCCCGGGTGAATAAACACGTTGTTTTTTGCCGGGACCGGGAGGCTCAATTGAAAGAGCAGGCACACAGATAAAAGGAAAATCGCATTCTGTTTCATAGTTTTGATTGTTGTCTTTTTTGAACGTTACAAATATAATACGTTTCTTTCTTTGCCGATACTCAATCGAAATCGAATAAAGATGAACGTCAAATAATAATAATCGATATATTTGTGATCTTATTTTATATAAACAGCATCGTTAAACCGGAACACGCCATGAAGAAACTTCTTTTTTCACTGTTTCTTGGATGTGCTGCACTCTCTGTGCAGGCACAAGGTTCGTATACGTATCCTTTTCAAAATCCGAATCTGAGTGATGATGAGCGTATAGATAATCTGATCTCCCTGATGAATTTTGAGGAGAAAATTGGAATGTATGGCGGTGGAGGAGTGCCTCGACTCGGCGTGCGTAGTCCCGGTAGTTCCGAGGCAATCCATGGAGTGGTGCAAGGTGGTCCCGCCTGGAATGAACAAAGATCTCCCAAACAGCCAACCACTATATTTCCGCAAGGCTATGGATTGGGTGAGACCTGGGATCCGGCTTTGCTTCGACAGGTGGCCGATCAGGTGGCCACTGAGGCACGTTATCTGTATCAGAGTCCGAAGTATCGCAGAAGTGGTCTGGTGTTATGGTCGCCCAATGCCGATCTGGGACGTGATATCCGTTGGGGACGTACAGAAGAGTGTTATGGTGAGGATCCATACCTCGTAGGTGAAATGACCACCGCGTTTGTAAAGGGTTTGCAGGGGAATCATCCGAAGTATTGGAAAACAGCTTCCCTGATGAAGCATTTTCTGGCAAACAGCAATGAATATGGTCGTACAGAGACCTCTTCTGATTTTGATGATGTGCTTTTTCGTGAATATTATTCCTATGGTTTTTGGAGAGGGATAAAGAAAGGGGGAGCCAATGCATTGATGACTGCTTATAATGAATATAACGGTATTCCTTGCACCATTCATCCAATCCTGCGTACGATACTGATGAAGGAGTGGGGATTTAATGGGATGATAACGACAGATGGAGGTGCTTTTCAGCAACTGAAAACGTCACATAAGGTATTTTCTGATCTGGAATATGCCGCTCAGGCTTGTGTGAAGGCCGGCACTTCCCGCTTTTTAGATAGCTATATGGAGGCACTGGAGGGAGCCTTTAACAAGGGACTTATTTCCTACGCCGAACTGGAAGGTAATATCAAAGGGAACATCCGGATCATGATTAAACTGGGTTTGCTGGACAGTACCGCCGGCAATCCCTATAGCAAGATTGGAATCAGTGATACCATAGATCCATGGACGAAGCAGGAGACAAAGGATTTTGCACGTCTGGTCGCCAATAAATCAGCGGTACTGCTGAAGAATGAGAAAGGAATGCTACCATTAAACAAACAGAAGATTACGAAGATTGCTGTGATAGGCAATCGCGCCGATGATGTGATTGAGGATTGGTATAGTGGCACACTGCCATATAAGATAACACCCTTGCAGGGGATTCGTGAGGTTGCTGAAGCAAACAAGATAGAGGTGCGGTATGTAAAAGATGACAGACGCGGCGAGGCTCAAAAGACAGCTTCTTGGGCTGACGTGGTCATCGTATGCGTGGGTAATCATCCGACATGCAGTCCGGAGTGGGCAAAGTCTCCCTGGGGGCAAGGTGTGATTGCCGGCGAGGGACGAGAGGACGTGGATCGTGGCTCGATTCAGTTGGAGCAGGAGGACTTAATCAAATTGGTGTACAAAGCCAATCCACGTACTGTGGTGGTACTTATCAGTAGTTTTCCGTATGCGATCAACTGGACACAGCAACATGTGCCGGCAATCTTGCATCTGACTCAGGGTTGTCAGGAGTTGGGTCATGCGGTCGCCGATCTCTTATTTGGTGCCTATAATCCGGCGGGACGGACGACGCAGACCTGGGTAAGTAGCATCGACGAACTGCCTCCGATGCTTGACTATAACATTCGCAACGGTCGTACGTATATGTATTTCAAAGGCAAACCATTGTATCCCTTTGGTTACGGGTTAAGCTATACTTCCTTTGCGTATTCCGATCTGAGAATTGATAAGAACACCCTCACTTCGGGTGAAACGCTGAAAGTATCTGTGAATATAGAGAATACCGGTTCGTGCGATGGCGAGGAGGTGGTGCAGCTCTATGTAAAACCGGCCAATGATAAAGCGTCCAAGCAATTGAAGGGTTTTATGCGTGTGCCGCTGAAGAAAGGGGAGAAGAAGAGAGTGATAATCCCGTTGCCTGCTGAAGATCTGTGTGTGTGGAATATCGATCAGTCTGCGTGGCAGTTGCCGGCGGGTAGCATGAAACTGATGATTGGCTCTTCATCCGAGTCCATCAAACTGGATACGAAAGTTGAACTGAAACAATAACAGAACGACGATGAAAAAGTGGTTAAGAAAGAATGTCTACTATTTTTTAGGAGCAAGTTGCGGGGGAGCTGTCGGCTACCTCTACTATTATTTTATCGGCTACAAGAGTGATTCTTCTCTCTTCTTAACTTCTTCAGGAATGAGTATAGTCTGGGGTGTTGCACTCGGATTACTCATTGTAAATCTATTTCGAAAGCAAGATAATTATCCAAAGTAATAATTTAAATAAAAGTATGAAAAAATATGGTTACCATTTAGTTACGTTTCTGATCTGTTTTTATTATTGTTCCATCTGTTTGGGACAAAACATTGTTCTTCGTCAATCCAATGAATCGGGTGTTTACAAGACGGGAGAGAAAGCACGCGTCACTTTGTTTGCATCTGATGCGGTAAAAGATTCGCTTTCAGTCAAGATAATCAAGAACTATAACAACAGTCAGACGACCTTGCAAAAGATCAAATTTCAGGGTGACACGCTGGTTGTGTTTGATGAAGTGTTGAAAGGTCCGACGACCGTTATCTTTGATGTGCGTTCCCGAAATGACTATGCCAGCATCGGACTGATTGTTGATCCGGAGAAATATACTCCCGGTACCACTTATCCCAAGGATCTGAAGAGTTATTGGAAAGCCCAAAGAAAAGAGTTGCGTGCTCTTCCAATGCAGGTGAAATCGACTACGGTCTCAATCGATGAGAAGGATTATCAGTGTTTTGATGTTGAAATCAATTGTACCGGTCCCAAACCGGTGCGTGGCTATTTAGCCAAACCCATATCTGCTAAACCCAAGTCGCTTCCAATCGTGCTAAATCTGCATGCGGCAGGTGTAAAAGGCAGCTGGTGCCGCTGCGAGCCATGGAGTATTATGCCGTATGCCAAGATGGGCAATGGAACGCTCTGTTTTGATCTGAATGCG
This sequence comes from Bacteroidales bacterium, assembly GCA_028709785.1. GTDB lineage: Bacteria > Bacteroidota > Bacteroidia > Bacteroidales > JAQUTK01 > JAQUTK01. Next base: position 91,406 of record JAQUTK010000010.1, read on the forward strand.
CACGGTATGCTCAATGGACAGCCGGAAGAGTATTATGCCGGTTTAGAAGTGGGCGAGTTGAAAGATTACTACCAGATAGGACTGGAAAGCAAAGAAGATATCTATTACCGGGGAATGTACCTGCGTATCATGCGGACACTTGATTATCTTTGCAGTCTGCCGGAGTGGGATGGTAAACGCATTGTGGTGGTAGGAGAGAGTCAGGGTGGCGGACAGGCACTGGCGGCTGCCGGACTGGATGAGAGAGTGACTGTTGCCGTAGCTACCGTTCCGGCCATGTGCGACTGGGGTGGCTCTCTGGTAGGACGTCGGGGTGGTTGGTCCCAGCTATTTGAGCTGCCTTATGACAAAGCGAAAATGCTCGCTACATTGCCCTATTTTGATACAGCCCATTTGCTGAAAGGTTGTAAGGCGACTATTGTTGCTGAGGTCGGACTGATTGACTTCACCTGTCCATCCTCATCCATCTATGCAGCCGTCAATCAGTCAAAAGGAAAGAAGATCTTCTATCCGGTTCCTTATCGTGCACATCATGTGGAGCAGCCTTCTTATCAGAAGATATGGGAAGAAACGGTCTATGCCCCGAAAATAGGGTTTATGAATGACTATTTGAAATGAAAGTGATCAAAGCATTGGCTCTATATAATAAATGGTTGCAGAAAACTGCAACCATTTATTATATAGAGCCGATAGATATTTATTGGTAGTTCGGTCAGTCACATTTCAGACCAAAAGCTTCTGCCACGGCAGGAAATACGATTTTACCATTCACGATATTCAATCCGCATTTTAATCCCGGATCATCTGCACATGCTTTCTCCCAGCCATTGTTTGCCAACTGAATGGCATACGGCAATGTGGCATTGGTCAGTGCTAATGTGGACGTATAGGCAACTGCGCCGGGGATGTTAGCAACACAATAATGAACGATACCATCCACAATGAATACCGGATCGGTATGCGTGGTAGGGTGAGATGTCTCAAAACATCCTCCCTGATCAATGGCTACATCCACCAGAACGCTTCCTTTCTTGAGGAGCTTGATCATCTCTTTTGTAATCAGATGCGGTGCTTTGGCACCGGGAATCAACACTGAACCTATAACCAGATCGGTATCAGGCAACTCTTTTTCTATGTTGTAGGAGGAAGAGTAGAGCGTTTTCACGTTGGGAGGCAGTACCTCGCTCAAATAACGCAAACGGGGAAGCGAGATATCTGTCAGTACTACATCGGCTCCCATACCGGCGGCTGTCAGCGCGGCATTGTAACCTACGACGCCACCACCAAGTACCAGAACTTTAGCCGGTTTGACTCCCGGCACACCTCCGATGAGAATACCTTTTCCTCCTTGAGGCTTTTCCAGAAATCGGGCACCTTCATGGATCGCCATTCTTCCGGCCACTTCTGACATAGGAATGAGTAAAGGTAACTCACCCCGTTTGTCTCGTACGGTTTCATAGGCAAGGCAAATCGCTTTGCTCTTAATCATAGCATGCAAGAGAGTTTCATCGCTTGCAAAATGAAAATAAGTAAATACCAACTGATTTTCCCGAATCAGGTCGTATTCAGGTTCAACCGGTTCTTTCACTTTGACGATCATTTCGGCAATCCGGTAAATATCCTCAATGGTGGGTAGTATTTTTGCACCCATTGCGACATATTCATCATCGGAAAATCCACTATTCTCACCTGCCATATGTTGAACAAATACAGTATGACCGTGTTTTACTAATTCTTTAGTGCCGGCAGGGGTCATTCCTACGCGGTTTTCGTTGTTCTTAATTTCTTTTGGTACTCCGATAATCATAACAATAAGATTTAATGTGTAACTTGAGAAAACGGAATGGAAAGGGTACTCTGAAACGGAATCAAAAGTAACTATTTTATACGTTCAATGATGCTGGCTTTGGTACTTTCTTCATAAAAATTACGCGCAACTTTTAGATGAATAGTTGCGCGTATAAAATCCTATCGGATTATTATTTTTTAGGGTCAAAAGGCTGCGGAAACCAAACTCTGAACCAGGAACGTGCATCTATCGTATTCCCCGCTGATGCAAAGTCACAGAATGTAATCTCAACAGGCGAGCTTCCGCTCTCTTTATGGGATTCAGGCAGGAAAGAAGCCTTGAAAGTCATTCGTATTCCATTTTGATTCAATCCGGCAGGTTTTAGATCGACATAACCATCTTTATCAGACAATGGTTGAATGGTCGCATCTACCGGAGTCGATCCGAGACGGGCATCTCTGGCCAGCACAATTGGTCCACGTACAATTGCCACGTTTGTTGGCAGTATGCCCATCCGTACTATTCTACCACGCATATCAAGTGAGAGACGAATGGTATCACCGGATGACCATTCCCGTGCTATTTCAGCATATTCTCCCGGTTTGATCTGCTCAAACTTCTCTCCGTTTATGCTCAAAGACGTATGATTGCTCCATTGAGGAATGCGGATACGTACGGTCATAGACTCTTTCTTTGGGAGTACAACTTTGAAAGTGATATATCCCGAAGCTGGATAAGCTGTTTGCTGTAAGATCTCCATCTGTTTTCCTTTCGGCGTTTTTACACGATAGGTTCCTTCCGCGAAGAAATTGACAGAGATCCCGTTCTTATGACTCATCACCGAACTAAACGGTAACGTAAATAAACCCCTCGGACCACTTGCTACGCAGCAGTTTAATCCCATTCCACATTGTTCGCTACCATGGAGCCTTTCTCCGGACAAGGGAGAATATTTGGCCCAGTCTGCGCCGTCTTCAAACATCGCTCCCAGTAAACCGTTATACCAGGATGTTTCGATCGCATCCGCATATTTTGCATCTCCGGTCAGTCGGAGAAGTTGCTGGCTCATTTTGATCCAGGTGGCTGTTACACATGTCTCCTGGTAATGACCAATAGGAATCGTCTGTAACTCCTTTCCACCAAACCAACATTCTGAAGCCGAACCGGAACCAACAATATTTATCTCATTTTTGAGGATATTCTCCCAGGTCCGTTCCACAGCCATCTTATATTCTTCTTTGCCGGTTAAGCGGTATAACTCCAACAAGCCTTCATAGCAAGACATCATCTCATACGCTTTTTGTCCCTGTTCCCAGCTAAACCAATTGGCCGTTTTCGGAAAACGCAAGGAGACGTCAACCGTCGATTTTGAAATCAACTGCGGACCGTCGGGTGTTTCCCATTGCCGCACTATTTCTTGTGCGAAGTCAAGATATTTTTTATTTCCTGTACGGGAATACAACAAGCAGACAGGCTCCAGAACGGATGAAGCAGCCATTCCACGATGGGCACCTTTCAGCACCAGTTTCACGTTCATATCCGACAACTCTTTGATGAGATGGTCAGCCAGACGGGAGGCCGATTTCAATACTTTCTTGTCCTGTGTCAGATCATAATAGGAGAGCAATCCCAGCATACAATACTTACGACCCCAGATGTCCCATCCTTCCAACTGTTTATCCGGTGCGTAGTTGCCGATGTAGCCGTCTGCCGTCTGAGTAGCCATGAGTCCCGCTACTGCATGATCCAGTACTTTCTTTAGCTGAGGCTCCGGCTTATACCGGTATGCCAATACAGCAGAGGTAATCCATTTGCCCCAAAACTCACTTTGCCACATGTTGGTTTCTGTGCGGTGGCTAAAAGGAGCAATGAGACGATCCACATCCTGAACCAGGATCCGGTGACTATATGAAGCATCCAACGCATCACCGGTAAAACCTTTCATCACGACAGAGGAAGGGGCAATCAGTCTGTCATGAATGGGAGTGACAGGCGCTTTTTGTGAGTAAACTGTTCCTGTATAGAGCAGCACACAAGAGAGAACAACGATTTTTCTTTTCATAATATATTGAATTTTGAAGCGGAAAAAGTTTCCGCGATATCTAATTGTTTTCTAAAAACTTCTTGTATCTTGTCAGAGACTCCAGGAAGTAATAATCCGCATAGTCCAGTGGGGTGTCAATATTTGACTTATGTGCGAAACTGCCTACGCAGTGCATGAGGATGAAGTTTGTGTTTTTGCCTGCTTCTGCCCGATAAGCAGGAGAAGCCAGTGTGTGAAGCATTCGGATGGCTGCCTGTATATATTCTGGTTTATCTGCAAGCTGGCCCAGTTCAAACAAAGCTGAACAAGTGATTGCAGCCGCAGAGGCATCTTTAAATTTTTGTGGATTATTCAGGGCGTAAGAGTTCTTGCCTGGCGTATAGCCTTCTTGTCCCACATTAAAATCCCACCATGGAATACCGTCTTCAGGAAGGTTCTTCAGAAAATAGTCTGCTGCTGCGGATGCAGTCTTCAGATAATCAACCTCTTTTGTCTCCCTGTACATCATCGTATAGCCATAGATAGCCCATGCCTGACCACGTGCCCAGGTAGAATTATCACTATATCCCTGACTGGTAATCCGGTGTTTCACTTCACCGGTGATTGTGTCATAGTCAACGACATGATAACTACTGAAGTCCGCTCTGAAATGATTCTTTAAGGTGGTATTGGCATGTGTCACAGCAATCGTTTTAAAAGTCGGATTATTGCTCATCTTGGAGGCTTCACAAAGCAATTCCAGATTCATCATGTTGTCAATGATCACAGGATAGTAACACATTGTTTGGCCATCCCAGCTTTTGTAGCTGTTCCATGATTTGATGACAGATGTCTTTGGGTTGAACCGGGTGGACAGCGAACGGGCGCTCTCAATGATTATATCTTTATAGTGTGGTTTCGGAGCAAGCTTAAAAGCATTGCCGAAACTACAATAGACCATGAATCCCAGATCGTGATTGCCGGTAAAGGTCTTGAGGTATTCCAGTCTGTTGGTCCATCGTTGCGCTTGGTTGAGCCAGTGCTTATCGCCTGAAAGTTCGTAGAGTTTCCAGAGTGAACCGGGAAAGAAACCAATCGTCCACCAATACTTCTTACAGGTGGCGAGTTTATCGTTTCCGTCTATGGAGTAGGGCACTATGGTTTCAATATTTGCGGTATCCGGGTTAGGCAGAGCATTGATCATTAAGGAGATCTGTTGTTGAGCAAACAGTGTGTTTTCTTTAATAAAGGCCAGTTCTTCTTTCTTTCCATTTTTGCCGAAAGCAGAGAATGCTATCGCAAAAAACAAGGTTATAAGAATGCTTTTTGTTTTCATTGGTAGTAAAGTTTAATCAGGGCGCAATTTACAGCAAAGAAACCATTATCTTTGCCGATGACCCAAATAAATTTACAGTACCCATGAAAAGAATCAATTTATTACTCTTAATCTGTTTGATATCGGTTGTGCATGTCTCTGCGCAAAAAGCAGAAAAGAAGATGCTAAGTGGAACATACACGATCGAAATTCTGGAGAAATCACTTTGTTTGCCGCAGACCTTTTCTTCTGTACCTCCTGCCGGGAGCAGTTTTTGGAAGGACTCTGTGCCTGAGCAGATGCGCAAAAGTTATATCCAGCTAGGCGAAACATATCTCAATAAACCCTGGCCAGCTCTTCCTGCGACCGTATTCAGTGAGTTCAAGACGAATGGTAACCGTGTCAACTATGAGCAAATCTCCTTTGCCCGACGTCGTCAGTTTGTCAGTCTGGTTATAGCAGAGATTATGGAAGGTAACGGACGTTTCCTTAAGGATATTATCAATGGAGCCTGGGTTTTGTGCGAAGAAACCTGGTGGGGGATACCGGCCCATTATGGAACGAAAGTACCCCTCACTGAAGATCAGAATGTAGATCTGTTTAATGCGGAGACAGCCGGAATGATGGCATGGGCAAATTATATGCTCAAAACTCAACTGGATGCATTCTCGCCACTTATTTCCCAACGTATTGTCAAAGAGATCGATCGCCGTTTCCTGACGCCCTGTCTGGATGTGAACTTTGGATGGAAAACCAATACATCCAACTGGAATCCCTGGATATGTAGTAACTGGACAACCTGTGTGCTCTTGTGTGAGCAGGATCGCACACGTCAGCTGAAGGCCATTGAGATGATACTAAAGAGTCTGGACTGCTACATAGACGCAGCCCCTGAAGATGGAGGTTGCGATGAAGGGCCAAGTTATTGGACCCGTGCCGCCGGTTCATTGAGCGAGAATCTTATCTTGTTGAAGCAGGCAACTGGTGGTGTGGTTGATCTCTCTCAGAAAAAGAAAGTGCAGGCCCTGGGCTCGTTTTTGTACAAGACGTATATCGGCAATGGCTTTGCAGTAAATTTTGCGGATGCTTCGGTGCATGCCTCTTCCGAAGTCAATGTCGTCTTCCCGTTTGCCACATATATCCAGGATGAAGTGATGCAACAGTATGCCGCTCTGGTTGCACAAAAGAGCGGATTTCTGGATCACCCCGCCAAACTCTATAATGAAGCCGGAAACTATCCCTCATTAGGACATGAGTTGAGGCTTTTGGGTCAGTTAAAGACAATCCAACAGACGATTCCCAAAGAACCACTGATCAGCGACTCCTGGTTGCCTGATTTGCAGGTAATGACCTCCCGCTCGGTAAAAGGAAGTACGGCTGGTTTTTATCTGGCGGCAAAGGGCGGGCACAATGCGGAAAGCCATAATCACAATGATGTCGGCAGTTATGTAGTTTATTACAATGCGCAACCGTTACTTATTGATGTAGGAGTGGGCACATATACGTCCCAGACTTTTGG
>JAQUTK010000011.1 GCA_028709785.1 Bacteroidales bacterium
TTGTGAACTGTATTTCATGTTACGCCTATTTTGACCATAAAGATAACTGTTTCTTGAGATATTTGAAAGAAATAATAGAACTATTTATCTAAATATCAGTTCATTACTCGAATTCAGTGAACCCTAAATATAATTAATTAGCGAAAAATAATTAGTTAAACATGTTGTTTGACATAAAAAACAATTACTTTTGTAGTGTGTTTTTCATGGTATTAGATTTAAGGTTAATAAAAGATTGGTTGTCGTGAGACAACCATTTTTTTTTTGCTCTACCTTCGATGTGGAAGATGCCTGATCTTCTTAAAAAACCACTTTCCAGAAGAGAAATATGTGACCTTGGTGCACAATCCTGTTTCAACTATCCAAGAATACCCCTTCTTTTCCTGTCATTGCGGGCTTGACCCGCAATCTGTGAATCAACCTGAAGCAAAAGTTTTTTGATCAGGAGAGATAAATACCCCAAACCAGAAGATAAAAGTCATCCTCAAAGATGTATTTGTTATTCTGAACTTCAGGATGATCATCCTGAAGCACAAAATGATTATCCTGAACCGCAGGATGATCATTTTGTGCTTCAATATGAATAATGAGTCGGGGAGCGATACTCTTTTCAACCTGACAAAGAAAACATTACTTCCCATCAGAGAACAAAAGAGATCAGGCAAGAAATGAGGTGCTTACAGTGACGGCGGATAAATGAAAATGTGTGCTTGTGTTGTCAGATTCTGTCAGCTAACAGGTTGCAGGAGGCCAAACTCTTCGTATATTTGTGAGTTGAAAATGTGTTATAAACTTTTGAGCAGAGGTGTCACTGTATAATCTAATAAACAGAAAGAACAGACAATGAGTATTGTAAGAGGTTTGATCGGAATAGTCGTCTTGATTCTTATCGCTTTCCTTTTTAGCAAGAATCGTCGGGCGATTGACTGGAAGCTGGTGGGAGTAGGGTTGGGTATGCAATTCCTATTGGTGCTGGCTATGTTATATTTGCCTGTTTTCCAGCAAATTATTGGAGTTATCGCACATGTCTTTGTCAAAGTGCTCTCTTTCTCCAAAGAAGGTGCATCTTTCCTTTTCGGCTCGCTGGCCGACGGACAAACCTTCGGATATGTATTTGCTTTCCAGATATTTCCGACCATCATCTTTTTTTCAGCACTGACCTCTTTGCTTTATTACCTGAATGTCATTCAGTGGGTCATTAAAGGGATATCCTGGGTGCTTCGTAAGACGTTAAAGATTTCAGGAGCTGAGGGACTGGTGGCTTCCAGTAATATATTTGTGGGGGTAGCTGAAGCGCCCATGCTGATTAAGGGTTTTCTGCCACAGATGAATCCATCCGAACTTTTTCTATTGATGACGGCTGGTATGGCGACTATTGCCGGAGGGGTAATGGCGGCTTACGTAGGCATGCTGGGTGGCAATGATCCGGCCTCTCAGATACTGTTTGCCAAACATCTGATAGCGGCGTCAACCATGGCTGCTCCCGGTGCCGTTGTGATGAGTAAGATACTGATGCCACAGACCGAGAAAGTCAGTGATGTCGCCGTTCTGTCACGATATGACATGGGGAAGAATATGCTCGACGCGTTAGCCAATGGCGCTACTGATGGACTTCGTCTCTCAGCATCAATTGCGGCGATCATGTTGGTGTTCATCTCTTTTATCGCATTTGCCAATTATCTGCTATCCTTTCTTATAGGAGATACTTTTGGATTGAATGAAAAGGTTGCTGCCCTGTTTGACGGACGTATTACCGAGTTTAATTTTCAGTTTCTCCTGGGAGTGATATTCTCTCCTATCGCCTGGTTGATGGGCGTTTGCAAGGAAGATATGTTTCTTGTCGGACAGTTGCTTGGCGAAAAGGTTGTGCTGAACGAGTTTGTGGGCTATCAAACGTTGTCTGAACTCAAGAGCGTTTCTGCCATTGTGGAGGATAAATCAATCATCATGTCTACCTATATGCTTTGTGGTTTTGCCAACATTGGCACCATTGCGATCATGATTGGTGGCATCGGGACGCTGGCACCGATGCACCGTACTTTTCTCACGAGATATGGCTTTCATTCCGTCCTTGCCGGAGCTTTGGTTTCGTGTGTGTCAGCTACAATGATAGGAATGATAATCTGAAAAATACTATGCATATCTTTTATACACCGGATATTGTCACCGAGATGCAACTTCCTGATGAGGAAGCTCAGCATTGCATACGGGTCCTGCGAATGACAGAGGGAGATGAGATCTTGCTTACAGATGGCAAAGGCTCATTTTACAAGGCGCTCATCCGTACGGCTCATCCCAAACATTGCAAAATCGAGATCGTTGAAACGATCACTCCGGATCCTCTATGGAATGTGAAGATTGAGGTTGCAGTCGCTCCTACGAAGAATATGGACCGCATGGAATGGTTTACGGAGAAAGCGACTGAGATTGGTATTGACAAGATTATCCCGATCCTGTGTGATCACTCCGAACGGAAAGCATTGAAGGAAGAGCGTCTGGAGAAGATTGCGGTGTCTGCCATGAAACAATCCATGAAACCGGTGCTGCCTGAAATTCAACCGCTGACTCCTTTGGATAAGCTTATCAGCACGCCTTTTGACGGACAGAAGTTTATCGCGCATTGTTACAAAGAGGATAAGACAGAACTGAAAGATGCCTATCAAAAAGGCAGCAATGCCTTGATCCTGATTGGTCCGGAAGGAGATTTCAGTGAGAAAGAAGTAGAAAAAGCGATCCAAAACGGCTTTGTCCCTGTATCGTTGGGGCGGAGTCGCCTGCGTACAGAAACGGCTGCATTGGTCGCTTGTCATACTATTCAACTTTTATCAGAATAAAAGCAAGGTTGCAGTCATTCTGATAAAAGAGAGGTTTTTGCCGGTTACAGAGAAGTAAAACGGCTTATCTGTTGGAGATTGGAACGTATGTCAGGTTCTTCTCAATCACATCTTTATAAGCCGGACGAATGATCCGTTTGCCGGCAAAGTTCATTTCTTCGTTGCGGTGAGCGGTCCATCCGACAATGCGAGCCATTGCAAAGATAGGAGTGAAGATCTCTTTGGGTAATCCAATCATTTCATACACAAATCCGGAATAGAAGTCAACATTACTGGACACTTGTTTGCCATTGTTCTTCACCTTTACAAACATTTCGATACCTCTTTCTTCGAGCAGTTCCAGGAATTCAAATTCCTCTTCGAGCCCTTTTTCTTTGGCGAGATCACGAGCCATCTCTTTCAGCAATATCGCACGGGGATCGGATATAGTATATACCGCGTGTCCGATACCATAAATCAAGCCGGTTTTGTTATACGCCTCTTTATTCAGAATGCGTGTCAGATAGGTATCGATCTCATTTACATTCTTCCAGTCATGGATATTCTCCTTCAGATGATGAAACATATCCGCTACCTGAATGTTGGCACCTCCATGTAAAGGCCCTTTCAACGAACCGATTCCGGCGGCGATAGAAGAATAGGTGTCTGTTCCGGTGGATGAAGTAACCCTGACAGTAAAGGTCGAGTTATTACCACCTCCGTGTTCCGCCTGCAAAATAAGCAAAAGATCCAGGATGCGGGCTTCCAGTTCGGTGTAGTCATGTCGGAGCATGGAGAGGAAGTTTTCAGCCAGAGAAAGGTTTTCATTCGGGTGACGAATGTGAAGCGAACGCCCTTTGTTGTTATGTCTCAAGACATTATAAGCATACGCAATGATGGTGGGAAACTTAGAGATCAGTTCGATAGACTGACGCATCAGATTGTCGCGAGAAGTGTCATCCGGATTTGAATCAAACGTATACATCTCCAGCACACTTCTGGCAAGAATATTCATGATGTTATTGCCTCTTAGTTCGAGGATATTCATTGTTGTCTCATGGGTCAGAGGCATATTCTCATTCAAGAGATCGCGAAAAGCAGCGAGTTCTTCCCTGTCGGGAAGATTGCCTGAGAGCAGGAGGTAAGCAACCTCTTCGAAACCAAAACGCTTTTCCTCTTGCAAGGCATGTACCAGATCCTCCACGTCGTAGCCACGATAGAAAAGTTTGCCTGGAATGGGATTCAGTGTCCCGTCTGCTCCCCGTTCGTAGCCGACTACATTACCGATCCGTGTCAATCCAACCAGTACGCCCGAGCCATCTTCATTGCGCAAGCCGCGTTTTACCCCATATTTCTGAAACAAACTATTCTCAATCTTTGCTGAATGCTTCAGTGATTCAGACAGCTTATATATTACATATTCCTTTTTCATACATTCCTTGTTGTTTTGTTTATAACTCTTATTCGTTTTCATAAATTCATGTTGTTACAGATGTTTTCTCCAAATTGTGAAGTGGAAAGAGACTTTCCACCAGGCATAAAACGAGCGAGATCAGCTGTTGCCTCTCCTTCGCAGAAGCGACCTTCTATGGTAGAGATGATAAGATCGGCAGCCTCTTTCCATCCCAGATATTCCAGCATCATGACGGCTGAAAGAATCAAAGAGCAAGGATTGACACAATTCTGACCCGTGATGTCGGGAGCAGTACCATGAGTTGCCTCAAATATGGCATGACCGGTCATGTAGTTTATATTCGCACCCGGTGCAATTCCGATGCCTCCAACCATGGCTGCCAACTGATCAGAGATATAATCCCCGTTCAGGTTTAGCGTTGCCACCACTGAATATTCTTCCGGTTTTAACAATGTGTTTTGCAGGAAAGCATCCGCAATCACATCCTTAATGATCAGTAGTTTCTGGTCCATAGCTTCTTTCAGAGCTTTTTCAGCCACAATCTTTCCTTCTTCTTTCTTCAGCTTCTCGTATTGAAGCATTGTGAATACCTTTCCCTGATATTCGCGTTCAGCCAATTCATACCCCCAGAGTTTGAATCCACCCTCGGTGTACTTCATGATATTACCCTTGTGCACCAGTGTCACAGAAGGCAGTTTGTGAAGCAATGCATACTCAATCGCTGCTCTGACCAATCGTTCTGTACCCTCAACAGATACCGGTTTGATACCAAAAGAAGAGGTCTCAGGGAAACGGATTTTTTTGACACCCATCTCTTCACGCAGGAACTTCAGCAGTTTCTTTGCCTCCGGCGTATCATATTTCCATTCGATGCCGGCATAAATATCTTCCGTATTCTCGCGAAAGATCACCATGTTTACTTTCTGAGGCTCTTTGACCGGAGATATCACACCACGAAACCAGCGCACCGGACGTAAACAGACGTAGAGATCAAGTTCCTGTCTCAAAGCGACATTCAACGAACGTATGCCACCACCTACCGGTGTGGTAAGCGGACCTTTGATACCAATCAGATATTCCCGAAAGATCTCCATTGTTTCGTCGGGCAACCAGGAGCCTACCTGATTGAATGCTTTTTCTCCTGCCAGCACCTCTTTCCATTCGATGCTTCGCTTACCTTTATAGGCTGAAGCTACCGCTTGGTTTATAATGTTCTGACTCACAGAGGTTATCTCCTTGCCGACTCCATCCCCTTCTATGAAAGGAATTGTTACGTGGTCGGGCACTACTAATTTGCCTTCTTTTAATGTTACTTTTGCCATCAGTTCTTTATTTACCGGTGTTTATATTGAGTGCTGATCCGGCTTTAAACCAGTCGATCTGCATTTGGTTATAGGTGTGTGACGCTTCAATTGACTCTTCTGTTCCATCCATGTGATGAATAAGAACCGTTAAGTTGGCACCCGGTTTAAAATCACTCATGTGAATGATCGATAGAGTGTCATCTTCACGAATACGCTCATAGTCAGATGGATTTGCAAAAGTAAGCGCCAGCATTCCCTGTTTCTTCAGATTGGTTTCGTGAATTCTGGCAAATGATTTGGCCAGAATGACTTTTACATTCAGAAAACGAGGTTCCATAGCAGCATGTTCGCGAGAGGAGCCTTCTCCATAGTTCTCTTCTGCTACTACGATCGAAGAGATTCCTTCTTTCTTGTAGTACCTGCCTAAAGAGGAAACCGGAATATACTCTCCGTTCAGAGCATTTAGCACCTGATTGGTCTTTCCGTTGAAAGCATTGACAGCACCCATGAGCAGGTTTTCAGAAATGTTTTCCAGATGTCCGCGATATTTAAGCCAGGGTCCGGCCATGGATATGTGGTCTGTGGTACATTTCCCTGAAGTCTTGATCAAGAGTCTCATCGCAAGCAGATCTTTTCCATCCCAGGGGCGGAATGGTTCCAACAACTGGAGTCTTGAAGAATCAGCACTGATTGTGATCTCTTCCTTGGTGTTTCCCGGAGCGAGATAACCGCTGTCTCCTTCTGAAAAGCCATTCAAAGGCAACGTGTCACCGGTTGGTTCGTCGAGCATGACCCATTCACCACGCTCATTTTGAAGTTTATCTTTCAGCGGATTAAAACTGAGATCACCTGCTATAGTAAGAGCGAGCGTCAGTTCAGGAGAAGCGACAAAATGGAAAGTATTTGGATAACCGTCCGCCCGTTTGGCAAAATTCCGGTTGAAGGAAGAGACGATGGCGTTTTTGTGCTCCGAGTCTTTCATCTCCCGTTTCCACTGACCGATACACGGACCACATGCATTGACCATGATGGTGCCTCCGATGCTTCTGAATACTTCAATGATTCCATCTCTTTCGGCCGTCCGATAGATCATTTCAGAGCCCGGATTAATGAGCAGAGGTGATTTGACTTTCAGCCCTTTCTTCACCGCTTGAGTAGCAAGTGAGGCCGCGCGGCTCAGATCCTGATAAGAAGAGTTGGTGCATGATCCGATTAGTCCGCATTCCATATTTCTGGGATAATCCTGAATACGCACCTTTTCGGCAAACTCAGAGATGGTGCTTGCTGCGTCGGGAGTGAATGGTCCGTTGATATGTGGCTCCAAACTGGAAAGGTCGATCTCAATGATACGGTCATAATAGGTGTTGGGTGACTCAATCACTTCCGGATCAGCTTGCAACATTTGTGCAATACGCAAAGCTCCTTCTGCGACTTCTGCCCGGCTGGTTGCGCGCAAATATCTTTCCATCTCTTTGTCGTAAGGAAAAACGGATGAAGTAGCTCCAACTTCAGCACCCATATTACAGATGGTTGCTTTACCGGTTGCGGAGAGAGTGGTCGTTCCTTCGCCAAAATATTCCAGGATCGCATTGGTTCCACCTTTTACTGTCAGGATGCCTGCCAGTTTAAGAATAACATCTTTGGGCGTTGCCCATCCGTTGAGTTTACCGGTCAGCTTAATGCCGATAATCCGTGGCATTTTGAGTTCCCATTCCATGCCCGTCATGACATCTACCGCATCGGCACCACCCACACCAATAGCCAGCATCCCTAATCCGCCGGCATTGGGAGTATGAGAATCAGTACCCACCATTATTCCTCCGGGGAAAGCATAGTTTTCCAGTACCACCTGGTGAATAATACCTGCTCCCGGCTGCCAGAATCCGAGACCATATTTGCCGGATACACTTCTCAGAAAGTCATACACCTCTTTGTTTGTCATCAAGGCAGTGGACAGATCTTCTTCCGAACCTCTGTGTGCCTGAATCAGGTGATCACAATGGACGGTTGCCGGAACGGCAGATTCATTGCGTCCGGCATTCATGAACTGGAGCAGTGCCATCTGTGCAGTCGCATCCTGCATGGCAACCCTGTCAGGGCGGAAATTAGCATATTCTGTACCACGCACATACTCTTTGACATCTTTCTGATCGTACAGATGTGCGTATAGGATCTTTTCTGCTAAAGTAAGGGGTCTGTTTAAGTGGGCTCTCACGTTTGCTATTCTTTCCGGATAGGAAGAGTAAACATCATTTATCATTCGAATATCATGTATCATTTTCTGCTAAGTTTTAGTAATTCAAGCTAAATATTCAACTTTTCGCAAAGTAGTAAATTCTTTTCTTATCTCAATTATCTCGCTATGAAAATAAATATAACGAGGGTAGAATTAAAAAAAAAGAAGGCAAACTCCTTACGGATAAAGCCTTCTTCTCTATGGTTAATTGCCGATCATGTTTATTCCCATTCAATGGTTGCAGGAGGCTTTGATGAAATGTCATAAGTGACACGATTGACACCTTTTACCTTATTGATAATCTCATTGGAGATTTTCCCCAGAAACTCATAAGGAAGATGTGCCCAATCAGCAGTCATCGCATCTGTAGAGGTTACAGCACGCAGGGCAACCGCACGTTCGTACGTCCGTTCGTCTCCCATCACTCCGACCGATTGTACAGGAAGAAGGATAACCCCGGCCTGCCATACTTTGTCGTAAAGTCCCCAATCGCGTAATCCCTGGATAAAGATATCATCTGCTTCCTGAAGGATTTGCACTTTCTCAGGGGTGATATCACCGAGGATACGTACGGCAAGTCCAGGTCCGGGGAAAGGATGACGACTTATCAGATGTTCCGGCATTCCCAGTTTGGTGCCAACACGGCGAACTTCATCTTTAAATAACAGACGAAGAGGTTCGCAAAGACTGAGGTTCATCTTTGCAGGAAGTCCTCCCACATTGTGATGGCTTTTGATAACGGTGCCGGTAATGGACAGCGATTCAATGCAATCAGGATATATTGTTCCCTGAGCCAGCCATTTTACATCTTTCAGTTTATGAGCTTCCTGATCGAAGACATCAATAAACCCTTTTCCGATGATTTTACGCTTTTTCTCCGGTTCGGTAACACCTTCGAGTTCGCTGAAGAACTTTTCGCTGGCGTCAACGCCAATTACGTTCAGCCCCAGACACTCGTAATCCCTCATCACATTCTTGAACTCGTTCTTGCGGAGTAATCCGTGGTCAACAAATATACAGGTAAGGTTTTTACCAATGGCTTTGTTGAGCAAAACTGCTGTTACAGAAGAATCGACACCACCGCTCAGTCCAAGCACTACTTTATCATCGCCCAGTTGCTCTTTCAGTTCGGCAACCGTGTTTTCAATAAAAGAAGCGGGAGACCAGTCTTGTGTACATCCACAAATGTTTACGACAAAGTTTTTAAGAATCTGTGTTCCGTCTTCGGTATGATATACTTCCGGGTGGAATTGAACCCCCCAGATCTTTTCATTTTCTACCTGATAGGCTGCGATAGCAACTTCATCAGTGCTGGCAATTGTCTTGAAATAGGAGGGAACAGAGGTGATTGTATCTCCGTGAGACATCCAGACCTGTGAGTTCTCTTTCACATTTTGAAGAAGAGGATTATTTTTATCAAACATGCCCAGATGAGCACGTCCGTATTCACGGCTGCCTGCCGGTTCAACCGTGCCGCCATTGCTGTCTGCTATAAATTGTGCTCCATAACAGATACCAAGTACCGGATACTTTCCGCGAACCTTGTATAAATCCATCTTGAACGCATTCTGATCATACACAGAGAACGGACTTCCCGACAGAATAACTCCCTTTACAGATTCATCTCCTTCCGGAAATTTGTTGTAAGGAAGAATCTCGCAGAAGACATCCAGTTCGCGCACTCTGCGGCCGATTAACTGGGTTGTTTGGGAACCAAAGTCAAGAATGATGATTTTTTCCTGCATAGACGAAATGTTGTTTGATTATTGGTGCTGCAAAATTAGAGAAAAAAACAGATGAGAGCACTATATTTGGGTTATAAAAATAGTTCAGAGCACGAAGAAAATAGCTACTTTTGCTTCCCGATGAATAAAAAACGGAAAGGCGTTAGCTCTAAGAAAAAGAAAGGATCAAGTTACTCCGCAGTAAAAGGGTTGCTTGGTATTATACTGGCCATTGTCGTGCTAGCCACCTTTTTGCTGGTTTACAGACAGCGCTTTATGTATCATCCCATTCCTCCGGTGGTGTTGGAAAAGTTTGAGATTAAGGGTATTGATGTTTCCCGTCACAATGGAAAGATTGATTGGAGTGCCGTCAAAGAAGAGGGTATTACCTTTGCTTACATCAAAGCAACCGAAAGTGTCGCATATATCGATACCACTTTTACGACCAACTATGAAAGTGCTTTAAGAGAGGGGTTTATGGTAGGCGCATATCATTTCTTTCGTTTCAATGAGAGTGGGGAAGAGCAGGCACGGCACTTTATCAAAAACAGCCAATACAAAAAAGGAGACCTTCCTCCGGTAATTGATGTGGAGCACTCTCCATTTAACTTTATTACCCGGCCGAAAGATGTGGCACGAAGACTTCACGATATGGAACATCTACTGCATGCCTATTATGGGGTGCGTCCCATTATTTATACCAATAAAGATTGTTTCAAGAAGTATATCCGCGATTACTTTCCGGATGTAAGACTCTGGATTTGTGATCTGAACGGTGAACCGAACGAAAAAGAGTACCCCAACTGGACTTTTTGGCAGTATTCGCACAGAGGTGAACTAAAGGGAATTACCGAAAAGGTCGATCTGAATGTTTTTCAGGGGTCACCTGAGGAGCTGAAAAAGTTGTCTGCCTATTGAATTTAAAGGATGGGACGGATCGAGATCGTTTCGTACAACATATTATTTTCAAAGTTCCATTGGATTCCGGTTTGGCAGTTGGTAAGAGGGAGAAGTTCTTCAAAGAGTGACTTGATTTTCTCCCGTTCTTTTATCTTCAGTTCGGGAGCATCTTTGAAGTTTGCCCAAAGGATTCCATTACAATCTTCCTTGAAGTCTTTTACAACAGATGATTTAGCCAGACTCATGGATTGTGAACCCCTTTCCATTTCAGAAAGATAACTTAAAATTGATTCGATTGAATCAGAGACCATCATCGTATTTCCCTGAAAGGAGACAAACTCTTTATCTCCTTCGCTCTTGAATTCTTCACCAAGAGCTATAGCCAGTAATCCCTGTTGAGGTAGTTCGAAGTAGGTGATGGTACTGTTGTTATCCGTTTTGATGCGATGAGTAACAGCATTTTCCATGGGTAGGAGCTCGCTTTGAAACGCATCAAAGGCATTAAGACTATCTTTCATTTCAATGCAGTACATGTTGCGACAGATACCGATGCTGTCTCTGAAGTGCAGGGAAAGTAGGCTCTGTTTCATGTTTTTTTCAAAGTAAGAGACTGCGTTAATGGAGTCATTTAAAAAGAACCGGGTTGTATCTTGTGGATATAGCCCTTTCTGAAGCATATAAAATGGATAATCAGTAAGAGCTATATAATAGTAACAAATAGTATTTTCCGGGAAAAAACCGGAAGCTGGAACAGGAAGTGGTGTTTGGTTGCGAAACCCACTTACCAGATTGTGTTTCGGCATCTTGTAGAAACCGGAGAAACCAACTTTTTCTTTCTCCAGAAACAGGTCAAAGGTTGTCCAGTAGCGGGATGACGAGTCTTTGGATAAAGAATCGGTCTTTTCGTAAAAAACGGATCCAATAACGTTATTCCCTCTTGATGCCACGACTTGATTAAACTGACTCTCTTTGATTACGTCAAGATCAATCAGCCTTTCAATCTGTTTCCGGCTTTTGCTTCCTGCAAATGAACCTCTGAAGAAAGTACAACAAAAGAAATCTCCACCAGCTAAGGGATAGAAATAGAAGGTTGCTTCTTTGTATCTCTCTTTTATAGGTGTATAGTCCGGAAATATGACTTCATCCATCAGCTTTTTTGTCTTTGACTTTTCGTATTCTTGCATCCGCATCAGAAAAAGAAGTTTGTCCGGTTCCGACTTGCAGAAAGAGATGATCAACTCTTTTGAAAGCATATCAGAGGGGATTTTACCTTCGTGTAATAACCGGGATACTTTATTCAGAAACGGTCTTTCTTTGTCAGGCATATTGCTTATCAGATCCTGATAGTATCTGTTATCTGAGAGAGCCTTTTCGTAACGGATAAAGTTATCGGTATAGAATATGACATTGTTATCGGATGGAATGAGCGAAAACAGATTGACTTGATAGTATTTTTCAGCATTACTCAGTGCAATGAATTTATTCACTCCCCAAGCAACAGCAATGATAAAGAGAAGTATGCCGCATACGATGTAAATACTGTTTTTCATATTGCAGAAATAGGATCCTGATTAGCAGGAGCTACAGTAAAAATTGTAATTTTGTTTTCTTGTTCAAATATACAACAAATATAATTCACTATGAAGAATCCTTTTGAGGAAAGTAATATCATCAGTAAAACAATCCTTTTCATATCCCTCTCATTCACCTTACTACTGAATGTAATACCTTCTTATGCTCAAAAGGATACGATCTCCGTTGCTTTCATTCAAGGTCATCATGAATGGAATGAGGAATCAGTCAGTGAAATTCTCGATTCGCTTTCTTTCTATTGTCGGGTGGATATGGGTATGCTCTCGGGTGCAGTCGGCGAATTGGATGGGTACGATGTGATTGTCATTGCGTCTCCTCAAACATCATTTTCTGAAGCAGAGAAGTATGAACTCGATCAGTATCTGATGCGTGGAGGTAGCATGCTTTGGCTGCTGGATGGTTGCCGCCTCTCACAGACGGAGTTGTTTCTCAAAGGAGAGACACCGGTGATCTCTTTGGATCTCAACCTCAATGACCTTTTTTTTACCTATGGATTGCGTATGGCTCCAACGATTGTCAAAGATAAACAGTGTGATTCTATTCATGTAACCATTGAATCTGGTGATTCAATGGTGCCTTCAACACTTCTTTGCCCCTATTCCATCCACCTTCTTCCTTCCGCTCACCATTCAATAACCGATGGTGTAGGAGAAGTAAAAGGCGATTATTTATCGCCGATTGAGAGAGTGGAAAAAGCAGAAGATCTCACAATCACTACCTTGCTGCATTCATCCGGAAAAGGAGAGGCAGTCTCTTTACCAGGAATGATCGACTTATCAGCCGATAACACGTCGTTTACTCCTGACGGTATCCACTATCCTGTTGCGGTGTTGGCTGAAGGGATATTCCCTTCGCTCTTTCGCAACCGAATGGTTCCGGAGGGGGTACAAACCACCACAGGCACATTATTGAAAAGCACTCCAGCAAAGATCATCCTGATATCTGCCGGTTCAATGATTAAAGATGGAAATCCAGAAGATAATATCCGGTTCTTGCTCCGGTCGATCCGATATCTTGCCCGAAAAGAGTCAGATACTGTACCCCGCTTGCTCTATCCCTCTCTCATCGCAGGAGTGGTTTTGGTCGGAATGATTGGGATACTTATACGACGCAGAAAACGTTCAAAACCACTTGCGTCTGGCAAAGAATAGCCAAAGGAAGAGTCCGGTGATAATCATGATGCCCCAAGCCAATGGGTAACCATAGCTCCAGCTCAACTCAGGCATTACCTTGAAGTTCATCCCCCAGACACCGGCCAGGAAGGTCAGCGGGATAAAAATTGTAGCCACTACAGTCAGGCGTTGCATGATTCTGTTCATCCTTAGATCATTATTTGAGACATACAGGTCGGATAAAGATGATAATGTTTCCCGACATGATTCGAGGAGTTGTGAGGCATATTTCAAGTGGTCTTTCACATCGCTGTATGCACTTTTTGTCTGTGTGCGAATAAGGGTGTTGTCCGGAATAAACAGTTGGTTATACTCTTCGTTGAGGATACCTACCGTCTGTTTGATCATTCGATATTCTTTCCTTTTTTTTTGAATCTGCACACGTATATTTTTATCCTCCGTCTGTTCCAGCAATGTGTCTTCGAGTTCGCCAAGCGTGTCTTCGAGTTGAAGCAGCAGCGTGATATAGTTGCCAATCGTATTATTGAGAAGAACACTGAGGAGATAATCACTATTCTTCTCTCTGATTTGTGCTTTATTCTCATTGATCGCCTCTTTTACGTTCTTGAAGAGGTGAAGTTCCGTCTCCTGAAAAGTAATCAGAAGATCTTGTTTCATGAGTAATGTAAAGTGCTCTTGTTTCAATACCTCTTCTTCCTGATAACATTCATTGAGTACAATCAAGATGTGATTGGGGGATGACTCAATCTTGGCGGGGTGATTGGGATTAAGAATATCCTGTATCTCGAGTCTTCCCAGACCGACGTTTTGACCTATATGAGATATTGCTTCCGCATTGGTCAACCCTTTTACTATAAGCCAGTTTGTTTTTGAAGGCTGCATGGCAAGAAGAATCTCTTCATAGCTGTCAGATTGTAGTTCATTCATCGACTCCTTGTCATACGAGATCAAAAGGAACTGAGTCGTTACCTCGCTGTGCATGCCCGAATACAGATACTGTTCGGCAATCTGATTGTTTTCCACTCGTCGCTTCCGGGTGGAAGTATGTTCCTTTTTATGGCGTATCTCCTTCATTGAGCTTACTTTATTTGCACGAATGTAAGGATTGTTTGTCGATTTTGCAATCAAAAGGGATCGTTATTTGTGCAAATGCTAAAGATTCAGTTAATTTGCATCCGAATATAAATACCAAAGATATCAATGAATAAAACAATTAGAAATGTGACAATGCTTCTGCTGCTTATAACAGTCTCTCTGCAGGGGGTTGCACAAGAAGATTATTCCATAGCTGAGTTTCTGGCAAGAAGAAAAGCAGAAAAGAAGGTTGCCCAGATTGAAATGAATACCTTCCGTATGGGACTAAAATCGGGATTTAATATGTCAACCTATACAAAAGGATTTGATTATCGTCCGAATATTCATACTGGAATGGCCTTTGAGATACCGCTCTCATTAAATTGGTTTTTAATGCCGGAGGTTTACTACATCAACAAAGGCGGACGGAAAAGTGCAGATGATGTATTTTATGGTTTGAATGAGTATGGGTACTCGATGTGGGTGACCGGAAAGTTTTATTCTTCTCCATCCTATATTGATGTGCCGTTTATGGTTGGCTATAAACATTGGGTTGATGAAGATATGAATCTGTATGCAGCTTTAGGACCCTATGTCTCTTATGGAGTAGGCGGGAAATTAAAGCTTGAAAGAGCCGGAAAAACGGATAAGTATGATCTTTTTGGTGATTGTGGCTTCAATCGTTGGAATTATGGACTCAATCTGGAGTTGGGATATAACTATGAGGGGTTAAATCTGGCTTTAGGCTTTGATTACGGGCTCTCGGATATTGTAGGTGTTGTACCTACTACCAATAACAATAACATTGTGATGTACCCGTCTGATTATAATCCAAATACAAAGAAATACACCTACAATCAGGTTCAGATTGGTTATAAAGAGATGCGCCATGTCGTTTTTAAATTCTCTTTGGGCTACTTCTTCAAACTCTGAGAACTCACTCCAAAAACATACAATAGTTTTTACTGAATCATCCGTATCCGTCGATCGTTTCATCTATGTGAAACGATCGACGGATACGGATGATTTTCCAGGTAATAGAAGGATTGTCTTCGCTTGTACTGTAATCGAATAAAGAGTATATATAAAAGGCGGTAGCTCAGGATTGAACTACCGCCTTTAAATAAATCAGCTTTTCAGAGGATCATTACTCAACGTTCCATTGTTGATTCTGAAGACGCTTGTATGAATTATATCTGAATTTGGCATTGTCCAAGGCAGCCTGGAATAACTCTTCGGCTTCTGCCGGATACTGTTTCATCACAGATGAATAACGCACTTCACCTTTCAGGAAGGTCTTGAAGTTGTCCCAGTTTGGCTCTTTGCTATCCAAGATAAACGGATTCTTTCCTTCAGCTTCCAAAGCAGGGTTGTATCTCCACAGATGCCAGTAACCGCATTCTACTGCAGCTTCTTCTTCTGCCTGAGCTTTACCCATACCTGCTTTCAATCCGTGACTGATACATGGCGCGTAAGCAATGATGATAGATGGTCCGTCATAAGCTTCAGCCTCACGAAGTGCTTTTAAGGTCTGAGCCTGATCAGCACCCATTGCGATCTGTGCGCAATATACATATCCGTAAGTAGATACCATCAGACCAAGGTCTTTTTTACGTACACGTTTACCGGCAGCAGCAAACTTAGCAATGGCTCCAACAGGAGTTGATTTTGAAGACTGACCTCCGGTGTTGGAGTAAACTTCTGTATCAAGTACAAGGATGTTTACATTCTTTCCGGAAGCAACCACGTGATCCAATCCGCCGTATCCGATATCGTAAGAAGCACCGTCACCACCTATAATCCACTGACTGCGTTTTACCAGATAGTGTCCCAGTTCCACAATTTCCTTGCAGAGGTCACAGTCGCATGTCTTGGCAGCTTCAATGACTTTCGGAGCAAGTTCTTTGCTCTTGTCCGTGTCTTCTTTGTATTCGATCCATTCGTTGAAGATTGCTTTTGCCTCTTCCGTACATCCTGCGCATGCCTGAGCTTCAGTCATCTTTTTGACCAGACGTTCTTTCATCTTCTCATTAGCCAGTACCATACCCATACCAAATTCGCAGAAATCTTCAAACAAAGAGTTCGCCCAAGCTGGTCCTTGTCCGTTTTCATTTCTTGTATAAGGAGTAGAAGGTACAGAACCGGAGTAAATTGAGGAGCAACCGGTCGCATTAGCAACCATTTCACGATCGCCAAACAACTGTGTAATCAGTTTGACGTATGGAGTTTCACCGCAACCGGAGCAAGCACCGGAGAATTCAAACAATGGTGTTGCAAACTGTGAGTTCTTCACATTTGATTTAATGTCAACGAGGTGTTGTTTAGATTTTACATTCTTTGAAACGTATTCCCAGTTAGCAGCCTCAAACAGCTGTGTTTCGAGAGGTTTCATTTCCAACGCTTTTCCACCCTTGTTGCCCGGACATACATCGGCACAGTTACCGCAAGCAAGACAGTCCAGTACATCCACCTGAATACGGAAGTTCATGCCTTTCATTGAAGCAGGAGCTTTCATCTCGATGGTAGCAAAGTTTGCCCCTTTCAGCTCTTCAGCATCCAAAACGAACGGACGGATGGTAGCGTGAGGACATACATACGCACACTTGTTACACTGAATACAGTTTTCCGGATTCCAAACAGGCACTTGTGAAGCGACGCCACGTTTTTCATAGGTAGAGGTTCCCTGAAGCCATGTTCCGTCTTCACGACCTTTGAAAGCGGATACTTTCAATAAGTCACCATCCTGAGCGTTGATCGGACGAACCACCTCATTGATAAATGCCGGATCATCATTGATCTCTGCTTCATCAGCAGGAAGATTTGCCCAAGCAGGATCAATCGCCAATTGCTTGTATTCACCGCCACGATCTACCGCAGCATAGTTCTTATTGATTACATCTTCGCCCTTTTTGCCGTATGATTTCACAATAAATTTCTTCATCTGAGCAATAGCCAGATCAACAGGAATTACATTTGAAATACGGAAGAATGCAGACTGCAGAATGGTGTTGGTACGATTGCCCAAACCAATCTCTTCAGCAATCTGAGTCGCATTGATATAATAAAGCGTTATATTCTTCTTTGCCAGGTAGCGTTTTACTCTGTTTGGCAAGTTTCTTCCAAGTTCTTCACCTTCCCAAATTGTGTTCAGAAGGAAAGTACCGTTGTTTTGCAGACCACGGGTCACATCATACAAGTGCAGATAGGCCTGAACGTGACAAGCTACGAAATTGGGAGTATTTACATAATAGGTAGAACGTATTGGTTCGTCACCAAAACGAAGGTGCGAACAAGTAAATCCACCAGACTTCTTTGAGTCATATGCGAAATATGCCTGGCAATATTTATTTGTGTTATCACCGATGATCTTGATCGAGTTCTTGTTGGCACCTACTGTACCGTCTGCACCCAGTCCGTAAAACTTAGCTTCAAAGACTCCTTTTCCACCCACAGAAATTTCTTCCTGTTGTGGCAGAGACGTAAATGTTACATCATCTACGATACCGATCGTAAATTGATTTCTTGGCTCTGGCAAAGAAAGATTTTCAAATGCAGCCAATACCTGTGCAGGAGTAGTGTCTTTTGATCCCAAACCATATCGTCCTCCGACTACCAGTGGAGCATCGGCTCCCATGGTATAGAAGCAATCTTTTACATCCAGATAGAGTGGCTCACCGGTTGCGCCGGGTTCTTTTGTACGGTCTAGTACGCAAACTCTTTTAGCACTCTTTGGCACTGCAGCCAAGAAGTGTTTTGCAGAGAATGGACGATACAAGTGAACAGCTACTAATCCTACTTTTTCACCTTTGGCAGTTAAATGGTCGATTACTTCACGGATAGCTTCTGTGATTGATCCCATCGCAATGATGACACGATCAGCATCTTCTGCTCCATAGTAGTCGAACAAATTGTATTTACGTCCGGTAATTTTGTAGATTTCATTCATGTACTCTTCTACAATAGCAGGAACTGCAGTGTAATAAGAGTTAGAAGACTCTCTGTGCTGGAAGAAATGATCCGGATTTTCAGCCATACCACGAGCAACCGGGTTTTCGGGTGTCATGGCACGGGAACGGAACTCAGCCAACGCTTTTTGGTCAATAAGCGGAGCCAAATCGTCATTTTCGAGCATCTCTATCTTCTGAATCTCGTGAGAGGTGCGGAATCCATCAAAGAAGTTTACAAAAGGTACCCGTGATTTGATTGTCGCAAGATGCGAAACACCTGAAAGATCCATTACTTCTTGTACCGAACCTTCAGCCAGCATTGCAAAACCGGTCTGGCGACAAGCCATTACGTCCTGATGATCTCCAAAGATACAGAGAGCGTGAGAAGCGAGGGTACGAGCTGAAACATGGAACACACAAGGAAGTAATTCTCCTGCGATTTTGTACATATTCGGAATCATCAATAGCAGACCTTGTGAAGCGGTATAGGTCGTCGTTAAAGCTCCAGCCTGCAATGAACCGTGTACTGCACCGGCAGCACCGCCCTCAGACTGCATTTCCTGTACCAAGACTGTCTCGCCAAAGATGTTTTTTCGTCCGGCAGCCGCCCATTCATCAACATATTCCGCCATTGTTGAAGATGGTGTAATCGGATAGATCGCTGCGACTTCGCTAAACATATACGAGATATGTGCTGCAGCCTGATTTCCATCACATGTGATAAATTTCTTTTGTTTAGTCATAATTCGATAAGTATAAAAGTAAATATTCTATTTTTTAAAAAGGATTTTGAAAGATGAAGAACAGATCTCTCTTTCCAGCACTTGTTGACTCTCCACTATCTCATTGGCACCATTGTATAATTAGTACAAAAAACCAAAAAGCCAAATGGGAATAGGCCCTGTTTCTGATGAATCATCAGAGAAATAACAACTTTCCGGGTCTGTATCAGAACCGCTTTTTCTTCTTTCAATCCTGAAGTTCCATTTCTCATCAATAAGGAATGTGCTGTTCTTTTCTCCCTGATTGATAGTATGTCCCTTATATACAGCATTGATGAAGAATGTTTCCAGTAAAGCGAGTCTGTCTGATTCACCGGATTTGATGGCATAAATCAGATTTGTATTGTGAAGATATACCTTTGTAGGTTTCTTTGGAAAATCTTCTCCCTGTTTGTAAATCAGGTTGATTACCCGGGCATCTTTTAAATATTTGATGTAGTTCATGACTGTTGCCCGTGATGTCATGATATCATTACTTAGCTGACTGACATTCGGCGAATCGGGAGCATTTTTTGCCAGGAGATTCAGCAATAGCTTTATCTTGTGCAGATACTTAAGCTCTATTTGTTTGATGAACAGAATATCAACCTCAATCATCATATTGACAGTCTTAAGCAGGTTTTCTGAATAGTTCCTTTTTTCCAGAAAAAAAGGATAAAAGCCATGATGAAGATAAGACTGAAAATGGATTTCAGGGTTTACCAATGCCTTAATGGTGTTTGATATTTCCTTGTGATTGGATAATATCTCTTCAAACGTATAGGCCGAAAGGGTGCTGCCTGTTTTTAGGTTCAGGTACTCCCTGAATGAAAAGCCCCGAAGAAAGTATGAAGCGACAATTCCGGAAAGGTCGGGGTTTTCTTCTTTCAGCCGCATCACGGATGAACCGGTAAATACCACCTTGAGATCTTTGAAATTATCATAAATATATCGAAGTTCGCGCGACCAATCAGGATGTTTAAAAATCTGATCAATCAATAAGACCTTTCCTCCTTGCTTGATAAACCTTTCGGCAAACTCTATCAGCGTATGATCCGTAAAATAAAAATTATTCAGGTTGATATAGAGGCACGAACGATCCTCGCCAAAGAATTCTTTCGCATAGGAGAGAAGAAATGTGGTTTTACCTACACCTCTGGTCCCTTTTATTCCAATCAAACGGTCATTCCAGTCGATCTCATCCATGAGACCCCGTCGCACTGGAGAACAAACATGTTTGACTAAATATTGGTGCGTTTTATAGAATGAATCCATACTTGTTTATCTATTGAGAGGCAAAGATATATATTAATATTAGAAAATGCAAAGTCGAGATAGCAAAATAATATTTCCGAGTCAGAGCTTGTTCCATACAAAGTTCTTTATTTTACCATCTTCGTGTATAAGAATAACTTTGTAGGAACCAGAAGGAAGAAATCCCAACTGCAATGAATCTGAATTGCTATGAGAAAACAGAGTCTGATTTAAATTGTTTTTTATGACAACGTGAGAATAAATCTCTTTTGTCTCGATCGTGTACTCACCTTTCGGAGAGCTGTGCCGAAAAAAGATCCCCTGATTACTGCATTGTTTTGAAAAGTAAGGAGACGATGGTTCAGAAGGCGCACTTTCATTGTACGATTCATCACAGGCAGTAACACAGAAATAGTTTATTTCCGGCGAAATCAGCTTTTTCGGAATCCGTATTTGGTTCTCCCGAATACCAGTACGTATGATCTGTTTTGCGGGCAACGAACTGGTGTTGGCCTCGGGTAAACCATAGAGCGTATAGGTGGAAAAAAATGTTTTTCCCTCTTCAGATTCTTGATTCCAGGTGAAGATCCACTCACTTTTATTATCTGTGATCTGCAGGTCTGATGGAGCCAATGGGATGATCGAGTCATTCCAATTCATCAGAGGAAGCAGAGCGGGAGATGTGTATGCATGGTCAAGAAGATAATCCCATATCCCTTTTTCATTTTGAAGAAGATTTCCTGCGCGATAGTATCCTTGTCCACCTGTTGACGTCATACGAGTGAAATCTATCTGATCTGTGATATCACGCAATGGCCAGTCTTTCTCTCTCCTTTCCATTTGATAAACAGCAAGTCCCGGTATGATTGGTCGCCCGTTGGATACTGATTGCCAGTTGTATACGTAGGGATAATAATAGTTGTCTTTGGCATACATCATTGGAACAATAAAGTCGTGCTTCCCTTGTTTCATCCACTCTTTGGGATCTTGATAGACTGTTTCATACGAAGTCCATCCCGGAGTGGGAGCCTCATTCAGACTGATATATCGGCCAAGAGTTGCACTGCTGACTTTCACCCGGGGCTTCGTCTTTTTTACCCAATCGTAAATGCCGTATACAATCCGATTGATATTCTCTCTTCTCCATTCTTTCAATGGCAGTCTACTGCCGGATCTTATATAGGTGTTTTTATCCGGAAAGTTGTCTGCTTTGTCAGGGTAACGGATATAGTCTAAGTGAATACCATCAATATCATAGTTTAAAACGACCTCCTTTACCAATGAGAGGATATATAGAGCAGTCTCAGGATGCCCCGGATCCAGATAATATTCCCCGAATAACTGTTTGCACATATCGGGTCTGCTATTGGCTATCGATCGTTTCCCGAGAGCTCTTACATGACTCGTGGTGCCCAGAGGAATGGAAACGATCCAGGCATGGCATTCCATGCCACGCTTATGGCATTCCTTTATCATAAAATCTAAGGGATCATATCCGGGAGAGGAGATACTACCTGTCAAAACGCTGCTCCAGGGCTCGATATATGAAGGATATAATACATCGCCTCTGAGACGGGTCTGAAACAGTACCACATTGAAGTTGGCGGCTGCCAGCTGGTCCAAGATCCGAATCATCTCTCGCTGTTGCTTCAAACGTCCGGCAGCTGTGTTTGCTTTTGATTTGGGCCAGTCCAAAGCATAATTGGTCGTAAGCCAAACTGCACGCATCTCTCTCTTGGGTATCTCTGCTGCATTTAGAACTACAGATTCACACAAAGAGATTCCAATCAACAGGACAATAAGTGACCACTTCATTTTGTCCATGTAATTTGCCGTTCATAGCTGGTCCATACCCCATCATCAGTCAATACGTTCACATGCACAGATAATGGAGCATTGCCTTTCGTGCGGTATCGGTCAAGATCAAACGACAAATAGGTTCTGGTAAACATACCAGACGTGTCGTATGATTTGCTGTGGAAGAAATCAAAAGTGATAGAATGATTTGCAGAGAGTGTATCGCACGATTTTTCGATTAATAATACGACATGAGGAAAAGTGTACGAATCATAGGTAATAGCCATATTCAAAAACCTGTTTCCAGTCCAGATACTTTCAACCTTTACCGGGTCTAATGTAGGGAGTATTATCGAATCCAGACTGGAAGAGAGGGTAGGGAAACTGTTGTAAACTCTTTTGTATCCTTTTGGAATAATGTGATAATACCCGTCATTGTCAATCACTTTGGGAGCCTTGAATGAATAGGTAAGAAGCACGCGACTTCCCCATACAAATACCCATCCGCTATCTAGCGAAGATGCCAAAAACTTTTCTCCGTTATCATGAATGAAATAAATTTGCTTTTGCTTATTCATTCCAACGGTGAGCATATCTGTGTAAAACTGATTGGATATATCAATCGGATCCTCCTCTGCTTTTGCACAGGAAGTGAAGAGCAATGTCATTAGGACCACTCCAGCCGACAGGATACCATTCACTCTCACATTACGCTGTTTTCAAGGGTTTATATTATCTGCAAGAAGTTTATTCTTTAAAGGATTTGAGTACATTTCCAACATCTTCTTCCGAAGGAATACAATATCTTTGTTCTCAATTTCAATTTTGCCAAGCTGTTCGGTAATGTAATTCTTGAAGTCGTTTTCTTCTTTCTCAGAGTAAAATGTTTCAAATCGTTTCATGCCATATAGCAAATCATAAGCTATATAGTTGCAAGGATAGATATGATAATTGTGATGAATTTGTTTATCAATGTACTCAGCAATGGCTGAAATCTTTTCTGCTTTTGGCATATCTTCCTCCAGAGAGTCCAGAAAACTATTTATACTATGTGCAGCCCTGAAATGTACGCGACCTTTAAATCCCATGATTCCTGTTTTCATACTCAGGTAATCTTCTTTTTGAGATTTCTTGAAATCCTCATTATCGCGTTTCAATTGAAACTCTTTCGCTTTCAGATAATCACAAGGGTCATATTCGTAGGATAATGCGAGTGGTACAATATTCAGCTCCTTTAAGCTCTCAATTATAGCACCATTCCCTCCCATGATAAGCATCTTTAGCAAACTTTCCTGGGTATGGTCATCTGAGTCTTTCGATCTTCCTTCACGTTGAGCTATCCAGATTGACGTGTTTTTTTGGGTGATTGCATAATGCATATAACTGGATAAGATTGCAGAAGACTCAAGCATTTGTCTTCCTGTCAGTCCTCTTTTAACAATAAAACTTTTATTGAGGCGAGTGATTTCTCTGATCCAATCTAAAACAAACAAATTGTCACCTATGGCAACTTCCGTTGTCGGAAAGTTATTGGCAAACAGCAATACATTCAGCCAGGCTGCGTCAAGCACGATATCTCTATGGTTGGAAATGAAAGTATAACTTTTCTCTTTTGAAAGGTGATCCAGCCCGGAGCAATCCAGATTTACGGTTGTACGCTTGGCGATACCACGAAGAACTACATAGGAAACTTTTGTCTGAAACTCATCTTTTGATTTAATCTCCTGTAAGAGGTTTTCCAATGCCGCAGCAGGAAGATCTGGAAATACGGAAGAAAGAACACCCCTGAATATAGGCTCATTCAGTAGCTTCTGAATGACTCCGGGAACTTCTTCATCATTGTACGGACGAATGTCTTCAAACTTATTTAAATCCATAGTTATATCTGTTTTATTGTATCTTAAAAATTATCCTGAATAATATCATCCATTACATCGCTGATGTTCAGGTTTGCGGCACGGATCTGTTGTGGTATAAAACTTGTTTCGGTCATTCCCGGGGTCGTATTTATTTCCAATAAGAAAATGGTTTCCCCTGAAAGAATGTAATCGATGCGGATGATACCTTTACATCCTAATAAACTATATATGTCGGAGGTCAGTGAGCTAACTCTGTTGGCCATCTCATCAGATATTCTGGCCGGTGTAATTTCCTGAACCTCTCCATTGTATTTTGCATTATAGTCAAAAAACTCGTTGGAAGTTTCAACTTCTGTAATCGGGAAAGTGACCTGTTTTTCCGCAGTTTTATAACAGCCGCAGGTGACTTCTGTTCCTCGTATGTATTCTTCGATAACAACCTCGTCACTCTCGTTGAATGCATTATCGATGGCTTGTTGAAAATTCAGTTCATTCTTTACTTTGGAAACTCCAAAACTTGAACCTCCTGCATTGGGCTTGACGAAACAGGGGAGTCCCACTTGTTTGATAATTTCTCCTGCAGATATTATATTATTCTTTCTCAGAAGAATAGACCTGGCAATGTTGAGGTCTGGTAGTTGCTCCTTAAATGCGGAAAGATAATGATTGCAAACAAATTTATTGAAAGTAAGAGCGGAAGTAAGGACATTGCAGGTAGAATATGGGATACCAATCAAATCAAAATATCCTTCAAGCTTTCCGTCTTCACCAGGAGTACCGTGAATTGTGATATAAGCAAAATCAAAGAACGTTTTCTTGCCTCCATACATAAAACTGAAGTCGCTTTTATCAATTTGCACACGAAAACCCGGTACAAGCTCTACCTGCCATTGTTTACGCTCGATGGTAACAATGTATTTATTATATTTTTCTCCATCTATAAAGGAATATAAACCTTTTGCACTTTTTAGAGAAACTCCCATTTCTGAAGAATCTCCACCTGCAACTATTGCTATGTTCTTTTTCATCGTTTTGTTATTCTAAATTCCTATTTTGAATATAACTTCTCCATTTTTCAATAAGAAGTGACATGTCTTCAGGTAATTCTGTGCTAAAGTACATATCTTTTCCTGTATTTGGATGCACGAACCCTAATGTTTTTGCATGTAATGCTTGTCTTGGACAAAGATCGAAGCAGTTTGCGATAAACTGTTTGTATTTAGCAAAGGATGTTCCTTTAAGAATTTCATTGCCTCCGTACCGTTCGTCATTAAACAGTGTGTGACCAATATACTTCATGTGAGCACGAATCTGGTGTGTTCTTCCCGTTTCCAATCGGCACTCAATAAGAGTAACGTATCCGAATCGTTCCAGTACTTTGTAATGTGTAACCGCAGTTTTCCCCTGATCATTGTCGGGAAAAACAGTCATTTGCAATCTGTTTTTGGGATTTCTGCCAATGTTACCATTGATAGTACCTTCGTCTTTCTCAACATTCCCCCATACTAACGCAACATACAGGCGTTTTGTTGTTTTATTGAAGAATTGTCTTCCCAAATGAGTTTTTGCCTCAGGCCGTTTAGCAATCAGCAAGAGACCGGAAGTGTCTTTGTCTATCCGATGAACTAAACCGACTCTTGGATCATTGCTGTCAAACTCAGGATCATCTTTTAAGTGAAAAGCCAAAGCATTTAAAAGGGTACCGGTAAAGTTTCCGACTCCGGGATGAACAACAAGTCCGGGAGGTTTATTGACGACCAGCAAATCATGATCCTCGTATTCAATAGTAAGTGGAATGTCCTCTGGAAAGATTTCGGTCTCTCTTCGAGGGTAGGCCATCATGATTGTGATCAAATCTTTTGGCTTAACCTTGTAATTAACCTTAACAGAGTTTCCATTGACAAAAATATATCCGGCTTCTGCAGCAGATTGTATCCTGCTCCTTGAAGTATGCTCAATCAGATTTGTGAGATATTTGTCGATTCTGAGTAACGTCTGACCTTTGTCAACGACAAACCGATAGTGTTCGTATAAACCATTAGAAGTAAGCTCGTCTTGTGGAGTATATTCCACATCATCGTCTTCTTCATCGATACAGTCTTTCGTGTCCATAGCCTTGTCTGTTAAAACCATGATTCATCATCACTTTCAATCTTGACAGGGGTAGTCCCGTTTTCCCTTTTTTCTTTCTCTTTTTTGATCAGATTCTTGTCTTTTGTCAGGTAAATATCGATTCCTTTCCCTTTTGGAGCTAATTCTTTTCTTTGAGGTTTTTGTTTATAGACCAGATAGCTGTTTTTTTCTGTCTCACTTGTAGGCTGTACATCATAGAAAATACCTCCAATAGTGAATGTTTCTTCAAGTGCACGAGTGGTAGCTTCTTCTTGCGAAAGGCTTGTTAAATCGGGGGTTTCAACCATTTCACCGGAATATCCCTGACCGACAACAAGATCGATTACAGATCCTATCGGTAATTTCTGTCCGGGAAGAAGATTTCTTCCTGAATAAGTCATTTCAACAATAAGATTGGAAAACTCAGAAGGGACAAACCGGATGTTTCCAATCTTGAATCCGGATCCTTTCAGAATAGCAATTGCCTGACGTTGTGACATATCCCGTACATCGGGTATGGCTAGTGTCAATGGTGAACTAGCGTTCACAGTGATGAAAACAATTCTATTCCTTTTTACACGTGATGCCGGTTTGGGAAGTTGGCCCAATATGACTCCGGGTATCGCATCTTCCTGATAAACAGAGTCAACAATCTCATATCTTAGTCCTTTGTTTTGCAATAGTGGGATACCTTCTTCTACTGTTAATCCTTTGATGTCGGGCACAATCTCGGATTCTCCATGATCTGTATAGCTATTTAGAAAGAGTAAAGTACCTATTATAATAAGAATACCAGTGGCAAAAATAGCCAGGATATTCCACCAAAACAGTTTGCTTCTTAAAAACAGGAAAAGGTTTTTGACGTTCATCTTATCCGAGCATTGCATTATTTAGTTGCAAATCTAATTAAAAACAGGGAATGAAGGCAATAAAAACAAAAAAAGTAAAGGCCTTGTTTTCAACCTTTACTTTTTTTGTGATAACACCGGCGATTTTTACGCTTTACCCGACATGCTGTCTGATACAGTTAATCTCTTTCTGCCTTTTGCACGGCGTGATGCCAATACTCTGCGTCCATTAGCACTTTCCATTCTGCTTCTGAAACCATGTTTGTTCACTCTCTTTCTGTTTGAGGGTTGAAATGTTCTTTTCATTGCCGATATATCTTTTTTTAGTTATTCATTTGAGTCTGCAAAAGTAGGTACTTTTTTCGACATACCAAACTTTTACCTCTCTTTTAGATAAAAAGTTTTCTAAGCTTCTGTAAATTTGAGGGATGGAGGTTTGATTTTGCATCACTTCATTTGGCTGTTAGATCAAATTAGACTAATTTTGCATCAAATTATCAAATAGTTAATCATATATTTTTTATGGCAACAACAGCAGATATTAGAAATGGAATGTGTATTGAGTATAATAACGGATATTACACTGTTGTGGAATTCCTTCATGTTAAACCAGGTAAAGGACCGGCTTTTGTTCGTACAAAACTGAGGAATGTACAGACCGGACGTGTTCTCGAGAATACATTTAGTGTAGGAGTTAAACTGGATGAGGTTCGTATTGAAAGAAGACCTTATCAGTTCCTTTACAAAGACGAGATGGGCTATAACTTCATGCATACTGAAACCTTCGAACAAATTGTTATTCCTGAAACAAGTATTATCGGCGTTCAGTTCCTTAAAGAAGGAGATATTATAGAAGCGATGGTTCATGCAGAATCTGAAACAGTATTATATGCAGAATTATCAGCGCATGTTATTCTTACAGTTACTTACACAGAACCGGGTTTAAAAGGAGACACAGCTACTAATACGTTGAAGCCTGCTACTGTTGAAACAGGCGCTGAAGTTCGTGTTCCTTTATTTATCAATGAAGGTGAAAAAATTGAGATCGATACACGAGACGGTTCCTATGTTGGACGTGTGAAATAAAATTGATATTTTAGTCAAAAGCAAGAATGCTGCTATCTTCTCAAAGATAGCAGCATTCTTGCTTTTGAATTATCGTGTTGTTTGATGCCTGTGCGCATATTTCTGTAAATCAAACAGCCGTAATAGTTCTTTTCCCGATATATTCACAGAAGGTTGAAAATAAGGAGACTCTGCATATTTTATAAGAGAATTATAGAATTGTTTTCCTTCTACTGTTTGCACTATAGCTTCAGGATTAGCCATGCATACCAGTAATTTACCCTTGCCAACGGCAAACTCAAAAACAAGTCCTAATCTGTGACACCGGTTGATGTTATCTACTACCTGGACTATCGGTTTATAACTTCCGGGAATCTCGTCAAGGATGAGTGGAAGCGAGTTACGTACAATGATCCACCATTGCCAGTTGGAGTGACTTTCTGTTGGAAACTCCTTGAATAGTGGGTGAGAAGGATTTGTAAATAGGGTCAGAGTTCCCGGTGATACTTCGCGATTAAGCCCTTCAGAAATTCTTCTGAACATGCTGAAGTTCCAGTAATCCGGTGTAAATAATCCATTCAATGCTATTCCCTGAAGCTTTTTTGCATCAGGGAACAGAAGAACTGAGTTCCCTTCATCAAGACTTTTTATCAGAAGTGCGTCAACATCAGTAGCAACCTGAACCTTTTCAGATTTTATGATTGATTTAATCTCCGGGTAAACCCAGAGATCGTATGAATTATGATAATCAGTTCCTTCCAGACTTAATTGAAGTGTTAATTTTGTCGGGTGACTTATTTTCTGGAGTGAAAAAGAGATTACACCAGCTTTTGTTACTTCTCCTTGAGGGAATCTGGCCATTAGCTGGTTGACTTCAATAACTTTCCCTTTATCATCTTTTATCTGCCAGTCAACAACCCCTTCTTCAATTTCTTCCTGAGAGTAGTTTGCCAGTTCTACGGTACATTCAAATGTTTCATTATTGCTCCAACAATATTTATCAAAAAGCGCCAATGGTACAATTTGGTTGTTGAATTGTGAGAACTCTTTTGGTGTAATACCCCTTTTAGTTTCCATAAAAGCATCGAGTATGCCGACCAATGCTGTGCCTTGTCCCGGATAATCTTGTAGATCGAGGATCTGGAATCCTCCAAATCCTTTTGTTCGCAATGCCATTTCTATATCAGCCTTATAGCAGATAATAGAAAATGCCATTGATGCATTATGAAATTCATCGATTTGGTCGTCCAGCTCTCTTCTTTCAAGTCGTTTCTTGAATGTCATTAAATTGTAGGGCTTCAGAATCCCTTTGTATTTCTCAATTTCCTTGAAATCAGGGAATACCTGAAACTGTCCGTTCTCGTGGCTAATAACAGGTATCAGGCAGTTGTTAATTCCATTCTCATACGTTTGTCTTGTTGATGGATAAAGAGCGTTCAGATAACCACCTTTATAGGCATCGGCAAATGAAAAACTGGATCTGATGTGCGTGGTAAAAGAAGAGTCTGTATCAGCACCAATACGAGAACTTACCAAATAATCTTCTCCGGATCCTTGCCCGTACATGCCAAGATAGTTGTTAGATCCAAATGCATATAGATGTCTTGTGTCTTTTGTTTTAAATGATTCAACCATTCCCCGCATGATGTTATCGTCTCCGGTCAGTTCATTGCCGAGTGCCATCATTACAAAAGAGGCATGATTACCATAATTATCAAGGATCAAATCTCCTTCTGTCTTTAAGAAAGTGTTGAGTTTCTCTTTTCCTTTATCAAGTATTCCCCAAAATGGGAGCTCTGTTTGAATATATATCCCAACAATGTCAGCAGCCTCAAAAGCTGCTTTTGGAGGGGTCCATGAATGGAATCGATAGTGATTAATGCCATAACTTTTTGCAATGTTAAAGACTTTGATCCACTCCTCTTTATTCATTGGAGGATACCCGGTTAAAGGGAAAACGCAGGCATCGTGTTTACCCCGAAGAAATATCTTCTTGTTGTTGATTGTAAAGTTTGTGCCTTCTGTAGAAAAATGGCGCATTCCGAAATTTACAGTTTGATAATCGACAATATTATCAACTTCCAATGTAATGGAAAGAGCATATAGGGCAGGAGAGATGTCACTCCAAAGCTGTGTTTCTGAGCCCATTGACAACGTAAATTCATAATTAGTCTCTCTGGGGCTTACAAGTAAAGGAAAGTGCTGAACTTTTATCTTACTTTTCTTTGGGGTATTAAATGCTTCAGCC
Source organism: Bacteroidales bacterium (assembly GCA_028709785.1). Taxonomy (GTDB): domain Bacteria; phylum Bacteroidota; class Bacteroidia; order Bacteroidales; family JAQUTK01; genus JAQUTK01. Next base: position 30,083 of record JAQUTK010000011.1, read on the forward strand.
GCAAATGATATCTTCCCGTTTTTTTCAGCGATTTCTTTGTTGCTGATCCGTAAATGAACGATTACAGTGTTATTTTCTAAGTTTGGAAATACTTGAACAGACTGAATTGATATGGATGGTGCAGCTTCAATATAAAGGTCTCCAATAATGCCATTCCAATTTGTTTGTGTGTTGTCTGTCCAGGCGTGTGAGCCTTTTATTTCATCAGGAACAGATTCCGGACCGTTATCAACCAAAATTGTCAGTTTGTGTCTTCCGGGAGTAATTGATTTTGAGAGATCATAAAGTTGGGGAGTAAGGATGTTGTTCGCCGAACCAATGAAAATACTATCCAACCACACTTTTCCTGCTTTTGTCCGTTCCAGACAGAGTGTCACTTGTTTGCCAATAAAAGAAAGAGGAATGTTGATCTCTTTGCTATACCATGCTTTCCCTTCATAATAAAAAACTCTGGATAAGCGCGTTGTTTCTTCAGTATTCAGGTTTTTCGTACCCTTCTTGTTCTCGTCGGTAGTGCCCGGAAGTGAGACGGTCTCGGACAATGTTTTATTATACCATTTTTCTGTCTCTCCTTTGTCTGAAGGATCCAGGTCAAATAGCCATTTCCCTTCTAAAGGTATGCGTTCTCTTTCTTCTGTTTTTTTTTCTGTACTATTGCAACTAATACAAAGAATCAAGTGTATGGCAAGAAGTGCAACAAACTGTATCTTTTTCATTCTTCTAGCAGATCTATTTGCTGTTATTTTATTGAGAATACAAAGTAAACGGATTAATTCGGAAAGGAGTTTCACAGGCTGTTAAATCATAATAAAAAGAGGGTGGTCATAATAATGATCACCCTCTTCTCAATATATTTGAAGTTAATTACTTCTTTTCTGCTTCATCCATTTGAGCTTTCAGATTTGCCAGTCCTTCAATGTCACCTAAGGTAGTTTTTTCGTTACCGGTAGAAGCTGCTACTTCTTCAGCCTTTGTTTTTTTGATGTTGCTCTTCTTAGCAGCTTTCTTTTCAGCTGACTCTACAGATTTTGCTTCATCTTCAAACACTCTGCTGTGAGATAGGATAATGCGTTTAGCATCTTTGTTGAACTCTATGACTTTGAAATCAAGTTTCTCTTCTATCTGAGCTTGTTTGCCATCTTCTTTCACCAGGTGTTTAGGAGTTGCAAATCCTTCTACACCATAGGGTAATGCGATAACGGCACCTTTGTCAAGGATCTCGATGATTGTACCTTCATGGATAGAATCAACCGTAAAGATTGTTTCAAATACGTCCCATGGGTTTTCTTCGAGTTGTTTGTGACCGAGGCTTAAACGACGATTGTCTTTGTCTATCTCTAACACAATTACATCGATCTCAGCGCCAATTTCTGTGAATTCAGAAGGATGTTTGATTTTCTTTGTCCATGAAAGATCTGAAATGTGAATCAATCCATCTACACCTTCTTCAATTTCAACGAATACTCCGAAGTTTGTGAAGTTGCGTACTTTTGCATGATGTTTTGTTCCTACTGCATATTTTGTATCAAAGTTTTCCCATGGATCTGGTTTCAGTTGTTTGATACCCAAAGACATTTTGCGTTCTTCACGATCCAAAGTCAGGATAACAGCTTCCACTTCATCACCAACATTCATGAAATCCTGAGCGCTACGCAAGTGTTGTGACCAAGACATTTCAGAAACGTGGATTAATCCTTCTACACCAGGAGCAATTTCGATAAATGCACCATAGTCAGCCATCACAACTACTTTTCCTTTTACTCTGTCACCCACTTTCATGTCAGCACTTAAAGCGTCCCATGGATGTGGAGTCAACTGTTTCAAACCTAATGCAATACGGTTTTTGTCGTCGTTGAAGTCAAGGATAACAACATTCAACTTCTGATCCAACTGAACAACTTCACCCGGATGAGAAACACGACCCCAGGAAAGGTCTGTGATATGGATCAAACCATCCACTCCACCAAGGTCGATAAATACTCCGTATGAAGTGATGTTCTTGACAGTTCCTTCGAGTACTTGTCCCTTTTCGAGTTTGGAAATAATATCTTTTTTCTGTTGTTCAAGTTCAGCTTCAATAAGAGCTTTATGAGATACAACAACATTCTTGAATTCCTGATTGATTTTAACAACTTTGAATTCCATTGTTTTGTCAACGAATACATCGTAGTCTCTAATGGGTTTCACGTCTATCTGTGAACCTGGTAAGAATGCTTCAATACCAAATACGTCAACGATCATACCGCCCTTCGTGCGACATTTAACGTAACCTTTGATGATTTCGTCATTTTCAAGAGCCTGATTAACACGATCCCATGAACGGGTTGCGCGTGCTTTTTTGTGAGAAAGGATCAATTGTCCTTTTTTGTCTTCCTGGCTTTCGATGTACACCTCTACAGTGTCACCAACCTTTAATTCCGGATTGTAACGGAATTCATTCATAGATACAATAGCATCCGATTTGTAACCGATGTTAACAACAACCTCGCGCTTGTTCATCGTGATTACAGTTCCTTCAACAACTTCTCCTGACTTTACAGCACTGAGAGTTTTGTCGTAAGTTTGTTCAAGTTCTTCTTTACTTTTGTCAGTAAGAACTTCTCCTTTTTCATAAGCTTCCCAATCAAAAGCTTGATCCGGAGCTACATTTTTAAGATTTTCCATTAAGTTAATTGTTTTGCAATTAATAAGTTAGACATTATGTTGATTAAAAATACGGGTGCAAAGGTACGGAATTTTCTAATAGATCATACATACATATGCTCTTTTTTTTATTATCTTTTGTTTACTGTTCGCTTGATATGCTGCGAACTAGTTCTTGCTTGTAATCAGGATAATTGTCCAGACCTATTTGTCTCTCTTTTCCGTAAATTCAAGATCTTATCATTGTGTTTTAGGGTGAAAGCTTTATATTTGTGGTATAAATGTAATACCCTCATTCAATGATAAGATCTTCTATCCTTTTAATGTTGACTTTGATCACATTAAAAATGACTGCTCAGCAGCAGTATGACTCATTTTTTAAGGACTCTACTTTGCGAATGGATCTTGTCTTGGCAGGAAACGATAAGACAATGCAGGTTTATCTTCATGAATATAGCAAATCAGAAGGTTGGGCAGGTCGCAGAAATAATCTGAATAAACAGCAAAACCTGGGCAATGGTCTTGCAGTCATGAGAGATGCTTCGACCGGAGAAATAATTTATTCTACAGTCTTTTGTGCTCTGTTTGCTGAATGGCAGGCGACTGACGAAGCGAAAGAAGTGCAAAAAGCATTCCAGCAAGTTCTGCTTTTTCCTTTTCCAAAGAAGAATGCGGTTATAACAATTGATTTTCGCGGCTATGACGGCATATATCAGACCTACTTGAAGGCGCCGGTAAATCCGAATGATATTTTGATTCGTCCCAAATCCATAACATCCTACAAGAAGGAAGTTATTCAGAAGCATGGTTCGACAGATGAGTGTGTAGATATTGTGTATGTAGCTGAAGGATACACAGAAGCTGAACAGGATAAGTTCTTTCACGATGCCCGCCGACTGAATTCTGATTTGTTTGCACACGAACCTTTTGATAAACTAAAGAAAAAATTTAATGTTACCGCGGTTGCAGCTGTATCATCTGAAAGTGGAACTTCATATCCGGGCAAAGGAGTCTGGAAGAGTACGTTGTTGAACGCTCACTATGATACCTTTTATTCTTCCCGATATCTTATGTCTAACCAGATGACAGCGATTAATGACGCTGTTGCAGGCATTCCATATGAGCAAATTATTGTTGTTGTAAATACTCCGGTTTATGGAGGTGGGGGGATTTTTAATTCTCATACGATGATCAGTGCAGACGACAAGCAGAGTAATATCATCGTCGTTCATGAGTTTGCACATGCTTTTGCCGGGCTTGCTGACGAGTATTATTATCCAGGAGATGTGATGGAGAACTTTTACAATAAAAAGATTGAACCATGGGAAGAAAACATCACCACTTTAGTGGATTTCGATCGTAAATGGAAAGATATGCTTCCGAATGATGCGACAATTCCGACAAAATTCTCTGAAAACAGCAAGTTGGAGTTGGGTGTTTACGAAGGAGGCGGTTATGCAACTTTTGGAATTTATCGTTCCATGCAGGACTGCCGGATGAATACCAATAAAGCCAAAACCTTCTGTCCGGTTTGCCAGCGTGCCTTGATACGTGTTGTTGATTATCTTACGAAATGAGAGTTCGGCTGTTTAGTTCCGAATCAGATTCATAAATTCTTCACGTGTTTCGACCGTTCTGAATACTCCCGTAAAATCGGATGTTGTGGTGATGGAGTGTTGTTTTTCAACGCCTCTCATCTGCATACACATATGTTGAGCTTCAATGACGACCATGACACCCAATGGATCCAAAGTATCCTGGATACACTGTTTTATCTGCATGGTCATGCGTTCCTGTATCTGAAGCCGATGAGCGAATATATCAACAACGCGGGGAATTTTGCTTAGTCCGGTTATGTAATTCTTGGGAATGTAAGCCACATGAGCTTTTCCAAAAAAAGGTAGCATATGGTGCTCACACATTGAATAGAAGTCAATGTCCTTTACGATAACCATCTGTTTGTAGTCTTCTTTAAACATGGCAGATCGAAGCACTTCAGCCGGGTCTTGTGCATATCCTTTTGTCAGAGTCAGCATTGCTTTTGCAATTCGTTCAGGAGTCTTAATTAGTCCTTCACGAGCCGTATCCTCTCCCAGGATACGTAGTATCTCAAGGTAATGTTCACTTAGTTCCTGAATCTTCTCCTTCTTCAGTTCTTCCATTATTTTGTTGTTCATTAGGTTCTACATCCAGTCGGATGTCATCTTTTACAATCATAGCTTCGGCACTTATATCACGATACTTCTTGCGTAACTCTTGCTTTAGCAGATTTGCTTCTTCCCAGGTTTTAAAGTCTCCGACTCTTACCCGGATTTTGGGACCACTTACAGTTACATATGAACCGATCTCCGGATATGCTTCCAAAAACTTACGTTCAATATTCTTTGCTTTGTTCATTGATTCTTTTGAGGCAATCTCTGAATAAAGATGTACCCGATAACCTTTTGCACGGAGGTAAGTAGAGGTGCCGTCTTCATTTAAATCTTTCCCTTCCCCTTTTTTTCCAACAAGTGCCGCAATTCTGTCATTCTGATAAATCCGGATAGTGCCTTCTCCTTTGTTTTCTTGAGTAAGGTAATTGATGATTGAGTTTTCTTCTTGAGCGGATACGGGTAATACTGTTATGCATATCAAAAGAACGAAAGACCATCCAAACAGGCTTTTATAAAGTATTTTCTTCATAGCTTCCAATATTTTACTGCAAAAGTACTGTTTTTCATTGATATAATGGAAATCGAGCAATAGAAAAAAGAGGAGAACCCTTCGAAAAGCGTCCTCCTCTTTGATTTCGTTGATTATATGCTAAATCAGAAAGCGACAATTATACCCATAAAGTCCTCAACACTGAGTGCAGCACCACCAATCAATCCACCATCAACGTCAGGTTTTGCAAATAATTCCTGCGCGTTAGAAGCTTTGCAGCTGCCACCATAAAGGATGGATGTGTTTTCTGCCACCTCTTTACCATATTTCTCAGTAATTGTTTGTCTGATGACAGCGTGAATTTCTTGTGCCTGATCTGATGAAGCTGTCTTGCCTGTACCAATAGCCCATACTGGTTCGTAAGCGATTACGATTTTTGAGAAATCTTCAGCTGAAAGACCGAACAAAGCTTCTTTGAGTTGAGTGTTTACTACTTCGAAGTGTTTTCCGGCTTCTCTCTCAGCCAATACTTCTCCGATACAGAAAATAGGAGTAAGATTGTTTTCAAGGGCAAGAGTTACTTTTTCTTTCAGAATTTCACTTGTCTCACCATAATATTGGCGACGTTCTGAGTGACCAAGAATTACATATTTGGCTCCGGTAGAAGCGACCATAGCAGCAGATACTTCACCTGTGTAAGCACCTGATTTTTTGTCTGCGCAGTTTTCTGCTCCCAAACCTAATTTCGTTTGGTCAATTTCAGCAGCAACAGAAGCTAAATGGATAAATGGAGTGCAAATTACTACATCGCAATTTACAGTCTTTTGTTTCAAAGCTTCATTTAAATCTTTAGCAAGAGCAATTCCTTCTTGAAGTGTCTTGTTCATTTTCCAGTTTCCTGCAACAATGTTCTTTCTCATTTTCTAAAATTTTATGTGATTCTTAATTATATAATTTCTTCTATTTCGGGGTTATCAGGAGATTGTTTCTCTTTTTTATTGTGCCTGTTACGATACATCCGAACGCACCATCCAATTATTCTCTCAATAATAAACAGCAAGATAAGAGGAACAATAAATGCACCGGCAAATAATGAGACTTTTGTGCCGGACAACATATTATCTTCTTTTCCCCACTTAGTCTGATCGAGAGGCATATCCGACATTTCTGTTTCAGGAAGCAGGGTATGAGGCCATTTTCTCAATATGGCACCTTTTTTAAGTAAAACAAGTCCGGGATTGGAACGTATGATCGTTTTAAGAGGTATTTCGTCAGTTATAGCAAACGGATATTCTGCGCCTGTGTCTGCTGACCATTCATCAATTACACTTTGAGGAGAAGCAGTAAGACAGTAGAAGCGATATCCAAACTTAACGCAATAGTCATATATCTCGTTGATTCGATCGATTTCCTCATCACTGGCATTTTCAAGTCGGGGTGATATGAGCAGAAAGGTGTAGGAGGAGTCCTGAAGCACTTCTTGCGTGATATCAGATCCATTCAACTCTATTGAAAAGTCATTGATTGGTGGTACATACCCCTTGCTGATCAGTTTGTCTTCCCGTCTTACAAATGTCCATGAAGAGTCACCTTCAGGGTAGTTTTCCAACGTGAATTCTTTTTCAACTCCATCTTTCGCATAGACGAAAATATTCTCATACTGTTCTGTTTGCGCATCTTCCGGGACAGACATCATTTTAGTGATGTTGTTCCCTATTTTGTAAGGGCGAAAATCAACAATGGGCAGGTACTCATGCGAAATCCACGAAACACCTACAATGAATAAAAGCGTATAAAGAGAGACCAATCCTTGCGTATGTTTGCTAAAGAGAGGGGTGAGTTTGCAACGGTTGATGAAGAGAAATACTGTGAACCCCGACATCACCACATTTTTGTAGAATGTTTGCCAGTTTGTGAGTTTGATGGCATCTCCAAAACAGCCGCAGTTTGATACAGGATTACTAATTGAGATCCAGAGTGCCAAAGGAGTCATAAACACCATGAACAGGTTGAGCAATATAATGCTCTGCTTGATCCGATAGCCTGTAATCAAGGAAACTCCCAGCCAGAACTCAAAAGCAGCGAGAACAACAGCTGCAAAAAGAGTTGTTGGAAGCAAAAAATCCAGTCCTAATACATTCAGATAATCAGCAAATTTGTAGGATGATCCCAATGGATCTACCGCTTTTACAAATCCGGAAAAGACAAATGTCAGTCCCACTAATAACCTAACCAGGATCACTGCCCGGTTCAGGTAGTTTGCATGCTTCTTTAGTGGAATTGTTGTCTTATTCTCCATAGGTCAATTTGATAAGTGCAAATAACGAATAGTTGATCATATCCATATAGTTTGCATCCAATCCTTCTGACACGATGGTTTTTCCTTCGTTTTCCTCAATCTGTTTTGTCCGATTGATTTTCATCAGAATCAGATCTGTATACGAACTGATCCGCATTCCTCTCCAAGCCTCATTGTAGTCATGATTCTTTGCATACATCAGTTCTTTCGTCTGAGTAATATGCTTATCATAAAGTTCGAGTGCCTTTTCCTGTGTAATATCCGGCGTTTCGCTGTAGCCTAATTCTAGTTGAATTAAAGCAATTACTCCATAATTTACAATACCGACAAACTCTGATTGAATGGTATCATCAATCAGAGCTTCTTTTTGAATCTCAAGGCTGCGAATGCGGCAGGCTTTTATAAAAATCTGGTCTGTCAGTGAAACAGGGCGCATGATACGCCATGCCGGACCATAATCCTGCAATTTTTTTGCAAAAAGGTCACGGCATGAGGCAATCAGATGTTCAAATTGTTCAACGGTATTCATTGTAGATCTGTTGATAAAGTAACGTTCGGAGCACAAATGTACAGAAATAATCTGTAAACAATGTGTTATTTGCGTTTCTGTTTCTCAACAATAGCGTCAATTACCGCCACAGCTGTAATATTAACGATGTCACGAACCGAGCTTTCAAAGTCTGTAAAGTGGATCGGTTTGTTCAATCCCATTTGAATCGGGCCAATCAGTTTGGCATCACTCATTGACTGAAGAAGTTTGTACGCAGAGTTCGCAGAGCTGAGATTTGGGAATACCAATGTATTAACATCTTTGCCTTTAAGCTGTGTAAACGGATATTTCTCATCACGCAGTTCTTTATTTAACGCAATGTTTACTTGCATTTCTCCATCAATTGTCAGATCTGGAAAGTTCTTATGAATATATTCTACAGCGTTGTGTACTTTTGCCGGACTTCCGGATGTATCAGCGCCAAAGTTAGAATATGAAAGCATGGCAATGACCGGTTCGTGGTTAAAGAAACGTACTGTGTTAGCAGCAAGACGAGCTACATCAATCAGAGCCGCCGCATCAGGGTGGCGATTAATCAGTGTGTCAGCAAGGAATATAGTACCCTGTTTCTTAGAATTGAGAATGTGCATTGTACCAAAGTGATTGAAGCCTTCACGAATCCCAATCACTTCTTTTGCAACTTTAATTGTATTTGAATATTTCGTATATACACCAGTAATGAAAGCATCAGCTTCTCCCGTTTCAACCATCATCATACCGAAGTAGTTGCGCTCAAACATCTTATCATTAGCTTCCTGTAACGTGAATCCTTCACGATAGCGTTTTTCAGTAAGTAGTTTTGCGTAGCGTTCGCGACGATCCGCTTCATTGTCATGACGTAAATTAATGACTTCTATTCCTTCCATATTTAGCTCGAGCTCTTTAGCGAGCTTTTCAATGCGTTCGTCATTACCCAGTAATATTGGATGGCAAAGGCCTTCACTCTTTGCTTCAACGGCTGCCTTAAGCATGTTGGGATGGATACCTTCCGCAAAGACTACGCGTTGTGGATTCCTACGAGCTTTGTCATATAGCTGACGAGTCAGCTTAGACTCGTATCCCATTAATTGAAGTAGTTGAATGCGGTATGCATCCCAATCTGTAATGGGATTTCTAGCAACGCCCGACTCCATAGCGGCTTTTGCGACAGCCATAGATACATCTGTGATCAAACGGGGATCTACCGGTTTGGGTATAAAATACAAAGGGCCAAAAGTCAGATTATTCTCCTCATATACAGAAGTCACAACATCAGGAACAGGAGCTTTTGCAAGAGCGGCAATCGCCTTAACAGCAGCTAGCTTCATCTCTTCATTGATAGCTCTTGCGTGTGTATCCAAGGCACCACGGAAGATATAAGGGAATCCTATAACGTTATTAATCTGATTCGGATAATCAGAGCGACCTGTAGCCATCAGTACATCCGGACGGGCAGCCATCGCATCTTCATAGGTAATCTCTGGTGCTGGGTTTGCTAAGGCAAAGACGATCGGTTTAGCAGCCATGGAGCGCACCATATCTTGTGAAAGAACATTCCCTTTTGAAAGTCCAAGAAAGACATCTGCACCCTTTACAGCTTCAGCCAGTGTGTGGATGTCTGTGCGGCTTGTAGCAAAATATTTTTTAGATTCTGTCAGATCCGGGCGGTTGATAGAGAGGACGCCTTTGCTGTCAAGCATCACTATATTTTCTTTTTTTGCACCGAGAGCGATATATAGTTTTGTGCAGGAATTGGCTGATGCGCCGGCTCCATTCACCACAATCTTGACTTCATCAATCTTCTTTCCTGCCACTTCCAGAGCATTCAGTAATCCGGCACTTGAGATGATTGCCGTACCGTGTTGGTCATCATGCATCACCGGGATATCCAGTTCTGCTTTCAGTCTTTCTTCAATTTCAAAGCATTCAGGAGCCTTAATATCTTCCAGATTAATTCCACCGAAAGTCGGAGCAATTGCTTTTACAGCCTGGATAAACTTTTCCGGATCTTTTTCATCGACTTCAATATCAAAAACGTCAATACCTGCATATATTTTAAAAAGCAATCCCTTGCCTTCCATCACGGGTTTACCGGAAAGAGCTCCGATATCACCGAGGCCAAGCACAGCTGTACCGTTGGAAATTACAGCCACAAGGTTACCTTTCGCTGTATATTTGTATGCGTCTTCCGGATTTTTTTCAATCTCCAGACATGGTTCTGCTACTCCTGGGGAGTAAGCCAGAGACAGATCTCCTGGTGTGCTGTGCGGTTTGGTAGGAACGACTTCAATTTTACCGGGCTTACCTTGTGAATGATAAAGTAAAGCCGCTTCTTTTGTTATTTTTGCCATAATGTAATTAGAATGTTGCTATTTCTCGTATATTGATACCTAATGAGGGTGCAAAGTTACATATTATTTATTCATTCAGCGAAGCTGACTTCCCATATTTCACAAATAATGCTTCTTTGCATATGTTTATTTTATGTAATTGTTTATCCGTCTCAGATACTTGAATAATCTAGAGAACCCATGCTCTGTAGATCATTTATGCCGGCTTTCCATAGAGGAAAAAAAGGACCAACAATAGGAATATAACAGTACTTGCTATCCAAGAGCTAAGAACGACCCATTTGGGATAAAGTCTATGTTCTTTCTCAAGTAGTCGGCACTTATCCAGTATTTTCGTATTGTCAAACATAATACCTATTGAATATGAAAAAACGGCTGAGATCAGAAGTCCTCCATTGTACATGATTTTTTGCGGTATTATTATTGAAATAGCACTAAGAAAAAGCTGGATAAGCATGCATAACGAAAATATATTAAAACACACCATACCCACGGCGAATACGGTAGCTGACTTTTCTGGATATCCCATACCTCTTCCTTTACGCGTGTGGTGTGACCAAACATAATAGTACACCTGTTGATACAATGCAACTAAGCTTTTCATCTCGTTATTCCGATCGTTTCTTTCTGATATTTTGACAAAACTCTTAATCTAATTTCAAGACGGCAAGGAATGCTTTTTGTGGCACTTCCACATTGCCAATCTGCTTCATTCGTTTCTTACCCTTCTTTTGTTTCTCAAGAAGTTTTCTTTTTCGGGAGATATCACCACCATAACATTTTGCTGTTACATCTTTGCGCACCGCCTTGATTGTTTCGCGGGCAATAATTTTTGCTCCGATCGCAGCCTGTACCGCTATGTCAAATTGCTGACGTGGAATCAGTTCCTGAAGCTTTTCACACATCCTGCGTCCAAAGTTATAAGCATTGTCCACATGCGTAAGCGTGGAGAGAGCATCAACCGGTTCGCCGTTGAGCAGGATATCTAGCTTGACCAGTTTGGATGGGCGATAGCCATTCAGGTGATAATCAAATGATGCGTATCCTTTGGAGATACTTTTCAGTCTGTCGTAAAAGTCAATCACAATCTCTCCCAAAGGAATATCATAAAATATCTCCACACGGTTGCCGGAGATATACTCTTGCTTGACCAGTTCGCCGCGCTTCCCTAAGCAAAGAGTCATGATCGGTCCGATATAATCGGTTGTCGTAATGATTGAGGCACGTATATAGGGTTCTTCAATACGGTCAATCATGGCGGGGTCGGGGAGTCCCGACGGATTGTGAACCTCCAGCTTTTCTTCTTTCTTTGTATATACAATGTATGATACGTTTGGCACCGTCGTGATTACGTTCATGTCAAACTCTCTATCCAGGCGCTCCTGGACGATTTCCATGTGAAGAAGTCCGAGAAATCCGCAGCGAAATCCAAATCCCAAGGCCACAGAAGATTCGGGTTGAAAAGTCAGAGAAGCATCATTGAGTTGGAGCTTTTCCAGTGACGAACGAAGATTCTCAAACTCTTCTGTTTCTATCGGATAGACACCCGCATACACCATCGGTTTTACTTCTTCAAATCCGGCAATCCGTTCTTTGCACGGATTCATCACATGTGTGATGGTATCACCGACTTTTACCTCGCGTGATGTCTTTATTCCTGAGATAATATAACCCACATTGCCGGCACTAACTTCGGCGCAAGGAGCCATATCCAGTTTTAAAACGCCGACTTCATCGGCTTCATATTCTTTGTTTGTCGCAAAAAACTTGACTTCATCTCCTTTTCGGATCGTTCCATTGACAATCTTGAAATACGCAATAATTCCTCTGAAAGGATTGAAAACAGAGTCGAAGATCAGTGCCTGCAAAGGAGCATTGGGATCACCGACCGGCGCATGAATACGGTGAACAATAGCTTCCAGAATCTCATCGACACCCTGTCCGGTCTTTCCGCTTGCACGGATAATTTCTTCTCGTTTGCATCCAAGCAGTTCGATGATTTGATCTTCCACTTCATCCGGACGCGCGCTGTCCAGATCCACCTTATTGACAATAGGGATGATCTCGAGATCATGCTCAATTGCCATGTATAGGTTCGATATGGTTTGAGCCTGAATGCCCTGCGCTGCGTCAACGATAAGCAGAGCACCTTCGCAGGAGGCGATGGAACGTGATACTTCATACGAGAAGTCCACATGTCCGGGAGTGTCAATCAGATTTAGTATATAGTTTTCTCCGTTGTAAAAATAGTCCATCTGGATGGCGTGACTCTTGATCGTGATACCACGTTCGCGTTCCAGGTCCATGTTGTCGAGCACTTGCTCTTTCATCTCTTTTCCTTGAACGGTGTGTGTATATTCCAGTAAGCGGTCGGCCAAGGTACTCTTACCATGGTCTATATGAGCGATAATACAAAAGTTGCGGATCTTCTTCATTCAAATAGCTATGTTCTTAAAAACGTTTCGTTACTTATTTTCTTTTCCCCCGCTGTGTTTGTTGTTTGCGCAAAGCCTCCTGTTGTTGTTTTTGAGCTTCCATCAAACGGTTCATAAACCCGTTTGTCTTTCTTGGACGTTTCTTGTTCTCTTCCAGTTTGGCCAGCAGCTTCTCTTCATTAATGAAATAGCGGAAGACTAATGTCTGACCGATAGAGATCAACGATGATAACAGGTAGTAATAGCAAAGTCCGGATGAATATTGATTAAAGAACACCAGGAAAGTGACCGGCATCAGGTACATCATCCATTTCATACCCGGCATCTGCTGTTGTCCGGTGTTGCTCATATCCATGTTAAACTTCGTATAGATAATATTTACGATAGTCATAAGCAAGCAGAACAGGCTGATATGGTTTCCGTACAAATAACTGACCAGAGGGATGTTTCCTTTCCACGTTAAAATGGCATCGTACGTCGAAAGATCCTGTGCCCAAAGGAAAGGTTCCTGACGAAGTTCAATAGCCGAAGGGAAGAACATAAACAAAGCAATGAGAATGGGCATCTGAAGTAGCATCGGCAGACATCCGCTCATCGGACTTGCTCCCGCACGACTATACAGTTCCATCGTTGCTTTTTGTCTCTCCATCGCTTTGTCTTCACCTTTCAATCGTTCGTTGATTTCTTCCACCTGCGGACGAAGCACGCGCATTTTTGCGCTTGACATATATGATTTATAGGTCAGCGGGAAGAGAATCATTTTGATGATCAATGTCAACAAAAAGATAATGATACCAAAGCTACTGATATATTTGCCCAGAAAGTCAAACAAAGGAATCACCATGATCTTGTTGAACCAACGGAAGATGATGTTACCCAGCGGAACCAACCGCTGAATCTCCAGTTTGTCTTCGCTGGCAACTCCCTTGTCGTATCTGCCTAAAGTCGGATAATGATTGGGGCCCAGATAGATGCGGAAGTCATTGGACAGTTTACCTTGCGGATCAAAGGCAGCCGTCATCTTGGATGAAAAACTGCTCAAGTAAGGTGAAGTTTCATCCGTGATGACTTTAGATGCGATATCAGCGGATAGGAATGGTTCTTCCGCAATCAGGATCGTAGAGAAAAACTGATCCTTATAGGCAATCCACTTTGTCTTGCTACGCAGCTCTTTTGAATCATCTTTCGATTCACTCAAGTTTTCGACATCATCGGCGGCATACTTGTAATATAAGCCGACATATCTCTTCTCAAACGTACGCCCTTTTTCCTGTTGACGCAATTTTGAGTTCCACTCAATATCCACAGAGTTCACTCCCGGTGACAATATGGAGGCCATGTTGTTGGTCTGGATGGAGAAGCGAATCATGTATTCCTTTGGATATATCGTGTACACATGATCAATATAGCTGTCAGTACCTGCGATCAGGCGCATTGTAAGCTGTGTAGAATCAGCATTTGAGACAATAGGAAGCGACTCAAAAAAGAAATTGGATGTATTGATTATCCGGTTGTCGGCAGTCACATAGGTTGCGTTGAATGACGACTCTTCTCCATCAAACAAGATCAATGGCAGAGAATCATGTGTTTGGTAATTCTTTAACTGAGCAGTGCGGATGCGTCCACCTTTTGTGCTGACAGAAAGCTTAAGTACTTCGTTTTCCAGATTGGTTATGGTATCGGTGCCAATAGCAGCCTTTCCGAATGCACCAAAAAGTCTGGTGAGCTCTTTTGCTTTCAATGAGTCTGAAGAAATCGTATCCAGCATTTGCTGGATCGAACTGTTGGTACTTTTATCTATGTTTCGAGCATCAACAGCATTGTTGATTTGTTCGGTCAGTTCAGTCTGTTTGATCGAATCCTGATAACGTTGTCTTGCAGCTATCTGTTCGGGAGTTGGTTGGTTAATCCATGCCATTGCGGCTAGAACAACGGCCAATAATGAAAAACCGATTAGCGTGTTTTTATCCATTAATAGTCAATATTTATTGATGAGAAATTACTTCTTTTTACTGTTGGAGATTGCCGCTTCAACAAAACTCATAAACAAGGGATTTGGTGCAAGTACGGTACTTCCGTATTCCGGATGAAACTGTGTACCAAGGTACCATTTCAGAGAAGTGATTTCGACAATTTCCACCAGTTTGGTTTCCGGATTAATACCAGTGCAGCTCATACCCGCTTTTTCAAAAGCCTCTTTATAGTTGTTGTTAAATTCATAACGGTGACGGTGACGCTCTGAGATCGTCATCTTTTTGTACGCTTTATATGCGTTTGAATCTTCAGTAAGATGGCAATCAAAGGCACCCAAACGCATGGTACCACCCATGTCTGTCACTTCTTTCTGACTCTCCATCAGGTCAATTACATTATCGGGAGTTTTGCTGTCCATCTCCGTACTGTTTGCCAGTTTCAATCCCAGCACATTACGTGCAAATTCAATCACCATGCATTGCATACCCAGACAGATACCAAATGCCGGAATATCCTTTTCACGGGCATAGCGCGCCGCAACAAATTTTCCCTCTATACCTCGCTGACCAAAACCGGGAGCAATGACAATTCCATCGTTGTTCTTAAGTAATTCGTCAGCATTCTCTTCGGTAAGTTCTTCCGATAGCACACAGTTGAGCACCAGTTTGCGGTCATTATAGGTAGCAGCCTGTATCAAGGCCTCGTTAATAGACTTGTAAGCATCTTGCAGTCCGACGTATTTTCCTACCAACGCGATACGGATCGTATCTTTTGCCTGGTTGTATCGGTCAACAAACCCTTTCCAGTCAGTCAGATTTATATCATCCTCTTTGTATGAGAATCCGACTTTCTTCAGCACAGCTGTATCCAAACCTTCTTTGTGCATCAAAAGAGGGACTTCATAAATATTTCTCGCATCGATACATTCGACTACACTTTCGTGATCTACATTACAGAAAAGAGCCACTTTTTTGCGCATCTCCACAGGAATATGACGTTCAGTACGCAGTACCAGTACATCCGGTTGAATACCCATTTCTTGTAATTGTTTGACAGAATGCTGTGTCGGCTTGGTTTTCAACTCTTTTGCCGCAGCGAGATAAGGTACATAGGTGAGGTGTATGTTGATACAACTCTTTCCCAGTTCCCAGCGCATCTGGCGAACCGCCTCAATGAATGGCAGAGACTCGATGTCACCCACCGTTCCTCCGATTTCCGTGATTACAAAGTCGTATTTATATTTGTTGCCGAGAAACTTGATGTTACGTTTGATTTCATCCGTGATATGAGGAATTACCTGAACGGTCTTTCCCAGATAGTCTCCACGGCGTTCTTTTTCAATGACGCTTTTATAAATGCGTCCGGTAGTCGTGTTGTTGGCACGGGTGGTACGAATGTTTAGAAAACGTTCGTAATGACCTAAGTCCAGATCTGCCTCATGACCATCCACTGTTACATAACACTCTCCGTGTTCATATGGGTTCAGTGTTCCCGGGTCAACATTGATATAGGGGTCAAATTTTTGAATGGTTACGGAATACCCTCTAGCTTGAAGAAGCTTGCCAATGGAAGCGGAAATAATTCCTTTACCCAATGAGGATGCAACGCCTCCTGTTACGAAAATGTACTTTGTCTCAGCCACGATTCTATTGAGATTAGATTAAACATCGCTATTTGAAACCGCAAAAATACGAATAAAATATGAATGCTTCCCATGATTCCAGATTTAAAAAGCAGTTTGTATCTCTATTTTATTCAAAAGGATTATCTTTGCGGAAATATATTTTAGAATGAAACGGATATTACAGACACTCTTTGCTTTGTTTTTAACAGGGGCTATGAGTACTTTTGCTCAGGATACGTTGAATTATAAAAATGAATTGCCTCTTTCTTCTCCGGATTCAACGGTAGTTGATTCGATACAGTTATTGCAGAAAGAATATGAATCTGCGAAAAACTCTAATGCCTTAAAACCGTTGTTGAATATGATGGCCAATGAGGTTCTGAGGGAACTTAAGATAGCCCGGGAAGATTCCATTCGTCTCTCTGCTCAAAAACGTCACGAAGATTCCATCAATAATCCGAGAATGCCTTATTATATTGCGATGGACAGACGTGCTGACTCTTTGATCTCGATAGCAAGACAGATTTTTGAAGTGCCCGCAGACTCTCTTTTGGACGATACATCTTTTAATCCTGACACCATTATTTTCAATGAGCTTTTTTATCCGATCGTTGTCATGAAAGACTTTGTCTACGACGGAAAGAAGCTGGCTAATTTTCATGATACGTTTAAGGTAAAAGTACCGTCATTCTCTCTCCCGATGCCGCCCAATTCGTTAGCATATACCTATAAGGACTCTTTGGCTCAGTCTGCTCTGCGCTATTTGATTTTGAATCATCCGGAACTGATCAGCTACACAGAGGAAATGCTTACAAAAGGGGCAATCAAGACGGAAGTACTTCCGACAAAGCCTACTTTGGCTGATCTCAGCAATTTACCTCCGGCGGTGGTAACGGCCGACAAAGTGTCTTTAAAGATGAAAAAGCCAAGTTACTGGAATACCAAGGGAAAACTGAATCTAAACTTTTCACAGGCCTATCTGAGTGATAACTGGGGAGGAGATAATAATGTAGCTCTCTACCCTGATTTGAGACTGGATGCAAATTACAATGACTTAAAGAGAATTACCTGGGAAAATTACTTGACATATTATTTGGGATTTACTACTTTACCTGAAAAAGTCAATGGACGTTCGTATCAGATTGCTCCTGATGAGTTGAGATTAAATTCTCAGTTAGGACTAAAAGCGATCGCCCGATGGAGCTACACCGTTACGGCGACTCTGAAGACACAAACCTTTCAACAATATTCAGGGAAAAACGTTGTTAAAGCTTTCCTTTCTCCCGGATACTTTGATTTAAGTGTGGGTATGCGATATCGTTATCAAAACAAACCCGGCACCTTTACAATTACTTTCAATATAGACCCGTTGGTTTACGCTAATAGGTTTGTTATGGATACGGCAAAAGTTGATCAAAAAAGATATGGCATCCGGGCTGATCGAAAAAGTAAAGAGACGGTAAATGGATTGAAGATTACATCGGATATAAATTGGCAGATTGTAAAAAATATCTCTTACGTAGGTCGATTCTTATATAGATCTCCTTATGATGAAACGTATATGGAGTTGTATAATACGTTTACCTTTAGAGTAACAAGTAGCTTTTCGCCTGTGCTCAAAATTAATCTTATATATAATGATGCTCGCAAAAGACAGCCGGGAGAGAATTCCTATTTGCAATATCAGGAGACACTTGGCTTCGGATTTAATTTCTGGTGGTAAGGCTGTTGCTCTCTGACTGCTCCTTCACAAAAGCATTCGGGCGTTAAAAAAGTAAGCGCATCGCTTGCTTTCATGGAAAAAATGCTACCTTTGTGGCCGTAAAACAGTTTGTAATGCACCTATAGTTCAATGGATAGAATATCGGATTCCGGTTCCGACGATTGGGGTTCGAGTCCCCATAGGTGTACAAAGCTCGGCGTTTATCTCCCATACACATTGTTCATAAGTTTTCAGAACGGAAGATGACAACCGTCCGGTGTCTCGTCTGTGTTTCGTTGGATAGAAGTAAAATACGATAGAACAAGGCAAAATAGTCCACAAAATAAAACTTTGTGGACTATTCTTTTTTATCGAATTTCTGCATCTCATCGGCTCATCCAATAAAGAACGGGTGAGTCCTAAAAGGCCCGAACTGCTCTAACATTCCATGAGCTTGTTTTATAGGGACTACCAGAAGCTTGTGAGCCTGAGGAAAATGATTGAGTCCAAGCATCCCTATCACTCTTCTCTGAAGAACTCCAATAAATGGGTGCATAGGTCACAAAAGCATGACCTCCGTTCGCAAGCAGTGTGGCTTCAATAATGTTTTTCTGGACATACATTTGATTTAATTCATCTTTTGATGGCAAGAACCAATCTGAGTAACCTGAGAAAGAATAATTATCACAAACTTTTGCGGCATATGACCCCTCACCTTGTACTCTAACAATCGCTGCGGTGTTAGTTTGACCGGTTCCAATTTCTGTTCCTGTGGCTCCGGTAGATATAGAACTGCCATTATTCCACTTTATCCCGTCTTCTTGGTCTTCTTTTGCACAGACCAAACCGTGTTGTTCACCTTCTACATAGCCCGGATCATTCGGTTGAAAAAGATAAAAAATGACACCGCCAAATGCATAATCACCAACAGTATAGATTCTGACTTCTATTTCCTGACTATATGAAATTCCTGCATTATTAACCACATAAGTTTTAATATAATAGGTCTTTCCAGATGAAATTCCTTTCGTAAGTGTACCTGAAAACGAGCCTGTTCCATCTTTACAAACAAGTGTATAATCAGCAACAGTAGGATTAGGACTTTCAGAATAGCAAAACCCTTTTTCTATTATTGTTCCTCCTCCTGATATAACAAGGCTATTGCAGAGAATGCTATTTGAAGAAATAACATCTATTTTTGGCTTAATTACTTCTGCTGGTTGATTGGTTAAATAATTATCTTTCCATACAGGAACCCCATTTTCCAGCATCAACACTTTCCCGTCTAGTGAAGGCGCGATGGTATTCCATTGAGTCCCATCCCAGTATTTCATTTCTCCTACCGTTGTACCATCAGGACAAGTACCGGTATTGCCAGAGGCATTACCTGCCGATTTGGCATATAGCGCATATGGAACACTTAACAACTTACTGGAACTAAGAAGAGAATAACTCGTACCCCCGCTCAAGTCGTAACTGGTACTTATATTGACATTACCATTCTCCCATTTGATACCGGAAAAAGTGCCGGATATTACATTACCTCCACCAATTTCCAAAGTCAGCAGTCCGTTTTCGTTTGTGGTAACATGGTGCGACTCACTGTAGATCACAGTGGGAAGAAATGACCCCTGTGTAATAGAAACCAATACACCTATTAATTGATTCTTGATTAATTCTCCACTTTCGTCGCGAACCACAGCCTGATAACTCATTTTCTCGGGCACTTGTGCTAACAGACAAGATACTATTGACAGGAAAAACAACAATAAGATTGATGCTCGTTTCATATTCTTTTAGTTTTTGATGATTTTAAATGTTTTTACTACCGTATTCTTCTTGAGAATCTTCACAAAGTAAGTTGCAGGGACAAAATTGCTCATATTTATACTTGTCACATTACTTACAAGCACTTTGTGAAGCAAGAGCTTTCCCTTCGCGTCGAATAATTGAAAGTTTAAGGTTGAAAGTTCCATATTGTCTGAAGAAAGATGTAATATATTTTTAACAGGATTTGGATAAGCAGAAATAGTCAGCTTAATACTCTCAGCCTCATCAATCGATGAGATCACCGATATTTCATAAGGCTGTTGTACACCTTCAGATACAGAACCATTCGTGCCATTTAATTTTTGGGTTCCGATTTGTCCAATGGAATAGCAGACTGAGCCACCACTACCTATAGCTTTACCACCTGATGCTATAATCGTTTTCTGTGCTTGTAATCCTGTTATCCCAAGCCAGAGTAAAAGAAGCACACTTAATCTCAATTGTTTGTATTGCATATACGACCTATATATATTTCTACTCAAGAAACTACAATTCGAACTCAACTACAGAAAACTCATATGTAGCTAAAACACATTGCGAAAGTAATATAAATATTTTAAAATATAAGAAATAAGAGAGATGTTTGCAGATACTATGAATAAAAAAAGAAATCCATCTTCTTCTTTCTCTCTGTCAGCCAGTTGGAATTATCAAAGAGCGCCGGGGAGAATCCTCTTTTTGAAGATTTTGACGGCTCGATTGGTACATAGCGGCCATTGGTCAGATTGAAGGCGAAGGTCGCTTCACCACATTTGCCCAGGTTTCTGAACTTTACCTTTTGTACATGAATCGTACATTGATTGGTGTCGTTGTCGCGCACCACCGCAAATCCAAAATCTGTTTTGTTGAAGAAGTTCGCCGAACCGTTGATGGTGTATAAGTCCGGCACCGCAAACTTCTTGGTCACAGGGTCTTTCTCTATCTTACGGGGATGCGCCACCAGTACGACCAGTGTGTCTGTGCTGATGGCAAAGTTCGTCAGTTTGTCCAGAAAGCGGCTGATGTATGTTGTCTCCTTTTCTCCGTTCTTAAATTGATGTTCCAATCGGTTGTAAGGGTCAATGACCAACATCTTGATCCCATTTCTGCGTACCAGTTCGCGTGCTTTGGATATGATGTTATCCACGCGATATCCCTCTTTGGGGCCGATAGAAAATACATTCTCCTTCAAAAAGTCACATACTTCGCTGTATTCGTCCATCGAGGTGATCCCTTTTTTAAAGATCTTTCCCGTCAGCTTCTCCGCCAGTTTTGCATAGTGGCGTTGCACCGGAAGATTTTCCGGACTGAAGTAGGCTGTTTTCCATCCATGCTTCAGGATCATGTTGATGACGATCTGATCCATGAACTCCGATTTGCCACTGCCGGGAATACCGGTCACCACACAAAGTCTTCCGGTTTCCAATGTCAGGTAAGGATCCAGGTTGTCATATCCGATGCTCAGACCCGGCTGTAGTCCGTTTTCAAAAAGCTCGTACAACTCGTCTTTCACATCCTCCGCAGTTACCACACCCTCCAATGGACACTCCGGTGCCTGTTGCAGACAGACCTGCAAACTTTCCACCCCGTACTTTTGCAGGTGTTCATTGGCATCCTTGCAATCCTTGCCGTAGGTCACCACCCGGCACCGCTCTTTACCAAAGCGTCGTAGCAATTCCTTGCACAGCATCTTTCCCTTCTCATCTGTATCGACGGCGATATAAATGATCTCTTTATTTTCAAAATGCGACTCGACAAAAGGGTTCAGCCATTCCAGATTATCATTCGCCCCATTGGGTACGCTGATCACGTCGTAGTGTCCGGCAGCCATAAAACTCATGGCATCCGGTTCCCCCTCGGTGAGGATGCATTCTTTGGTATCCTTGATGCCGTCGATATTCCAGGGAGTCAGTTTGGCTCCTGCCACCAGAGCAAAATGTTTTTCTGCATCCCGATACTTGGTGTTTACCAGTTCGTCGTCCACAAAATAATTAAATCCCATACACCTGACTTGCTTTCCGACAGCCGACATGAAATGCATCTCCTCCGAGATCAACATCTTCTGAAGCACCTCTTGCGGGATGCACCGTTGCTCGACGAAGTAGCGAACCAGTTCGTCGCTCAGCATCGTTTTGTTTGAGTCAAACACCGGTCTGCGAAAATGAGCAGGAACCTCCGCGTTGCATCTCTTCTCCCGATCCGGCTTTTGTTCACCCGGCTTGAGCGCTCTACCCGCCCAGTTGCAATAGAAACAGCGGAAAGCGCCGGTGGTTGTATCAATAAACAGTGACTTGTCTCTCTTGTCTTTGCGTCTGTCAGCACACACCGGACAGTGCGCTTTTACCTTTTTGCCCTCTTTGGCCGTTACAATCCTGTAACCCTCGTAGTTAAAATCCATCTTGTTAACGTTCTGATTAGTTGGTCCACTGATTGCATTCCTGATTCCATCTCACACTACAATCGGGTCGAGGAGGTGCATCGGGAGGAATCACTATGCCAAAACAACTGCGTATACCGGTCTTCGGATCATAGTCTTCATACGGATAAGGATCCTCACTTCGAAGCTCTTCCCGGAGCCTCTCTTCCAGCCTGAGATGCGTTGTGGTGCCCGGACGGATATAATTGGAGAAGTAGCTCTTCGCATCCCGAAGCGAATAAATATTCTTTTCAGTGCCCAGCTCCTGGATATGATCTTTAAAACATTGCCCGATCAAGAGCCGATTCTCCTCAAAAACCTCCTTAAGAGCTGATTTTCTGCCCATTAAGCCAATCCACCGTTTATCTTCAAAAGCCTGATCAATAAAATACTCCCATTGCGATACAGGGAGTTGTTCCGTTTTCTCCTGAATCGTATCCTCACAGACTGTTGCTGCTTTTTTACCTTCTGAATAAGAAGTTTTTTTATTCTTCTCTACTTTACTCTTTTCTACTCTATTTGCTTCTTCTTCTGAAGGATTAGTATCGCTGTTATTCAGAGCTTTAGCAGCTGCACCTTTCTTGCCATTTTCCGACGATTTGTTTTTCTTAACATCGTATGGTTCCATTCTTTTGATCAATCCGGGTGAATAAAACGAATCTTCCTTCACGATAAACAGATCAAAGTCCGTGACCACTTTCATGAGTTTGGTGCATGAGATCTTTACTTTTCGAGCAAGAGACCGGATGGCGCTTACGTTGCTGCAATATCCATCTTGCGCACGCAGATGTTCGATCAGCACCCAGTAAGCACCATACATTTCGAGACCACCGTTTTCAATCAGATTCATGAGTTTAACATCGCTGAGTGCTAAAAGATCATGCGGAAAGTAGAGCAATTTTTTCATTTGTGTTGTTTTTAGAAAGAGCACTTCATTGTGCTTTTTTTCAGTTACAAATGTACAACCCCCGCAAGAGTGAATGAGAGTCTTTGACACTCTTTGAAACTCTTGTGGCAGCTAGTGGATGATAAATAAGATAATAATAGATGTTTTAACAGAAAAGACCGGATTATGTAGCCAGATAAACAACATTCGTCCCCTTGCCGAAGCGTTGAATCAATCCTTTTATCATCCAGTTATTCAGGTCGCGTATGGCACGTGTTTTTGCGCAACCCGTGAGCCGTTCATAGTCTGTCCTTGACATTGCTCTGTTTGTCGACAGAAAGTGCAACGCCATCGCCAGCCTTTCCTCTATGGTTCGTTCCGGAATCACCGCACTCTTCGCTTTCCGCAGCAATCGCATCCCCGCCATTTTCTCCTTCAACCAGGAACTGGCGCGAAACCTCACATTACCAAACCGCACCGAATCCGCATGGATGGCAGACTCCTCCTTTGATTCTTTACACTTCAGTGACGGAGAAAAGAAACCGAACCCCTCCAGTTCGACGGAGTTGCCCTCAGCCAATTGTCGCGCCATGGCTTCCGACACAGCCGAAAGCATGCCCAACAGTTCGCCCCGGTTAAAAGTCGAAGCATCGGCGATCTGATCCACCAATGTGCTGGTTGTCACCGTTTTCCCTTTTACTACCCGGGCATGCAGCCTGGGAGCCGAACTGCTCTCCGCTTTTCTGACCGGAGTTACAAACAAATCATACAATGCACTCATAAATAGATACTACAACGAGGTCCTTTACCCCGGATAATTGAACAAATTTCATACTGAAGCGATCCTTTTCGCATGCCTATGCAAGCTCCGTTTCACGTTCGTGAAACGGAACAAACAACCTGATGTTTGGCGCTGCATATCCTTATAAAGATACAACATTATCAGGCGAAAAGCAAGAATAATCACTTCTTAATTTAAGAAAAAAGGCGATAATAGAAGGAAATAATAATAAAGAAGCGAGATATTTGGAATAAAGAACTATTTTCGTCTCGGGAAAGAAGATGCCCGGATCCTTATTGCTGCACCTTTAAAGAAATAGATATGAAAAACTTAACGTGCTTAATTCCCGTTTTACTGTGTCTCTGTACAGTTTCTTTTTCTTCCTGTGAGAACAAGAAGCAAGTGAACAATGCGATTCAGGACTCTGCGGAGTCCCGGGAGATTCCTGTCATAAAGATCGAACCTCCTGATGAGAGCGACTTGAAACCGTTGTTGTTATCGGAGTTTGCTGATAGTATCAGTTATGTAAAGATGGATACTGATCCAAGTTATTTTGTTTCCTCTCCGTTTGCTTCTCAGACATATGAGGGTTGCTTTTTTGGGGTGGATATGCTCCATTTCTCGAAAGAAGGAAAGTTTATCTGCCGGGTAGGACAAATAGGTAGAGGCCCTGGAGAGTATATCGCTCCTGTTATATGTATGGGAGTTGATCCGAAGAACAAAACAGTCTATATACAAGGCTATGGTATGAAGGATCATATTTTATTGAAATATTCGTTGACTGATGGGCAATATTTAGGTGTTCTGAGGAAAGAGTTCGCTATTAGCGATATGAAAATAAAGGGAATGGATGATGTGCTGCTAATGGCTTATAACCCTAGGGTAAAACAACAAACCAAGGTGAAACAGGATCTCATACTCTATAACACAGCACTTGATTCTGTGATGGATAGCAGAACGTTCGATCATCACAGTACTGCCACTGTGAATAATGACTTTTCGGATAGAACGATATGGACTTCTTACCGTGATAAGATATACTACAGAAATGCTTTTGTGGATACTTTATTCTCCATCACAAAAGAAAAGATAACTCCATGTTTGATTATAGATCTGGGTAAGTATGCACTTCCTGTGGACTTTATGTACGGCGGTAATGATACTTATGAGAATATAATAATGATAAATAGTATTCTTGTAGCCAGTAATCGTTTATTTATGCGATTTACATGTTACTCAAGTTTCGGATGTTTTTCTTATGATATAAGAAGCCGTTTTACGTATATCTGTGATTTGAATGGCAAAAACGGTTCCTATTATGAACCGATGTTTACTAATGATTTGGACAATGGCCCCAATTATTATATCCCAGTTCGTGGAGATGTGGATGTTATTGCAGTGGGAGATGTGGATGGTAAACGGCAGGATTATTACCTTCCAAATAATAAGATGGAGAAAAAGATGAAGGATAAAGATCGGTTCAAGCGACTCTATGAGGCCTCAAACCCGGTCGAAGATAATCCGATCATACGTACAATTCACTGGAAAGAATAAAACGAACTGATCAGAAACTGTAGCCTTAATGGCGACGATCTGTTCAAAAGATGCCAGAATCCTTAGTGTTTTACCTTTAAAGAAATAGATATGAAAAACTTAACGAGCTTAATTCCCGTTTTACTGTGTCTCTGTACAGTTTCTTTTTCTTCCTGTGAGAATAAGAAACAAGTAAACAATGCGAATCAGGAGGCTGCGGAGTCCCGCGAGATCCCTGTCGTAAAGATTAGACCTCCCGATGAGAGCGACTTGAAACCGTTGCTGTTATCGGAGTTTGCCGATAGTATCAGTTATGTAAAGATGGATACCGATCCGAGTTATTTTATTTCGACTCGATCGGCTTCTAAGACGGAAGAAGGGTATTTCTTTGGGCAAGATATGCTCCATTTCTCAAATGAGGGAAAGTTTATCTGCCGGGTAGGCCAAATTGGTAGAGGTCCTGGGGAATATGTCGCCCCTGTTATAAATAGGGTTGTTGATCGGAAGAACAAAATAGTCTATGTAAAAGGATATGGTACGAAGGATCATATGTTATTGAAATATTCGCTGATCGATGGGAAATATGTAGGAACTCTGAATAAAAATTTCTTTGTTGGATGGATGAGTATAGTAGGAATGGACGATGTGTTTCTAATGGTTTATAACCCTAGAGCTAAACAAAATACCGAGGTGAAACAGGATCTCATACTCTATAACACAACTCTAGATTCAGTGATGGATACCAAAACGTTTGATCGTCACATTACTTCCACTGTGTATGATGACTTTAAAGGTATTCAGATCGTGACCTCTTACCGTGATAAACTATACTACAAAGATGCTTTTGTGGATACTTTATTCGCCATCACAAAAGAAAAGATAACACCCTGTCTGGTTGTTGATCTGGGTAAGTATGCATGTCCTGTGGACGTTCTGTATGGTGGTAAAGATACTTATGAGAATGTATTAACGATAAACAATATCCTTATAGCCGGTGATCGTCTCTTTATGCAATGCAGCTATTATTCAACTTTCGGAATTTTTTCTCAGGAAATGATACGCTATTTTATGTATATCTGTGATTTGAATGGCAAGAATGGTTCCTATTATGAACCGATATTCACCAATGATCTGGACAATGGTCCCAATTTTAGCATCAATATTTTTAAAGGCGTGGATGTTCTTGAAGTGGGAGAGGTGGATGGTAAACGGCAGGATTATTACCTTCCAAATAATAAGATGGAGAAGAAGATGAAAGACAAAGATCGCTTCAAGCGACTCTACGAGGCCTCAAATCCGGTTGAAGATAATCCGATCATACGGACAATTCACTGGAAAGAATGATACAAACTGAAAGTTCAGTTTACTGCACCCCGTGATGCAGTAATATGTTAGAAGAGAAATCTCCATAAAGAATCTGTTATTATGTCGCAAATAGTTGCTATATTTGCGACATAATTAATAAATAATTCGGATGCAAAGTCTTGATGATAAGATAATTCAGAGCATTAAAAAATGCGGACGAGGGAAAATTTATTTTACCTCTGATTTTGTGCGTTATGGTGAGAGCAAATCAGCCAATAAAGCATTAGAGAGGCTTGTGAAATCTAATGATATAATACGCATTGCAA
Organism: Bacteroidales bacterium; assembly: GCA_028709785.1. GTDB lineage: Bacteria > Bacteroidota > Bacteroidia > Bacteroidales > JAQUTK01 > JAQUTK01. Next base: position 57,339 of record JAQUTK010000011.1, read on the forward strand.
GAGGCATCTATTATTATCCTAAAATAGACAAAAAGCTGGGATTGGGTGTTCTTTATCCATCGTTAGAATCAATTGCCGAGGCGATTGCGAAGAGGGATAAAGCCAAGATTATTCCAGCAGGGGCTTACGCGCTCAATCGGATTGGGCTATCGACCCAAGTTCCGATGAATATTGTTTACCAGACTGACGGATCACCTCGAAAAATTAGAATAGGCAATGGTAAAGGTATTCAATTTATCCGTACAGCACCCAAAAAACTTGCCTACAAAAATGAGTTGAACCTGTTGATTGTTCTTGCTCTCAAAGAGATTACGGAAGGAAAAGTTACGGATGAACAAATTGCTCATATTAAGAAATTACTAACCAACGAACCAAAAGAGAGGATTATGCAGGATTTGCAACTGATGCCCTCATGGATTCGGTCGATAATAATGAAATGTTATGAATAGCAGTTTTTTCTTCATCTCCGAAGCACAAAAACGCACGGTTATAGAGCAAGCTGGTCTGAAAATGAATTTGCCGGTACAAGCTATAGAGAAAGATTTGTGGGTAACTGTAATACTTCAAATATTATTCACTCTAAAATTTGCAGATAAATTGGTATTCAAAGGTGGAACATCTTTGAGTAAGGTCTGGCGGATAATCAACCGCTTGTCCGAAGATATTGACATAGTTATAGACCGGGAAATCTTTGGAATGAGCGGAGATTTGACTATTAAACAGATTAAATTGCTTCGTAAAAGATCATCTCTGTTTGTGAAAAACGAACTATGCGATGCTATGCAAGCAAAAATTATTGAGTTAGGGCTAAATGCCTATTGTCAAGTAGAGGCTGAACCTGACGGTGATGGCGACAAAACCTATCCTGAACCACGTAGGATATTCATTCGATATAACACATTGTTTGATAACATGAACTATCTTCTGCCTGTAGTAGTGCTGGAAGTTGGCTCACGTTCATTGTTCGAGCCCACGGAAAAACATAAAGTGAGGAGTCTTATTTCCGAGAATTTGCCTGTTAATACAGATATTACTGACATAGAAATTACTACTGCTGTGCCAGAAAAGACTTTTCTTGAAAAGGCTTTTTTGCTTCACGAGGTATTTACAGCAGGTGGTATAATGGAGGCTAATCGCAAATCGCGTCACCTCTACGATTTGGAGCGAATGATGGATAGAGATTTTGCATTATCGGCAATTACCAATGATGAGTTGTGGCGAAATATTCATCACCACCGCGAGCTATTTACCCGTGTCAGTGGGGTTGATTACAGTTCGGATATTCGTCCGAGAATATCTATTATTCCTCCCGAAAGCGTTATTGAAGACTGGGAAATGGATTATGTTGCTATGCAAAGGTCTATGATTTATGGTGACTCCTTGCCATTTGAAATGCTTTTAGATCGATTAAGAGAATTGCAAAACAGGTTTCATGAGAAAAAATAATTGTTGATTCCGCTTCATATCTCTTTTTGAGGTTGCAGCGGTCTGAAGGTTATTCACACCTTGAATCCAAATCCACCGATGAATATACGGGATAACTGAAAGATCAGTTTACTGCACCCAGTGATACAGTGAGTCTTGTGCGTCTCTCACAAAGCATTCTTGTTCGCGTCATTCAGAATGTTCTTCCCTTCGGCCGTGTACATGAAATCAATGCGTGATTGGTAGGCCTTTTCAATCTTTCCGCGTACCATCTTCATGGTGCTGTTGATCATGAGGTTTTGTTCGGTAAACGGTTCCGATAAGACAGCAAAAGTGGCAGGAAGCCAACGGTCAGGGAATAAGGCGCTGAGAGCACCGCCTGTTTTATATTTTGCAATTTCTTCCTGTAAAATGCGTAAGGCGGCTTCCTTTCCTTCTTCACTCTCAGGCTGCAGCTTCAGGTGTTTCAACCTGAGTTTCAATTGCTCTTTGTTGGGAACGATTAACGCGGTGGTATAGGGACTTTGATTGTTGTACAACATGATCTGATCAATACATGGGGAGTGACCAACCAATGCTTCCTCAATGCCTTCGGGACTGTATTTCTCTCCGTCGCTTCCGATAAGTAAACTCTTGAAACGTCCTAACACATAGAGCAATCCGTCTTTACCGAGATAACCCAGGTCGCCCGTGTAAAGCCATCCATTGCGAACGGTCTCAGATGTGGCTTCGGGGTTTTTCCAATAGCCGGCCATCACATTCTCTCCACGAATCACAATCTCTCCTTTTTCGCCGACAGGGAGTTCTTTTCCTTCGATGTTCAGAATCTTCAGGTCCATCGGCTTGACCAATACGCCGCTGGAACCAAACCGATGCTTGTATGGACCGTTGGACGATATGATCGGAGTTGCTTCGCTCAGACCGTACCCCTGATACATCGGGATGCCGATGGCGTAAAAGAATTCCTGAAGATCTTTGCCCAATAATGCACCACCACCGACGAAAAACCGGAGCTCGCCTCCAAAGTTCGCCCTGATTTTGGAGAAGAGTATCTTGTCAAAAAGAGAAACCAGAGGTGTAAGAACGATTCTCCAGCCGGTACCTTTGTTTAGCCCATCCCCATTGTAGAGATAGGAGGTGCGGAGCGCAATAGTAAAGATGGAAGAGGTGACCTTGCCTTTTGACCGGATTCCTTGTTCGATGTTTTTACGGAAATTCTTAGCCAGAGCGGGAACGCTAAGAATCAGATTGGGTTTCACCTCTTTGATATTTAAAGGGATATTCTTCAGCGACTCCATCGAGGTGCGCCCCGTTTGCACGGTTGCCACCGAACCGCCGACAGCCATAAAGATATAAAAGCCGACTACGTGAGCAAAACAGTGGTCGAGCGGCAGTATGATTAAGGTACGCCAACTCTCATCCAGATCCATCAGGGTCAGAGCTTGCTCTACATTGGCCGTATAGTTGCGATGCGTAAGGACGACTCCTTTCGGGTCGGCTGTTGTTCCGGAGGTGTACGTAATGGTTGCGTAATCATCGTTTCCAAGAGAGTGGGCTACACGAAGAAACTCTTCTTCGGAATGACTTTCCATATATTTTCGGCCTTTATCCCTGATTGTATTGATGCTGATCTCTTTTTCCTGATAGTCGGGCATCTCGTCAAAAACAATGATTTGTTGGATGGAAGGCAACTGGTCGGCAATGGTTCTGATCTTCTTCAACTGACTTCCCGATACCAAGATGTATTTTGCTTCGGCATGCGTGAGTCTGAACAGCAGATCGTTGCTCTCTTCCAGTTTGACGGAGAGGGGCACGTTGACGGCGCCGGCATAAAAGAGAGCCAGTTCGCTCATGATCCACAGATTGCATCCTTCCGAAAGAAGCGCGATCTTATCCCCTTTTTCTACTCCTAATGCCCGAAGTCCCGCGCCCAGAAGATACACCTCTTCTTTCACCTCTTTATAAGTTGTCGTCTCAAACTGTTCGGTTTTCTTTTCCAGAAGAAAAATGTTGTTGGAAAATTGACGGACGGATTGTTCGAACAAATCAATGATTGTTTTTTGCATCTGATTATACAATTAGAAAATAGGATGCAAAGATATATATTTTGGCCTTTTCACACGAATATCTTCCGTTTATCAGACATTGTGTTTCGCCAACAGGTGAAAAAGAGTGGGAAAGCACTTGATATATAAAAGGAAATGTATACCTTTGTACCCGCTTTTCGAACTCACTTTCGTGTGATGGGAAATAAAGGAGAGCAAAATAATCCTGATTTTTGAGTAACACAAACAATTAAACAAATGAAAACAATTGAAATTACTGGTACGCTAAGAGAAGAGTTTGGAAAAACAACCTCTAAAGCATTGCGTAAAGCAGGCTGCGTGCCATGCGTTATCTATGGTGGTGAAGAAAACATTCACTTTTATGTAACCAATGAAGGAGTTCGTAACCTGGTTTATTCTCCTGATATTTACTTGGTAAATCTGACAGTTGGTGCTAAAAAATGCACGGCAATATTGAAGGATCTTCAATTTCACCCGGTAAGTGATGCACTGTTGCATATCGACTTTATGGAAGTTTTTGCTAACAAACCAATCGTTATGAATGTTCCGGTTGTGTTGGAAGGTCTTGCTAAAGGTGTTCAGGCCGGTGGTAAATTGACACTGGAGAGAAGAACAATTGCCGTAAAGGGATTGTATAGTGACGTGCCTGAAAAACTGTTTGTGAAGGTAGAAGACCTCGGTCTTGGTAAGACTATCCAGGTGGCAGAGTTGTCGTTCGACAAACTGGAAATTGTTAGCCCGAAAGAAAATGTTGTATGTTCGGTTAAACTGACAAGAGCTGCAAGAGGTGCTGCTTCTGAAGGCAAATAATACGAAACACTAACGAATGAAGTATCTGATTGTAGGTTTGGGTAACATTGGTGAAGAATATCAAAATACCCGACACAACATAGGATTTAGAGTATTGGATGCCTTAGCTAAGGCATCCAATACTGTTTTTATCGACAAGCGTTACGGAGCTGTAGCCGAATTGTCCATAAAAGGCCGCACCTTGGTGCTCTTAAAACCGTCAACCTATATGAATTTGAGCGGTAACGCGGTGCGATATTGGTTGCAGCAGGAAAAGATTCCTGTTGAAAATATGCTGGTGGTTGTGGATGATCTGGCTTTGCAAGTGGGTACCTTGCGCTTGAAGACCAAAGGGAGCGATGCCGGACACAATGGACTCAAGCACATTGCTCAAATCCTCGGTACGCAAGCATATAATCGATTGCGTTTTGGGATTGGCAATGATTTTCCGAAAGGCGGACAGGTTGATTTTGTGCTCAGCTCATTTAAAGAGGAAGAAGAGTCTGCTTTGATTCCCCGTTTTGAACTGGCCTGCGATATCATTCGCTCTTTTGCTTTGGCAGGAGTGGAGAACACAATGAACCAATACAATAACAAGTAAACTATCAGACCGGATGGAAAAGGGTGAGGTGCGGATTGATAAGTGGATGTGGGCGACCCGGATCTTTAAGTCGCGCACTATTGCTGTTGAAGCGTGCAAAAGAGGACGCGTCATGATTCAAAATATGCCTGTAAAAGCATCAAGAACAGTCAAATTGGGCGATGTGGTGCAAGTGCGCAAGCCACCCGTGACTTATTCTTTTCAGGTCGTGGGACTGATAGATCGCAGAGTAGGAGCTAAGTTGGTACCGGAGTATTTGAAAGATGTGACTCCGAAGGAACAGCTTCAGGTGTTGGAAAATGCCCGATTGACTGGTTTTGTGGATCGTGCCCGTGGCACCGGACGACCAACAAAACGGGACAGGAGGGATCTGGAAAGCTTTACAGGGGAGGACTCCGATGGAGACTTTGACTTTGATTTTGACTTTGAAGATGCTGAATTGTGAAGAAAGTCTTTAAATAATTTGCACAAATAGATTTTAGTAGTACCTTTGCAACCGCAAAAGCGAAATGACTTCGTAGCTCAGTTGGTAGAGCAAATGACTCTTAATCATTGGGTCGAGGGTTCGAGTCCCTCCGAGGTCACGGAAGAAGACAGTTACATCAAGTGACTGTCTTCTTTTTTTGTTTTTATGGATAGAGAAGATACTTCTTTCTCATCTCTTTGTATCTGGAGAGAGCAGGTTGCCAGGAGGCGCGGATCTCTTCTTCACTTTTACCTTCCATGATCTGAGATCTCAAATCCCGTGTCCCGGCCAGCTTGTCAAAGAACTCCGGACTGCTGAAGAAATCGGCTCCTTTATTTGAAAGTGTATAGAACCGCAGAAAATAACTGAGATCAAGTCCTCCCGCGCTTTTTTCTTCCCGCAGATCAAGCCCATAACAGGTTTTCCCTTTTTGAAGCGGATGCATATCTCCTCCTTTTGTTGGCTTGGGCTTAAACTTAAAAGAGCCGTACTGCTTATCGGGAGATCCGATCACTTGAAAAGGAAAAGGGGTGCCTCTTCCTACGCTGACCTGTGTAGCCTCAAACAAACAGAGGGAAGGGTAGAGGCGGATGGCTGTCTGATTGGGTAGATTGGGCGATGGCTTGATAGGCAACTGATAAGGATCTCCATGTTTCCAGCCTGATACAGGAATAACAGTGAGCGGACAACGCCGCTTTTGCAGCCATCCTTCTTCATTGATCATGCAGGCCAGTTCGCCGACCGTCAGTCCGTACAAGAGTGGAATCTCATGCATCCCGACAAAAGAACGCACGGATTGAACGAGTACAGGTCCGTCCACAAAGTCATTCGGATTGGGACGATCCAATACAATCAGTGGAACAAGCTGTTCGGCACAAGCCTCCATGACATAGTGCAGGGTGCTGATATAGGTGTAAAAGCGAGCGCCCACATCCTGAATGTCAAATAAAACTACGTCAACTCCCTTCAGCTGTTCGTACGTCGGCTTTTTGTTTGCTCCGTAGAGGGAGATGATAGCTAATCCTGTTTTGGGATCCTTGGAATCGGAAATAAGTTCGCCGGCATCTGCATCACCTCTGAACCCATGTTCCGGGGCAAAGATGACTTTTATAGCGATACCAAGCGTTTGGAGTGTATCCACAAGATGCTTTTGTTTGCTGCCGACAACAGAGGTTTGGTTGACAACCAACGCGACCTTTTTCCCCTGTATCATGGGGAGTAGGATCTCTAACCTTTCAGATCCTGTGCGAAGTTGCTTTTCTTCCTGAGCAAAACTCAAGTGTGAGAAGAGAAGAAGGAGTACAAAACAATAAAATGAGTTTCGATTTCTCATGGATGGCTGTCTTTTTGCATAAATTAGATGAATGCAAAGATAGGTTTTTATGTAAAAGGAAAGGCGTAATCTACTTTTTTTGTATTATTGCCCTGATTTTAAATGAAAACGAAAATAGTAAAAAATGGTTCCAATCGATTTGTTGAAGAAATATTATCCTGAAGGAAGTGAAGTTTATCATATTATGGAGAGTCATGCACGGTCAGTTACTCAGAAAGCGCTCGAACTGGCAGCCAAACATCCGGAGTATAACATGGATCTTACTTTTGTTGAAGAGGCTGCAATGTTGCATGATATTGGCTGTTTTCTGACCAATGCGCCGGAAATTCATTGCCATGGTACCAATCCCTATATCTGTCATGGTTATCTTGGCGCGGAGATTTTACGTAATGAAGGTCTTCCACGACATGCTTTGGTGGCAGAAAGACACACAGGCTCCGGACTGAGTTATAATCATATCATAAAAAAAGGGCTCCCTCTCCCGGCAAGAGATATGTGTCCGGTATCTTTGGAAGAAAAGCTGATCTGTTTTGCTGACAAGTTCTATTCGAAAACGAAGCTGGACAAGGAGAAATCTTTAAATAAGGTAATAGAGAGTATGCATAAACACGGAAGCGGTTCAGTCAAACGGTTTGAAGATATGTGCTCGCTCTTTCTTTAGTAGAAAAAGCGCAATTAGCCTTCAATAGCGAATTGTATGTGCTCTAAAATGTGTAGCTTTGTGCCTTAATTGTAAGATTATAAACTACAGATGCCGAATAATAAGATAGCGCTCCTGTTATTTATCCTCTTTGTATCTCTTTTCCGGGAGGCGGAAGGGCAAGTCTTTGTGACCGATACGCTGAAGACGGGTATCAATAAGGCTGTTGTCTTACCTCTCGAAACACCTCCTTTGCTTCAAAAAGGAGCTGTAAAAGATACTCTTGCTGCTCCTCCGCTTCAGATAGATAGTTTGAGCAAACAGACTGCCGACTCCTCCAAACTCACTTCGAAGAAAGATTCTGTTACCACGAAGCCGAAAAAGAAAAACGCGTTGGATGCTGATGTCCGTTTCACATCCACCGATTCTGTAATTTTTACGGCAGACGGAGTGGCCTTGATGTATACGAGCAGTGCGGTAAAGTATAAAGATAAAACGCTGACTTCCGATCTTCTCCGTATGAACATGGATAGTAGTGTTGTGAATGCTTTCAGTAGAAGAGATTCTTCCGGTAATTGGGCACAGCTGCCCAAATTTAATGATAATGGAACAGACTATGAGTCGCAAAGTATCCGCTATAATTTTAAGACAGGAAAAGGTATTATCAATAATGTCGTGACTCAGCAGGGAGAAGGCTATGTGAGTGGCTATCAGACAAAGAAGCTGAGCAATAACGATCTCTTTATGATTGACGGGAAATATACAACCTGTGATAATCATGAACATCCTCACTTCTATTTCAATCTGACAAAAGCAAAGGTGCGCCCCAAGAAATGGATTGTTACAGGTCCGGCCTATCTTGTTTTTGAAGATGTGCCGCTTCCCTTGGTATTGCCTTTTGGTTTTTTCCCTTTCTCGGAAACTTATTCTTCGGGTATCATTGTACCCACCTATGCCGATGAGATGAACCGGGGCTTCGGTTTGCGGGATGGTGGATATTATTTTGCGATTAGTGATTATATGGATCTGGCTGTCACGGGAGAAATCTATACGAAAGGTTCCTGGGGAATTAATGCCGCTTCCAGATACAAACGTAAATATAAATACAACGGTTCGTTCAATCTTTCCCGTATTGTTACAATCAGTGGAGAAAAGAACATGCCGGACTATAGCCAGGCTACTGATTTCAGAATCGCATGGATGCATACACAAGATCAAAAAGCGAATCCGTACAGAACGCTATCTGCCAGTGTCAATTTTTCTACAAGTAGTTATGACCGAAACAATCTGAACAGTTATTACGACCCTAACCGGTTTACTTCCAATACAAAGAGTTCAAGCATCAGTATCACACAGCGTTTTCCAAATAACCCGCTGGCTTTATCGATGAGCAGCAGTTTGAGTCAGCGTTCGCAAGACAAGAGCGTGAGTCTCACTTTGCCTGATTTTACGGTGACAGCCAGCAGTGTTTATCCGTTCAAACGTAAGAACCCGGTCGGTAGTGAGAAATGGTATGAAAAGATACGATTGAGTTATTCTGGATATGTCCGTAATAGCATTAGCACAAAAGAAAATCTGCTTTTTAAATCTTCATTGATAAAGGACTGGCGCAATGGTGTGCAACATAGTATACCTGTCAGTGCTACTTTTAATCTGTTCAAGTATATCAATCTTACTCCTTCCGTCTCTTATACGGAACGCTGGTATAGTAGTAAGATTGACAAATCGTGGGATGCCTCCACGAAGAAAGAAGCTATTGATACGATATGGGGATTTAATCGTGTTTATAATTACACCGCTGCCATTAGTGCCTCCACTAAACTGTACGGATTTTACAAACCTCTTTCCTTTCTAGGAGGAAAGCGTATTGAGGCTATCCGTCACATGTTTACCCCCACAGTCAGTCTGAGTGCTACGCCGGACTTTGGAGCCCACCGTTTCGGCTACTGGGATTCATACAGCTACACGGATGATGCCGGTAATGAAAGGAATGTCATTTACAATCATTACAGCAATGGTTTGTTTGGTGCTCCGGGTCGGGGGAAATCCGGGAATATCAACATGAGTTTTGCTAATAATGTCGAGATGAAACTACGGCCTTCAGCCAATGATACGACCAATACTGCAAAGAAAATAAGTCTGATAGACAACTTTACGATGGGAGTTAGTTATAATATGGCTGCGGATTCTTTGAACTGGAGTGATATCAATGCTTCGATTCGACTTAAACTGACAAAGGGATTTACGTTGAATCTGAGTGGTTTGTTTGAAACATATACCTATGGATTGGATCAGAATGGTAATCCGAGGAAAATCAATGTGACTGAGATGAAGAAGAATCATATACCGGGCCGTCTTGCCAGCACGGGTACATCATTCTCCTATTCTCTGTCGAATGAAACATTCAAGAAGAAAGAGAAGAAAACAGCCTCGACCGAGACGAAGGAGGAAGATGTAAAACTGGAAGATCTGGTTGATGAGCAAGGAAGTGCGTTGTCAGAGGAAGCTCTGGCTACGAAAAAGCAACTGAAAGAAGCTGAAGAAAAGAAGAAGAGTAAGCAACAAGTTGATCCTGATGGATATGTGCCGTTCAGTTTTCCATGGAATGTGGGCTTCAGCTATTCGATGCGTTATGGAAAGGCTGATTTTAATAAGTCAAAGATGCGTTATAATATGGCTATTACGCATAGTCTCGGACTCTCAGCGACTATTACACCGGCTCCAAAATGGCACCTCTCGGCGAGTGGAAACTTTGATTTTGAGACGAAGAAGTTGGCTTATATGACTTGCAGCGTGTCTCGTGATCTACATTGTTGGAACATGTCTGCCAGTTTTGTGCCTGTGGGACCCTATAAGTCATACTTTGTTACGATTGCCATCAATGCTTCTATGTTGAAGGATGTGAAGTATGAACAACGCAGCAACTTTAGCGATAATGTTACATGGTATTAGTATCTGCCTGTAGCCTCAATAAGCCAAACAGCCGCTCCATAGAATGGAGCGGCTGTTTGGCTTATTTGGAAGAAAGCATTTCACCAAAGGATTGGATCCATGCCGTTTCTTATCAGATATTCATTTGTCTTTGAAAAGTGTTTGCATCCAAAGAAGCCACGATAGGCAGAAAGAGGCGAGGGGTGTGCTGAAGAGAGAACGAGATGCTTGCTCTTGTCGATAAATTCCCCTTTACGTTGAGCATAAGAACCCCATAATAAGAATACAAGGTGTTCTTTGTTTGTTGCCAGTTTGTGGATGACAGCATCCGTAAACTCTTCCCATCCTTTGTTTTGATGCGAACCGGCCTGATGAGCCCGAACGGTTAACGTGGCATTTAAAAGTAAAACTCCCTGTGCGGCCCATCGTTGCAGATTACCGGAAGAAGGGGGCGTGAGACCGAGATCAGATTGGATTTCTTTGTAGATATTTACCAAAGAAGGAGGGATCTGAACATCATCGTTGACCGAGAAACATAGTCCGTGAGCTTGTCCGGGTTCATGATAGGGATCCTGTCCCAGAATCACTACTCTTACCTTTTGATAGGGACATTGATCAAAGGCATTGAATATGTATTTTCCGGGAGGATAAACAGTGTTACTAGTATATTCTTTCTTAACAAACTGCACCAGGTTAGAAAAATAATCCTTCTCAAATTCATCTTGAAGGCACTCTTTCCATTCCTGTGCAATAGTTACATTCATCGTGTCGCGATGTGGAAAAATTAAATCAAGGGAATACCTGCCTCCATGCATTCGCGACGCATATCTTCCGGCCAGATACTAGCTTGTATTTCTCCGATATGGGCTTTGCGTAGATAAAACATGCACAGACGGGATTGACCTATTCCTCCTCCGATAGAGAGAGGGAGCGTGTTGTTCAGGAGTCTTTGATGGAAATATAGAGACGTACGATCTTCGTTACCTGCTAATTTCAACTGACGCAACAAGGCTTCTTTATCCACACGAATACCCATAGAAGAGATTTCCAATGAACGTCCAATGATCTCATCCCAAAATAACAAGTCGCCATTAAGTCCCGGCAAACCATTGGCACCGACAGTTGTCCAATCATCATAGTCCGGTGCCCGTCCATCGTGCTTTTGTCCATCTTCCAGTTCGCAACCGATTCCGATAATGAAAACAGCTTTGTACTCTTTCGTAATCAGATCTTCGCGTTCTTTAGGAGTTTTATCAGGATATAGTCTTCTCAGCTCTTCCGCATGTATGAAGAAGATATTTTCAGGAAGAACAGGGTAAATCTCGGGATAACATTCATAGACAAGATATTCGGTTCTCTTGATGGCTGCGTAAATTTTGCAAACGGTATCTTTCAGATAGTCAATATTGCGATCTTTCGCGCCAATATGTTTTTCCCAGTCCCACTGGTCCACATACAGAGAATGAAGATTGCCTAACTCTTCGTCTGCCCGTATAGCATTCATATCCGTATAAATGCCAAAGCCCTCTTCGATGTTATAATCGGCAAGAGTAAGTCTTTTCCATTTGGCCAAAGAGTGTACAACTTCTGCCTTTGCATCCTGAAGGTCCTTAACAGGAAAAGTCACTGCTCTTTCACTTCCATTGAGATCGTCATTGATTCCTGTCCCTTTTAATACGAAAAGCGGAGCAGTTACCCGTCTCAGTCGTAGCTCTGAAGCCAAATTACCCTGAAAAAATTCTTTGATGCTTTTGATACCCCGCTCTGTCTGTTGGAGGTTTAAGATCGCTTTATATCCTAGGGGTTTAAATAAATAACTCATAATACGTTGTGTGTTCAAAATTTCCTGCAAAGATATAATTTGCTTATCATATTATCGCTGTTTAATAGATATAATTTGCATAATGATATAATTTTCTTCCTTATAACATATTGCTGAGGGAAGAGAAAATGCTGTTTTCTTCTTGTTTTTTATTTTTTCTGATCATTCTTTTTGTTGATGCTACTACCAGTCTTATCAGAAGAACTGTTTTCTGCGATTTTGGCAGAAAACATGACAGATCACTTTCTGGTTAGGAGTTCTTTCTGTCAGAATTATACCGGAAAAGAGCTTGATTAATCTGGCATTTTGTTTGTTAAATGGATTTCGAACTATACGCATGTCAGGAAATAGATTGAGCGAATAGCATTGGAGTGATTATTAATAAATAAATGATTATATAAAAATTATGGGAAAGATTATTGGAATTGACTTAGGAACAACAAATTCATGTGTTGCTGTACTCGAGGGTAACGAACCAATCGTTATTGCAAATTCAGAAGGAAAACGTACGACTCCTTCTATAGTAGCCTTTATGGAAGGCGGAGAACGTAAGGTGGGAGATCCTGCAAAGCGTCAGGCAATTACCAACCCGAAGCGTACAATCTATTCAATTAAACGTTTTATGGGAGAATCGTTTGACCAGGTGGCAAAGGAAATCTCAAATATGCCATACGATGTAAAGAGAGGTGATAACAATACTCCACGTGTAGATATTGATGGTCGTCTTTATACTCCACAGGAAATTTCAGCGATGGTGCTTCAAAAAATGAAGAAAACAGCTGAGGATTATCTTGGACAGGAAGTGACAGAGGCTGTGATTACAGTACCTGCTTATTTTAGTGATTCTCAAAGACAGGCAACAAAAGAGGCTGGTGAGATTGCAGGTTTAAAAGTTCGTCGTATTGTCAACGAACCTACTGCTGCTTCTTTGGCTTATGGTCTGGATAAGACTCACAAGGATATGAAGATTGCGGTGTTTGACCTCGGTGGTGGAACATTTGATATCTCTATTCTTGAATTGGGAGATGGTGTATTTGAAGTAAAGTCAACGAATGGTGATACACACCTTGGTGGTGACGACTTTGATCAGGTAATTATTGATTGGCTGGCAGAAGAGTTTAAGGCAGAAGAAGGCGTTGACTTACGCAAAGATCCAATGGCATTGCAGCGTTTGAAAGAAGCTGCTGAAAAAGCAAAAATTGAGTTGTCAAGTACAACAACCTCAGAAATTAACCTGCCCTATATCATGCCGGTCAATGGAATGCCTAAGCATTTGGTGAAAACATTGACCCGTGCTAAGTTTGAAGCTTTGGCTGACAGACTGATTCAGGCCACTATTGAGCCTTGTCGTAAGGCAATGAAAGATGCCGGATTGACAAACTCGGATATTGATGAGGTGATTCTGGTTGGTGGTTCAACGCGTATTCCTGCCGTACAGGCAATTGTAGAAAAGTTCTTTGGAAAATCGCCTTCAAAAGGAGTAAATCCCGATGAAGTAGTGGCTGTTGGAGCTGCAATTCAGGGTGGTGTATTAACGGGAGAAGTGAAAGATGTACTGTTGTTGGATGTAACTCCTCTTTCTTTGGGTCTTGAAACATACGGTGGAGTGATGACCCGATTGATTGAGTCAAATACAACGATACCAACCAAGAAGTCAGAGGTCTTCTCAACTGCTTCAGATAATCAACCAAGTGTGCAGATTAATGTATTGCAAGGTGAGCGTCCGATGGCAAAAGACAACAAACAGATTGGAGTGTTTAATCTCGACAATATTCCGGCTGCTCCTCGCGGTGTGCCACAAATAGAAGTTACTTTCGATATTGATGCCAATGGTATTTTGAAGGTTTCAGCAAAAGATAAGGCAACAGGTAAAGAACAGAGTATTCGTATAGAAGCATCTTCTGGTTTGACTGATGCCGAAATCAAACGAATGAGAGATGAGGCTACAGCTAATGCCGATGCTGATGCAAAGGAGAAAGAGAGAATTGAGAAGATTAATCAGGCTGATGGTATGATATTCCAGACGGAAAAGCAATTGAAAGAGTTTGGAAACAAACTTCCTGCTGATAAAAAAGCTCCTATTGACGCAGCTCTTGCTAAGCTTAAAGAGGCGCACAAGGCGCAAGATATACCGGCAATTGATGCTGCGATGGCTGAATTGAATAATGTATTTCATGCGGCAAGTCAGGAGATGTACAATGCGCAAGGCGCAGGTGCTTCACAACAAGCCGGTGCTCAACAACAGTCTGGTGGATCTGATTCTTCCAATGAAGGTGACAATGTAACAGATGTTGATTTTGAAGAAGTGAAGTAAGTTCGGATTAGGAACCGGATTTAAAACAAAGAACCGCAGTAAGCAAATGCTTTATTGCGGTTCTTTGTTTTGTGTAATGTTGGCCTCAATAAATGTCGGAGGGAGGCCTTAGTAGTCATAAACAGCAAAGAGTTTAGTTGCTATCTTTCGGCTTAATTGGGAGAGTGAACCAGAAGGTGGAACCTTCGCCAACAGTTGAATAAACTCCGATTGTGCCTCCCAGATGCAGTATGATACTTTTACATAGAGATAGACCCAGACCTGATCCTTGCACAAATGGATCAATCTTCTCAAAGCGATTGAAAATGACAGATTGTTTATCTTTTTCAATACCAATACCGGTATCTTTGATAAAGAAGAGGTAATTACCTTTTGCCGTCTGTCTGAAGCTTAGTACAATGGATCCGCTTTGTGTAAATTTTGCCGCATTTGAGATCAGGTTTTGGAACACCTGATACAAATGATCAGGATCAGTATATAAAAGAGTGTTCTCTATTTGATTTTCACATGAAATTTCGATAGGCTTATCGCCAATTTGTTCCTTTGCATATTCAACTAAACGGTTAAACAACATCTGCAAATCGATTTCTGTATAATGGAACTTGGCTGTTCCGGCATCTATTTTCGCTAATTCCAGAATACTATTGATCATTTGCATCAGCATCTCATTGTTCTTATGAATCAAATCACCATAGAGTGTTTTTTCGTTTTGTTCGTTAGTAAAGGTTAATACATTTGAGAACCCAACAATAGCGTTTAGTGGTGTTCTGATTTCATGGCTAATATTTGCGAGAAAAATATCTTTTTCCCGATTTGCTCTTTCTGCTTCTTCTTTCGCTTTGTCCAAAGCAATCTCACTTTCTTTTTGCTCATCAATATTCATGGAAACTCCAACCGCAATCGCCTTTTTTTCTTTCTCACTATATTCCATAAGGAAAAGAACCAAGTGTACCC
Organism: Bacteroidales bacterium; assembly: GCA_028709785.1. Lineage (GTDB taxonomy): Bacteria > Bacteroidota > Bacteroidia > Bacteroidales > JAQUTK01 > JAQUTK01. The sequence continues at coordinate 72,680 of JAQUTK010000011.1, forward strand.
AATGGTATTTCCCATCTTTATATAAGACACGCAAGTCTTTTCGCAGAGGAGTTTTGTCACCTTTTCGCATTCTTTCCCGCTGTGCAAGGATCTCATTTTTATCCTGTTCCCATACATTCTCATAAACAGGAGGTTTATTGATTGTTTGTGAATCGTTCATGTTATTAAACCAAGATCTTGTAGCCATTCCCTCTTGAGTAAAGATATTGTAAAATGCAATACCGATATTAGAAGAGTTGGATACAAAGTGGAAAAGACTTTCGAAGCGTTCTGTTTCTTCACGTTCTTTGAATAACTTTGACTGATCGACTAAAATCACGATAAACCCGTTTGGGTTCCCCTCTTTGTCTTTTATATGACTCGCTAAAATCTGAAGGAATATTTTCTTTGAGAAACTGTATCTCGAAATTAATCCTGAAGTATCCAAAATTATTTCTGAATTAATGTCTTCATGATTAAGAATTCTATCTTTCAGAGAATTTGGGATATATTTGGATTGAAAGAAATTGAGCATTAGCATTGTTATCTCAGGATCATCTTTGTCAATCTTCATTTGACACTCACCTTTATTATTATATACATAAAGATTCATAGAGGCATTTGTGTAAATATGCTTCATATCATCGTACATTTTCTTGTACATAAGATATAAACTCTCCATCTCTTTTGCATAATATCGGTTACGAAGGACTTGAACTGTTGCCGCTATCAAAAGAATAGCAAAACAAATAAAAATTATTATTTCTATTTTGTGCCGATTGATAAAGGATGGTTGAATATTCACGTAAATTCTATCGTCCAGTGTTTTTGCCTTTCTAGTCAGGTCGTATTTATATAATGCTAAATCATTCAACAAGTAGTTCCCTTTCTTCACAGTATCAAATGGTATCATATTGGGATTTTCTCCACTAAGAATCCTGCTTATAATTTCGGATGTTTTTGTCGCACATTCGTTGAGCGAGTAGCTGAAATTACCAATATCACGCAGTTTCGGATTTCGTTCAGTCAGAGAAAAAAGAGGAGTCTGGAATCGGTTGATGAAAAGTGAGTCAATCTGGGTGTTACTTAAAAAGCCAAGATCACTATGCCAATTCATGGAATGAGTTAAAAAGATAGTGTTATTTTGAGTCTTTACAGAGGAAGTCAGGATGCTATCCCTGTTATATACAGTCAAATAAAGAGTTCTAAAATTTATATTGGGAGCATATTGATTTAGTTCGTATCTAATCTTTCGTTCCACATAGGCAGTTTTAGGGAAATAAGAGTCAATATATATAATCTCTTTCAGATCCGGATAGAAAAGCAGGATCATCTCAAGCGATTTTCTGATATTTGAAGGTTCAACAACAGCTGTTATATTTAATGGATGTTTTTCTCTGTTGGAATTTGAAAAAAAGGTAGCCGTTTTAAGTGGAATCAACGAATCAAAAAGTAATTTCTTGCCAGGGATAAAAGGAGAGCTGCTGATTGAATCACTTGCACAACATGATATAATGGGAATAGATGCCCAATCATCAATTGAGTATTCCAGGGCACGGAAAGTTTGCAGAATCTCATCTCCAATAAAGACCATTAATAATGGTTTTTGATTCCCTTTTCTGAAGGGAATAGACAGTTCTCTGTAGTCATCTTTTTCAACAGTACCTTCACGGCTGATACCGACTTGAAAAGCTGATTGAAACGAGGAAACAAGAGCGTTTTCATCTGCAACTTTATCAGCACTTAAAAAGCTGATGGCAGTTCTAAGTGACGGAAAGTTTGCATAGATCTGTGACTCAATTTTTTTTGCCAGAGAGGTCGACCATGTAACTTCGTTGCTGTAGGAGCTTACAATTAAGATATAATTACTGTCTGTATTTTGCGGTGTATTAATATTACCCGTAACAGACTGTTGAGCCTGTATTTGCTGCATGCAGAGTAACGAAAGGAGAAATACGAACCATGTTGTTTTCATTTTTTGCCTCCTTTCATGATCCATTTTTCAATTGTTTTGTTGAGCTCCTCTTTATTATATGGGTGGTATATCACATCACTAAATCCTTTTTTTAATAAATTCTCATATTCGGAAGCATTTTCTCTGTCAATGGTTGCAATCACAGGAAGGTCTGTTGCAATATTGCGTATGGCTGCTGCGGCCTCATATCCACTTGCTATGGGTAAATCCAGATCCATAAAGATTATGTCAGGTAAGTCGTTCAGGAATTGCTCAATCACCTCTTCTCCATTTAGAGAATGTGTCAATTGAAAATCTCCATCCAGTAATTCCTCTAACCCGGCATAAAGCAGCTCATCATCTTCAGCGATCAATATCTTTACCGTTCCCTTAAATATTTCTTTCGAAACGCTGTTTTCTGATGAAGATAATGACTCTTCTTTGGATTGCATGATTCGGGTATCTGAGATTTTAAAATCCCTGTTACAAGGAATTATACACCAGAATGTTGATCCTTTTCCTTCGACAGAATCCACTCCGATTTCTCCCTCCAAGTGCTCAATAATCGATTTGGATATAGACAGGCCAAGCCCATTCCCTTTTATGCCGTGGTCCAGGACCACAAACCGGTTAAATACTTTCTTGCATCCTTCTTCAGAAATTCCAATGCCTGTGTCAGATACTGATATTTTAACCTTATCGCCTATCAACTTATATCCAATTGTTATTTCACCGGAATTTGTAAATTTCAATGCGTTTGTAACAAAGTTACTAACCACTTGCTTTAGACGCATTTTGTCTGTAATGATGAGACAACTCTCTTCCGGTTTTACAAAAGAGACCTTTAGATTCTTCTTCGCACCTTCCATTTGGCAATATAAAACCATGTCATTCAGCAAGAAGTTTAAATCTGTTTCAGCGTAAATGAGCCGGTTTACTTCTGATTCAACACGCGCTAATTCGATAATATCTTCGACTAATCCCAGAAGCGAAGCATTGTTGTATTCAATATGACGCATCAGTTCTTCTTTTTCATTCGGATCATCTGTCTCAATAAGCAGGTCAGAAAAACCTATGATTGCATTTAATGGGGTCCGAATCTCATGGCTCATGTTGGCAATAAACGCACTCTTTAATAAGTCAGACTCTTGAGCTTTTTTCATCTCCTGCTCGAGCCTGAATTCACGTTCTTTCTGTTCATCAATATTTACGCAAGTTTCTGCAATCATGATTCTTCCTTCGCTGGGAGAGTATGCCATGACATATATGGCGTAGTTAAGCCAGTGAATCTCTCCACGCGAGTTTCTAATCTGAATATTTCTGTTGAAATTATTGTTTATTCCACGACGAGCTTCCAAAAGAAAGTTTTGAATTTCGCAACGATCATTCTCGTTTATTGAGGCTAATGGATCCTTAAAACCATCTTCTTCTTTCAGGTTCAAGTTATCAAACCATGTTTTTGTTGCAAATCCTTTTTTGTCTATCAGGTTATATTCAGCAACACCCATGTTTGACGCTTTCATTGCAAACTCGAAGATTGCACGGAAGGAGCGGCTTTTTATTCTCTCTTGATTGAGAGCATGGCTCTCAATAAGTATCAATATAATCTGAAGATTTTTGTTACGCTTTTTATTGGCTGAGGAGTAACGGATAATAATTCGCTGTTCCTCGTTCAACTCAAGGTTCAGAGGCTCGATGTTACGTATTGCCCTTTTATCTTCTTCTTTTAAGAAAGTAGCATCAAATAAACACATTGTATCATCAGATACAATTCCGTTTTCTCCAACATTGCGTGCAGCTTCAGCGTTTTTTCTTATCAACTTCCCATCCAAATCAAAGATAAAAAGAGCCACGGGCATAATTTCAGAAGCCATAAGGAATTCATCATACAGATCTTTGTTTTTCTTGTACAAAAGAGTCATTCTTCTTTTGAATCGAATTGCGTTACGACTGATAATAAACCATGAAAATGAGATAATCAGGAATATCAGAATGACTGCGATATAGTTCTGTGCTCTTTGAAAAAAAGTGGGTGGATAATTATTGAAGACAGCACCCGGTATTTCGCTGCTTAGGTTGTATTTTTGCAGGCTATACATATTGATTCGGGGAGTCGTGTCAATGACAGTCTTGAATGGAATGGAGGATGGGCTCTCTCCATTGTTCATTCTCATAATGATTTCTATCACCGAGTCTGCATAACTCTTATACGTCGGATAGCATCCTCCAATCGTCTTGTCGTCCACAAGTAACCGCTCATTCAATAGAAAGAGAGGATTTGATTTTTTTTTTCTTTGTATTGAATCAAAAAGTTGACGGTGTGAACGGTACCAGAGATTAACCAAAATGCCCTGTTGGGGGTTGTTCTGCGATAAAACATTGGAGATATTTTCTCCCTCTGCGTTATTACTAGAACAGATTTTCAGACTAAGTTCAGGGAAATTGCTCTGAATAGTTTTCTTGAGCTTATTCTCGATATAGGCATCCGCATATGCTCCGGTTGAAATAAAGACGACCTCTTTCATCAGAGGAAGAACTCTTTTCATCAGAGAGATTGTCTGTTTTGTATTGTACTGTTCGAACACACCTGTCACAGGAATGTTTCTTGTTGAGTCAGCAGTTGAAATCATTAGATTCTCATCCAGCTTTTTTGTAGAGAGAAAAGAACCCAGGTTGGATGTAATTTCATCATGGACGCAGCATAATATGACTTTCGCATTTATCCAACTATGCAACCGCATGACACGATAGGTCATCCAGGCTTCATCACCAATAAGAATTAAAACTCCGGGGCAAAGCTGATATCGTGAAAAGAAGCTTCGTACGGCATATCTCATGTTTATTAAAGAAGTCAAAGTATTCATCTGCGCATAGTTGATAATGACAACTTCGGACGAATCCTTCTCTTTTATCTGACGACGTATCTCTTCAGAGATATTCTTGCCTTGTTCGTCAAACTGAGTGTATGAGTTGATAATTAGAATATAGTTATTATACACTTCTTCGCCCATTGGCACAGACTGGGCTGAAGTACTTCCTTGAAAGAGATACAGAAATAAGATTATCAGGGTGGTAATCCTACAATATATATATATCCAACTACTTCTCATAATGCAGCTGTTTTTTCTTTATTGATTGATTCAAGAAACTCAATTTCCACAATTCGGAGCTCATTCCCTGTATTTTCACTTCCCTGTATCTTATACATATCCAGTTCTTTCGGAGAGGCAAGTTCTGTTATTTGACCAAAGGCATCGCTTGTGGATGTTGTACCTTTGAGCCGTATTGTCATTGTCTGAGCCGATACAGGCTTTACAGATAAATGGATATATCCCAGACTTTTTTCTGTTTCACCGCTCCATATCAGTTCTTTGTCAGCATACACCTCAATAGGGTAACTACGCATTCGCCAGCCGGTAAGTTTCAGACATACCTCATCAATGATTGATTTACGACTCAATCGATAGGTTATCCATGCGGTACTCAACTTTCCGTCATTGCGCCATTCAGTTAATTCGTTGTCGTCATAGCTGAGTCCTTCTATCCCGGATTGTATGCCGCTTTCTGCTGAAATGATTGGCACCATCTGTTTTGTCGCTTTGAAAGATTCACCTTTCGGAGTCTCTCCTCTGACTAACGATACAGGCAGCTCTTCTCCGGGAATCCATTCGGACAATCCATCCATTATCTTTACTTTGCTCGAAGAAAAAGAGAGTTTTGACGACTTCAATCCGGTAGCGGTAGCCGTCAGCGTGATTTTTCCCGGATGCGTAGTTGAACGTATCAAGACTCTGTTCACTCCACATTCTACCGGAAGATCCCTGGAAAGAATATAGTTGCCTCTCTTAGCTGTCTGATCATTGTTCTGAGCAATACCCCCACGCCATACAGCCTGTCCCTTCAGCTCAAAATGAATTAAATCATTAGCTAAAGGACAACGTCGGCCTTGTGCATCAGTAACCTCTACTTCGATCAATGCCATATCTGCACCGTCAGCATGGAGTTCGGATGGACTCTCTATCTTTTTCAGACGTATCAGGGTGGGAGTACCCGCTGTTTCAATCTTATCCCGGCTTACTTCTTTTCCTTGCTTATCATAGCTGACCGCCTCAATCACTCCGGGTTCCCATTTTATCTGATCAAAAGAGAATAGAAAACGATAATCCTGCTTGCCCTTTCCCTTTGACTGGCCATTGACAAACAGTACAACGCTATCACCACTTGACACAACATAAACAGGCTTTGTTGTGCCGGACTCATAATTCCAATGTCCGATGATATGAGTATGCGATTTTTCCACATCCACCCATCCGTCCCACATCACCTGATGAGCAAAGAAAGCATCTTTTTCTATCCGCATTGGATCGGTAACTCCGCTTCTGCGATAGTTTTCAGCTCCACGGTAATGCGTGTTTGTGTCTGAAAATACAATTTTGGCTCCTCCGGAGCTCACTCTGGTACCAGTTCCCGGGCGTTCACGCCAGTAATCAAACCAACGCCGTACCAGTTCGACAGCAAACAGGTCTTGATTGTGGTTGTAATCAGACGCAGGCTGATTTTTGTAAAGGGGGCCTTCTCCTTCTTTATGGAAGGGAAAACTGTATGAATCCCAATATTTTCTCAACCCTTCATCGCGGGCATATTCCATCGCCCACATCGGGTGATGCATGCTCTTATTTATGTAAAGCATCTCTCCGCCATATTCCGCATCACGAATATCCAGCATCTCCCGCGATCCGATAGCACGTCCGCCCTTTGGGTCGTAGAGATTGCGAATAGCCTTCATCTCCAGCATGTGTTCTTTACTGATCGATTCATTACCGCATTCATAGAACAAAATACTTGGATTGTTTCGGTTATAGATGATGGCATCACGCATCAGATTGGTGCGTTGCTGCCACTGATATCCTGAGCAATCTTTTTCAGCATCACCTGCAGGCATTGCCTGAATCAGTCCCACACGGTCGCAAGACTCAATATCCTGCTTCCATGGCGTCACATGCATCCAACGTACAAAATTGCCATTGCTCTTTACCATCAGACCGTTAGAATAATCGCTCAGCCAAGCCGGCACAGATAAACCGACAGCAGGCCATTCGTTGCTTGTGCGCTGCGCATATCCTTTCATTTGCAGTACCCGGTCGTTCAAATAGACTTTGCCTTCTTTGAATTCTGTTTTGCGGAATCCCGTCCGGGTGATAACCTCATCCGTTACTTTCCCGTTGGTGAGTAAGCGGGTATAAACCCGATACAGATATCCGTATCCCCAGCTCCAGAAATGAAGGTTGGAGACTTCAGCATCCGCCTTAATTGTTGTTGTCTCCTGAGGCAAAACAGTCATCTCATTACTACGGAAAGAATGAACCGTTTTGTTATCCTTGTCCTTTATGACAACCTCATAAGTGACCTTCTGCGGCACTTCATACTCGTTACGTATCTGAGATTCAGCATGTATTCGCGCTTTGCCATGACTGATGTCAAACTGGTCTGCATAGATATATACTCCTGTTGTTTTCAGATTACTGTAGAGTGGTAATGTCTGATACATTTTATCTGTGATATGTAACCAAACGTTTTTGGGAATGCCGCCATAATTAGCATTGAAGTTTTTATTATTCCATTGATATTTGGAGTTTGAACTTCGTTCCCGATAATCCCAGTTGTTATCAATCCGCACAGCGAGAATATTCTCCTTGTTGTAGTCAATATAAGGGGTCAGATCCAATCCGACAGCCATCACTCCATTTTCGTGAAGCCCGAGGTGCTGACCGTTCAGATAAAAATCCGCTCCTTGGCGTACTCCTTCAAATTCTACAAAGATTTTCTTGTTGTTACATCCTTTGGGCAATCTGAAATGTTTTCTGTACCAGCAGATTGTATCAGTAAGTTTTTCGATACTCACGCTGAATGCTTCGTCCTCGTTAAAAGCCCGGGGCAAGGTGATTTTCTGCCAATTTGCGTCCCGAAAGAGTGTGTCTTTATAGTCAAGTCCATCGCCTATTTGGTATAGCCAATTAGAATTGAAGTTATATTTGCGAGATTCTCTTCCACTCACCAGAGTGCAAGATGCAATATATAAGAATAATAAGAGAGAAACTCTCAAAAGGCTCATATCATTAATGTTTTTCTAAGGCAAATATAAGCATACATATTCAATATTGTACAAATTAAAAAATTATTCTCTGTAGTTCAAAGTTTTTAAGAAAAAAACGGAGATCTCGTGTATGTTTTTGTCAAAATGAGGAGCTTATATGACCTATTTATCCGTTTTTTTTGAGATTTTGTTGACAAAAAAACTCTTTGAAAACAGTGACTAGTCAAGCGGATTCAGATGTCAGTTTTTGAGTTTGAAATCATTGGTTCGTATCTCTTTCTGATATCATTTAGATCTTTATTTCTCAACATCCTGATATTTCTTTCGTTTCATTGCAGGTTAAATCCCGTTTCACTGCAGCACTCTTTCCGTTTCACTGTCGTGAAACGAGGAACGGATACGGTTGCATAAAAGCTTTCATAGGAATGAAATGATCGGAACATCCGTATGTTTTGCTCAAGATTTCAGATTGTAAGAAAGAGCCATGCCGGTTGTAAAGCAAGGCTCTTTCAATAGGATCTTTTTGCCTTGGATAAATGCCGGTTATTCCTTGATAAACAATCTGATTAATTCACCCACCCAAAGAACAACAGAGGTGAAGCCGATGGTAATCACCCAGTCTGTAATGGAGAGAGGAGTGACATTGAACATGTTACCACCGATGGTGACGATAAGAATTTGTCCAAGGATGATAAACAAGGCACTGAAAAGGAACCATTTGCTATTCCATATGTTGAGAAAAGCTGACCTTCCAGTTTCATACGCTTTTGCATTGAACATATTCCAGAATTGAAGCATTACGAAAATAGTGAAGAACAAGGAGAGCTCATAGATGGTCAATCCGTTTTCAACCGGTGTGAAGTCAAGGAAATGGCTGAAATAGAGCGTCAAATCAAATTGAGTTAAGGAGGTAATATCTTCATGTTTGAAGTACTGTACCAGTCCGATGAGGATAAAAACGAAGATGAGTCCCACACCGATGATCTGACGTCCCATTCTTTTGCTGATGATATTGTCTGTTGTCTTACGTGGTTTATCTTTCATGACTCTCTCACTGGGAGGAAGTGAGGCTAATGCCATCGCAGCGAATGTGTCCATGATCAGGTTTACCCAAAGCATCTGTGTGATACTTAACGGAGATTCTGTGCCAAGAAATGCACCTAACAATACGATGATACAAGCCGCAATATTGATCGTCATCTGGAAAATAACAAACCGCTGTATGTTTCGGTAGAGAGAACGTCCCCACATGACAGCTCTGGAAATACTTGTAAATGAGTTATCAAGAATAGTAATATCACTTGCTTCTTTGGCAACAGACGTACCGTCGCCCATAGAGAGTCCTACTTGAGCTGCATTTAGCGCGGGAGCATCATTGGTTCCGTCACCGGTTACCGCGACAACCTGATTCTTTTTCTGTAGTAGCTGTACCAGACGCGATTTATCCATAGGTCTGGCCCGTGACATAATTTTAAGGTCAAGTATGCGATCTGAGAGTTCTTCGTCGCTCATTGCTTCAAACTCGACTCCGGTCATGTGATTGCGATCGGTGTCAGTCTCTTCCCACAAACCGATCTGCCGTCCTATTTCCTTCGCTGTATTCGGAGTGTCTCCGGTAACGATTTTTACTTGAATTCCTGCATTCAAACAGCTCATTACCGCTTCAGGAACATCATCACGTACCGGATCAGAAATAGCAGCTATACCCAGATAGGTCAGATGAGAATTGTGAAGCTTGCCGTCATAAAGATATTCTTTGTCGTCCTCAATGATCTGATAAGCAAATCCCAAAGTACGCATTGCCTGGTTTTGATAACCGGTCAGTTGTGCCTGAATTGTCTCTTTATATTCTTTGGCTGCAACGAGCGTACCATCCACCAATACATTCTCAGCATAAGAAAATACAATCTCCGGCGCTCCTTTGACATAGAGAATCTTCTTCTTCAACAAAGGAGAATCAACAATGGTCGCCATGAATTTCCGTTCGGTGGAAAAGGTCAGCTGTTTGATGACAGGCACTTCGCTTCTGATTTGCATGTAATCAACATTGTTTTCATGCAACCAGATCAGCAAGGCCCCTTCAGTCGGATTACCTAATGCTTTTACTTTTGCCGGATCAGAGAGATCCAGATAGGCGGTGGAGTTGACCGAAATACCCTCTTTGATCAGGTTGCTCACTTCATCACCTGTCAGTTTTTGATCCTTCAGTCCATAAAAGTTGGTCTTATAGATTCGCATCTGGTTGCGAGTCAGTGTTCCCGTCTTATCGGTACAAATGACCGTTGCAGCTCCCATTGTTTCGCATGCATGCATCTTACGCACAAGATTATTTGTCTTGAGCATCCGTTTCATGCTCATCGCCAGACTGAGTGTCACGCTCATTGGAAGACCTTCCGGTACAGCGACAACAAGGATGGTAACTGCAATCATGAAGGTACTTAGCAAATGTTCGCCGAATGTGGTCCATTCAAACGTGTCAGTACTAGTGAAGAAAACAGCCAAACGTCCGACGATGATAAGAGCCGCAATTACATAGCTGGCCTTGGTAATCCATCCGGCCAACGTATCCAACTGTTTGTTAAGTGGCGTTTTAATGTTTTGATCAATCTGAGATCCTTCATACACTTTACCGTACTCCGTTTTATCTCCCACAGTCGTCACTTTCATAATGCCGTGACCATCAATCACTGTAGTACCTCTCATCGCCTGGTTGGAAGGATAGGCAGCATCTTCATCAAAGTCTGCCTCATTGGTTGTCTTGGCAATCATCGGTTCGCCGGTAAGTGTGGATTCGTTGATTTGAAGCGAAATAGTTTCCACAAGCAAACCATCTGCCGGAACTTCTTCTCCAGTTTGAAGAATCACGATATCATTGACAACCACTTCTTTCTTGGGAATTTCACGGACATTTCCATTCCGGATGACCTTTACCAGGGTATCGTCGTTTACCTGATTCAAAACTTCAAACTTCTTATTGGCACTTCTTTCAAAGGCAAAGCCTACGCATGTAGCCAGGAGTATGGCAACCAAAATGCCTAATGGCTCAAAAAATACGCTGAGCCCATCCGGACCAATAACATAATGATACACAGAAATACCAACAGAAAAGAGCAGGGCTACAAGCAAAATCAGTATGATCGGATCTTTAAACTTTTCAAGAAGCAGTTTCCATACGGACTCCTTTTGTGGAGGAGTAAGAATGTTTTCTCCATACTGGTCACGGTTTTGGATAACTTCCGCGTCTGTCAGACCATTAAAATGATGCTTTTGTTCCATTTGATAGTTTGTAATTGTAGTAATTTGGTACAAAGATAAAACAAATTAGCATAAACGAAAGGAACGGGCAAAACCCTTTTATTCTTATACAAAACCAATTATTATAGGAATATCTCTATATTTGTAAGCGCAAATAAATATACCAATGGTTTTTCAAACATGAAGAACAGAGCAAAATTCTTTCTTTTCTGTTGTTTCTGTCTTTTATCTCTGACAGGAAGAGGCGAAGTCTTTCGGGGTGTTTCAATAGGCGATGGACTTTCAAGTCTGTTGGTTAACTCACTTTACAAGGATTCAAAAGGATTTATCTGGATTGGAACGGATGTCAGTCTGGATCGATTCGATGGGGTCGCATTCAAGCATTATTCATTTGAAAATACTGATGTGAAGCGCCGGAGAGTCAATGTGACATTGGAAACAAAAGACGGAACTCTTTGGGTTGGCAATGATATTGGGCTTTGGCGACTGAATAGAAAAGAAGACAGACTGGAGCGATTCTTGCTTGATACGATAGATATTCCGGTCCATACACTTGCCACAGATGCAAATGGAGCCTTGTATATAGGAACTGACAAGGGGCTTTATATCCATTCTGAAAAATCACTTACGCATTGGATGCCGGATAATAATCTCCTTTCTGAGGGAAACAGTGTAATTGATATGATTCCTGAGGCTGGTGATGGTAAATGGTGGCTTGCGACCTCAAAAGGTCTGTTCCTGTTTTCTCCTTCCGAAAAAAAATCAGAACGCTTTTTGTATGAAGGAAAAGAGTCTGGTTTAAACCAATTTACCGGATTGACCCGAATAGATGATATGCTTTATCTGGGTACAGCAAATGCCGGTGTGGTCTGTTTTGATACAGAACTTCGTTCTTTTTTCCGTTTCCCGTCTTTGGGCTGCGATATAATATCGGATATTTCTTCAGATGGAAAAGATCAGATATATGTCGCCACAGATGGTAACGGAGTGCATTTTCTATCCCATTCCAGTCAGCGGATTACAAAGTCATATACCTATGATCCCCGTAATGCCACAAGTATTCGTTCCAATTCTGTCTACTCTTTATTGGTTGATAAGGAGAATATCGTATGGATAGGTTTTTATCAGGCCGGTTTTGATTACAGTCTGTACCAATCTAAGTTATTCAAGACCTATGCCTTTCCCCCGAACTTTGATTCACACGAATTGCCGGTTCGGGCTTTCTGTATTTTCGACGATAAGAAATTAATCGGAACCCGTGAGGGGATGTTTTACATAGCTGAAGATCTGAATCTCGTAAAGCGTTTTGACAAGAAAGATCTCGGTTCAAACCTCATCCTTTCGATATGTTCTTATGATGGTCTTTTCTTTTTAGGGACATATGGTGGAGGTCTTTCTGTGCTGGATACCAAAACACTCTCAGTCACTCGCCCTTTCAGTGAAAGAGTCTTTCAACGGGGACATGTTTTTCATTTTGAAGAAGACAGATCCGGTAATTTGTGGATTGCGACTTCTGAAGGAGTCTATTGTTATAAAAAAGGGGAAAAAACGATCACTGCTTATACAAGTACCAACTCTCAGATGCCTGCAGGAAACGTCTATTATATCTATTTTGATTCAACCGGAAAAGGATGGGTTGCTACGGAGAATGGACTTTGTATCGTTGATCCTCAATCTGGAACTGTTCGAGCCGATGTTTTCCCTAACGGATTCTGCAATAAAGAGATTATCAAAGTGATAAAAGAGGATAATCAACAAAATATTCTCTTCTTCCCGGATCAGGGACAATTGTTCTTTTCGGATCCAATGATGACCCGTTTTGGATTGTATGAGCCTACAAAACAGTTTCAGAATACCACTTTCATCTCCATGGAGAGTGATTATCAGAACAGATACTGGTTTGGGAGTAAAGGTGGTATTATAGCTGTGGATACATCGGGGACCGACTATAAGACTTTTACATTTGCCGATGGATTACCCGGATCTGTTTTTAACTCTGACGCTAGTTTTAAAGATAGAAATGGTGTATTGTGGTTTGGTAATGACAAGGGACTTCTTTATGTGGATCCTGCCAAGATGAGTGCAGATGACAGATTTCCATACCCCATTGTGATCACAGAGATTCAGGTGAACGGCAATCCTTTGGATGAAAAACTATTAAATAATATCCGGCAAAATGAAGCTCTTGAACTGAAAAAAGAAAAAAACAATGTTCTGATTCGTTTTAGCGATTTGTCCTATTCTTTGTTATCAGCTACCAGTTTTGAATGTCGTTTGGATGGTGTGAATGATAAATGGGTCACTTTGTCCGGAAGAAATGAAATCTATTATCACGATTTACCTTCGGGGAAATTCACTTTTCGGGTACGATTGCAAGGAAAACCGGCATCAGAAAAGAGCTTAAAGATTGAAATTGACTATCTTTCAGCAGCTTCGCGTACTTGGCTTTTTGCTGCGCTACTCCTCACTCTTGTTTTTCTGGCCACAACCTACTTTTTCCGGAAAAGAAACAGAGAAAAGGTGTCTGTTTCAAAAGAAATGAGTCTCTCTACTTCAGAGGAAGAGCATAAACAGGATGAAAAATATAAACATGCCCGGTTAAGTGAAGAAGAACGTAACGCAATTTGTGATAAACTATCCGTTTGCATGCAAGAACAGAAGCTGTATCTCAATAAAGATTTGAAGATTTCTGATCTTGCTCACGCTGTTGGCTGTTCCTCTCATGCGCTTTCGTTTGTATTCAGTCAGTATCTCAATCAGTCTTATTATGATTACATCAATGCGTATCGTGTAGAAGAGTTTAAATTATTGGCAACTAATCCGGAATATGCCCGCTATACCTTATCTACTTTGGCAGAGAAGGCCGGCTTTAGTTCGCGGGCCTCTTTCTTCCGGTCTTTCAAAAAAGTGACTGGAATTACTCCGAATGAGTATATGCAGAGTCTCTGATAGTTATTCCCAATTATTTGAGACTGTATTGTAACTGTTTTAATATCAAAGAGTTGATTTTAAATGTGTCTTGAATAATGCTTTGAGATGTTTTTGGTATTCTCTTTTCGTTTTGTCTTTTGTTCAATAACTATTTTTGCATCCGAACAAAATCAAATTGCTATGGAAAGAGATCCGGATACAACTCAATCTTCTAATGTGATAGCTGCTGCATATACTGAATATTATCAGAAGGTGCTTGTTTATATAGCTTCTCGCATTAACCGCCCTCAGGAAGCGGAAGACTTGACTCAAGATGTTTTTTTGCGGTTGCTTGATTATCAACAAATGATTCAATGCAGTACTGTGAAATATTTTATTTTTACGATTGCACGTAATATTGTTACTGACTATATACGACATTATTATGTCCATAAGCAAGCTACAGTTTGCCTCTATGATCAGGTAATTACCTATACGAATGAAACAGAGGAAGTCTTGGTGACAGAAGATTTGGCCAAAATGGAACGTAGGATCCTTGAGAACTTTCCTTCAAAACGGAAGATGATATATGGATTGAGCCGATATGATGAGAAGTCAATTGAAGAGATTGCAGAAGAATTGCAGTTAAGTCCGCGAACAGTCGAGAATCATCTCTTTTTGGGTAGAAAGTTGATGCGAACAGCCCTTAGACAGTGTATATAATAATTTATGATAATATGAAAAGAGTTCTTTGTTGTTTACTTCTATGTGTTGTATTCGGTATGAATGTAACCGCACAGTTAATTACTTATGGAGATGGGATGCCCCATAATGATGATTATACGGTACGAGTCCGTGTGCCTGGAGGAGAATGGAAAGAATTGTTTGAATACAAGGTACAGGTAGATATGGATGATGTGCAAAATTCATCCATGGTACAGTTTGATATGGGCTCAACGGTAGAAGTAATGGTCAAGAAAAACAATGGCACTATTCAGGATGTGGCAATCCGTCCATTCAGTAAGAAGATAGCATACAAGCAACAAGCAAATACCATCACTTTTCAGCTTGATAAGCCGCAGTATCTTTCTGTTGAGTTTAATGGGGATCGCCTCCATAATCTACACCTTTTTGCCAATCCTTTGGAGACCGAGACATATACGAAAGCGTCGCAGAACGTCATGTATTTCGGGCCGGGTCAGCACAAACCCGATGATCTTCCCGGGATAGAGTTTCACATACCTTCCAATACAACTGTTTATCTTGCTCCAGGAGCAATTGTCAAAGCCAAATTGGTAGTAGACAGAGCGGAAAATGTACGTATTATCGGGCGGGGCGTTATTGATCACCCGCAACGAGGAATTGAAGTGACGCATTCTAAAAATGTAACTATTGACGGTATTACTGTCGTAAATCCGGATCATTATACGGTCTATGGGGGAGAAACCAAAGGATTGACGATTCGTAATCTGAAATCATTCAGCTGTAAAGGTTGGAGTGACGGCATAGATTTGATGTCCTGTTCGGATGTGTTGATAGACAATGTGTTTATGCGCAACTCGGATGATTGCATTGCGATTTATGGACACCGCTGGAATTATTATGGCGATGTAAAGAACGTGGAAGTACGTAATTCGGTGGTATGGGCTGATATTGCTCACCCGATCAATATCGGTGGACATGGCAATGGCGAAGGAGAAGGGGAAGTCATAGAGAATTTGCATTTTGAGAATATCGATATTCTTGAACAAGATGAAGACGACCGACTTTATCAGGGCTGCATGGCTTTTGGTGTAGGGGATAAGAATCTGGTCCGTAATGTGACCTTTGATAATATACGAGTTGAATCTATCCAGGAAGGACAGTTGTTTCATATGGGAGTATTATATAATCCGAAATATAACAAGGCTCCCGGAAGAGGCATCGAAAATGTATTGTTTAAAAATATCACCTATACTGGTTATGGTGAGAACCCATCTGTGTTTGAGGGACATGACGCCAATAATCTCATACGAAATATTACCTTTGAGAATGTGGTAATTAACGGCAAGAAGGTTCAGTCAATAAAAGATCTCGGGGCTACTGTAGGACGATATGTGGAAAATATTCAGTTCAAATAAGATCAGCTAATCTATCATGAGAAAAAGTGTTTTAATACTACTATTATATGCCTCGGTTGCTCTGACAACTTTCGCTCAGACATTGATACCCGAAACCAAACAAAAGTTGATTTCTCCGGATGGTCGATACTGTTTTACGTTTTGTCAGAAACAAAATGCAGATGGCACGAAACAGATGTATTATGACCTTTCGTTTAATGGAAAGATGATAATTGAAGAGTCTGAACTGGGCATACAAATACAAAATCAATTATTTGAATCGGCTTTGGCTATACCTAATGATATGTGTAATCTTTGGTGTGAAAACCTGACAATGAAAGCGGTTGATCGCTACTCGGTCGATACGATATGTAAACCGCTTTATGGTGAACGTACAATGATCGTTGATCATTATAATGCAATGACGCTAAAGTTTCAGAAAGGTGGGGATGCGGGAGCAGTAGAAGGAGGCTATGATAAACGTCGGAGCTATTATTTGGATATCATGGTGCGAGCCTATAATGAAGGTGTCGCTTTTTGTTATTTCTTTCCTGAGACAACCAACGGACTTTTCTTACATATTACCGGCGAGCAAACGCAGTTCACATTTCCGGAAGGTACGATGGCATATTATGAGCGATGGGCGCAAGGACCTTATGAATTGCTTCCTTTAAAACAATGGAATGATGAATCGGAACGACCTTTGACATTAAAGCTCAAAAGTGGTCAAACGGTTGCATTGGCAGAGGCATGCATGACAAACTATGCGCGGATGAAGTTCCGATTGAATGAAACTAAGCCCAATACCTTGCAGAGCTCATTGTACAGCAGTGTGGATGTGATATCACCTTATCAGACTCCCTGGCGTGTAATTATGGTGGGTGAGAAAGCTGTTGATCTGATCGCAGACAAAGATATCATTCTGAATCTGAATCCTCCTTGTGCCATTGAAGATCCTTCCTGGATCAAACCCGGAAAGGCGTTCCGAAGCGGACTTAAACAATCAGAGATGTTGGCTGCAATAGACTTTGCTGTGTCGCGCAACCTTCAGTATGTACATATGGATTCTGGATGGTACGGTCCGGAAGCGAAGATGGGTTCGGATGCAACAAAAGTGACAGAAACGAAAGATCTGAATATGCAGGAGATAATTTCCTATGCATCCTCAAAAGGAATTGGGGTATGGATTTATGTCAATCAGCGTGCTTTGTATCAGCAATTGGATGAACTTCTGCCACTTTATAAGAAATGGGGAATAAAAGGTATTAAGTTTGGATTTGTACAGGTTGGCAACCAACTTTGGACTACCTGGTTGCATGATGCAGTGAAGAAATGTGCAGAATACGGACTGATGGTTGATATTCACGATGAGTATCGTCCAACAGGGTTTAGCCGAACCTATCCCAATCTATTGACACAAGAAGGTATTCGTGGTAATGAAGAGATGCCGGATGCAACTCACAATACGATTCTCCCTTTCACCCGATTTCTGGCTGGTCCGGCTGATTATACTATCTGCTATTATAATAAACGAATCAAGAATACGCATGCTCATCAACTGGCTTTGTCGGTTGTGTTTTACAGTCCGCTACAATTCTTCTATTGGTATGACTCGCCGGCTCACTATAAAGGAGAAGCGGAAATTGAGTTCTTCGATCAGGTAAAGACTGTTTGGGATGATTCAAAAGTGATAGACGGTGAGATAGGAGAGTATGTCATTACGGCCCGTCGGACAGGAACCGATTGGTTTCTTGGTGCTATAACCAATACGAAAGCGCGTCAGATTACCGTGCCGACAACTTTTCTGGAAAAAGGGAAGAAATACACGGCACATATCTACGAAGATGATGATACCGTCGATTCATCTACGCATGTACGTGTTTCCATAAAGAATATTATGGCTGGAGAAACATTGCGGTTTGCATTGAAAGCGAGTGGAGGAGTAGCGATACGGTTTGAGAAAGTATCGAAAGTTTCAAAGTAACAACATGTCTGTTTGTAAGGAACTTATCCGGTGGATTTGTATGCTGATCAGGGAACAAAATGAATTTATTAAAGTGTTTGATAAATGAAAGAGACAAAATATAGATGGTTCAAGAGTCTGATGTTTTTATGCTCAGCTCTTTTGTGTGGAACCAATGTCCTCGCACAAAAGAAATATGTGTCAGAGGTCTGGGTATCTGATCAGGGTGATGGAACTTATATCAATCCGATACTTCATGCTGACTATTCAGATCCTGATATCTGTGCTGTTGGGGGTGATTTTTATATGACAGCTTCCAGCTTTAATTGTGTACCCGGTCTTCCCATTCTTCATTCTAAAGATCTGGTAAACTGGAGACTAATTAATCATGCTTTGAAAATACAGCTTCCTAAGGAATATTTCAATGCACCCCGACATGGAAAAGGTGTTTGGGCTCCTTCTATTCGTTACTACAAGAACGAGTTTTATATTTTTTGGGGAGATCCGGACTTTGGCATTTACAGAATCAAAGCAAAAGATCCTGCCGGTGATTGGAGCGAACCATTACTTGTTAAACCGGGCAAAGGGATGATTGATGTTACCCCTCTGTGGGATGAGGATGGGAGAGTCTATATAGTCAATGCATGGGCTGGCAGTCGAAGTGGAATCAATAGCATATTAACTGTTACAGAACTGGATCAAAAGTGCGAAAGAGCAATCTCTGATCCCGTGATGGTTTTTGACGGAAATGCAACGCAAGACCATACGGTTGAGGGACCCAAGTTCTACAAACGAAAGGGCTATTATTATATTATGGCTCCTGCCGGAGGTGTCGAACAGGGATGGCAACTTGCCATGCGCTCGAAAGATATCTATGGTCCGTATGAAGTAAAGAAAGTGATGGCTCAGGGAAATACGAATATCAATGGTCCGCATCAGGGCGGCTTGGTAGAGACTCAGACAGGAGAGTCCTGGTTTATTAACTTTCAGGATAAAATGATGTACGGACGAGTCATACATCTCAATCCGGTAAAGTGGATAAATGATTGGCCTGTGATTGGAACGGATAAAGACGGTGATGGGTGCGGTGAACCGGTGAGCAGATATAAAAAGCCTAATGTAGGAGCCGTATATCCTATTGAGACACCTATTGAAAGTGATGAGTTTGATACCCGCCAACTTGGTTTGCAATGGCAGTGGCATGCAAACTATCAGGATAATTTTGGTTTCCCGTCACAAATGGGATTTATGAGAATCTATGGTCATACGCTGTCTGATTCGTTTATCAACTTTTGGGAAGTTCCGAACCTCTTACTTCAAAAATTCCCGGCAGAAGAGTTTACAGCTACGACTAAGTTGAAGGTCTCAACCCTTGAAGAAGGTGAAAAAGCCGGTTTGATTGTGATGGGGTGGGACTATTGTTATCTGGCTTTGGAGAAGAAAGGCGATCAATTTGTTTTGCAACAGACCCTATGTAAAGATGCTGAGCAAATGAATCCCGAACAGACGATTATACTAGAATCATTTCCAGCAAAACCGGAGAATGACATCGGACCATCTATATTTTCTCGTACAATTTTCATGCGCTTAACTGTTAATCAAGGAGGAAGATGTATCTTTGCCTTCAGTAACGACGGAAAGACGTTCACTCAGGTTGGTCAGCCTTTTCAGGCGCGCCAAGGCAAATGGATCGGGGCAAAAACAGGATTGTTTGCAACGAATCCTAGTGGCACGTCAAAACGTGGTTGGGTAGATGTGGATTGGTTCCGTATAACAAAATAAAATCTTAATTCTAATTAGTTGAGCAAAATGAAAAATGAAAATGCAATGATGAAAGCACTTCCGGTGTTATTCGGTTTTTTTGTAATGGGCTTTTGTGATATCGTAGGTATCTCCTCCGATTATGTGAAAGAAGCATTTAACTGGTCTGACACGATGACCGGATTTGTTCCTTCGATGGTATTTATCTGGTTCCTTTTTCTGGGTATTCCTATTGGTGTAAAAATGAACAAATGGGGCCGTAAGAATACGGTGCTACTCAGTATGGTGGTTACAGTTGTCGGAATGGTTATTCCATTAGCCTTTTACAGCAGTGTGACTTGTATGCTGGCTTTTGCCTTGCTCGGTATTGGTAATGCAATCCTTCAGGTCTCATTGAATCCGTTGCTGAATAATGTGATTACGAATAAGAAATTATTGACAAGTAGTCTGACCGGTGGACAGGTAGTAAAAGCTGTTTCTTCGTTAGTTGGTCCTTCCATTGTTGTCTTTTCTGTTAATTACTTTGGAGCGGAAAAGTGGTATTATTTCTTCCCAATATTTGGCACAATCACAATCCTCTCTGCTTTATGGCTTTTCTTTACGCCGATACAGCGGGAAGAACAGGAAAAAACAGAATCCGGCTCTGCGATGAGTGAAACGTTTGCTCTGTTGAAAGATAACACGATTCTACTGTTGTTCTTAGGAATATTCTTTGTGGTAGGAGTTGATGTGGCAACTAATTTTATCAGTTCAAAAATATTGATTTCGCGTTTTGATTGGTCAAAAGAGGCTGCTTCCATAGCTCCTCAGGTCTATTTCTTTAGTCGTACGGTGGGTGCTTTACTTGGCGCATTTCTGATGACAAAGATTGCTGCGATGAAATATTTCAAAGTAAATATCATGGCTTGTATTGCTGCCGTGTTAGTTCTGGCTTTTATTGAAATCGAAACAGTCAATCTTGTTTGCATCGGTGCCATCGGTTTCCTTGCATCCTGTATTTTTCCGATTATCTATTCAATGGCAGTTCAGGCTCGTCCGGAAAAAGCAAATCAGATTTCCGGATTGATGATTACTGCTGTAGCCGGTGGAGGTGCTGTGACTCCCGCTATCGGACTCGCAACTGATACCGTTGGTATTATCGGTGGTGTTTTTGTTATTCTTGTTTGTGTATTGTATCTGACATATTGTGCTTTTGGCGTGAAGATCGCAAAGTAAACTATTTATGAAGAAACTCGTTTTAAGTATTTTCCTGGTTCCTTTTTTGGCTTGTTCTTCCGGACGTATGGATTTGGCAGAAGTAAATGATGCACTAAATTATTGTGCTTCGCAAACCAAACGTACATTGACTGATCTCAAGAGTGATTCGGCTATTGATTATACGCTCATGCCGCGCAATATCATGGACAGTCTGTCGCATTGGAGTCTCCGGAAAGCAACAAAAGAGGAATGGACCGCAGGCTTTTGGCCGGGTATCTTGTGGTATGATTATGCATACACGAAAGACCCGGTAATAAAAGCTGAGGCGGAAAAGTTTACTGCTTCACTCGGGTTTCTGGCAAATATACCTGCGTATGATCATGATCTTGGTTTCTTAGTATTCTGTAGCTATGGCAATGGCTATCGCTTTACTCAAAATCCGGCTTACAAAGAAATCATACTTAAGACCGCTGACACACTTGCGACTCTTTATAATCCGAGAGTAGGCACACTGCTTTCATGGCCCCGTGAAGTCAAAAACAGAAACTGGCCTCACAATACCATTATGGATAATATGATCAATCTTGAGATGCTCTTTTGGGCTTCCAAGAATGGTGGAAGTCGTGCCCTTTATGACATCGCTGTCTCACATGCGGACAAAACCATGCAATGTCAGTTCCGTCCGGATTTCACTTCCTATCATGTGGCTGTGTATGATACACTAACCGGTAATCTTCTCAAAGCAGTGACTCATCAGGGATATTCCGATGAATCAATGTGGGCAAGAGGACAATCATGGGCAATCTATGGATTCACAGTATGCTATAGGGAAACTAAAAACCCGAAGTATCTTCGTTTTGTGCAAAATGTGGCAGATGTTTATTTGAGAAACCTGCCGGATGATGCGATTCCCTATTGGGATTTCAACGATCCGGCTATTCCGAATGCTCCTCGTGATGCCTCTGCCGCTTGTGTTACTGCATCTGCTTTATTGGAGTTATCCACCTTGACAGATAATGCAAAGAAAGGGACTGAGTATCGCGAGGCAGCAGAAAAGATGCTTGCTTCTCTGAGCTCGGACGCGTATCAAAGTAGAAAAAGTAAACCTTCATTCTTATTGCATTCAACCGGGCACTGGCCCAATCATTCGGAGATAGATGCTTCAATCATTTATGCTGATTATTATTACATTGAGGCATTATTCCGTTTGAAACAATTAGAAGAAACTGAAGCTGTGAAGTAATAAGATTATGGAATAAATAGTATTCCTTTACCAATACAAAAAAACGGCTCCCTTAAAAGGAGAGCCGGTTTTTTATTGTTAGAAAGACAAGAGCCTTAAAATAATCAGGCTTCTATTTTGATTTCTTTTTTGCACGGTAATACAAAGTCGAACAGTTATTGGGGTGGAGGTATTTACGTATGACCCGCTTCACATCCGTATCTGTTATTGCGCGATATTTATCGATCTCTGAAAAAATGTCTTCAGCCTGGCCGGTCATTTCGGCTCTTGCAATCGCGGAGGCGTTGTTCAAATAACTCATTCGGGAAAAAAGTGTATTCGATTCAAAGATATTTTTCACCTTTTCCAATTCATGTTCGGGGATCGGTTCATCCAGCAACTTATTCAATTCTGCAGTGATTAATCGGTCAGACTCTTCCAGAGATATTCCGGGAAGAGGTTTACCGGTAAGGTAAAACAGTCCGCAGTCAATATTGCCTGAAATGTATGCATCCACCTCACTGAAAGAGGGAGTTCTCATAATCAGTTCCTGTTTCAAACGGGATGACTTACCATTGGCAAGCAGGTCAGAGATCAGATCAAATGTGTAATAGTCGGGATCAAAATAGTCGCAGATATGATATCCTTTCACCAAACAATCACTGGGCACGTCTCTTTCAACTTCCAGAAACCGAGGTTCAGTCTGGAGAGGCTCCTTGGGCAGATTGCGCACCGGTACATTGCGACGTTCAATAGGACCAAACCATTTCTCAGCTAATCGCACGACCTCCTCAAATTCCACATTTCCCACTACTGCAAGAATCGCATTATTGGGCGCATACCATTTATAAAAGAATTCCTTTACATCCTCTAATGTTGCATTTTCAATATGAGAAAGTTCTTTACCTATGGCACTCCATTGATAAGGATGGCTTTTATAAGCGAGAGGTCGGAACAACAGAGAAATATCCCCATAAGGTTCATTCAGGTTGTTCTCCTTAAACTCTTCACAAACCACTTGCTTTTGAACTTTCAATGATTCTTCCGAAAAAGCTAACTCCAACATCCTGTCTGATTCAAGCCAAAATCCTGTTTCAATATTTTGTGCAGGTACCGTCAGATAAAAGTTTGTAAAATCATTAGAGGTCCATGCATTGTTATTGCCGCCGGCATTTTCCAAAGGTCCGTCATAATCAGGTATATTGCATGATCCTCCAAACATCAGATGTTCGAAGAGATGTGCAAAACCTGTCTTGTCCGGATCTTCGTCTTTTGCTCCAACCTGATAAAGAATGTTTAAGGCAACCATTTGTGTACTGGTGTCTTTGGTGTGAAGGATACGAAGTCCGTTGGCAAGTGTGTGTTTTTGTATTGCGAACATATATTACTTGAGGATTGATATTTTGATGATACGAATATCTTTCACTGGACGATCAAATTCACTTGTTGCGACCTGTTGAATTTTATCCACAACATCGAGACCCTCAATGATTTCTCCAAACACAGTATAGTTTCCATCCAGATGTGGAGATCCACCAACGGAACAGTAGGCCTGTTTTTGCTCAGGGGTTATTTCAAACGGATATTTTTTTAGCTCCTTCTCTGTGAGACCAATCAGAGAATCTTGCAACGCTTTTATGGCTGTTGTATCGTTGGCGACACTCAGTTTTACAAACTGGTCTTTATTTGCACGTACATATTTTCCGAAAACCTCTTCGTGTTTTTGTTTCATACGGGTCATCACTAACACATCGAGCGTATAATCATTTTGCATTGATCCTGAAACAATGTAAAACTGTGATCCGGAAGAACTCTTATCAGGATTAACATCGTCTCCTTGTCGGGCAGCACAAAGTGCCCCTTTCTTATGAAAGTGCTTTGGAAAAACAATCTCAGCAGGGATCGTATAACCGGGACCACCATCGCCCAACCGTGCTCCTTCTTTGGCATCCTTACTTTGAGGGTCACCGGTCTGTATCATGAAATCCTTGATAACACGATGAAATAATTGTCCGTCGTAATACCCTTTCTTGACCAGTTTAATTATATTGTCACGATGTTGAGGAGTGTCATCATAGAGCATTGCCTTCATATTTCCGAGATCAGTTTCAATCAGCAATTTCGTATTTTCGTTTGAACCGCTCTCTTGTTTTCCCTGACAGGAGGACATTGATATGCAAATAGCAGTCAAACAAGCAAATAAAATCATTCTCATACTCTTTTTGGTTTAATTTTTGCAAAAGTAATAAATCCGTCCCGATTAACTGCATCTATTGATTGGGAAATGTTTTTTGCGAATGAATGCATGCTATCGGTTTTTTTTGTAATTTTGCCGCACTTTCAGTTTTTAATAACATACATATATCTAGAAACGTATGAAACCTACATTATTTGTATTAGCAGCCGGAATGGGTAGCCGCTACGGTGGCTTGAAACAATTAGACGGATTGGGCCCAAATGGAGAGACAATTATGGATTATTCCATTTATGATGCGATCCGTGGAGGATTTGGTAAAGTTGTATTTGTAATACGTCATACCTTTG
>JAQUTK010000040.1 GCA_028709785.1 Bacteroidales bacterium
ATTGAATCCATCCGGTACCGGAATCTCAATCGTACCCGATTTACCCGGAAGCAATGAAACGGAAGCCAGTTTGCCGGTTTGGATACGCTTCCCGTCTGACGTGAATTCATAGACCAGATCAAACTGATCCAGAGCAACAAAGTTATGATAGTTCGTCACCTTGACTGTAAGAGGATTGACCGATACCAATTGGAAATGAACCGGCTGATACACTTTCTGTACTTCGTAATAATGCGGATTAGGAACACGGTCTGATGAGATCAATCCTTTGATGCAAAAAACATTATCATTGGGATTGTCCCCAAAATCGCCTCCATAGGCGATGAACTCGTCGTCCTTCAGCGTATAATCGGCCGGATTTCCTTCATATCTCAAAGGCGAACCATCTCTCTTTTTAACCAGACCCTGATCTACCCATTCCCAGACAGCAGCCCCCAGCAAACTGGAATCCCCATATATTACCTCCCAATACTCAGGCAGATTACCCCCCGAGTTACCCATCACATGAGCATATTCCCGCATGAAAACAGGTCTGTCGGTCACTCTTTCTCCAAGCTGTTTCAGTTGGTCCGGATGCAGATACCCCTCATCATAAACCGAAGAAACATCCCTGTCACTATCTGAATAGACCAAACGGGTCGAATCGAGTTTTTTCACTGTGTCAGCCATCGCTACAAAGTTTCTTCCTTTCCCTCCTTCATTGCCCAAAGACCAGAAGACCACACAAGCATGATTCTTATCCCGTTGTACCAGTGAGACAGCCCGCTCCACGTGCGATTTTAGCCACACAGGATTATCACCCAGCTCTTTATTTCCGATTCCAAATCCATGGGTTTCCTGATTTGTCTCATCCATAACATAAAAACCATAGGTATCACACAATTCGTAAAACAGAGGATCATCAGGATAATGGCAGGTACGGATCATATTGATGTTCGCCTCTTTCATCAGTATCATATCGCGCTCCATCGTTTGTCTGTCCACATGCTTTCCTGTACGTGGATGTTGTTCATGTCGATTGACACCTTTGAGTTTGACTGCTTGTCCGTTAATTGTAAAGAGTTCGCCGTGCAACTCGATCTTTCGCACACCAAACCGCCAGTGAATCGTTTCGAGAATCGCGTTCTTCTCACCCTTCAGAGTCAATTGAAGATCATAGAGATGAGGCAGTTCGGCGGACCAGATCAGTGGTTGATTCAGTATTGTTTCCAGTTCAATCTGATTGTCTGCAGAAGCACCAGCGGAAAGTTTCTTTGACAAATCTATCGAGACAAACTTGCCGGAAGTGGTCGTACCGGTTATCCGGGCTTCCACCTTCAGGTTCTTCACTTTCTTTCCCGATCTGTTTTCTATATTCGCCTTTATTTTCACAAGCGCGTTAGCGTAGTTCTTATCGGGATCGGCAGTTACAGTAAAATCCTGAATAAAAGTCTTCGGACGTATAAACAGATCCACATCCCTGAAAATACCACTCATACGCCACATATCCTGATCTTCAAGATAGCTGCCGTCGCACCAACGATACACTTCAACCGCAAGCTTGTTTTCTCCTTTATGAATAAAAGAAGTAATATCAAACTCGGCAGGAGACATTGAATTCTCGCTATATCCCACTTTTTGTCCATTGATCCAGACATACATGGCCGATTGTACACCTGCAAAATTCAGAAACACCTGTTTGTCGCCCCACTCTTCAGGCACCTGAATTGTGGTACAATAGCTGCCTACCGGATTACGATTGGAATAGCTGTAAAAGTTTGCCGGAGGTTCGCCGGTTACAAATGGAGGATCTTTTTTAAAAGGATAGCCGATGTTGGAATAAATGGGAATACCAAATCCCTGCATCTCCATGTTGCCGGGTACAACGATATTTGTCCATTCCGAAACAGAATAATCCATTTTGTAAAAGTCTGCCGGACGGGAAGCAGGGTCTTTCGACCACTTAAATTTCCAGAGTCCGTTGAGTGAAACAATTTGTGGATTGCTCTGTTTTTCGCTTGGCAAACAAAAGGTCGCATGTGTTTTTTCTTTGTTGATGCCATTCACGTCTGGATTCTCCCAGTCATTTACCTTCGCGGTTTCCTGCCCATAGTTGCCTGTTGAAAATAGCAAGCATGATGACAGTAAAAGAAGTGCTGTTTTACGCATATAAGATTTGTTTTAAATAGTGAGATAATAGTATCTCGAAAAATAGTTCGATTTCAACTTTTATCATTGATAGTCGGTTGACCCGATTGTCAAAGAAGCTGCAAATATAATTTTATTATTGCTACTCTCCGGTTTTTTCCTTGAGAAAAGAATCTACGATCTCTTTAATACGTGCGATTCGAACCTTATCCGGAATACGGAATCGTTGTTTCATGTACTTTGCTTCGGGGTCTTCCCTGACCACAGACTGCGCAACTCCTTCATTTTCTTCCTTTTCAGACCAAAAAACATTCTGTTTGAAAGTCACCCCATCCCGGGTGTAATCTCCATGAATATGTTCGGTGCCCTCATCGGTAAGGTAGAAGGTATTCTCATAAAAGTGTAATCCCGAAGAATATCCGGTCTCAAAAGAGACTGAATGTCCATACCGGTTAATAATGACATTGTGATGAATGTTGCTGCCTGACAATGGAATATCCTTATTAAAAGGGTCACACCAGATAAAAAAACCGGCCTGAGAATTCTTCTTCCCATCATGAATACTCACGTTGTACCGCACTTCATTATGATTCCATTGGGATGCGCCACCAAACTGGAATAGTCCATATCCGGCTCCTTCGTTGTTCATTGAGAGGTTATATTGCATCACGGAATTAGTAATTCCACCATCAAAATCAAATCCTCCCCCATCTTTCCCCTCCGCAGAGGTTTTATTATCATGAGAGTAGCAATATTGGATGGTGAGACTATCGCACTCATACGCCCAAATGCCCACAGGGCCATTACCGGGACGAGGCATATCCCATCCATTATTCATCGCTTCACAACGTTCGATCAGAACCTTTGTGGCGTGAGACACCAGGATGCCACTGCCACTATGGTTATCCTTTATACGCGGATTGCCGGGATTATTTTCTGCCACACAATCTGTAATGGAAACATTTCGCACCTCTTTGTGCGACCAGGGACCCGTCACATGAATACCTGCAAATCCATTCTCATAAGCAACGATCCGCATCAATTGTATATCACTTCCTCCATAGGTACAGACACCGTTCCACAGAAAACCGGAAGCCTCAACATGATCAATAGTGAGATGATCTGAATACTTAACGTCTATCCCCGAACCATCATTTCCTGACAGTCTCCCGTCTCCCTTTACAATAAGATGATCAATCTGCACATACGAAGAAGAATCCACAGTCAATGCCGTGTTCGACTTTGCATGAATAGTCGCACATCCTTTTCCATACGAACGAATGGTCAAGGGAGCTTCTTTTGTTCCTTTGCAGGCATGAATCCGAAGTGTCCCTTCGAACACCTGTCCACCCGCCAGAAAAAGTTTGTCTCCCGGTAATAAACGCACCTGATTAACAGCTTCCAGTGAGCTGAAAGGTCTTTTCAGACTACCATCTCCTGTCTTGTCTCCTTTAAGCGCGTTGACATAATAACTGACTCCGGATAGATGTTTGCTGCTCAGATCCTTTGCATACAGTTGCATGCAAAAGAAAATAAGCACCCAAAAAAGAGATTTATGGCGAGGCATCTTTGCAGTTTCTAAACCTTAAGGAAGATTTTCTTCTTATAGAGGAAGTACAAAAACAGCCAGCAACAAGCGACATAGCCAAGACTCAACAGAAGAGAGCCATACCCCGGCGATAACTTCGATGCCAATCCGCCCAGAAAGAAGGTATTGATTCCTTGAAAATCAATGATATGTTTCGCCATATAGATTGTGATGGAATTCATGCCGACAACCCGAAAGAAGAAGGTCCATCTGGTAAATTGACGAACATCAATAACCCAATAAAACAGCGCCAACAGCAGGATGCTGATACTGCCTGTAAGCAGAGTGAAAGAGCTGGACCAAAGAGCTTTGTTGAAGGGGATGATCATTCCGGCAATCAGAGCAGTAGCAAGCATAAGGAATCCTACTACGCAAAGGATTTTTGCTTTCATCGTCGGCGAAGGTTTCTTTTCTTTCAGATAGTTACCGGAGAGCATACCAATCAGTGCGGTCGCAGTGGCAGGCACCAGACTCAATAATCCCTCAGGGTCAAAGATTTCCCGATACAACACGCCCGGCAGGAACATCCGGTCAAACCAGCAGGATATATTATTTTCAGGCACAAA
Organism: Bacteroidales bacterium; assembly: GCA_028709785.1. GTDB lineage: Bacteria > Bacteroidota > Bacteroidia > Bacteroidales > JAQUTK01 > JAQUTK01. The sequence goes on from JAQUTK010000040.1 coordinate 4,282, forward strand.
CGGATTGGTACCGGTTGCATCCGGGGCAAGGACAAACAGAGTCAGAAGTCCGTAACCCACAATAATACCGGCGATCCATGCAGATCCAATCACGTATTTGCGATCTATGTGCATGAAGATCAGTGCGGCAAAGAACCACGCCAGTCCGATATGGGCAAGCACACTGGCATAACGCGTGCTGTCAAAGTTAAAGTTTAAAAAGCCGTTGTAAATCGCTCCAAAAAGGACAAGCAGGAAGGCTCTTTTTACAATATGACCATAGATCTTTGAATTCGGCTCTTTGGCCGCATGTCTTTTATCCAGGGAGAAAGGGAAGGAAACACCCGCAATAAAAAGAAAAAGAGGAAAGATCAAATCCATGAAATGGAAGCCATCCCAAGGCACATGTTCCATCTGTTCGGAGGTCCACATCCAAACATCGCCTCCAAAAATAGAGTTTAAAGCATAGATGATCGCAGGAAACCCCATGATCCAACACATGTCAAATCCTCTCAATGCATCAATAGACTGTAATCTTTTTACTGATTGTTCTTTTTCTGAATGTTTCATATAGGTCTTATCTTTAGGTTGTATTCTATCCGGCTGTATCGGAACTGTATGTTAATCCCGGCGGACAAAGTTATACTATTTTCTGATTTACTGGAATAAAATTGTACTTTTGCTCACTAATAATTTGCATTCTGTATGGAAGCATTCAAGAAAAAGAAATATAGGCTTGGACTCGTGCTGAGTGGTGGCGGAGTCAAAGGATTTGCACATGCCGGAGCCATTCAATCACTTGAAGAACACGGGCTCAAACCGGATATCATCGCAGGCACCAGTGCCGGTGCGATTGTCGCTGCTCTTTATGCAGCCGGTCATACCCCACACGACATCTATGAAATGTTCCAACATAAAGAGTTTAATATGTTTGCCGAGTTCACCATGCCTATCGCGGGCTTCTTTAACCCGCATCGATTTATGGATTTCCTGCATGAACAGCTTGGGGTGGACACCTTTGAGGAACTCTCACTTCCTGTTTATGCCATTGCGACGGATCTGGATCATGGCAAAAGCGTGGTATTCAATTCCGGCGAACTGACTCCCAGACTGATGGCTTCCTGTTGTGTACCGGTGGTGTTTGCACCCATCCAGATTGACGAGATTCATTATGTGGATGGAGGCATCTTCCGCAACTTTCCGGTTTCAGCCATCCGCCCGATATGCGACACGATAATAGGAGTAAATGCAAGTCCGTTGGTTCCCAAAAAATACAAACAGTCCATGCTGCAAATTGCTGAACGTACCTACCATTACATGTTTCGTGCAAACACCGTTTCGGAAAGGAAACAGTGCGACATACTGGTTGAAATGAAAGAGGCACTGCAATACGGCACATTCGACCTTAAAAATGTAGACACTATTTTCATGATGGGGTATGAAGAGATGAACAAGAAACTGGATCAAACCAATCTCAACATCTATCTGGATCAACAGTAAGCAAGTCCGGAGACGAAAGTTAGTACTGAATTAAGTGTAAAACCTGCAATAATTATTAAAGGAATGAGTGATTACCAATTAATTCCCTATATTTGCCGCAACAACATCGTTAGAAACCTTATTTATTCAATAGTCTATGAAAAATCATTTTTCACTTCTCCTGCTTCTTTCCCTGGCTCTCTGTCAGGTGACGAACGCAGCAACTAAGTACAAATCTTTTACACCGGGACAGCTTTGGTTGGACAATAACGGTGTGCATATCAATGCACACGGCGGTGGCATTCTTTTCAACGAAGCAAACGAAACGTATTACTGGTACGGCGAACACAAAGTAGAAGGCGGAAGAGGTAACTCCGCACAGGTGGGTGTTCACTGCTATTCATCCAAAGATCTCTACAACTGGAAAGACGAGGGAATCGCTCTCAAAGTCTCAGAAGATCCACAATCTGATATCACGATAGGCAGTGTGATTGAACGTCCGAAAGTGATCTACAATGCCAAGACAAAGAAATATGTGATGTGGTTTCACCTGGAATTAAAAGGTCAGGGTTATGCTGCGGCTCGTACAGCTACTGCTGTGAGCGATGCTCCCACCGGACCGTTTACGTTTGTCGAGAGCTTCCGTCCCAATGCCGGCAAGTATCCGGTCAATGCGGATGGAATGCCTACCGATTCATTACGTGACCGTTTCTTTATACGGGACTTTAAAGGGGGACAGATGGCTCGCGACATGCAGCTTTTTGTGGATGATGACGGCAAAGCGTATCACATCGCTTCATCGGAAGAGAATTACACGATGATGGTCTCTTTGCTGACAGATGATTACCTGCGCCCAAGCGGCACGTTTGCCCGCATCCTGATTATGCATCAGTATGAAGGTCCGGCCATATTCAAAAAAGAGGGTAAGTATTACTTCTTTGGATCGGGTTGCACAGGTTGGAACCCCAATCCGGGACATAGTGCCGTGGCTGATCATATCTTTGGTCCCTGGAAAGAGTTTGGCAACTTTGCCATTGGCGAAAAAGCAAATACAACATTCGACTCTCAAAGTACGTATGTTCTACCGGTTCAGGGAAAGAAAGACGCGTTTATCTATCTGGGAGATCGCTGGACTCCAAAGAATGCGATCGACGGTCGGTATATCTGGTTGCCTATTGAGTGGGAAGATGGTAGACCGGTTATCCACTGGACCAATGAATGGGATCTCAATGTATTTAATAAGAAATAAGATTTTATCATTTGATTATGAAGTATATCAATCTATTATTCGCAGCCTCTGTCGTCGTGGCGGGCTGTACGAGGGAACCAAAGAAAGAGTTTCTCGATATCCAGCAAGTGTCCTTTACCAACGTGAAGATCAATGATAAGTTCTGGGCTCCACGTATCGAGAAGAACCGTACTGTCTCCATCCCTTCTGCCTTCAAACAATCTGAGATCAATGGCCGGTTTGACAACTTTGCGTTGGCTGCCGGATTGATCAAAGGCGAACAGAAAGGTGACTTTCCTTTTGATGATACCGATCCGTACAAAATCATAGAAGGGGCTTCTTATTCACTGGCTGTACAGTATGACGCCAAACTGGATGCCTACCTGGATAGTGTGATCAACCTGATTGCCAAGGCTCAGGCTCCCGATGGATATCTTTATACCGTACTTCAAAACAACTGCACCCGCCTGAGCGGATGGTTTGGCAGCAGTCGCTGGGAGAAGATCAACAGTCACGAGCTGTATAACTGCGGACACCTTTATGAAGCTGCGGTAGCTCACTTTCAGGCAACTGGCAAGCGTACATTGCTGGATGTAGCGATCAAAAACGCCAATCTGGTTTGCAAAGACTTTGGTCCAAACGAGGGACAGGTTCACCGGCCTTCCGGACATCCGATTGTAGAAATGGGTCTGGCAAAACTGTACAAGGTAACCGGCGATCAGAAATATCTGGATCAGGCGCGCTATTTTGTGGACGAGGCCGGACGATGCACGGATGGACATAAGCCCAATGCATACAGTCAGGATCACAAACCGGTGTTGCAACAGGATGAGATTACAGGACATGCCGTACGGGCAGGTTATTTCTACAGTGGCGTTGCTGATGTCGCTTCGCTGCAAAAAGACACACTGCTCTTTGATGCTGTGAAACGTATCTGGGATAACATGGCTTCCAAAAAACTTTATATCACGGGAGGCATCGGTTCACGTGGCGACTGGGAAGGCTTTGGACCTAATTATGATCTGGGCAACCAGACTGCATACTGCGAAACATGTGCTGCTATATCCAATGTCTATTGGAATGAGCGCATGTTCCTTAGTACAGGAGAAGCCAAATATATTGACGTATTGGAACGTGTCTTATACAATGGTGTCATTTCAGGAGTGTCACTGAGTGGCGACCGTTTCTTCTATGACAATCCATTGGAATCAAACGGACAGCATGAGCGTCAACCGTGGTTTGGTTGTGCTTGTTGTCCAAGTAATGCAACCCGTTTCATGGCCTCTATTCCCGGATATGTATATGCTACCAAAAAAGAGCACCTCTTTGTAAATCTCTATATTGGAAGCGAATCTGTGGTGAAAGTAAATGGCAAAGATGTGAAAATCAAGCAGGAAACGAACTATCCATGGGATGGAAATATCGAGCTTGACATCAATCCGGAAGTGAAGCAGATTATTGCTTTGCATCTCCGCATTCCGGGTTGGGAACGCAATGAAGTGACTCCCGGCGGATTGTATCACTACGTGGATTATCAGCAACCAAAGTATATCATCAAGGTAAACAAGACAGTGGTGCATCCTAAAATGGTCGATGGTTATGCCGTGATCAACCGCACATGGAAGCGTGGTGACAATGTGGAGATCGAGATGGACATGCCTATTCGTCAGGTAAATGCGAGAGATGATGTTTCGGCAGATCTTGGTAAGATGGCAATCGAAAGAGGTCCGATCGTGTACTGTCTGGAGAAAAAAGATCAGGAGACTGATTACCTGTTTAATCTCTATATCTCACAAGGAGGTGAATTGTCGGCTACCTTCGATCCGACCCTGTTGGGAGGTGTAATGACCATTACCGGAAAGGCTTTTCAACGCAATGAAAACGGCGATAAAGAGGTTAACTTCAAAGCCATTCCCTATTCAACATGGAACAATCGTGGCAAGGATCAGATGATGGTTTGGATCCCTGACACCAGAGAGGCCGCTGTATATAGTCCCAAGAACACAATTGCCAGTCGCGCACTTTGGAGCAACGGTAGCAACGACCAGTTTGAGCCGAAGCGTTCCTCCGATCTCGACAAACCGTATACCGAATTTCATATGGACAGAGAAAAAGGTGTCAGTGTGCTGGAATACAACTTCAAGGATCCCGAGAAAATGTCTTCAGTAGAGGTCTATTGGTGCGAGTTTGACAACTGCGGCAATCCTTTTAGTCATTATGATGCTCCCGCTTCCTGGAAACTATTTTACAAAGAGGGTGAAAGCTGGAAAGAGGTGCAAACGACTGATGCCTACGGTGTAGCACTTGACAAATACAACAAAGTAAGTTTCAAGACAGTGAAGAGCACCGGATTGCGAATTGAAGCGACACCCGATAAAGACGGTAGGGTCGCACTTCTGGAATGGAAAGTAAATGAATAATGAATAGGCCGATGAAAAATATCCTTATCGTTGGTGCCAATGGTTTTACAGGACGGAAGATCTTTACAGATCTTTCGTCCTGTTCCAATTACCAGGTCACCGGCTGCTCCCTGCATCCTGATATAGCACCCTTGTCCGGAACAGCTTTTGTCTCTGCTGATATTCGCGATGCAAAGGCGGTGGCTAAACTCTTTGAAACTGTTCGTCCCGACGTGGTGATCAACACCTCCGCTCTCTCTGTGCCGGACTATTGCGAAACACATCACGAGGAGGCTTTTGAAACAAATGTGACGGCAGTCGGACACCTTGCTGAGCAGTGTGAGAAGCATGGAGCCAGACTGATTCATCTCTCAACCGACTTCGTCTTCGATGGCGGAGAAGAGAGACTCTACACCGAAGATGATCTGCCTATACCCGTCAACTATTACGGCATCACCAAGCTCCAAAGCGAACAGGTCGTTGCTGCCCGTTGCTGCGACTGGGCGGTGGCACGGGTATGTGTTGTCTATGGTAAATCACTGCCCGGACAGCATGGTAACATCCTCCAATTGGTGTACAACCGACTCACAAAAGGAGAAACGATCAAGGTTGTAAAAGACCAGTACCGCACCCCGACCTACGTTGGCGATATATCCAAAGGAGTGCAGGCACTCATCGAATATACAGGTAATGGGATCTTTCATCTCTGTGGAAAGGATTGTGTCTCCGTTGCCGAAATTGCTTTTCGGGTAGCTGACCGTCTGAAGCTGGATCGTTCGCTGATACTTCCGGTTTCCACCACAGAAATGAACGAAGCTACTCCGCGACCCATGCACAGTGGAATGAGTATCGCCAAAACCAGTCGCCTGATCGGCTACGAACCGATCAGTCTGGATGAAGGCATTGATCTGATGTTTCTGAATAACTAAATTAAAGTACACCATCACTCTCTTGTTTTAAATTATCATCAAGCTATGAAAAAAATCGCATGCCTGTTGCTCCTCGCCTTTATGACCGGTGCAGGATGGGCACAAGGAACACTCCAGGATTACAAGAATTTGTACGACCTGCGTACCCGTACCGCAAACAAAGTCTTTTACTCGGATGTGAAACCGATCTGGATCAATGCATCTACTTTCTGGTACGAACGTACGACACCGCAAGGAAAGGAATATATCAAGGTAGAGAGTGCCAAAAAGAAAAAATCGCCCCTCTTTGACACTAAAGTACTGGCGGACGCACTCGCTCAGCAAACAACCAAGAAAGTCGATGCTGCTCGTCTCAATCTGGAAAATCTCCGAGTGAGTGACAAAGGAGACACGCTGCAGTTTGGCTTTGACAGCGCCCGTTGGAGCTATTCGCTCAAGGATCGTAAACTGACCAAAAGAGAGGCTGCCAACAATCGCGATCGTCGCAATCGCGGTGATCGTGGGGGTTATTGGGGAAGCTGGGACTTTCAGCGCGGTAGCAGAAACATCCCCTCTCCGGACGGAAAGATGGAAGCGTTTCTGAAAGAGGATAACCTGTACGTACGCATCAAAGAGAGCAAGGAAGAGATTGCTCTGACGCAGGATGGGAAACCAGAGAACTACTATTCGGCGTATATCCAGTGGTCGCCGGACTCCCGCTATCTGGCAACCATGCAGATCGTTCCGCCCAAGATGAGGACACTCACCCTGATCGAGTCTTCGCCTAAAGATCAGTTGCAACCGAAGTTACATACGCGTGACTATCTCAAACCGGGTGATACGCTGGCTATCAACGTGCCCTGTATCTTTAACGTGGAGACAAAGAAAGTACTGAAAGCAGACAACTCACTTTTCCCCAATGCATACAGTACAGAGGATATCCGCTGGAACGAGGATGGCAAAGCGATCACTTTTGAATACAACAAGCGTGGACACCAGCTCTATCAGGTGCTGGAGATGGACGCTGCCAGTGGTGCCATCCGCACCTTGGTCAATGAGACAAGCAAGACATTTGTAAACTATAACCGTCATTACCGTCTGGATCTGAAAGGGGACAAAGAGATGATCTGGATGAGTGAACGCGACAACTGGAACCATCTCTATCTCTATGACCGCGCAACGGCAAAGGTAAAGAACCAGATCACAAAAGGGGAATGGTACGTAAGGGAGATCATTCGGGTGGATGAGAAAAAACGACAGATCACCTTCAGTGCCAATGGCATGGAGAAAGAGGAAGATCCTTACTTCATCCACTACTACCGGATCAATTTTGACGGCACCGGATTGGTTAAACTAACGGATGGAAAAGGTACGCATACAGCTGTATTCTCAGAAGATTACCGGTATATCGTCGATAGCTATTCAGCTGTGAATGTTCCTCCGGTCAGTGTGCTTCGGGATGGAAACAGTGGTAAACTGCTCCTTGAACTGGAAAAGGCGGATATCAGCGAACTGTTGAAAACGGGCTGGCAGGCTCCTGAACCGTTTGTTGCGAAAGGACGCGATGGCAAGACAGATATGTGGGGCGTGATCTACCGTCCGACCAATTTTGATCCTTCGAAAAGTTATCCGATACTCGAATATATCTATGCCGGACCGGGTAGCGCGTATGTGCCAAAGTCTTTCAGCACACTAAACGGCTTCATGTCTTATATCGCCGAACTGGGTTTCATCGTCGTTCAGGTCGATTGCATGGGTACCTCCTTCCGCTCCAAAGCGTTTGAAGAGATCATTTATAAGAACCTCAAAGATGGCGGTTTTGCAGACCGTATCCCATGGATCAAAGCGGCTGCGGCAAAATATCCGTACATGGATATCAACCGTGTCGGCATCTTCGGATGCTCTGCCGGCGGACAAAATGCATTGGGTGCCGCTCTCTTCCATCCGGAGTTTTACAAAGCTTCTTACGCTGCCTGCGGATGCCACGACAACCGCATGGATAAGATCTGGTGGAACGAGCAGTGGATGGGCGAAATGGGGCCTCACTATGCAGAAAGTTCGAATACGGTCAACGCGCATCTCCTGAAGTCCAAACTGATGTTGCTGGTCGGCGAACTGGATGACAATGTGGATCCCTCTTCCACCATGCAAGTGGTAAACGCGCTGATCAAGGCAAACAAAGAATTTGAACTGGTGGTCATTCCCGGAGCCGGCCATACGATGGGCGAAGCCTACGGGGATCACAAACGATTCGACTTCTTCGTAAAGAATCTACTCAACGTCACTCCTCCTGCCTGGGAAGAGCTGGAAAAGAAATAATTTCGTGACAATCACGAGTTAACAACGAGGGGCATCCTGCTTAGAATGCCCCTCATTGTTTCTACAAAAGCATACGGTTCCGTTTGTGGTTTCGTCCGTATGTTTGTCGACAAATATACGGACGTTTGCTCCGTTTCACATTCATGAAACGATACAAACATCAGGATGTTTTTTTCGCTTCGTTCAGGACAAATTTTCACTTCGCTGCTGCGAAACCACACAGACTTCAGGACGTTTGGCAATCAGCTTCCTATTCCTTTATATCACCCATTGCGATCTGATATTCTTTCCAAAGGGCATCGATCTGATACTTCTTATCAGGGCCGAAGATATGTTTGAAGGCGCCGTCAAAAGACCATGGAATCACCTCCAAGGTTGTCCTGTTAAACTTGCGCAAGAAGTCCTTGTCTTTATTTTGAGCAATCCAGTACAAGAAGAATCCGGTCGTGCGATAGCCTTTCATATAAGTGCCTCCTTTGGGACGATCTTTGGCTGTGAAACAGCCATCTGCCAATCGGACGGCATCTGCCATTCCTTCGATGAATGCCCAAAAAGCACCCCCGTCACCATAGCTGCCACACCCCTGCGGTTCCAACTGATACGCATGGGTCAGTTCGTGATACAACACTCCGCGTGTTTCGTAATCCACTTTGGCGGTGTCATTCTGACCAAAGCTCTTTTCCACCCATCGCGTGCTGTAATCAATCGCAACCATCGAACCCGAACCACTCTTTCCTGAGATGCCGTCATAGTCTTTCAAGGTGTATCGGATCGTTTTTAGTTTGGGAATACTATCCTCCGGCGAGAAATACAATGTCTGCAACACCTTGCGGGCACTCTCCTGAATATAGCTGTCCGGATCGGGTATGATCTGATGATAGATCTGAGATCCTTTGGTTTCCGGCGATTTGTCTGCAAACTTTACCTCACCCACAAAATAGTTATCCCATATCAGGTCATCGGACAAGGAATAAGGCTTCGTATCCGCGGTCTGTCCCCGTTTCTTATTCGGCGCCGAACTCATTTCAAACTCAAGGACGCCTCCGTTCATGATATCCGCATGAGTAATATACATCTTCTCATAGAGCTTTCCGTTCAGTTTGACCGACTTCACATAGCGGTTTTTATCGCTGACCTTCGGAGCTTTGATCTCGAGATATTTCCCATCCTTCAGATCGACCTTCAGATAAGGCAGGTAAGGAGCTCCCAACACATACTGATCGCTGCCCGGACAAACCGGATAAAAGCCCATGGCGGTAAAGATATACCAGGCGGACATCTGTCCGCAATCATCATTACCACACAGTCCGTCGATATTGTTCTTATACATCTTATTCATGATCTCACGTACCCAGTACTGTGTCTTCCAGGGTTGCGTTGTCCATGCATAAAGATAAGGAATATGATGGCTCGGTTCGTTGCCATGCACATAATTGCCCAGCAATCCCTCTTTCGTCACATCTTCGGTATGTGCATAAAACTCTGCCGGAAGTTCCATGGTAAACAACGAATCCAGCTTTGCGACAAACTTCTTTTCACCGCCCATCGCCGTCATCAGACCCTTAACATCATGCGGCACATAAAACGAATAGTTCCAGGAATTGCCCTCAATAAAACCTTCACCGGATGTATTCAGCAAACTGAATTCCTTTTTCCACTCTCCGTTGGCATACTTCGGACGCGCAAATCCGATCGAAGGATCAAACACATTGCGATAGTTCAAAGCCCGCTTTTTGTAGCGTTCTGCCACGGCTCTATTGCCTGTTTTGCGTGCCATGTTGTAGATCGTCCAGTCATCATAAGCAAACTCCAGTGTGGTAGAGACCCCGCTCCCGTTTTTCTCAAAAGGAATATATCCGTATTCCAGATACTCTTTCGTGTTCTCATAATACGGGATATTCGAACTGCTGACCATTGCTGAAAGCATCTTTTCCTTGTTCAGATCTGCTCCTTTGGCAAAGGCATCGGACAAGACAGAAACAGCGTGATAGCCGGTCATACACCAATTCTCATTGCCCATCAACGACCAGACAGGCAATGCCTTATGCACACTCTGTTCGCCGTGTTTGAGCATGGATAGTACCATATCTTTGTTGCGATCCTTCTCAATAATATTCAACAGCGGATGAAACGCACGATAGGTATCCCACAAAGAGAAGATCGTGTAGTTGGCAAAACCATCCGCCTGATGAATGTTATGATCCACGCCCCTGTAATTACCATCCACATCCATATAAACCGACGGATTGATCATCGTATGATACAAAGAGGTATAAAACATCGCACACTGATCTTTTGATCCCTGCACTTCGATGACTCCAAGCTCCCGATTCCATTTCTCTTTTGCCTTCGTTGCCACTTTATCGAAAGAAAGAGAAGCCGCTTCCGCCTGCAAGTTCTTCAGAGCTCCTTCGGTACTTACACCGGAGATAGCGACCTTCACCTCCAGCACAGGATCGGCAGAGAAATCAAAGTTGAAATAAGAGACGATCTCCCGTCCGGTGATCTCAGGGAAGTTATGCTTCATATCAAACTTCCTCCAGAAACCATTATACTTACTCACACCCTTGTCCACATAGCCGTAATCAACGACAGGTTTGGAAAAAGAGATGGCAAAGTAGGTATAGTTTGTCCGTGCCCACCCATTGGTGATTCGGTAACCGGTCAGCAAAGTATCATTCTCCACCCGCAGGTTGGTCCAGAGGGTCTTCCCTTCGTAGTTATAAATACCGTGAATCAGATCCAGAATGATCCGGCCGTTCGCCCCTGAAGGAAAGGTATATTTATGAACACCAACACGTTCAGTAGCTGTCAGCTGTGCCTTTATCTTGTAATCGTCCAGCATCACCTCATAATAACCGGGCGTCGACACTTCTGTGTCGTGAGAAAAACGGGACCGATAGCCCGCATCCGGATCAGTTGCCGTGCCGGGATTCAATTTCAACTTGCCTGTTGTGGGCATAATAAGGATATCACCCAGATCAGCATGGCCCGTACCGCTCAGGTGCGTATGACTGAAGCCGACAATCGTCTTGTCCCGGTGTTGATATCCGGCACAATACGCATACACTTCAGGTTGATACTTCCCATCCACATTGTGAGGGATCGTGTCCGTATCCGGACTTAGCTGAATAGCTCCAAAAGGCACACAGGCACCGGGAAAAGTATGTCCCATGCCATTTGTTCCTATAATAGGATTCACATAGTCAGTACGTTGCAATTGTCCGGACGCAGTCACTGTTCCGGCTAGAAAAGAGAGAGAAATCAGCAGGTGCTTCATGGTCTTTCGTTGGTGTTTTATTCGTTAATAGTAAATCACCGCAAAGATAGAGAAAGCAAGTCATATAACTTCTACTGCCTATTCCATTTTTCTACTTAATGTCATTTTCTCAGAGAATATCCGTTGTCCGTTGATACGTAACGAATAGAGATAGTGGCCATTTGAAATGCGGGCGGCAGGATGCCATACATACTCATAGCTTCCTGCTCCCGACACATGCACGGTCTTACGGTCAACCACACGTCCCATACAATCCGTGAACTCAATCTCCACCACACTCTCCTTGTTTTGAGTCACGGTATATGGGATATGTAGTTCATTAATGCAAGGATTCGGATAGGCCAACAAGCTGTTTCCAAGTCTCTCAAAGACACTACCGGTCACAATATCTTCTGCAAGAACAGTACCACCTTTCGCATCCGAAATAGTAATATCCGTCACTGGGACATCGCGCACGTACATGATAGGTGTCTTTCCCCTTGGGATACACTTGCCACTCAAACTGTAGGACAAAAAGAGAAACTCATTCTCAGAAAGCCATGTGGAACTTTGTTCCATACCATCCAAGGCGGTCAGAGGCTCTATATAGTCGGCATCACTTTTAGATACATGGATCGTAAACTGAATACCCCCCAGCGGTTCAGCACAATCCACATAGAGTATTCCATTCTCTATCGAATAGATCGCTTTTGCCCCTGCAAAAGTATCTGAGTCCGAAGGCAAAATGATATTTGCAATGCCTACCACATCCGTCACATCAATGGTGTCGTCTGCATTCACATCCGCAGCATCAAAGATGAACGGCCATGGATGTTGATTGGTGAGATATCGTACGGTTGAGTTTACATCTTCCGCATCTACGTTCAAATCACCATCCGCATCCCCGCGGATTGCCGTCAATGGTACGACAGAGACTACCTGCGAGAGATCTGTCTCCGTTTGATCCGTTCTCACTCCCGTAAACATATAATTATAACACATCCCGGGCACTACCTCATAATCGGTATATAAGGTATCATGAATCAAAGCCGCATTCACACGAATCGTATCCATGCTTTCACCGACCTCATCCACTGCGTAGCGGTACACATTGTATCCCAAGAGATCTTTTGCATTTTGTACCGGAGTCTTCCATTGCAGCACCACTTTTCCGATACGTGCCGTTGCCTCAAAACCTGTACTCAACGAACCGGCAGCCTGTAGTACCACACTAAAGCGTCTGTTTTCCATGGGAAGCTCAAACGATTCATTATCCATGGCACCTGAAATAGAGAGTCCATTCAGACCATCGCCATCTGTAGCTCTCTTCATCGTATAGCAAACCGAATAGATAGTGCCCTCTTCGTTCCAGGATCCCTCTTCATTGATCTTCTGTGAACCATATGGAGAGCGAATACCCATCGCCACTTCTGGTGCGATGCGCTTATTCATCGGACGGTTGAAATAGATTTCAAAGCGATGCTTGCCGATGCCCAACGGGGGTAAAACATCCTGATTGTCCCTTATCTCATTGCCATCGACCATCACTTTCCATACTATACCATGCGCCTCTTCCGAGGGTTGATTCAGCTTATTGGACAAATCATACAATCCAAAGACACCCGATAAGGAAGTCCCGAAATCAAAGATCTCGGAATGCGCCAGCGAATCCAACGACGAACCATGATAATTGGGCTTCGGATTGGTGTAAATAAATGGCAGTGCAGCTTCTGAATAGAAGGAGCACAAACCTGTATAGGAAGAAGTCGTTACTGCATTTGAGAATACATTCGAATTAGACAACGAGAACTTACCCTTATTCAACTCATCTATATGAAACAATGGAGCCGAATTTATCATCTGGTTTTCTATAAAATTGGAAGAAAGCAAGGTGGCTCCCGTCATAGTAACATTCGGAATATCGTTCATCAGAAAGTTTGAACGACCAAAATAACTATCTCCAAAGCTGACTGTAGAACCTTTGATATTTCTCACAACACAGTCTTCGCAGTTATGGATATGAACTGTTCCAAAATATCCCATCCATTCCAATACACAATATTTGAGCGTATCAGCCGCTGTATATTCCAGTCCGGCCCACGCATATCCAGTATCATCTTTGGTAAATACAATCATACTGTCAGGCTTTCCTTCAGCCTTTAACCGACCGGCACACGAGAGTTTGGCTCCGTCTTTAAATTTTACTACAGTACCCGGCTTTATCGTCAGAGTGACTCCCTCCGGCACACCCAGATTATCCGTCACGATATATTGCTGACCGACAGTCAACGTAAGATCTTCCGTCAGCATACCACGCAGTTCGACACCCCGTTCCGACGTAAGTACTATTTCTTCGGAAGCAGTTCCCTTGTGATCCCCATACCATACAGACACCTTCATACATACATTCCGGTTATTGGCAAGGTTCGGACTCATACGGATACGCAGTGGATTGACACTCTGTCGCTTTTCATAAGTAGAGAGTGGACATCCAAAATCTACCACCGAGTCAAGCAATTCGACCGCTGTCGTATCCTCAAACTCCGAAAACTCAATCTTCATCTTTATATCCACAGCCACTCCTCCGGTATTCAGCACCTTCGGATAAATAGCAATCACCTCTCCGGCATCCGGCGAGTCATCGCCATCACCACCCTCATCATCCAGTTTAGCAGAGATCAGGGTCAGCACGGGATGCCTTTCTGATACCTCGTAGCAGGCTGCAAAGTCCACATTGTCGCCCGAAGTAAGAATCAGATCTCCCCACAATTTCTCCTGCGACGAATAATCGGACACCTGCAACAAACGGGAAATACCTCCTGCTACCAGCGGAGTAGCCATAGAGGTTCCATTCCAGCTCTGATACTGTCCACCGGGAACAGTGCTTAATATCTTTGAACCGGGAGCAGATAGTTCATAATTATATCCCTGATCCTCCGGGAAAGAAGACTTGACAGGTCCGTCGCAGTCATAGTTGGAAAACGTGGCCCGGTATCCATTTGTTCCTTTTGTCTCCTGTGTGGCCATAACACCCAGTACAAACGAATAGCCACCCGGGAAAAGAGGTCTGCCGCCCGTACTGCATTTTTTGTCAATGCCCAACGATTCATTACCGGCAGCTGCAACAAGTATGGCCGACTGATAGGCCTGTTGCAAAGCCTGTTGCAATGCTTTCGAATTGTCGGTGCTTCCAAAGCTCATGCTTATGATCGTTGCCCCATTATCTACCGCATAGCGGATTCCTTTAGCGATAGAGGCCATGTCACCCGATCCGTTGCTCTGTAATACAGCAATAGGCATAATCAACGCATCGGGATTGGCACCGGTAATTCCTATTTTGTTATTTCCACAAGCAGCGGCAATACCGGCACAGTGTGTACCATGTCCGAATCCATCTATTATTTTGGCACTGTTATTGACAAAATCCCAGCCATGCACGTCATCTACATACCCATTGTTATCATTATCCAGACCATCGCCGGGTATTTCTCCCTCATTCGTCCAGATATTTGGAGCAAGATCGGGATGGGCCGCATCCACTCCCGTATCAATGATGGCAATCACCGGACGCTTATTGTTCACCACCGGCTTTGTCCACAACTGATCCAACTTTACCCTCGGGATTCCCCATTGCTGACTATACATCGGCTCCGCTTTGTATTCATCGGCAACTCCACAGGTGTAATATAAATAATTCGGTTCAGCATACTCCACCTCGGGCAATCCGTTGAGTTCGCTCAGAATCTGTCCCAGGGTCTGATCCTCTTTCAGATTGATCTTCAGGTGATACAACGAACTCAGATCCACTTCTGTCACCGTCTCACCGGTATAGGAAGGAGCCGAACGCAAGATCCGTCCTTTCTGATTATCCGGAAGCAACTGTTTCATCTCTTTCACATCATAGGCAGCCAGCACCTTATCGACCCCCGCTTCACTGATGCTTCGCGCACTTCCTTTCAAGGTGCCGGCATTAAACTTGACAATCACCTCGTTCGGCACATTGCGCGGCGTGCCAACATGGGTCGTCGGATTGGCATTTATTGTAAATAAGCAAACTACAAACAAGCTCGCGAACATAAAAGTCTTTAATTGTGACTTCATCGTGTTTCTCTTTGATAAGTTAAATCTTCGTACATTTCGTAAAACTAATCCAATAAATTTATATAGCGAAATTATTAGACAAAAAGCGAAGGTGTTCAATCAATAAATTTCTATTTTTGACGGCGTTCTTCTTCAAAAGAAGGCACAACTATATTGAATCATGACGCTTTAAACATTTGCTATTATGAAAAACAGGCTTTGGAAAACTCTTTCTTTCATCTTCTTTGTTAGTGTTCCCATCCTCTCTTTACGGGCTAATGACCCAACCATACGAAAAGAGAATGGAATCACACGACTGATCGTCGATGACAAACCTTTTATTATGCTTTCGGGCGAACTACACAATTCAACTTCATCCACAATGGAATATCTGGAACCCATGATGATGACGATGAAAGCTATGAATCTGAATTCTGTTATCGCTTCCATTTCATGGGAACAATTTGAACCGAAAGAAGGAACGTATGATTATACGATGATTGATGGCATTATTGATCAAGCGGAAAAACAGAATCTGAAAGTCTGTGTCATCTGGTTTGCCACATAGAAGAATGGAGAGTCAACCTATGCACCGGAATGGGTTGAGAAAGATTCCCAGCGGTTTTTCAGAATAAAAGATAAGAACGGATTCAACACAAACATCATTTCTCCTTTTTGCAAGCGTGCCAGGTTTGCCGATGCTAAAGCATTTGCCGCACTCATGAAACGAATCAAAGAGAAGGATAAAAACAAAATGGTGATTGTCATGCAGCCTGAAAATGAAGTGGGTTGTTTTCAGGACATTGATTACGGGAAGGAAGCACAGGATCAATATCAGAAAGCGGTGCCGGCTGCACTCCTTTCCTATATCAAAAAGAACGAATCCACTGTAATGAAAGAACTGAAGAACCGTTGGGTAGAAAACGGGAAGAAAGTAAAAGGCAATTGGAAAGAAGTCTTTGGGGATAATCCTGATTCAAAAGAATTTTTTATGGCCTGGCAGTATGCCTCCTATATCCAGGAAGTGGTTCGACAAGGGAAACAGGAATATACGATACCGATGTACGTAAATGCCTGGCTCGTGCAATCAAAAGATCAGCTTCCCGGTGATTATCCTTGCGGCGGACCGGTGTCCAAAGTGATGGATATTTACAAAGCTGCGGCACCGGCTATTGATTGGTGTTCGCCTGATATTTATCTCGCCACTTACAAAGAAGTCTGCGCAATGTATCTGCGCCATGATAATCCGTTATTTATCCCGGAAACCATACGTGATGCCGGAAGAAGCTATTATGCCTTTGCCGAACTTAATGCTATATGTGTGGCTCCTTTTGGCATTGAAGATGGTGCTTCAGATATGCAGCTGATCAGTGGATATAAGGTTTTAAAAGAGCTCTTACCTGTGATCACTCAGTATCAGGGAACAGGCAAAATGAGAGGATATCTGAAACAAAATGGTGAAAAGGGTACTTCGTTTACAATGGGCGACTATATCGTGAACATCAATTACCAAGGCAATGAAGATCCCTCCTACGGATTGGTTATCCAGACCGGTCCGGATACCTTTATTCTTTCCGGTATGCGCTCCGGTGTATGGTTTTCAGCTACAGATCCTCAACGGAAGACCGGGATTGCCCATACCTGGGAAGGCAGCTATACGAACGGTAACTGGAAAACTCTGCGCTGGCTCAATGGGGA
The DNA here is from genome assembly GCA_028709785.1 of Bacteroidales bacterium. Taxonomy (GTDB): domain Bacteria; phylum Bacteroidota; class Bacteroidia; order Bacteroidales; family JAQUTK01; genus JAQUTK01. Next base: position 21,631 of record JAQUTK010000040.1, read on the forward strand.
TGAAGCCTCTGCAGATGGATTTAGAATGAATGGAAGAAAATCATATTACGCCAAAACACTGACTCAGGCAGGCGAACTTTCCCCACAGCCCATTGAAGGGATGGAACAAAATGCCGTAACGGAAGTAAAAGAAATTATTGAACCAGGTATCTATCAGGTCAAATTATATACCATCCCAAAGAAATAGGAAGACGGGAAACATATGATTACAGCGCGCGTACCCCGCACGCTGTAATCGTATGTTTCTTTCCATCCATTCGTACCACACAATCTCCGGAAGCGGAGACATACCACTTGCCCTCCTTATGCTCCAGTGTGACCGTCACATTCTCTTTTGCTTTGATCGATACAGAGCCGGCTTTCAGCTCGGTGCCATTGCCCAGAAAGAACAGGCGGTTAGTGCCATTGGTAAGGCCTATCACTGCATACGTTCCGCTCATACTCATCTCTTGGTAAGAGGCAGAAGCCGCGGCATCTGCTGAAGAGAAGATATAATCCGTACGACCTGATTTGCTTTTTACACAGATACCTGCAAAGCCTTCCGCAGCTGTCTTTGCATCAAAGTAGCTTACCGAGGCAATGGCAGAAGGCTCTTTCTTCGTACTCGGTTCGAAGACAGAAACAAACGGGAGGGTCCATGCCTCTCCCTTCTGACGGGCCACATAAGTTAGCATCGGCTGATCCTTGATTGAATAGGGCATCTCTTTCAGACGACTCAGTCCCTCACACATCGGACTCAACGCAGAGAACACTTCCCGATCTTCCTCTCCTCTCTGCCACATCGTCATCGCGATATCATCACCATCAGGCATCGTCATCGTGAATGTAGCCCGGATATCCTTGGCAGTCACAGCACTCTTCTTATCATAAATATAAGAATAACCATATAAATGTCCCCCTGCAAATGCCAGTTCCTCCGTCGGCTTTAACTCCAGATCACTGCCATCGGCAGCAGTCAGAGTCATCGTCTGTCCGAGGTTATGATAGAAGTAATCATGCATCTTATCCCCTTTTTCCACCTTTCGGCTGCGAAAGATATCCACATAATAGCCCGTAGTCGGCGAAGTCGTTACGATACTCATCAATCGGGTTTGATCCGCCTGACTCTCCGGTTCGCGAAAATACAGGTCACTATAACTGATCCCTTTACAGATACCCTCTTTTACTTCCGGCGCCGGATAGCAACTGCGCAGTTTGAAGGAATGGTTGCTCATCATGATCGGATAGCTTGACACACCATCTACACAGACTGTATTATGTGAAGGGAATTGACCGTAATACTCCAGATAATCCAAACCGGAGTAAAGCGCCAAACCGATGCCGGCATCCGGAGCCAGCGTATAACCCTTACCATACAGTTCCATGGAAATGCCATTGGCATGCATGTGATTCCCTTTCGATGCATTCTCGGAGATCATCAGACTGTGGCGCGGATTCATACCGTTACGCTGTACAAACCAGCTCACATTGGGTGCCCAGAAGGTGGGTGTCACATAGTCTTCGATCGTACCGGCAGCAATGGAAGGATCAAGTATCAGCGGTTGATCAGTAAAGAAGGATTGAATAGAAACCCCGCGACTGTTGGGATTCTCCGCACGTTTCTCATACTCCGGACTAAACAATTTGAGCATCGCGGTAAACTTCCGCTCCTGTTCTTTCTTACCATTTATCTGCGCATTCTGTATCATCCGTTCAAACGGTACGGCAGAGAGGGTATTCGGATGGGTATCCCCAAACCCTACGATCATCCTGTTGGGAAACAGATACTGAGGCAATGCAGCAACCGCTTTTTCTACAATCGGAAGTTCTTTCAGGAGATCCCTTTTCAACGTGCGATCAAACAGATTGACAAAGTTGGCATAATCAGCTACCACTCCCATGCTATAACCCGGACACTCCGTCCAGATCCCTGTCTTCGGATCAAATCCATAGTCGGCCAGTTTCGCCACTCCCCACTGACGGATACTGGTTGCATGGAGCACCTGATCGATATAATAGGCTCGTCCCTTGCCATCCTTATAGTTTTGATTATCCTCGAGCACCAGTGCGATATCCATGATATAACGCGCCTGAATCAAGTCCCAGTTATTGTGAGGCACCCCATTGTCAATGATATTGTCCGCCCATTTCTTAAATGCTCCTGCGTAGACAGCCATCTGATCGGGTTTGTTCTCTTTCAGGTAATCATACAGAAAGTCATACATCGGTACCAGCGCATTCAACGCATCCTCATGGATCACCTCAAAAGAAGTCATTCCCACCAGCGTCTGTTGATGGCCGTGATTCAGATCTTTCGGCACATTGCGGTAATAGATACCCTTCATATAGACATCAAAGACAGAAGCGGCACTCCGCGCATATTTTTCTTCTCCGGTAATCCAGTAAAGAAAAGCCGCGTCGCGTGCCACATTCAGGATATCCATGTTAGACGCAGCCACCTGATTGCCCGTCTTACTGATACTCACCCACTCCATGGGACGCCCTTCCAGCGAGTTATTAGGCAAATAGAGTCCCCGCGGGTCCTCTTCATAGGGTGTCACATCCTCTATCTTCGGACGGCCGTAAATAGTCGAGTTGCTCCGTGCTCCATTGTACATTACGGTAGGCACCGGTGCTTTTTCACCACCCGCTTTACTATAAAATTCCCCTTGAATAAACACATCGGTCGCATGCGATTTCCAATACATCTTCAAACGCGAGGAGAGATAGTCCGTACCACGGTCTATATAGACATCCGAGCGTTGCTTCAATTTATCCAGAATATTCTTCGCCCAGGGCTCGGTATTCACCCGTCTCAATGTCTCCTTTTTATCTCCCGCGGTCGTTAATACCCGCGGATGAGTTTGCGGCAGTTGAGTCTCACTATTCTGCTTTTGCGCAAACAGCAAACTGCCACACATCATACATGCACCGATAAGTATATGCTTCATTCCGATTCGTTTTTATTATAATACGTACGATTGACCCTTTCCACTCAATCAGAAGTGATTTCTTTTCACATCCGGGACTTCAAATTGTAGAATATCCGACAATATTCAAATGAAGTAAAAGATTTAACAAATAAATAAACAAAGGATTCCATCTTATTCTTACTTTTGCCAACGAATGTTACTATTCCTGTTAAATAGATATACCAAATAATCATAAACTAACATGAACAATCTTGTATTATATACAGGGCTGATAGTCTTATTTGTAGTCCTTATCTGTGTCATCTGGTGTTCTCTGAAGAAGTGTAACCATACATTTACAGTTGGTAAACTTAAATTTGCCCATCGTCCGGGAAAGACATTGGAATGTATCACTTACAATGGTATTGCTCCTTCCGGCGAACTGGTTATTCCAAGCTCTGTGCTACAACATAAAGATCATAAGATTACAAGTATCGGGAAAGCTGCTTTTCAATATTGCGGCAACCTGACTTCAGTCACTATTCAGGAAGGAATCACAACAATCGGCTCTTATGCTTTTGCCAACTGCTGTCATCTTGAAACCGTTATCATCCCTTCCACCGTGACAGAGATAGGATCTTATGCATTCTCCAACTGCACAGGCCTTCGAAAGATTATCTGCCGAAACCCACTTCCTCCTCATCTTGCCTTGCATACCTTTTACAATGTGGATACTTCGCTTTGCATTTTATATGTACCGGAAAGTGTAGATCTCACGAATCGAAGTGCTGAAAAGTGGAAAAGCTTCCTGAACATTCATCACGAAGAGCCTGAAAAGTAAACAAAAACTACCTGAAGATTATTTGCAGCTACCAGCGGGCAATTTATTCACTGACAAGTGTAAGAATTGCGTCCGGATGACTGAAGATTTCTTACCTCTGAAACATTGATCAATGAGCGTCAGTTAGCCTTCCTATCAATAACTGAGGTCAATACTGTTTCTGACACCAATTGAGCTGTTTGTCCGGCATCGAGTTTTTCAAACATGGGCGAGTTTTTCGAAAGAAACTCAGGCACCATCTTCTTCATCAATCGAACCGTATCCTCAATCTGAACCTCACGCGAGAGATGCTCAAACTCTGCGTAAGCCGGCAAAATATCTTCATACGCATAGTCACGTACTTTAGCCACACGGATCTTCTCATGAATCGTGGGAATCGT
>JAQUTK010000012.1 GCA_028709785.1 Bacteroidales bacterium
CTGCTACAAAGAAATAATATAGCCACCTCTATTTATCATGTGGTGCATTTGTGGTGCTATTTAGAAAATAAGAGCCTGTAAATCTAACATTTACAGGCTCTTATTCAGCTAAAAGTACCCAGAGCCGATACTGTACCCAGAAACTAAGTTGTACCAAAAAGAATCTAAGTGAAAGATAATCAGAGGTAGCCAAAGAGGTATACTAACCCTTCTTTTCATAAAAAAGACTATATTTTACCACATTTGGCTACACTTTGGCTACCCAAATAAAATTAAATACTATCTTTGCAAGCATAGGAAACAAAGAGTAAAACTATGGCTGCAAAAAAGGAAGTAAGAAGCGATAATACTTATATTATCAGTCAAGATGCCACCGACAATCCTAAGTTGGGGGCTAAGATCTTGTCAGATGGTAGGGAGAGCCTATTTCTGGACTACTACTTTGGTTATCAAATGGTGTATAGTGAGAAACTTGGAAAAGAGATAGCGAGGAAAGACCGAAAACGCGAATTTCTTTCCTTGTATCTTTGGCTAGCACCCAGAACACCGATTGAGCGACAACAGAACAAAGAAACATTAGAACTTGCTAAGAAAATCAGATTTGAGCGTGGGCAGGAACTGTTAGAAAGTGTCGAGGGGTATAGACTCAAAAAGAATCGTGATGTAAATTTTCTGGATTATTTCCAAAGCTACATAGACAATTATACCAAGAAAGATATTAGAATGATTGAGATAGCTTTAAAACGCTTTAAGAACTTTCTTAATGAGACTCCAGAGTACACAAAGTTTGCAAAAAGAATTAAGCCCGAGCAAATTAATAAAGATATGGTTGAGGCTTTCACTGAATATTTGCAAAGCAAAAGTATTGGTGAGGGTGCAAAAAGTATTTATGCACGTTTCAAGAAAGTAATTAAGTACGCTATTGAACATGATACAATGTTGAAAAATCCTTGTTCAGGCATTGTTATTAAAGCAGATGAACAGCAGCTTAAGAAAGAAGTGCTCTCACAGGAAGAAATACAATGCTTGATTCAAACCCACTATGATAATGAAAACCACAATATTAGAAATGCCTTTATCCTTTGCCTCTATTGTGGATTAAGATTTTGTGATGTGAAAGATCTTACTTTTGCTAACGTGGATTACTCCAATAAGCGATTGAAGTTTGAACAGAATAAAACAAAGGGGCATAGTGCGAGTAGCGGTGTGATTATACCCCTCAATGATGGCATTTTGTCGCTGATTGGAGAGCCTCAAGACCCAGAAAATAGAAATGAACCTATATTTGCTTTGCCATCATATGAAATGTGCTTAAAAGCTTTGGGGCGATGGGTGAAACGTGCCGGTATAAACAAACATATTTCATGGCATTCCGCCAGGCATTCTTTTGCCGTGAATATCCTGAATAATGGAGCTAACATAAAGACAGTTGCAAGTCTTTTGGGGCACTCTGGGTTAAAACATACAGAGAAGTACACCCGGGCGGTAGATAAGCTCAAAGAAGAGGCAATAAACAGTTTACCAAAACTTAATCTATAATGTTATGAGCAAGAAACTCCAAAACAAAAGCCCTAAAGACCCGATGATCGAATTCATGAAGAGTATTTTCAGGGATATGAAAGAAGAAACTGAGAGGGTGCAAAAACTTGTAGAGAATGGAGTAATTGAGCCTATGCCAGATAAAGAGGGTATCGTTTATAATATTCCAGAGAGCAAAAAATAGATTGTAATGGACAAAACAATAGAAAGGTCTTTTTTCAAAGCATACAGTTTTGGCGGTGTGCTACACATGTGCTTTGATTGGATGATGAAAAAATATGATTTGGGGTTTTATTTGAATAGGGAAGATGAAAAGAAAGCACAAAATAAACCTCCTGAAGAGTGGGAAAAGTTCTATGATGAGATTTTGCCCCAACGTATCAAAGAAGCAATAGAGGCTTTTGACAGAAGTGTTATAGAGTCTATTGATAGTCCTTTGATGGATGAGATAGCTGGCAATCTGGATGAATGTCAGAATGATATGCAAAGAGAAAGATATGTATTTTCTTTGCTGAAACCGTTCAAAGAGTATAGCGACAAATTTCACCCAATTTCAGAAATTAAAAAGTTGAAAGGTGAAGTAAAGGGGATTGTTGGTATTAAAGATACGGAACAAGATTTAGGGTATTGGAATAGTATCCTACCAAATGAACCGGCGGCAGCTTGTAAGGAATATATTGAAGAATGCAAATACAGAATAGAGCGAACTAACTTTGTTGCAAACAGATATAGGGAATTATTAGGCAGCAGTAATACAGAAAGATGGTTACAAGATGGAACAGTGGAAAATTGTATGAGTACATTACGTCATTATCTATTTATGTTTGCTCGTAGGCTAGATGCATTATTACTTGAGCGTGGAATAAACTTACTCTGGTATCAGAATGAATGTGGAATCTATCTATATGAAGACAGATGTATTTCTCATGTAATGGATTACATAGGGAGCTATGAATTAGCAAGCAAGTATATTGAAGAGGCTTTGCCAAAATATCCAGAATCTCAATCTGAAAACGATATGATTTTACCAAGTGAATTAGATACAGAGAAAGCCCGGAAATATTTTACCAAAGCCATCGAAGCTGGTTACATAAAAAGGAATAATAGCGGTTACAAATGGGAATATGGCGGTAACAAGGGACAAGTACGGCTTGGCTATTTCTGTTCTAAAGTATATGACACACAACCAAGACCCATAAATAAATTAGAAACTACATTTGGAGTTAAAAAACTATCTGCATCTATTACTAGCGCTAGTTATGATGCAAAAACAGCGAGTGTAAAACAATGGAAAAAAGAAATTAACGATACAATTTTCAATGATTAATGAAGCATTTACCTGGTAAACAAAAAGAGGGCGTGTCTGAATTTCTTACACGCCCTCTCTGATTTATTGAGAATAATGCTATGATATTCCTCGTGATAACAAAGAGCTGCCAGAACTGCCAGAGCCTTCAATACGTTTTAGAGTTAAGTCTATAGCTTCCAATTTTCTACAATAAGAGGTATTGTCTGCTATTTGCTGATGTACAATTAATGATTGCCTCAATAACGATAGACCATCAGCCTGGTTTATTACCACGGCATTTAATTTGCCCGCTACAATTCCTCCTGTTTCTTCACTGAGGGATTTTACAGCCCCAGTTAAAGGGTCCTTACTTTTGTCTGAATCAAGAGATATACCTGCTGCCTCTATCATTTTCTTATATTGCTCATTTGCCCCTTCAACAATACCTTTATACTCATCCTGTCTCGCTTTTACTTCATCATCTGAAAGTACACCATCTTCCATATTGTTTGAAAAGTTGTCATACCAGCTTTGTAATGAATTATCGACTACTTTGCTTTTCACAAGCCTCAATATGGCATCTTGCATTAATTTGCTAAAACTACCAGATATGGATTTGAATGTAAGTTCTGCCTGACTTGCAAGATCCATAATACTATTAGAGGCATCATCTAATGTGAACCCAGCTAAAGCTTCTTTCATTATTTTTGCCAGATCTTCTGTTTCGAGCCCTGCATCAATAACATTCTGAGCATAGGTTTTCACTTCATCAGGTAGTTTAGCCCATTGATTCGCATTGTCTTTCATATAAGATGTCCACTCCTTAGCCGACATGGTGAGTAGTTTCTGACGGCTCAATACATCACCCATATCTTTGTCGTATTTATACCAATTTGAGTGTGAGAACATTCCTGCACCTTTGGCAAACCAACTTTCAAGAGAGCTACGTGCAGCAACAATCTTTGCGTTTATCATTCCTATTCCTTCCTGGTAGGCTTGTAAAGCATCTTTCCCTGACAAAGATTCTGTTAATTCTTTTTGTTTGTCAATGAGGGTGTTATAGACTTCTACCAATTTGTTGTAATATTCAATTTCTTCCTGCAGTCTTTTATTCCTTCTGTCAGATCCAGAATCAAGCAAACTTAGTCCATGAGAAATTACAGAAATAGATCCCTGAATTATTGAAATAGGATTTCCAGTAGCAATACCAGTAGCCAGCTGACTTGCACCATCAAGTACTCCATCAATGTCATTGAGCATATTTTCAGTAGTCTCATCCATCTCAATACCCATTGTTTTGATACCGGATACAACTGAATCAAAAGCCTCTTTTGTTGCTCCCAGTGCTGCCGATGAGGCTTCCATTAATTCTGAGTAATTAATCTTACTGGACTCTTCTTTATATCTTTTGATTGCATCAATCAATGATAGAAATGGATTCTTTTGCTGAATAGCATCGGTGACCTGATCAATCCTGTTTCTCAAATCATTCAAAGCCTCAGGAGATAATTCGATCTGGCTCCAACTTGATTCTATTTTATCCCTCAATTCGATCATCTTTGAAACGGCCAAATGATCAAGATTGCCAAACAACTGTTTCCATTCCTCAGAGTCCATCAGATTCTCTGTAAACAAAGCAGATATTCTTTGAGCTTCCCCTTTGTTTATTTCAGCTATAGCAGACATATTTCCATTCTTAATAGCGTTCTCTCTAAGTAAGGCATACTCTTTCTGAATAGAAAGTCTTTGCTCCTCATAGGTTCGATAATCTTTGAGGATCCGATCATTCAGTTCTTTTTGTGTTGCCTCATCCTGCTGATTCAGGTAAACAGAGGCCGATGCTTTATCATCATCACCCACCAATCCGGTATTGCCGGATCTGAGCTTTTCCTTTGCATCAGCAATAGCCTGTATCTTTTCAGCTAGCGTACTCGCTCTGTTGATTGCCTGAGAAACACTTTCCTTGAAAGCATCCATAGCTGTTTTAGCTCCAGTGATCTCATCATACTGAATAGTCAGGTTTATCAGATTATTGGCCTCACCCTCGGATAAAGCGCCTGTAGCCTTTTTGTCATTTAGCTTCTGGATCTCTTTCTCAACATAATCCTTATAGGAATTACCCCCTTTGAGCAAATTATTGAAATGAGTATTGGCTACATCTTCACCCATATTCTTCACCCAGCGGAAATAAAGCTCATATTGGCTCTTCTTGTACTCAATTTCACCATCAAAGAGTTTATTCTGAGCTTTGCTATAGCTGGCATCTTCATTCGCTCTACGGGCTCCAAATTCGCTTTTCTCTTTAGAGGATAATCCACCTTTCCCTGCTTCTTTTCTTGCTTTCTCCAGTTCCTTCTCTTCTTTGTCAATCTGAATAAGGTTCTGTTTATGCTGGAGATCCAGAAGGGCCTTTCTCTTATCATAGCCGTCCTCCATGATCTCAATCCTGGACTGCTCAGCTTTTAGCTCAGTCTGGATCTGTTTTTCAGAAAGCTGTTGCGCTTTGTTATCCATCGCGCTGGTTTTCTTGGGGATCTTAGCCTCCAGATTATCAATGGTTCTGGTGAGCTCGTTGTATTTTTTACTGTTGATCTCGACATTCTCGCGCTCATCTTTCAGCTCTTTTATCCTGGCATTGATTCCAGACTCGGTGTTCAGATCCTTTGTCTTGCTGCCAATAGCAGAATTAACCTGGTTAAGTAAACCCAGCAGATTGGTAAGCTTGGTATTATCGGCCTCAACCTTGACCTTTTTAGCATTGATCTTATCAATTTCGCTCTGGGTTTCTTTGGCTTTTTTGTCTAACTCTTCAAAGGTCATTTTGGCATAATCCATGCTGTCTGTCACTGCTGCTTTTGGCTGTGCGTTATACATCCTGTTTATTTGGCCCGTGAGATTATCCAGTGCAGCACCTGTTTCTTTGCTTGCTCCAGACATTTTAGACAGATAGGCCGATACTTTAGCACTAAACCCATCCATCTCTTTGTCCGTTGCTCCAGTAGCCTGCTGAACCGATTTAAGGATCTGATCTAAGGACTTATTAAAAGCCTCGGTATATGCAGATCCGGTAAGCGCCTTTAGCTTATCACCAGCCTCCATACTCATGGATTCTACAGCGTCCCATACAGCTTGTGAAGCTTGACGGATATTAGCAGAATTATCATAAATGGTCCTTGTTCCATTACCGGATCCATAATCTACAGTTTTGGAAACATATTTAGCCTCCCCGGCATCAGATATAAGGCGATTCTTTAAGTCTGCTTGTTTCTCGGCCAAAGCTGCCATTTCCTGTTCAACATATTTGGCCTTTATCTTTTCAGCAGTAGCCGCCTGAATGGCTATTGTAAGCTCCTGGTACTTTGCCTGCTGATCGGCTAATGTTGAATTCTCGGTAAGTAAGGTTTTATTGTACTCTTGGCAAATAGCATTCACTTTCTCCAGAGCTTGTTTATGGGCCGTACTGCTCTTCTCTGTATTCTGGAGTATAGCCATATAGCTCCTTAGCTCATCACCGGATTTTCTGGTCGCATCCTGAAACTCACCTTGTACAGTCTTAGCCTCATCGCCCTTACTGGAGAAGATCATGAAGGCGCTTGCTGCTAATCCTATTGCAGTAGTAATCCATCCAATGGGGTTTGTCATCATCGAAGCCCAAAGAGCCTTAAGTCCCAATGTGAGCCGTGTGGTAACAGTACTCAGCAGTGATGTTGCAACTGCCTGAGTTCCTTTTGCTGCTGTATCGGCCACGCTGGCAACTGTTGATTGCCTGGTAGCAGTTGTTTCCAGGAGTTTCTTTTTTGAGTAAAAATCAGAGGATGCTGCTAATGCTGTTTTGCGGGCTATAGCTTGACTTTCAATGGATGCCTCCATCCTTTTTTCAGCTAGAGCAATCTGAGTTACATTGCCAGACTGTTTAGCCCAATATAATTGGTACCTTGCAGATTCAACAGCTTGCATGGAAGTGATTGCATTTAATTTTGCTGTCTCCATTTTAACAGCTGCTGCTTTAACATCTTCACGCATCATTGCCATTGTAGCAACAGTTGTCTGATTTTTAGTCAGTACTTCCTTTTGGAGGGCTGCCTGGTATATGGCACTCTTAGCGGAAAGATCTGTTTTACTTAAAGCTTCTCTCTGTTCAACAGAAAGCACACTCATTGCAACCGTTTCATAGTTTGCGCTGGAAGCGGTTACATTCAAATTGGAAAGATATTCCTGCTGCTGGGCTGTTAGTAATTGCTCAATGGTGAGTATTCTCAGCTGTTTAGCCAGGTTAGCCTGTTCCTCAACAGTGAGTTGTTTTTGTAAGGATAACGTATAGGCCTGCTGGGCGGCGGTCATTTTTGCGGTTACAGCAGCTGTTTTTCCGGTAAGAACCTCATCCGCTTTCATTAAAGCGATCTTTGCCTGTCTGACAGTGTTGTCAATCAGAGCAATGCCAGTATTCCCCTTTGTGGCTAAAGTATTCAGGACAATAGCAGCCCTATAGGAGCCGTATGCTGTAGCTATAGCCTTCACAACATTCAGAACTTCATCTAGGTGCTCAACTGCTGTGATAGCCCCGGATATGCCAGATTCAAGTATTCCCTGGTTATCTTCACCAAGTTTATTTAAGGCCATATCCCAGGAGTCACCCAGGTTAGAGATCATACCAGTGAGCGACTTACTTTGTCGCTCCATCAGATTGTAGAATTGACCGCCTGAATTAGTCATTTTGTTGATCACTTTCTCAACCTCAGGGAAACCGACCTTTCCCTCTGATACCATATTAGTGATCTCTTCTGCTGTTTTACCGTACATGGCAGCCAGCTCGCGAACCAAAGGAATACCTCTACCAGTAAACTGCCTTACATCCTGAGCATATAAGCGCCCCTGAACCATTGTAGTACCATAGAGGTAAACTATATCATTGAGAGGTATGGAAAGCCCTGAGGCGATGTTTCCAAGCCTTACAAGCGTATCATTTACTTTGTCTGCTGATGCACCATAAGCTAACAGCTGCTTTGCACCTCCGGCAACTCCCATCAGGTCATATGGAGTTTTAGCGGCTGTATTAGTGAGCTGATCCATCAGGGCCTTTGACTTAACACCAGAGCCCAGCATTGTATCAAATGCTATCTGTAACTGCTGGAATTGCCCGCGCGTTTGAACGATACTGTTTACCAGGCCCATCATTCCACCGCCAACCAGAGTACCGATAATATATCTGGCTCCGTTCTGAGCAAAATCAGATATAGCCTTATCCATCCTCTCTGATTCTACAACAGCTGCATTTGAAACGTTTCTAATCCTACGTTCCATAGCCTCAGCAGATACATTGAATTTATCTAGATCAAGGCTGGCCTCGAAAGCCAAACCTCCACCAATGTTTTCACTCATGATCGTTTTCCCTTTGTAGTTTTTGATACTCAATGAGCTGTTTTAAGGACCTGCCAATGTTAGCATAGAATCCTATTAAAGCCTCATTCTTTCCATTCTCATTACTCTTAAGTAGTTCATTCACCAATAACCCTAATGTTGATATTTGGTTTTCCGGGTTATTTATGTGAGCAACATCTTTATTCCTAGCATTCAGGATAACATCTAATAGAGCATCTTGAATTAATTTATCATCTGTCATAATTCTTGTTTTTAGCTATTCACTTTCTTTATTAGAATATGAATAATGTACGTTATTTAATTGATATACAGCGCATAATACGAAACGGTTTTATTACAGGAGACATATCAGTGACAAATCATGTCGTTATCATTCTTTTTCACCGGAATATCTAAACCGTTTTGACCGTTTCTTTTGCATTGAATTCGAGTGTTTGGCTTGATTTATTTTTGAGCCTGATTTTCTCCAGGATTTCATTATACTGCAATAGTTCCTCAGTAGTAAGAATGGATAGATCCACCTCCACATTGTGATTTACTGTACTCTCTATTTCACCCTCAAAAATCTGTGTAGGTTTACCGAACAATCGATCAAAGACAGTATTGAGTGTGTTGATTCTACCAGATTTCACATCCATAAAGATGGCACTAATGATATTCGATACCCAAACGGGAATATTCTCATCTTTAGCGATTCTCTTTAATTCACCTGGTGTACGTTCCATCAGATAACTAATAACATTGTAATAATCCTCTTTGCTCAACTCAACCTCGACACGCTTTAAAGTAGTTTTAAAAAGCTGCTTATATAGTGTCGGTTTTCTGCCTGTTTTTTTAGGTTGCCTCGTTGCTGAAAAACGCATTCCTAAAGCGTTTCCATGCTGAAATCCTTTTACTCCCTTAGCCATATTAATGTCGATTTAATGCCGATTTACAAAAAGAGGGAGCCTAAGCCCCCGTCTTTCTTAATGAATGTATTTGAGATAATAACCATCAAGTTCTACCTCACCATCATAGTTCACACTTAAGATCCTAGCTCCATCACCAGATAAAGGGGCAATACCACGAACCCGATCTATATCATCGTAGACCTCTTTGATTGTCTGATCCAATTCATCCAGGGCTTTTTTAGCAGCTAAAGCCTTTTCATAAACTTTCTTCCTGTTGTCTGTATCTACATAAATCGATCCAAGATCCTCGGCCTCTTTGATAGCCTCATCGGTTATGATAACTTTTCCGTCAATCAGATCCAATTTAAGAAAATCAACATGATGTTGATCGTGTTCTCCCATTGATCTTTTGGCCTCCTGAATAAGTGCATTGCATTCCCGGATCAATTTATTGTTATCGGATTCAACTACCCTCTTTAAAGCTTCTGGAAGGTCCTGGAGTTTCTTGCTATCTCTATTCTGAAATAAAGGAGCAATGGGGAAATTTTCCTTTATTATAGACCGAACAAGATTAAGGCTAACCTCGATATTTTGATTTTTGAGGAAATCAATGATTTTTTGCGAGTAGATTCTGGCTCTTTCATAGTCGCTTTTATAAGCCTTTACATCTTTCTCATCACGATATACTAAAATTCTTTTTTCCATTTCTCTTAATAATTTGCCCTGTGTGGCCTTGAATATATTCTATATGGTATTTATCCAACAAAACAGTTCAAAGCCACATAGGAGTTTATACTATCAAAAATCAGCCGTTTTTTGGCCGTTTGATGTTGTGCCTACTTTTGATCCAGCCGGAACTGAGATTTGATTGAGTAATTCATCAGCAGACGAATCCTCTTTCTCTTTCGACTTATCTTTCAAACCTGATAATTCGGTTTCGAGTGCTTGGATCTTTGCATCCTTTTCTGCAACAACGCCTTGGAACTTTTGCTCTATAGCGTTCAATCTTTCTTCTAATTCCATGACTATCCTACATTATTAGGTTTTATTCTCTTAATCACTTCTTTAGCAACCTTGACAGCAATCTCAGCATTATCAGAAGGTTTACCAGATACACCTCTGGAGTATAATCCGGCTATTACAGCTTTTACGACTTCAAATTCTCTTTGCTCCCAGTCGATAGTTTTTACTTGATCTTCCATTTTCTTTGAATTAAATTGTTTTACAATGTATCCCTATAGCCATCTGAGTCGTTTGAGAAATTATTTTTTGATGATTCAAAATTATTAGATCTACCTGGTGAATCTTTAAGCTCGAATAAACCAGCCCAGTTATTTGCCATTGAGTTCTCAATCATCTTGTGCGCTTTCTCCACGTTTCCTCCAGATAACTTTAGGATCCTCTTATAGCAGGCTTGCAATGAAGCCTCGGTTTTATAGGATTCTCTTCTTTCTTTTTTATACTCCAGCCAGCATTGAAAGACTTCTAAAAAATCCTCGCTAACAAATGATAAATCACAATTTGAATTATTCCTAAAACCAGCCTTTTTAGGTGTATTCTTATCATTATTATCATTCTTGTTATTCTTATCATTCTTGTTTGTGTGAGTTATCGTTGGGCTATCGTTGTTTGATCGTTGGGCTATCGTTTGGCTATCGTGTAAATCACCTTGGTAACTATCATAATTACAGACCGTTATCCGTGTGGTTTTTCCAAGCGATTCATGTTCAATCATGCCATCTTTTTCTAATAGTACTAAGAAGTTTCTGGCTTTATCTTTGGATACCTTCCAACGATCAGCCCAATTACTCAAACTCATAATAGATTGACCTCTCCCACATTCATATAATTGCATCCCTATATTCACTTTTGCGGGGGTATGATTAACTGTGATAAGTATATCCAACCACCATTTTAGTTTTAAGGGATCATTCCAGATCCAATGGGATGTTATGCCTCTATGTATTTTTATCCATCCCTCCATATCAAAATTATTTTCTGTAGCTTTTACCAGTGAAATACACTTTGTCAAACATTTCATTGAAACGGTCTGAAATCCTTATTCCATAGCGATCCCTCAGCTCAGTATCATTTAGATTGGAGGTCGCCAGGGTGAAAAGTTGTTTATCATACCTGGCATAGATGAGTTCTGTAACCGGAGAATATTCATTTCCCCAGCTTTTCACGCTTGCAGGCTCTACACCAATATCATCAACGAAAAGCATTTGAAGGTCTTTGAGCTTGTTGAAGTAAGCCGGATCATCAGCAACCTTTTTTGCCATATCCAGAGCGGAAATACGAAAGATCTCTTTCCTTTCTGAGGCAACAGAACTATTAAACAGGATACTTATAAGGCAGCTTATTGCACGTCCCAAAGTTGTTTTTCCATTGCCAACTCCACCATATAACATAAGGCCCGTTTTGTAATTACCAGTGAGCCATCTTGCAGCTTTAGAAATATTTTCTTTTGTCTTTTCATCGCATATAAGATGGATATTCCTCATTTCCACCTCACTTTGATAACAGCGCATTAGCATATTGCATACAGTCTGTTCATCAAAGTGAACAATCCTGAATCGTTCAACAGCGTTACTGCTCATCTTTTTGTTAAGGGCCTCCTGAAACCTATCTAACAGATCATTATCCATATTACTTAGAATTTACCTGGTTAACAGCTCGGTTTCTTAGTATATGCATTTCCTCCACCAACTCATTGTCGTATAGTAGATTAAATAGCCTTTTTTGGTTATTCTTATAACCTCTGGCTACAAATATCTCCATACTAGAGTAATCCGGCGAAAAGACAAAGAGTAAAGCATCCTGAGTACCTTTTACATCTCCATAACCCAACTGTTGCTTATCAAGGGATGGAATGAAAACACTGCTTATACTATTAGTATTGGTGATACATCTTTCTGCCTTATTCTTTGCATTTTCACTGAATGAATTTGGCAAGCCATTGTAGTAACAGAAAAAACGTTTTACCCGGCTTTTGCGTGCAATATCTTCAAAAGTAGGATATTCTCCTGTTGAGGCTTTGCAGTCAAAACGTGGAGTTCTATTCATAAGGAACTCCGCTAGACGTTCTAACCGATAGTAGTCTGTGAGGATCATTTTACACCTCCTTTTCTACAATATGTATTTGCACGATTAGTTATCTCTGCAGAAGTTGCTACTCTGTTGCCTTGTAAGAACTGTTCAAGCTCGGCACGATTAAAATAACAAACTTTACCCATAGGTTTGTAATGAGGTATTTCTTTTCTCATTGTGAGTTTGTATAGATAACTCTTAGAGATCCCCATGTATCTTGCAGTCTCATCGCTTGTTAGCACTTCCTTAGTGCAAAAAATAGTGTTTGCCGTTATAAGGTCGGCTACCTGTTTCCAATCCTCTGACATAATCTTATTTTTAGAGGTTCGGGTCATCTGGGTTGAGGTGTAAGACTCACTCATATTCACCCTGTAATCATATGGAGTAATAGGCTTACACTCACTATATCCATCTGATTACAGTGCAAAGGAACCTACAATGAGAATGCAAGAAAAGGAGCTATAAATAGTCTATTTATAGCTATCATGCAAAAAATGTTAAGGTCGAGCTATTGAAGAGGAGTATAATATTCATTCTTCAAAGTGTGTTATGGAACACATGGGCGAAAATCAACGAACAATCAACGGATGGCACAATTTGAAAAAGAAAATAGCTCAGGAAAAGAATATATATTTTCTTCTAACAAACAGCCTCAGAAAAGAGGCATGAAGGCTTCTATATCTAACACATTAAAACATCAACTGGAAGGAAAGAAGAGAGTGAAATGAGTTAGGACATTATCAAAAAGTATAAACTGTAACCGCTATATTTGCAATAAAAGACATTATCATGAGTAAAATCGAACTAAACGCAAAACAAAAGGCTGTGATCCAGAAATATCTGAATGGAGAATACAGCCCCTTTCTATCGCATGAAGAGGATCAGGAAGCAATAAATCAGGTTCTGGATATGGCAAATGATCTGGAGGAGGAACTTGATGCGTATGATGAATCCGGCGATGATCTTGTTAAGTGGTTTTGGGAACAATACCAGAAGCAAGAACAGCAGTAATCTGAAAATAAAAGGATCAGGTTGATCAATAATATGATTTTCTCAATCAAAAGTGTGTTTGACAAACACATAATCACCTGATTATCAGCAAATAATATGAAAATAATTTGTTTGCTACAAATAAACATTTTATTTTTGTGTCGCTATCATATATTACAAAGGTGAATACATCCACTTCTCAAAAAAGGGTGTATTTATGAATTCATAGATTAGACATTGTGCTAAGAAATTAGCGGTGTGTACCCCCGTGTGATTGGTTAATGCCATCACAGCCTTTGTAATAGGTGATAGCGAACGGGAAAGGCGCACCGTCTTTTTGTGCCTATATCTTAAAAAACTAATGTTATGAGTACAGTTGTAGTGAATGAAGAAACTTTATTTAAAGATTGGCAAAAGTCACGTTTTGAGGCCGCTATGTTCAATGTATTACATGAGGTATGTGAATTAGGGGATTTAGGGCAAAATACTGAGGTATGTAACTCTATAATTGAAGGGATGTCTGCATATATTGACATAAACGGATGTCAACCGCTTGATCCTAACAATGAAAGTCCCAATAATGTTGTTAGATGGTTGTTTTCAACACACAGATCTCTCAATAGTATTTTTTACAATTTAAGCATAATGAATACTTTGATTAAATACGTTGATGAAAATAAGGGCCTGCAATCTTATATCGAAGGATGTAAGAACTCAAAAGAGAATGAAGTTATGCTATTGTCAAGAAAGATGGAAGAGTGCACAAACAAAAACAAGCAAATATTATGATTTTCGAATATGAAGGACAGATTTGCTGTGTAATAGCACAAGATCTGGAGGAACTAAGTATGATAAAGAATAATTTACTGCAATCCGCATCACTTATTTCTGGAATTACAGAAGATGTATCGCGGGAAATGTCTGGTGTTGTTGATATACTAAAAGCACTTGAATTTTCAGATGATCAATATGCTGACATTCAACGCGCTTTGAAAGAATCAAATTGTAAACTCGTATACGAACGTTTTATATAAATGCTATGGAAACATTTGAAATAAAAAACATGATCATGCAGATGTCTGAGTTAGGAGCTGCTAACTATGCAAAAAGAATTGCTCCGGCAAAAGATGCAATCTCTCAAAGAGAAGCATATAGATCATTCGGTGAGGCTCGTGTAAAAAGATGGATATCTCAAGATTTAATCAGTTCGGTAAGAAGTGGAGATACCATAAGATCAAAGGTACTCTACTCATTAGCTGAACTGATATCAGTTGAGACTTCTGAAAAAATAGCACATATCGTAAACAGATAAAACATCAAATTATGAACAATAACACAAACACAAATAGCATTTCAAATAAAGCGACAGGAGATGATATCAGATTGTTAACCCTAAATATCATGCACTCAATTCAGAGTGTTAGAGATGACATAGAAAATTTAAAAAAGAGTGAGACTATTCAGGAAAGTTATAATAGTCAATTGAGTGAAGCAAATGCCTCGCTATGTGGATTAAATAGTTTAATGGGTGATATTATTGGATACACTGTAGCTGATGATATTTGGGAAAGACAGCCAGTAAGCCTGAAAGGATAATTCTCACACAAAAAACTATATCAATTAATTTTGTATATTTGTATTTTTAAAACCTATGATTATGATCGAAGAAAAAGAAATAAAGAATTGCATCCGCGGGATTAATAAACGTCTGGAAGATAAGCGGATTAACCGCTTCTGCAACGCTGCTGTTAAGGCAGGATATATAAAGTCCTTAGAGATCCTAAAAAAAAGGACTTGCAACTATGAAGATGCAAATATTAAGGAGCTACCATCTACACAAAGCCGCGCTATTGCCGTGCTGGCTGTTGACTTCCTGAACGGAGAATGTACTGAGAGTGTTTTACTCGGTGTACCAATTAGTATGAAAGATACACCAATAAATGTAAATGCTTTAATAGAGTACGGACAACAAAGCACGGGTTTGAAAGTTGCTTATTACTCCAATCAGATGACAATAGAGAGTTATATAGAACGATTAACTCAACTATCCATAGAATCAGCCATTAAAGCTCTTGAACCTATAAAAAGAGAAGAAATTTCTGATAGTATAATCACTACTATATTATTCAATATTGATAATAAAACCTGCTGGGATGTATTCTGCTATATTAATGATCACTATAAATTAACGAAACAAGCACAGGCAGAAGGGTTAAAATATTCATGGGTTAATGGACGCGCGGACGTTAGGGCACTTTCTTTATTCTCTAAAGTACCTCCCAAGTTGATTATGGATGAAGAGGAAAATAAGAAATATATGGAGATGCCTGATATAATAAGAATATACAGAGGATGCCATAAAGATGAGGCTGATTTTGAAAATGGTAATTTCTTTGGATTTAGTTGGACTTATAACAGGGAGATAGCTGAGTTTTTTGCTTTTAGAGATTGCACACATACAAAAGAGGATGGAAGAGTTTTCTCTGTTACAATACCCAAAGACTATATATATGCCATAATCTTGGATAGAGATGAGGATGAGGTAATATTTGATTTCCAAACTCATTTTGAAGATCCCAATAAAGCAGAAATAATAACTGAGGTTCCTACATCATATTATGACAATTTTTTGATAAGAAAAAATGGGAATAAATAATGAGGTTTATTTCTCCGGGGTAACAGAGGACTACTCTAACTACAGATGGTATAAAGGCGAGACTGAGAATCCCTATACAGGGGACAAAGAAAAGCCCTTTGCTGCCAGGCTGTGGGAATATGAAAGAGACTTTCATTTTAGCTATCTGGACTCTCCAGGGAATAAGACACTGAAAGAGGCTTATCAGGAATGGAAAAAGAGCTTTGTTGAGGACTATTTACCTGGTAAATCACCAAATCCATACGGCGACTCCACGAATTGGGGTAATGTCTTTGAAACAGGAAAGAGAGAATTGTAAAGGCTCTCTTTTTTTATGCGTGATATAGGGGAAAAGTAGGGGTGTTGTTGTTTTTGGCTACCCTTTGGCTACCTAAAGAATAAAAAAAGCCTCAAAATCAAATGATTAAGAGGCTTAATTTGTACCCAGAGCCGGGATCGAACCGGCATGGAAGTGAATCCACTGGTGTTTGAGACCAGCGCGTCTACCGATTCCGCCATCTGGGCTTTTGCGGTGGCAAAGGTACTACAATTTTCTATTCTGCAAAAAGAATAGGACTCTTTTTTACTTGTTGAACATTATTTGCGGACAATCCGGCATTCGATACCGCTTATCTCTGCGGCTGTTTCGGAAAATGAGCTTTGTGCCGAACCGATAATTCTCTTTGTTTTCGAGAGAAGCCACAGTTCGACCAAGGCGTTTTGCATTCCTTCAAGACTGTTTCTATCTGCTGCCTTATCGGATGTGATGATCCGTTGTCCAAATAATTCTTTCAGGCGTTCCTTGTCGGCAACCGAGTCGGATGCAAGGTAAAAGTTGGCGCGAACATTGGTTGTTATCGCAACTCTCATTTCCGCAATAAAGAGTTCGATGGGACTTTGCTGTATCGAGGCTATATTATCCGTACGACGGATATGTATGCCAATGGTATCAGTACCAAATTTCTGACTCCCCTCTTCTATCTGAAGGGCTAACGGCTTTATCGGGCGAAATGGTTGAAACCTTTTTCCTTCATCGGGATAGAAGTAGATACAACTGGCCAGATATACATTCTTATTGGCAGCCCACTGCTTGAAGTCAAAGTTTTCCCGGTACAAGCGCGTGGCTTCTTCCACATAGATGCAGGCATCAAAAGCAAATTTCTGAAAGAGACGGGGGGCCCACAGATTCTTTTTCCGCGGACGGTCATACAACAGCAAATCAGAAGTCGCGGCTTCAATAAGTTCGACTCCGGGTATTTCCAGTGGTTCAAATAATTGATCAAAACGGCAATTCAAACCGTTATCACGAAACCAGAAGATTCGGAGCTTTACCGATAGATGACGCGCCAACAGGATAGCGGAGTCAATGGCTTTCATCCGGTTAGCTAACCCACCGGCGGGAATCAGCGTAATCATGTATTGGAAGTATTGGGAGAATTTGTCGCCCGAAGCACTCCTTTCCGAAAATAAGGCGGAGCAATATGGGCAAGATCATTGACAAAAATCATCACTCCTTCCGAAGAGCCTGTGGAAAAGCCTTTTTCTTGCAGTACATGGGTAAACCGCGTATGATCATCCGCACGGTGATAGGTGCAAAGAGCAATCTTTAATGGCTTCTTCTGGATAGACTTCTTCAGACCATCCAAAACACGTTGCTCTGCACCTTCCACATCAATCTTGACAAAGTCCGGAGAGAGATTGTTTGATTCAAGAAAATGATCCAGCGTAATGTTCAGCTCATCATTTGTATCAGATACATACTTTTGAACAATAATCACTTTCTCTTTCCATGGGGCAAATGTAGCTTCCAATGCCTCAATCCATTCCTTGTCGATCTCAAACAGGCAGACTTTCTTTGCTTTTTCAATGTTTGACAGCGACAAGATGCCTTCCGCACATCCGACATCCAGCAGCACATCGCCATCGGCAACTGTAAAGTCTTTACTTAAATAGCAATGAGGCGAGTGCTTATCCTGTTCGGCGAGCAGTCCGTTGTAACAAAGACGTATATGTTCAACGGTAGAGGATCGTCTGAAGTAAAGTCTTTTGCCTTCATGCATGACATAATGGAGCCCGTTGACAACATTGTAGTTTATGCGTATCTCTTCCGGGATATAGTTTTGAGTAAAGCTGCCGGGCAATACTGTCAGCGTATGCGTCTTGAGATAGTTCACTGCTTCAACGATATCCGGATCTGAAGAGTGGTTTTCCGCATAATAACGCAAAATTTCCTTACGTGTCTTTTCCTGTAATCTTCTTGCATGGAACATCGAGATGGTACAGTTGACTTTATATTTTAGAGTATCGAGTATGTACATTATTTATTACGGTGTTTGAATTTTTGCATCCACTCTTGAATCTCATTCAACACATCGAGTCTGAATAAATGGCATGAGCCAAGATATAGCAGTGCAGTGATGCTTCCGTTGACGAGAACGATCAGGAAATAGTTGCTGATATAAGTGCAAATATAATAAGCAACCGAGGAAATAACAAGAGAAAGGAGGAGATAAGGTATGATGTCTTTGATAAAGTACCAGGCTGTATATCCCATGAGCCGATCGGAAATGATGATGGATATAATCAGATTGATGAAGGAATAGATCAGCCAGCTATAGGCAAGACCATCGACACCATATCCAACCATCAGATAAATCAAAAGAAGGAGAATTATTTTTTTGGCTATTTCTAGCCCCATAAAGATGTCCGAACGTCCCTTGGCAACAACGGCTTCGTTGAAAATGAAATTGAAAGAAGAGAGGAGTCCGGCACCACAAAGAATCTGAAACAATGGAACAGAGGGCAACCAAATATCTGAGATGAGAATCACCAACAAGGGCTTGGCAACCGTGATCAAGAATCCGACCAAAGGAAAGATCAGGAAAGCCATCGTCTTGACAATCTTGCTTATCACCCGATGGAGTCTTTCGGGATCATCTTTCACTTCGGAAAAGAGCGGAATGGAGACGGATCGGAAGGTATTGCTGACTGTGCTGATACACATATCCTGATAACGGTTGGCCCGATCATAAAAACCGACCATCTTCATGGGGAACAGACGGCCGATGACTATTGAATAGATATTATTGAATATACCATTAAGTATTCCGGTAAAGAGTAATTTGCTGCCAAAGGGAAAGAGCTCAACCAGAATATCTGTATGAAAAGTCAGTGTTGGTCTCCATCGGCTAAGATACCAGAGCACGATGCTTTTACCGAAAGCAAGCAGGACGCTTTGTGCGACCAATGCCCACACTCCAAAGCCCATCAGTGCCAAAACGACGGCCACGACGGATGAGAGAATGAGCGCAATCAGTGACGAGGTGGCCTGTATTTTTAGGTTAAGTGCTTTCCACTGTATGACATTCTGGATGGAAGAAATTGCATTAAAGGGGATGGCAAGGAAGACGACTCTGGATAAAGTAATCAGTTGGGGTGCATGGAAATAAGCTGCGATCCAGGGAGCGCAGAAGAAAAACAGCACATACAACACAATACTTATAATCAGATTAAAGTAGAAGACGCTGTTGTAATCATCTTGAGAAACACTCTTTTTATTGAGTAAGCCCCGGTTGAAACCGCTGTCGATTAACGTATTCGAGATGGCTATAAACACAGATAGCACCCCGATGAGACCGTAGTCTGACGGTGACACAATCCGCGCCAGCACAACACCAAAGAGGAGATAAAGTATCTGCTGTCCGAATTTGTCAATAAAACTCCAGATAACTCCTTTTGTAGTCTTCTCTTTGAGGGTCTCAGCCATTAATAATCTCCGTTCTTTCGGTTAATAAACAAGCTTGAATCCTTTACCGGTGGCAGGGGTTGTCGTAGATTTTGTTCCTGTATAATACTTCAGGGCTTCAGGCATTCTCTCTTTCAGTTGCTTGATTCTTTTCGCATCTGACGGGTGAGTGCTCAGCATGTCTGAGCCACTCGAGGTACCGGAGGACATTCTTTCCCAAAACGTAATAGACTCTTCCGGATTATAACCTGCCATTGCCATAAAGATCAGCCCCAGATGATCGGCTTCGTATTCCATCTTGCGTGAATAAGGTAAAAGAAGTAAGCCCTGGGAGGTAAGTCCATACATACTCTGAATAACCGCCTGAGCCAATTCTGTCTGTCCGGAAGCGGCAATTCCCACTACCTGACTCCCGGCGCTTATTCCCATTTGCTGCGAAACCTGTTCACTGCTGTGTTTTGCAACTGCATGAGCTACTTCGTGAGCTACCACTGTGGCTAATCCTGCTTCTGTTTTTGTAAATGGCAAGATGCCTTCATAGACAACAATCTTTCCTCCGGGCATGCAGAAGGCATTGGCTGTATTGTCTTTTACCAAATTAAATTCCCAGGCAAAATTCGCAATCTCACTTTCATAACCATTTTCCTTCAGGTATTTCTCGACCGCATTGGCGATGTTCTGTCCGACACGGGTCACCATTGCAGCACTCGTCTTGTCAGTCGAAGGTTTTGCTGATTTCATATATGTTTGATACTGAGTCAGACTAAGCGATAACATCTCGGAGTCTGAAACTAATAAGAGCTGCTTACGACCGGTAAGCGGAACACTGCCGCAAGAAGATAAGATTACGGCGATCAGCAGACAAATGAAGATCTGTTTCATACAAAGCAATTTTTTTGAATGAACGTATGTGTGAATTGACATTACAAAGGAAAGAAAAAAAACGTTAGATTGATGCTGTTTGACCTTAATTTAAGAAAGTGAAGAGATAGATTGCCCTGCAGATGAACTGTAAATCTATTCAAATGTAATATTCCATCATATCAACAATGCCTGCACGTACAGCATATTTCGTTGCTTCATGAACATTATTGACATCCAGTTTGCGAAAGATATTTTTGCGATGAGAGGTGACCGTATGAAAGCTCAGGTTACGTTCAACAGCTATTTCTTTGGTTGTTTTACCTTTGGCAATCTCTTTCAATATTTCTGTTTCTGTATTTGTCAAGATGTTTTCCTGTTTCTTGACCGGTTCATTGCGGGCATTCAATAATTGATTGCTTACCCGATTGCAAATATAGCGTTCGTTACGGGAAGCTGTTCGTAGCGCGGAAAGAATCTCATCCTGTCCGCAATCTTTTTGAACAATTCCGAAGGCACTGCTATTGAACACAATCCGTCGTAGAAACTCATTACTCAAAGACTCCGAAAAAAGAATCCATCTCGTTTGAGGATAGCGCTCTTCGAGGATCAGCAATTCATCTGCACTCGAAAAATCACTCAGCGTATAATCCAGAACAACAACAGAGGGTTCACCTCTACCCAGTAGATGAATCAACTCTTTTTTATCAGAAGCTTCCATAATTGTCTCGTACAGTTTATACTTTTCTGCAAAGAAAAAAAGTCCGGCCTTAGAAATATCCTGGTTGTCTGCTATGATCAATTGTCGTATTGTCATGAATGAACTGTTTGTTTCTGCAAATATACATTAAATCAATCTCCGCTTATGAGAAATGAGTATAAATTATAGCATAATTCATACAAACATTCATCCAATAATGCATGTATATGCAATAATATTCGTATTTTTGCAGCCTGTTTGAATATTTATGCAAGATATGAAAGGTAAAGTAAACAGATTAGAGGCTATTAAAGAACTGATAGAATCCCATGTAATTGGGAATCAGGAAGAACTGTTGCATCACCTGAGCAACGATGGCTTTATACTTACACAAGCCACGTTATCCCGTGACCTGAAGAAACTGAAAGTTTCCAAAGCTCCCGGCTTGAATGGGAATTATCATTATGTACTTCCCATTGAAGAATCCGAGCGCCTCCGTTCCTTGTCTACGATGAAAGAGACCATACAAAAAGGAGGTATATCTATTGAGTTCTCAGGTCAATTGGCCGTGATGAAGACACGTCCGGGCTATGCCAGTGCCATTGCATGGGATATAGACACAAATGCCCCGGATGAGATATTGGGTACTATTGCCGGCGATGACACGGTGCTTCTTATTTTGCGCGAACGGGTAACCCGTAATCAGGTCATCAAAGTGCTGTCCGCTTTTATACCTTCTTTAATCAAACAGGAAACAGATACTGAAAATAATAAAAAGTAGAATCTTAATAAGTAATATGGAAAAGGAATTGGATATCGATGTTATGGTCGCTGATATTTCGCATGAGAAATATGTGGACATTATACTGGAAACCATTGAGGCTGCTGCCAAGGTACGCGGTACCGGCATCGCCAAACGTACACATGAGTATGTTGCTCAGAAAATAAAGGAAGGCAAAGCAATCATTGCTTTGTGTGGAGATGAGTTTGTGGGATTCCAGTATATTGAATCCTGGGGAAACAAACAGTATGTGGCTACATCCGGTTTGATTGTTGATGACAAATACCGTCACCGCGGCATTGCCAAACGGATTAAACATGCTGCTTTCCAGCTGGCACGTTTACGATGGCCAAATGCTAAGTTATTCAGTCTGACATCGGGTAGCGCGGTTATGAAGTTAAACACCGAACTGGGATACATACCGGTTACGTTTGCTGACCTGACAGATGACGAAGCTTTCTGGAAAGGGTGCGAAGGATGTGTCAATCATGATGTACTGAGACGTACGGATCGAAAGTATTGCATCTGTACCGCAATGTTATATGACCCCAAAGATCCTCGCTCGCAGATTTATGAGGAAATGCAACCTCGAATCCAGCAACTGATCAAAGAGGAGAAAGAGAAAAAAGAAAAACAAGGAATAAAATAATATAGAAAAATAGGAAATCATGAAGGAAAAAGTAGTTTTAGCATTCAGTGGGGGTTTGGATACCTCTTTTTGTGCAAAGTATCTCTCGGAAGAGAAAGGATATGAGATATATACCGCTGTCGCTAACACGGGTGGATTTGATGAGGAAGAATTAAGAATCATTGAAGAGAAGGCTTACAAACTTGGCGCAGTCAAACATGTAGCATTGAATGTCGAGCAGGAATACTATGAGAAAAGCATTAAATATATGGTGTATGGAAATGTGCTCCGTAATGGAACATACCCCATATCCGTCAGCTCGGAACGTATCTTTCAGGCTATCGCGATTATTGAATATGCAAAAGAAATTGGTGCGGACTATGTAGCACATGGAAGCACCGGAGCCGGAAATGACCAGGTTCGCTTTGACCTTACGTTTGATGTGCTCGCTCCGAATATTAAGATTCTGACACCTACCCGCGACATGAATTTAAGCCGTGAGTACGAGATCAACTATCTGAAGAGCCATGGTTATGAAGCTGACTTCGTAAAGATGGAATATTCAATCAATAAAGGTCTTTGGGGAACAAGCGTAGGTGGCAAAGAGACTCTGCATAGTAACCAGACATTGCCGGACACTGCTTATCCTTCACAGATGGAAGCAGAAGAACAAGAAGAGGATATCACGATTGACTTCGTTGAAGGAGAAATATCTGCGGTAAACGGTGAGGTTTATGCTAACAAGGTAGATGCTATCCGCGCTGTTGAGGAACTGGGCTCCCGATGGGCAATCGGTCGTGACATGCATATCGGTGACACCATTATCGGTATCAAAGGACGTGTTGGCTTCGAGGCTGCCGGTCCGCTGTTGATTATCAACGCGCATAAGATGCTTGAGAAACACACCTTGACCAAATGGCAACAATACTGGAAAGAACAATTGGCTACCTGGTATGGCATGTTCTTGCATGAGGCACAGTATCTCGAACCTGTTATGCGCGACATGGAGGTCTTCTTGCAAAGTACACAAAAGAATGTAACCGGACGTGTGATCCTTACGCTACGTCCCTACTGCTATACATTGGTGGGAGTTGAAAGTGACTTCGACTTGATGAAAAGCGATTTTGGCGTGTATGGCGAGGAACAAAAAGCCTGGTCGGCTGACGATGTGAAAGGATTTACAAAGATCCTGGGTAATCAGATGAAATTATACTATTCCGTTCAAAAGAAGAATAATAAATGATCAAAGTAGGTATTATAGGGGGTGCGGGATATACAGCAGGCGAATTACTTCGTCTGCTGATCAATCACCCGGAGGTAGAGGTGACTTTTGTCAACAGCAACAGCAATGCAGGCAAAGCGATAACCGAGGTACATGAAGGCCTTTACGGAGAGACAGACCTGAAATTCACGGATCAGTTGCCGGTGGATACCATTGATGTGCTCTTTTTCTGTACAGCGCATGGAGATACGAAGAAGTTTATGGATGCCAACAAACTGCCTGCTTCCTTGAAGATCGTGGATCTTTCAACAGATTACCGGGCAGCAAGTACGGATCATGATTTCGTGTATGGTCTGCCTGAATTGAACAAGGAAGCAATCAAAAACGCCACTCATATTGCAAACCCCGGTTGCTTTGCTACCTGTATTCAGTTGGCTTTGCTTCCTCTGGCAAAAAATAATCTGTTGCATTCAGAAGTACACGTTCAGGGTATTACCGGAAGTACCGGTGCCGGACAGAAACCGCAGGAAACTTCTCACTTTAGCTGGAGAGATAATAACATCTCCGCATACAAAGCTTTTGACCATCAGCATCTGGCAGAGATCAATCAGTCAGTCAAACAGCTGCAAAAGTCTTTTGACAAAGCGATAAACTTTATTCCGCTGCGGGGTAATTTTCCAAGAGGCATCTTTGTGACTGCCTACACGGATTGTGACCTTCCACTGGAAGAAGTGACTAAACTATATGAAGAGTTTTACGCTGATGCTTCTTTTACACATATTGTCGCAAAGAACATTGACTTAAAACAGGTAGTGAATACGAATAAATGCTTACTCCATCTGGAAAAGCACGGCAGTAAGTTATTGGTGATTTCTTGTATTGACAACTTACTGAAGGGTGCTTCAGGACAGGCTGTTCAAAATATGAACCTGCTTTTCGGATTGGACGAAACGACCGGGTTGAAGCTAAAACCTTCCGCCTTTTAAATGTAAAAACAATGAAACTTTTTGATGTATATCCTTTGTTTGATATCAATATCGTCAAAGGTAAAGGATGCAAGGTGTGGGATGATAAAGGGAATGAATATCAGGATCTTTACGGAGGCCATGCTGTCATCTCAATAGGTCATTCTCATCCGCATTATGTGGAGATGATTACCAAACAGGTTGGTGAACTTGGTTTCTATTCCAACTCAGTGATTAATAACCTGCAACAGATCGTTGCGGACAAACTGGGATCTCAGTCCGGTTATGATGATTATGCTTTATTCCTGATCAATTCGGGAGCAGAAGCAAATGAGAATGCCTTGAAACTGGCCTCTTTTCAGAATGGCCGCAAACGGGTTGTCGCTTTCTCTAAAGCTTTTCACGGACGTACGTCGGCGGCAGTTCGCGTAACGGACAATATGAAAATAGTAGCTCCTATCAATGAAGGAATAGATGTGACTTTCCTTCCATTGAATGAAGAGGAGGCTGTTCGCAATGAATTGGCCAAAGGGGATGTTTGCGCTGTTATCATTGAAGGTATTCAGGGAGTGGGTGGTATAAAACTTCCGACACCCGCCTTCTTACAGTTCTTACGTAAGGAGTGTACGGAAACCGGAACCATTCTTATTCTCGATGAGATCCAGTCGGGTTACGGTCGGAGTGGAAAATTTTTTGCTCACCAATATGCAGGAATCCGTCCCGATATTATTACTGTAGCCAAAGGGATCGCAAATGGATTTCCGGCTGGAGGCATGTTGATTAGTCCACTCTTTGCACCCGTCTATGGACAACTGGGCACCACCTTTGGTGGCAACCACCTGGCTTGTGCGGCAGCAATTGCAGTGTTGGATGTCATGAAAGAAGAGAATCTGGTGCAAAATGCGGCGACTGTGGGTGCGTATCTGAAACAAGAGTTGGAGAAGATCCCTCAGATAAAAGAAGTTCGTGGTCAGGGTCTGATGATCGGTATGGAATTTGAAGAACCGGTTAAAGATATCCGTAGAAAGCTTTTGTTTGAGGAAAAGGTATTTACGGGGGTCAGTGGAACGAATGTAATCCGTTTACTTCCTCCACTTTGTCTGACCCTTGCAGAAGCTGATCTTTTCCTTACACGTTTCAAGAAAGTATTGAATAATAACTAAACAGAAGAATACGATGAAAGTTACAATTATTGGAGTCGGAAATATTGGTGGAGCCATTGCCCGCGGACTCGTCAAAGGGGAGGCCTACAATGCTTCGGATATTACAATCTCAGATCTTATGCAAAAGAATCTGGATAAGATGAAGGAATTTGATCCCGGTTTTTGCATTTGCACAGACAATACGTTGGCTATTAAAGAGGCAGATGTTGTTATTGTTGCTGTTAAACCCTGGGTGGTGGAGAGTGTGTTGAGTGAAATTAAAAACAGTTTCAACTATGAGAAACAGATTTTAGTTTCCATCGCTGCCGGTGTATCCTTTGATATGCTGAACGGGTATATGAAGAGCAAACAAAACACAACTGCTCCGACGATCTTCCGCGTGATTCCAAATACAGCTATTGAAGTGTTAAGCAGTATGACTTTCGTTTCTTCCTGTAATGCGACTGCCGATGAAGAAGCTCTGATCGTAAAGATGTTTAACGAACTGGGTACTGCTTTGCTTATCAAAGAGGAGCTGATGGCTGCGGGAACTGCTTTAGCATCGAGTGGTATTGCTTATGCATTACGTTATATCCGCGCATCATCCGAGGGTGGAGTGCAGATGGGTTTCTATCCGGATCAGGCAAAGGAAATTGTACTGAAGACAGTGAAAGGTGCTGTGGATTTATTACTCGCCAATCAAACCAATCCGGAACAGGAAATTGATAAGGTTACTACTCCCGGCGGTATCACCATCCGCGGACTCAATGAGATGGAACTTGCCGGATTTTCCTCTTCGGTTATCCGTGGCTTGCTGAAGTCAAGCAAGTAATCTTACCTGTAGCAACAGAAAAGAGGATGGCTGTTATCAGTCGTCCTCTTTTCTGTTATCAGGATACTGCATCTTACTGTTTTACTGTCGAGCAACAGCCGTACAGGCATCTGTAGGGAGCTTTTATGGGAGCTAAAAAACATCCAATAGTTTTTGCAATTTCATTTAATAGTTTTGCTCCTGACAATTAAATGTTTTTCCCGAAACATACGGTTCCTTTTTGAAGCTTTTCAGGTTGACAATTTATCGGCATAAGGAAGCCGTTATTTGTCCCTTATTACATCTCTTGAAGTTTGAATCGAAGACGTAAAATTCCTTCGTTATAGTCGTAGCTGAGAATCTTGAATTGTCCTATTTCAGAGGTATTCTCTACATGCAGACCGATGCACGGACAAGCATCATAATCTCCAACCTTTACAATCCGGAGCGTTTCACTGGCATCATCGGGAAGTTTTTCAAGATTGAATCTGCCCTTGGCTTCTTCCTGAGAGAGGAATTCTGTTGTCACCGGCAATTGCATGCGTATGATCTCATTTACCCTTTGTTCTATTTCAGCGATCTGAACATCAGTAGGAGAATCAGACAGTGCATAATCACACTTGCTCTTCTTTTTTTCTATATGAGCATTTTTTGCGCGACCGCAGCCAAACATGCGTATCATGGTTTGATTTAATATATGTTCGCAGGTATGCATCGGCGTGCAATAATCTTTCTTCGGGGCATTTAATTCCGGACTGGTTTCCATTTGTTGTAGTATTTATTCATAATAGCTGTCAAAGATAACAATTTTATCCCTTTTACAGTCGCCCAATCAATCTGTGAAATACTTTTCTTGAAGAATGAATTATAATCCGTAAATAATTAATAGATTTGTACAACAAATTGCAAACTTAAAATAATACTGATATGAACGCCAATATTTCACTGACAACGGACTATGCCGGACTTCGGTTGCACAATCCTTTCATTGTTTCCAGCTCCGGTTTAACCGATTCTGCAGACAAGGTGCGTGTCCTTGAACAGGAAGGTGCGGCTGCCGTGGTACTCAAATCGTTGTTTGAAGAACAGATTGAACTCTCTGTTGAGAAAGAATTAAAGTCCGGGCAGGAATATCCGGAGGCATATGATTACATTCGGACATATGTCCGTGAGAACCAGGTTGATCAATACCTGAAACTTATTCGCGCATGTAAGATGTCAGTCTCCATTCCTATTATCGCAAGTATCAATTGTTATACGAAGAGTTCATGGATCTCTTTTGCCAAAGAGATTGAGAATGCGGGTGCAGATGCCATCGAAGTGAATATCATGATAGTCAACACCTCAAAAGAGTATAAATACGGTGAGACAGAAAGACTGTATGTGGAGGTTCTTTCTGAATTGAAGAAGATTGTCAAAATCCCTGTTATCATAAAACTATCGCATCAACTGACAAGTCCGGTTGCTCTTTTGTCGCAACTAAGCCTCAACGGTGCCGACGCGGTTGTCTTATTCAATCGTTCGTATACTCCGGACGTGGACATAAAAGCTTTGAAGCTAACACATAATGCCGGATTGAGTGCTCAGACAAACTTCTATGAATCATTGCGATGGATTGGTATCGGTTCAGGGAGAGTTCCTCAATTAAATCTGTCGATTTCGGGAGGTGTTTTCAAACCGGAAGATGCAATAAAAGCACTGTTAGTTGGAGCCAATACCGTATCTCTTTGCTCCGTTCTTTATAAAGAAGGAACCGAGACCATCGGAAAGATGATCGAGAGACTCACAGAATGGATGGATGCTCATGGTTTTGATTCGATTGAATCATTCAGGGGAATACTTAATTCCAGCCATATCCCGGATGAGAGCATCTACGAAAGGACACAATTTATGCGTTACTATTCAAATAGAAAATAAACCCTTATTATTAAACAATCAATGAAGTACTTCTCGTTGACGAAATGGTCTGTACTAGTGTGCACACTGTTTTCTGCTTTTGCTCTGACGGCGAAAGAGGATCTTTCTTTACCCCTGGATACAAATGTTCGTGTGGGTCGGTTAGATAATGGTCTCACTTATTATATCCGTTGTAATAAGTTTCAGACAAATCGTGCAGATTTTCATATTGCTCAAAAAGTCGGATCGATGCAGGAAGAGGAGGCGCAGCGTGGACTGGCGCACTTTCTGGAACACATGGCTTTTAATGGAACCAAAAACTTCCCAGGCAATCAGATGAAAGACTATCTGGAGAAGATCGGCGTTAAATTCGGAACGGATCTGAATGCCTATACTTCTCTGGACCAGACGGTGTACAGGGTTTCAAACGTACCATTGATTCGTGAAGGTATTATTGACTCTGCCTTGCTAATCCTTCATGACTGGTCGGGATTTATTTCTTTGGAAGATAAGGAGATAGATAAAGAACGTGGAGTAATCAGGGAAGAGTGGAGGACACGCAGTGATGCGCAGGGACGAATACTGGATAAAGCACTGCCTTTATTATACCCCGATTGCAAGTATGGACAACGCTTCCCGATCGGTTTGATTGATGTCATCAATAATTTTAAGTACGATGAACTTCGTTCGTATTACAACAAATGGTACTTTCCCGATAATCAGGGAATCATCGTGGTTGGAGATGTGAATGTGGATCAGATTGAGAACAAGATAAAAAAACTATTTTCGGACATTCCGAAAAGAGAAAATGCCGCTGAAAGAGTATCCGTGCCGGTTCCGGATAATAAAACTCCCATTGTCGCATACACCATCGACAAGGAAGCAACTGATGTATCTATCACGCTGTTTCAGAAGACAGAGCCTTTTCCTGAGAAAGAGAAGAATTCATCGCGCTATTATCTTCTCAGCTATGTAAATAATATGATTCAAATTATGCTGAACGAACGGTTCACCGAGTTGCTTCAGAAGTCGAATCCTCCATTTATTAATGCCGGATTTTATCATTCAAGTTACTTCATTTCCAAGACAAAAGATGCATGGACGCTGTCAGTTTCTTGCAAAGAGAATGGAATTGGAACAGCTGTGAAGGTTGCTGTAGAAGAAACAGAAAGGGCACGTCAGTTTGGATTTACTTCTTCTGAGTACAATCGTGCCACTGCAAACTTTCTTCGCGGCCTGGAGACTCAATATAAAGAACGGGGAAGCCGGATGAATGATTCGTATGTCGGCGAACTTATAAACCTGTTTTTGGACAATGAGCCGGCTCCGGGCATCGAGTTTGAATATGGATTCTGGAAAGAGGTCAGCAAACAGATTTCGATGAAAGATATAAATGATTACTTCAAAAGCCAGTTCATGGGTGACAGTAATATGGTCGTTTGGTTGACGGGGCCCGAAAAAGAAGGATTGGTTTATCCCTCTCAGCAAGAGTTGCTCTCTACCATTCATGATGCCCGAAACGGACAACTGACCCCCTATTCGGATAATGTGAAAAACGAGCCTCTCATTCCCAACCTGCCAAAGAAAGGGAGTGTCGTAAAGAAAAAGGTGAATAAAGCCTATAACACGACAGAGTGGAAGCTTTCAAATGGAATCAAAGTTGTATTTTATCCGACTAAACTGAAAGAAGACCAGATTCTAATGTCTGCATTCAGTCCCGGTGGCAGTTCTCTTCTTCCGAATGGTGAAGAATCAAATATCAGAGTGATGGGAAACGTAGCTATGATGGGAGGTTATGGCAACTTTAGTATTGTTGAGCTAAACAAACTTCTTGCCGGTAAAAATGTAGGTTTAAACACATCTGTAAGTAGCTACAACGAGTGGATATCAGGAAGCTGCTCTCCTCAGGATTTTGAGTCAATGGTACAGCTTTCTTATTTGGGTGTTACCGCTCCCCGAAAAGACATGGAGGTTTATGATTCTTTTATCTCCCGAACAAGAGATGCATTGAAAAATCAGGATGCGGATCCCCAAGCAGCACTTTCAGATACATTGATTAAGGTGATGTACAACAATCATCCGCGTTCCATGAGGTTCAAAGCAGAGATGCTTGATCAGGTGAACTATGACCGCATCTTGCAGATGTATAAGGAACGTTTTGCTAATTGCTCAGATTTCACTTTCGTGTTTGTGGGCAATATTCAACCGGATAGTGTCCAGGGGTTGATTGAACAATATATAGCGACATTACCCGGAACAGGTAAAACTGAAAAGCCGAAGGATCTCAAGATGAAGCCTTTCAAAGGGGAGATAACAAATCACTTCAAGAAGAAACTGGAGACTTCGAAGAGCAGTGTTAATATTGCAATGAATGGGAAATGTCCGTATTCACTTGAAAGCAAGCTACAGTTAAGTGTACTAACTCAGATTTTACGCATACTTTTCACCGAAAAGATTCGTGAAAAAGAAGGAGGCACGTATGGCGTTAGTGTAGGAAGCTCTATTTCTAATTATCCGCGTAAAGAGTTCTCAATGATGATTCAATTTGACACTGATCCGGCTTTGCAGGAGAAGTTGGTTGGAATCATTTATAATGAATTGGATAGCATCTGCCTGGCAGGTCCGCGAGAAGAGGACTTGCAAAAAGTCAAGGAATACATGATCAAGCAGTATGATGAGAGCTGCCGTCAAAACAGCTATTGGAAAGATTGTATCGTAGCACTTTATCAAGACAATATTGATCTGAATAAAGGATATAGGGATATTGTTTCCAAAATGACTGTC
The DNA here is from genome assembly GCA_028709785.1 of Bacteroidales bacterium. Lineage (GTDB taxonomy): Bacteria > Bacteroidota > Bacteroidia > Bacteroidales > JAQUTK01 > JAQUTK01. The sequence continues at coordinate 31,347 of JAQUTK010000012.1, forward strand.
TCCTCTATCCGTAAGTTTGCAGCCTCACTCTTTAAACAAGGCAATCGCGCCGAAGTGGTGATGGGACCGCAATAAATTAAAAACAATCAGGGCTGTCAGAATCTGACAGCCCTGATTGCTTTTAATTTATTGAGTTAAGCCAAAAGCCTCTTTACAATCTCTGAGATCATTTTTCCATCTGCCTTTCCATTCAGTCTTTTGGATGCAACACCCATGACTTTACCCATCTCCTTGGCAGAGGATGCTCCGGTCTCGGCAATTATAGCCTTGAGTTCAACTTCCACTTCTGCTTCTGATAGTTGTTTAGGCAAATACAATTCAACGACAGCTAGCTGAGCGAGCTCCTCATCGGCAAGATCCTTACGATTTTGCTGAATAAAAATTTCAGCACTTTCTTTGCGCTGTTTTGCCATCTTATTCAGTATCTTAATAGCTACCTCATCGCTTAACTCTCCGTCACCGCCTTTAGCTGTTTTTGCTTCCAGAAACTCTTTCTTAATTCCTCTGACAGTATCCAGCTTCACTTTGTCACGTGCAAGCATTGCTTTCTTAATGTCTTCACTTATTATGTCGTACAAACTCATATAGATAGATAATTTAATGTTATAAAATAATTTTCAATTGTGCCTTGATCTTACTTTTAACGGCAGAATCACGGTTGTAGGGTGCATAGGTATCCAGAATATCCAACAGATTGTTATTCTCCATCTGATCCTGATCCAAGGTGATTATTTCCGCTTTTTTTCCATGTCGGAGAATCGCTTTTGTCTTGTCTCTTCCGTATGCCTTTTCTATTCTTTCATTATCTTTTTCCTCTATTCTGGCATTTTCCTCCTCTTTCTCTTTCGCAGCTTCCTGCTCTTTGATTTTAATGTCCGGAATGGCAGAGATATCAAATCCGGTTGCCAATATCGTAACCTTAACCTCTTTCTGAAGTTTGCTGTCAAAAGCGGCACCCCATATTACTTCCACATCTTTACCGAATTTATACATAAACTCATGTATCTCGGTCATTTCTTCCATCCGCACCATGTATTCCTCATTATCACTACTGGACAGATAGAGCAATACTTTCTTCGCATCAAATACATTGTTGTTATTAAGCAGAGGAGACTGCAACGCATCTTCCAGAGCTTTGGTAATACGATGTTCGCCTTCTCCGAATCCGGCACTCATAATTGCAACGCCACCATCTTTCATGATCGTGCTTACATCAGCAAAGTCGCAATTAACATATCCTTCCAACGTAATTATTTCAGCAATACTTTTTGCTGCAATAGTCAACGTATCATCCGCCTTCTTGAATGCATTCTTAAGAGTAAGATCAGGATAGATGTCTTTCAAACGTTCGTTGTTAACGACCAGCAGAGCATCTACATGTTTGCTTATCTCTTCAACACCATCCAGCGCTTGCAAGATTTTTCTCTTTCCTTCAAAAGCGAAAGGTATTGTGACAATACCCACCGTAAGAATTCCCATCTCTTTGGCTATTTGAGCAACTACCGGTGCAGCACCGGTACCGGTTCCACCTCCCATTCCGGCCGTAACAAAAGCCATTTTTGTATTATCATTCAACAGATTCTCTATCTCCTGAAAACTCTCTCTTGCTGCCTCCTGGGCTCTTTCCGGACGAGCTCCAGCTCCAAGACCTTCAGTCGTTTTTCTGCCAAGCTGCAATTTGACTGAAACGGGTGAATTGGCAAGGGCCTGATTGTCTGTATTACATACAACAAAGGTAACATCATGAATCCCTTCCTCGTACATATGATTCACGGCATTGCTACCTCCTCCACCTACACCAATCACTTTAATTATTGATGATGCTGCCGGAGCTAATCCGATAAAATTAAGAGGCTCTTCTATGAATTCCATATCCTGATTATTATTTATTTCTTACTTAAAATCATCTTCTTCCGGTTCATTGGGGAATAACCCCTGAATACCTTTTTTTAAAGAAGAACCAAAAAAACTACCTCTTGCAATCTTGGGTTTTCTTTCTTCTTTTTTCTCTTCTCTCTTTTCCTTCTTCTCTTCCACATGCTCTTTTTCCTCTTGTTTCCAAGTTTCATGCTCAGAGATTGGCTCCGATACGTGATGTTGTATTTCTTTCTCAGGTTTATTATCTTCTTTCACAAAAGAAAAATCACCTCCGGTAATCAGTCCAACAACCTCAGAATAAGAAGGAGGAAGATTATCTTCTTTCTGACTTTTTGAATTGTAACAAACAGGAAATGCCTGACGTACATTGATTGAGGTCTTTTTTATGATTAACTCGCTCAGCCCTTTCATGGAAGATGCTCCTCCGGTAATAACGATACCGGCGGCCAATTCTTTATCCATCCCCAAATCCTGTATTTGCCTCCACACATTTGCCCAAATTTCTGTTTGGCGGGCTTCAATAATCAAACTGATTTCTGCTTCAGAGATCTCAGATCCATTGTATGATTTTATTGTATTGTTATTTTTCTCACTGTTGACAGCAATACACCCAAGTCTTTTCTTGAGATTCTCTGCTTCCTCATCCCTGATATTGAGTGCACAAAGATCATTTGTTATATTGTTGCCTCCGAAAGGAATGACAGCCAGATGAATCAATTCCCCATTCTTATAAATGCACAAAGAAGTGGTTCCGGCACCAAAGTCAACAACAGCTACACCAATTTTCTTCTCGTTTTCAGTGATAAGCGATTCTGCTGAAGCCATTGGTCCTATCAGATAATTGACTACTATTTCTTCTTCTGCAAAACACTTGGAAATATTTTTTTTCAATGTCGGACGGGCAATAATCTGCTGATATTCTGCCTGAAGAAGAAGGCCAACTACGCCAACCGGATTGGCCACCGGATTACCATCAACAAAAAAGGAAGGCTTTGTATTACAGATAATCTCATAATCAGCAACGACCTGCTCATGAATTTCTTCTTCTATTGACTTTACGTCTTCCTCTGAAACAGACTCATTATTTTCAAGATGAATTTCAATTTCATCGTTGAATCTTGACCGTAGCGACTGACCACTGATATTCACATTGATCTTTTTCAGATTCTCACCGGATTTTAGTTCCAGGGAAGCAACCACTTGTTTGATTAAAGCGGTTGCTTCTGTGAAGTTGTAAATGGTTCCCCTTTTAATACAATTCCCTGAATTCACGATGTGTTCAGCCACGATCTCAATACCTTTTCCAGGAGTACGTTTAGCAAGTAAACCAACTATTTTTGAGCTCCCGAGATCGATAGCGGTTACATATTCCTCTGCAATGTTTTTGACTGTCATATTATTATCCTTTCTTGGTGCATATCACCTGATGTTCATATTTAAGATTAATCTTTTTATACCTGTTCCATCCCAATTCACTAAAGCCGTTTCTGTATAAGCTCATCAGGGAAGAAAGTTTCTCTTCAAGGTTGTCTAAACTTCCAATAAGAATTTCCTGATCTCCAACGCGTGGGATGAAGCTGATATCGTTGTTTGGGTGAACATATATCTGAGATATTTGAGCATTCCAGAACTCATTCTCCTGAAGATACAGAGCGAGTTTAAATAGTTCGTTCTTTGCAAATTCTTCAGAGATAAAGCCGCTTGCAAGAGGAACAAACACGCTGTAATGGATTGATACGGGCATAATCTCCGCTTCACTATCTATATAATAATTTCCACTCATTGACATGACACGCATAACAGGAACTCTTTGATAGATCTCAACTTTGATATTTCCATCGGTAGTCTTAAAGCATTCCGCACGTTTGATCCTGGGATTTCTCCTGAGTGATTTTTCAAGTGCCTCTGTATTGATTGTACAAACCTGCTTGCCTATAGGATTGAACCCGCTTTCTCTGACCAGCGAAAGAACCTCTCTACGGTTGATGAAAGTAACGTCTAAGCTGTCGTGAATATAAACATCCACCTTCTGACATTTGCCTTTTTCCACATTGCCTCTCGTGTAAAACGTGGCAGATGCGAAAAAGATCAATATCAGTGTTGTTATCAGTACTTTTAAGAAAGAAAGCAGACGACGTTTTATCATTTTTATTGTTCAGTTCTTTGAATTGCAAAGTTAATCAAATTTCTAAACAACACTTTCCGAAGAGATATTATTCTGATTTATACCTCTTTTTTTTTGCATTGTAATCAGAGTTGGTAAGATATAGACTTCTGTAAATCTTAATCAATATCAAATAATGGCTTATCAGAAACAAAATAAATCACGTTCTTGCTCTTTTTAACGCTATGATAGTAGGGAATTGATAGAATATCAGTAAGTTTGCATCGACTACAGTGAATTGTAGTGATTATTGAATACTGAATAATATCACGAATGAACTATATGAAAAAACAAATTACTCTAAACGTATTTATAAACCTTTGGCAGAAAGCAGAAGGATTGGCTTTCTGCATGATTTTGTTCTCCTTTATAGCCGGATCAACGGGGGTTTATGGAAAAACGGTTGTTATTAATGAGATAGCGCCGTCCAATTCAACGCTCCCTAACTTGGACAACAATGGTAAATCAGATGACTGGATTGAGCTTTACAATACGACTTCGTCAGCTATCAACCTATCCGGATATTTCCTGAGTGATAATGCTACTGATCTCAAAAAGTTTAAGTTTCCTAATGTCTCCATACCTGCAAATGGGTATCTGATTGTTTGGGCAGTTGGAGAAACTCTTCAAGGTGGTATTCAGGCTCCCTTTAAACTCTCATCTGAAGGAGAAACAGTCTATCTCTCCAACTCTGCTTCACAAATTATTGACAAAGTCACTTTCGGATTTGGAACTGGTGATATGTCATATTCCAGACTACCGGATGGTGCAGATACATTCGTTTGGCAATCATTCACCCAGAAGGCTACAAACAGCAATGGAACCGTAGATGATTATAAATATAACTTAAATACTAACGGAATTGTTATAAATGAGTACTCACCTCTGAATACTTCCATTGCTGATCAAGATGGAGAATTTGATGACTGGATTGAGCTTTACAACAATTCTTCTTCTTCCGTTAGTCTGTTGGGATATTATTTGAGTGACAATACATCAAATCCCAGACTATGGGCTTTTCCTGACACATCAATTGCCCCCGGTGGATATATTATTGTGTGGGCTGATAACGATGATGACATTGGTCAGGCTGGTCTTCACGCTCATTTTCAGCTTTCTTCAAAAGGAGAATCACTTCTTCTTACAAACCAAACAACTGTCATTGGTAGAACAAGTTATGATAGTGCTTTTTCGAACAAGTCATACGCTAGATTACCAAATGGAAAGGGCGAGTATGCTTTACAAGCTCCATCTTTTAATGTTTCAAATGGGAACAGTAGTTTTACTGAAAACCTAACAACCGCAGGTTTGGTCATCAATGAAATAGTTGCTGATAATCAAACTGTGAAAACGGAACAATCTTCTGGCACGTATGAAGACTACATAGAGCTTTTTAATAATTCTGCATCACAAATAAATCTCTCAAATTATTATGTTAGTGACGATCCTTCAAATCCTTCAAAATGGCCCATACCAGATGGAACTATAATACCAGCAGGTGGATATTTGATTGTTTGGGCTGATGAAAATGTAGACGCTTACACGGACAATAAATATACCCATGCTTCTTTTAGATTAGATGCTAATGGAGAAACTGTTTTACTAACAAATGGAACTAAGATTATTGATAAAGTGACTTATGGTCATGCTAATGCCGATTTAGGGTATTCACGAGTTCCAAATGGTGTTGGCAATTTTTATTGGCAAGCTGCTACATTTAGATCTACAAACGGTACTACGATTCCTGTAAGTGAAGAAATAATTACAGATACACCTGAACAAGAGTTTGTAGTCTCTCACAACCGCAACAATCAACTATTGACTGTTTCATTGGGTAATGATGAAACAAAGAAGATTACTGTTTACTCGATTACTGCTGCCGTACAGTACTCCGGAGTAATAAACGGATCGATATCAATACCAACCTCAGACTGGAAGAACGGAGTATATCTGATATCCATCGGTAATAAAGAGAAGGTAAAGAAGGTGGTTATTTTAAAATAATAGTATTAAGCAACTTGTTCATAAAAGAAGAGGCTGTCCTTTCCGGACAGCCTCTTCTTTTTCTAGTAGAAAGAACTTCTTATCGCTTCTCAAGAATTGAGCGGATTGGTGCAATAAATTTGTCAATATTTCCGGCTCCTATTGTAATCAAAACATCAAGCTCTCTGTTTTGTATTAGTCCCAATAACTCGTCTTCCTGACAAAGGATTTTTTCGGGAGATTCTATTTTATCCAATATAATCTTTGAGGTAACTCCGGGAATAGGTTCTTCTCGTGCCGGATAAATTTCTAATAAGATAACTTCATCAAGTAAAGAAAGACTATGGGCAAATTCCTCGGCAAAATCACGGGTACGGGAGAAGAGATGAGGTTGAAATACTCCCGTTATTTTCTTTGTCGGATAAAGAGCTCTGACCGATTCTATACAGGCTTTAAGTTCGGCAGGATGGTGAGCATAATCATCTATATAGACCACATTATCATTTTTTATCTGTAAATCAAAGCGTCTTTTAGCTCCTTTGAACGAAGCCATAGCTTTTCGGATCTCGTCATCACTGGCTCCGCAAAGATATGCCAGAGCCATTGCTGCAACCCCGTTCTCAATATTGATTTTAACAGGAACTCCCAATTGAATATCTTTTATTGTCTTCTCAGGAGTTACAAAGTCAAAGAAAATTTCTCCTCCTCCGATACGAATATTTTCAGCATGAAAATCGCCTTCTTTCTCCATTGAATAATGATAAACTTTTACACTCTTTTCGGCTTGAATATTTAACTCAAGTCCAGATTTCACCATCAGTACTCCATTCGGCTGTATCAAAGATGTAAAATGTTCAAAGCTTTTTACGACTTCCTCTTTGGTACCGTAAATATCAAGATGATCTGCATCAATGGCTGTAATCACAGCCATGTACGGATGCAACCAATGAAAAGAGCGATCGTATTCATCTGCTTCAATAACAGTGTACGGACTACTTTCTGATAAGATCAAATTACTGTTGTAGTTTTTCAGTATTCCACCTAGAAAGGCATTACATTCAATAGATGATTGCTTGAGGATATGGGCCAACATACTTGAAGTTGTTGTTTTACCATGGGTACCTGAGATACATAACCCTTTGCTGGCAAGAGTAATTTGTCCCAGTACCTGAGCCCTTTTCATAACGGAAAAACCATGCTCACGAAAATAAGTTAATTCGCTGTGAGAGTCCGGTATTGCAGGTGTATAGACTACAAGCGTCTCCTTCGTATTTTGACAATATTCAGGAATAAGAGAAACATCATCTTTGAAATGTAACTCAGCACCTTCTTTAGACAATTGATTGGTTAGCTCACTCTTTGTACGATCATAACCGGCTACTCTCATCTTTTTTGTAAGGAAGTATCGTTCCAGATTACTCATTCCAATACCACCTGCTCCGACAAAGTAAACAGATTTTACTTGTTCAATATTCATAATTTAGTTCTTATTTTTTGGAAAAAGCTTCACAATTTCGTCTACGATACGTTCAGCCGAGTCTTTCTCTGCCAATCGGATTATATTTGAATGTAATTTGTTTAATTGTTTATCATCATTTATTATTTGATAAGCAAGATCTATCAATGTCTCTTCTGCCTCAGCATCTTTAACCAGCAAAGCCGCATCATTGTTGACCAAAGCCATGGCATTCTTCGTCTGATGATCTTCTGCCACATTTGGAGAAGGAACAAGAATAGTAGGCTTGCCTAACAGGCACAATTCAGAAATAGAGCTGGCACCTGCCCGTGATATTACGAGATCTGCAACCAGATAGGCAAGATCCATCCGGGCTATGAATGACATGACCTTCAGATTCTGACTTTTACAAAAGAGTGACTTTTGCTGTGCTTTTTCAAAATAATACTTTCCGGTCTGCCACAATATCTGGACCTCTTCTGAGTCTATTTGTTTAAGTCTGGCCAGTACTGATTTGTTAATTGTGCGCGCTCCAAGACTTCCTCCCATAATTAGAATCGTCTTCTTGCTTGGGTTCAATCCAAATGTCTCATACGCAAGCATCTTGTTCTGTTCGGAAGCAAGAAGTTCTTTTCTGACAGGATTACCGGTCAGTACAATCCGGTTGGCCGGAAAGTATTTTTCCATGCCCGGATAGGCAACACATATAGTAGAGGCTTTGGATGCAAGAATCTTATTTGTGATACCGGGAAATGAGTTTTGTTCCTGAATAAGAATGGGCACTTTATGTGAAGAAGCTGCTTTCATCAGGGGGCCGCTTGCGTATCCACCAACACCGACTGCTACATCCGGATGAAAAGAACGGACAATCCTTCTTGCCTTAAACAAACTGATCATCAGATTGAATAAAACAGGAACATTCTTAAGTAAGTTGCTTCTGTCAAATCCTTGAACCGGAAGACCTATTATCTCATAACCGGCAGCCGGGACTTTTTCCATTTCCATACGTCCGAGGGCACCAACGAACCTGATCTCACTATCAGGATACCTGGCTTTAAATGCATTGGCTATTGCAATGGCCGGGAAGATATGCCCCCCTGTGCCTCCTCCGCTTACAATAATACGAATTCCTTTTTTCATACTATATTGACATTTATATTTTCTCATTGACAAGTTTCACACCCGGAGGAGCTACTTCTTTGTCTTCTCCACTGATCTCGTCACTAGAGGTTGTACGACTTATACTCAGGATAATACCAAAATAGACACAAGTCATAATTGTTGAAGTTCCACCCCGGCTTATCAAAGGCAAAGGCTGACCGGTAACCGGAAGCATGCTTACGGCTACACCCATATTTATTAATGCCTGCAGGACAATAACAAGCGTTGAACCCATTAGTAAAAAAGCGTAGAAGGAGCGACTGCAACGCCTTGCTAAAATACCGGCTCGAAACATCAAAATTAAATAAAGAGCCAATACAAAAGTACCTCCTATCAGTCCTGTTTCCTCAATTATGATCGCATAGATAAAATCAGAATAGGCCTGAGGCAAGAAATCTCTTTCCTGACTATTGCCAAGAAATTTTCCAAAGACCCCTCCTGTAGCTATCGCTATCTTAGAATGAGAGACCTGATAGTTGTCATCATTAAAAACAATCTTGGGATCAGTCTCGGGAGTGATTCCTTCAGAGTGGTTTGAAAGACGTTCAGTCCATGTCGGAAGCCGTCCAAGTAAAGGAGTATCTCTGGGTATTACCGGTGCCAATACAAACAGCAAAATCGCAAGAACAGCTCCAATAATTGAGGTCGTTATCGCCAGTTTGATTATCGGTATCCGCCCGATGAACATCATAATAAAGCTAATCATCCCCAACATACCTGCAGTAGAGAAATTTTCAGGAACAATCAGACCACAGAAAAGAAATGTAATGATCAGAATAACCTTAAAGGTCAGGTTTATTGATTCTTTATCATCTTTCATGCGACTCAGCAAAAGTGCTATTGTTGTGATTACAGCAAGTTTAGCAAGTTCAGATGGCTGAAACTGGATGCCACCTATACTCAACCAACGCGTTGCTTCATTCGCTTTCACTCCCAAAAAGGGTGTTACTATCAGAAGGATAGCTGCAATAGGTATAAATAGCACGGGGATCATCCTGAAAAACTTAGGAGGAATAAAATGAATAGCGATAACAACTGCTGTTCCTATCATCAGAAACATGAAATGACGTACAAAAGGACGCCAATATTCATGCAAGGAATTAGTCAATGTACTGGAAGCACTGAAGACTTCCAACATGGAGATCGTCAGAATAATAAGGTATATTGTCCAAATAACTCTGTCTCCTTTAATGATAGTTTTAAATATCCCCATCTGTCATTTATAGTTTTAAAACGCATTCTTTAAATTGTTCGCCGCGATCTTCGTAGTTTTTAAACAAGTCAAAGCTTGCGCAACAAGGTGAAAGAAGCACGGTATCTCCCTTGTGAGCGACTAAGTATGCTTTGTCTACGGCATCGTTCATCGAGTTTGCATCTAAAATCGCAGGAACTTTTCCGTCAAAGAACGAATGAAGCTTACTATTGTCAACACCTAAACATATAATTGTGTGGACTTTTTGTTTCACGAGATTCTCTATTTCAGTATAATCATTGCCCTTGTCTTTTCCTCCAAGAATAAGGACTACAGGAGTCTGCATACTTTCAAGAGCGTACCAGCAAGAATTCACGTTCGTTGCTTTAGAATCATTGACGTAGCGGACACCCCTCACAGTTGCGACATACTTTAATCGATGCTCTACCCCCTGAAAGGTTTTCAGCGCTTTCCGAATATCATTCTTTCTTATATTCACCAAATTAGCAGAGATTCCTGCTGCCAAGGAATTGTAAAGATTATGCGTACCGGTAAGAGCCAATTCTTCCCTTGCCATTACAAGGGCCTCATCTGACAGATCGATAATAAAATTATCATCGTCTGTATAGGCAATCACATCCTTTGCTTTATTTTCGGCAAACGGGTATAATTTTGCGTGAAGTTTATGTTTTTGTAACTCTTTGGTTATAATTGGGTCATCATTCCAGAAAATAAATGCATCATCATGCGTTTGATTTTGAGTAATTCTAAATTTGGCATCGATATAATTTTGCATCTCATATCCGTATCTATCCAGGTGGTCAGGAGTTATATTGAGAAGAATTGCGATATCTGCTTTAAAATTATACATATTATCCAATTGAAAGCTACTTAACTCTATGACATAACAGTCAAAGTTCTCCGTCGCTACCTGAAAAGCAAGACTCTTTCCAACATTACCTGCCAAACCAACATTTAATCCGGCATCCTTTAAAATATGATAGGTAAGAAGCGTTGTCGTTGTTTTACCGTTACTTCCTGTGATGCAGATCATTTTTGCTTTCGTATATCTTCCTGCAAATTCAATTTCTGAAATGATTGGTATATGCTTTTCTGTGATCTTCTGAACAATCGGAGCTTTGTCAGGAATACCCGGACTTTTGATTACCTCACTCGCATTCAGGATCATAGCTTCAGTATGTTGTTTTTCTTCCCAAGCAATTGAATATGAGTCAAGGATATCTTTCTGGGACTGCTGAATGGCTGAGAAGTCTGAAACAAAGACATCAAAGCCTTTTACTTTTGCCAAGACAGCAGCTCCGGTTCCACTTTCACCCGCACCTAATACAACAATTCTTTCCATTTTATCTGACTTTTAGAGTAATAATAGTAATAGCAGCCAAAATAATTGACACGATCCAAAAACGAACAACAATCTTTGATTCTGGAATGGGGCGGATCGGGAACTGAAGTAGCGCATCAATCCCGGCATTGCCTGCTTTCTGAAAATGATGGTGAATAGGGCTCATTTTAAAGATACGTTTCCCAACACCCAATCTTTTCTTTGTAAATTTGAAATATGAGACCTGGATTAAAACGGATAGACTCTCGACAAAGAACATACCGCATAAAATTGGTACCAGTAATTCTTTGTGAATAATCATAGCAAAAACGCCAATAATTCCCCCTAAGGTCAAGCTTCCGGTATCACCCATAAACACTTGAGCCGGAAAAGAGTTGAACCAGAGGAATCCAATGGTCGCTCCTGTAAAGGCACTAATGAAAACTACCAGCTCTTCAGTCCCCGGAATAAACATGATATTCAGATAGGAGGCATACGTAACGTGACTTGACACATAAGCCAAAATACCCAATGCAATACCTATTATTGCTGAAATACCAGTAGCCAGTCCGTCTAATCCGTCTGTAAGATTCGCGCCATTTGACACAGCTGTCACAACAATAATTGTCACTAATACAAATAGTATCCAGCCACCTATTTCCGCATAATCACCCAGCCATTTGGTGAAGTCAGCATAATCCAGATTGTTATTTTTAAAGAAAGGAATTGTCGTTTTGGTTGATTTGACATGTTCAGGACTATGCACTGTTTCAATGTTATCTCCTTTTTTTATTTGAGTATTTTCTCTGATAACAGCACTTGGGCTCAAATACAGAATCATTCCTATGATCAAACCAAGACCGACCTGTCCGACTATTTTAGTCCTTGCTTTCATACCCTCTTTATGCTTTTTGAAGACTTTTATGTAATCATCCATAAAACCGATACCCCCCATCCAAAGAGTTGTAATAATCATTAGAGCCATATAGATATTATCCAGTCGGCCGAAGAGTAATACAGGAACAAGTATTGATATAATAATAATCACTCCACCCATTGTCGGAGTTCCTTTTTTGCTAAGCTGCCCTTCAAGACCCAAATCCCGGATTACTTCGCCGACCTGTTTCAGCTGCAATCGGTCAATGATTCTTTTACCGATCACTGTTGCCATAAACATGGCGATAATAAAAGATAATATGGACCGAAAAGAGATATATTTGAACATACCACTTCCCGGGATGTCATATTGATCCAAAAAGCTAAACAAATAATATAGCATAGATTATCTACTGAATTTCATTATTAAATAATTTCCCAACAACCTCTTTATCATCAAAATGATGTTTTACGCCCTTGATTTCCTGGTAATTTTCGTGCCCTTTTCCTGCAATTAATATCACATCACCTTTTTTTGCGAGCATACATGCTGTTTTAATTGCCTGTTCACGGTCTTGTATCACAAGCGTTTTTTTCTTCTGCTCATCTGAAAGTCCTTCAAGCATATCCTTAAGAATATCTTCAGGTTCTTCGAAACGAGGGTTATCAGAGGTAAGAATTACCTGATCACTTCCTTTTACTGCTTCTTTAGCCATGATGGGGCGTTTACCTTTATCTCTATTCCCTCCTGCACCAACAACTGTGATAATTTTCCCATTACCTTCAACTACTTCATGAATCGCCTGCAACACGTTGACCAAAGCGTCAGGGGTATGCGCATAATCAACAATAGCAGTCACACCTTCTTTGGAGTGAATAGTCTCGAATCTGCCTGCTACAGGATGAAGATCACTCAAAGCGACCAATACCTCATCAGGCTGTTGTCCCAGCAAAATGGCTGTCCCATATATCGCAAGTAAGTTTGAAGCATTAAATCTCCCGATAAATTGCACATGAGCTTCCTTTCCATTAATCTGAAGTGACATCCCATTTAAATACTTCTCGAGAATCTTCCCTTTAAAGTCGGCCAATGTCAATAGTGAATAGGAATATTTTTTCGCGGAGGTATTTTGGAGCATGACAAGTCCGGTCTTATCATCCAGATTTGTCAAAGCGAAAGCCTGGCCTGGCAACATATCAAAGAACAACTTTTTTGCTTTTAAGTAAGCATCAACGGTTAAATGATAATCCAAATGATCGCGGGTCAGATTTGTAAAGATGCCTCCGGCAAAGTGCAATCCGAAAATTCTTTTCTGAACAACCGCATGCGAACTTACCTCCATAAACGCGTATTGACAACCTATTTCAACCATCTTCGCCAAAAGCTCATTGATTGTGATGGGATCCGGAGTTGTGTTGGCAGTTGGAAACTGCTCTTCTTCCACCATATTACAGACAGTTGAAAGCAATCCGGATTTGTATCCCAGCTTGCGAAAAAGATTATATAAGGTCGTTGCGATTGTCGTCTTACCATTTGTACCGGTAACACCAGTCAGGATAATATTGCGCGAAGGATAACCAAACCATGCCGAAGCAATAGCTCCTAATGATTCAGCACTGTCTTTTACCTGGACATAGGTAATCCCTTCTTTTGCAGATCCCTCAGGAATGTATTCGCAGACAACGGCTTTGCACCCCTTTTCTATGGCAGAAGCTACGAAATCATGCCCATTAGAAGTTGTTCCGTTAACTGCTATGAACAACGAACCCTGACCCACCTTTCGAGAATCAAATCCAATAGAAGAAATCTCTGTATCCTGTGGACCTTTTACATCTAAGAAGCTTACTTCTGTCAATAAATCTTTTAGTAGCATAAATACGCTCTATTTTAGTGATAAACTAATTGTTGTACCTTTATTAATAATTGATCCACTTTGAATAGACTGTTTGTACACAGCCCCCATCCCATTAATATTGACGTTCAATCCCGATTTCTCCAGTAAAAAAACCGCATCCTTCGCACTCATACCAATCACATTTGGGACAAGCCTGTCCACAGTCTTTACATCCGTTAGCTCCGGACCATCTTCTTTGTTAAATTTGACTTTTGTCCATTCAGAATGGTCACCTTCACTCTCTGCATATCCAATATTCAACTTCTTTAATGCAGATACAACCTCTTTATACAGACCTCCTTTAATTGATGGAGCATTAACCATATTTGAATCAACTTTTATCTCATCAGGTTTACGGAATAGCGCTCTTGCATACGTCTGTTCGGCTATCTTTTTAACGACAACACCAGACATTCCTCCTCCTGACGGATATCCGATACGGGGAGCCCGGATTTGACAAATACAGGTATATGCAGGTTTATCTGAAGGGAAATAACCACAGAAAGTAACCTGATGACTTTTTCCTCCGGCTGTATAACCAAGAGCTCCTTGAGAAATTTGTGCAGTACCTGTTTTCCCGGCTATCTTGACAAAGTCAGAATGCACCTCTTTAGCGGTACCACTATCCACAACACATTCCAACATTTTTTGAATCTCTTTCAACACACGATCAGAACAGATGGAGGAGTTTATTGTTTCAGTATCAAATTCTGCAATTGTTTCGCCCTCTTTTTTGACACTTTCAAGAAAATAAGGGCGTATCATTTTCCCATCATTAGCGATGGCATTAAAGAAAGCCAAAGTATAAATCGGCGGAATATTCACTTCATAACCAATAGACATCCAGGGTAAAGCTGTCGCAGACCAGTTTGTTTTATTGGGATAACGTATTTTGGGTTTACCGGCTCCCGGAATTTCTATATTCATCACCTTATTAAGTCCTATCCTGTATAATCCGTCGACAAATTTACCGGGATTATCATGATAATTCTTGTTTATGATTTTTGAGACGCCAATGTTGGAAGAAAACCAGATAGCCTTTGCGGCAGTGATCGTTCCATATCCTCCTTTATTGGCATTATGGTCTTTCATGACTGAACCATAGATTGGCCAAAGTCCATTACCCGTTTCAACAGAATCCGTCGGCTGTGCAACTCCATCCTCTAAAGCAACCATCATTGATGCAACTTTAAATGTGGATCCAGGTTCTCCCTCATCCGCTACCGCGCGATTTTTCACTTCTTCATAGATCCCGGTATCTACTCTATCCATATTGACGCAAGCTTTCACTTTTCCTGTTTTTACCTCCATAAGAACAGCTACGCCTGATTGTGCATCGGTTTGAACAAGCATATCAACCAGAGCTTTTTCGGCAATATCTTGTAAGCCCACGTCTATTGTAGAGACAATATCCAATCCGTTTTCCGGTTCGATCACATTCACATTTTCCCATCTTCCCTTTACTCTCATTCGGGTCGACTTCCCCACCTTTCCTATCAGTAAAGAGTCAAAAGATAGTTCCAATCCATTCTTACCAATTCGATTTCCTTCTCCTCTTTGGTCATCCCCATAAATATCACCTATAGTCCGTGAAGCGAGTGAACCAAAAGGCTTAACCCGTTGAACCATTCGTTTACAACTTAAATTCCAACCGAATCGTAAATACGGAGCTTTACATACCGCCTTGAATTGAAGGTAGGAGATTTTCGAGCGGCAAAGAGGAAGCATTGTAGTCTTACCATAATTATTCAGTATATACCGTCTATAATCCGCAGCACTACGTTCTTTCAACACATTTGAGAGTACTTTCGACAATGAATCAATCTGAGCGCGTAATGTATCCAGCTTCATGCCATTTGCCTTCATGTCCATATACACATAATACAAAGGTACACTACTGGCCATTAGCTGACCATCACTCGAATAGATATTACCTCGTTCCGGTTTAACGACTATATCTTCCTTTTTTAAAGTTTCCGCATATTTCCTCCACATACTACCTTCAACAAAGACTGTCTTGGCTGCAAAAAAAAGAATACAAAAGGCTATGGCAAATACAATACCTACCACCAACATATATTTATTCAATATGGTTTTTTTGTCAATTGCCATTCAGATTCTTTATTTTGAGATTACAATCGGGGGAGTTTGTGAGGCCTCCAGTTCAACGCCTCTTTCACTGATTATTTTTTGGATCTTTGACTGCTTACTTTCGCTCATTAAGTCGCAGGAACGAATCAGAGACTCGAACTTTGCATCAGAGAGCTCTCTTTTCAGCTTGTTGATATCTGAAATTTTCTGTAAGCAAGAGTAGCGATTGCTTATATAAAAGAATGCCATGATTACAACAAGCAGAATCAGCTTCCATTGCCGTACCAACACTTCACTGGTCAGAAACTCTCCTCCCAATATCTCGTCTTTGATTACTTTTATTTTCATGGTTGATTATTTTTTTTCCGCAATTCTCAATTTTGCACTTCTCGCTCTTGGATTACGGGCACACTCTTCGTCATCCGGCACTATCACCTTGTTGTTGATAAGTCGGAACGGCGATTGAATATTTCCAAAAAAGTCCTTTTCAACATCACCTTGCGCATTGCCTGATTTCAGAAAGTTTTTCACAAGCCGGTCTTCTAATGAATGATAGCTTATAATGACAAGTCTGCCGTTTGGTTTCAAAAGCTGCTCAGCCTGTTTAAGCAATCGGATCAAAGCATCCATTTCACCATTTACCTCAATTCGTAAAGCCTGAAATGCTTGAGCAAGATTCTTTTTTTCCTGATCCCGGTTTGTTAAGGGACGAAGAATCTCCAAGAAGTCAGCAATTGTTTCAAACTTTTTGTTTCCCCTTCTTCGCACAACTTCCGCGGCAATTTTTCGGGAATTCTTCAATTCTCCATATAAATAAAACACACTGGCAAGTTCTTCTTCCGGATATTCGTTCAGAACATCAGCAGCAGTCTGACCGGCACGTTTATTCATCCGCATATCCAAAGCTCCTTCAAAGCGGAAAGAAAAGCCACGGGAAGGATCGTCGAAGTGATGCGAAGAAACACCAAGATCAGCTAACAATCCATCAATAGCCTCCACCTTATGATAATGCATGAAATTGGACAAATAGCGAAAATTTCCCCGAATAAATGTGAATCGTTTGTCTTTTGGGCAATTCTTCTCGGCATCTTCATCCTGATCAAAGGCATACAAAGAGCCCCCCTTATCTAATCTGGAAAGTATTTCCCTGGAATGCCCACCACCACCAAATGTAACATCCACATAAGTGCCTTCCTTATGGATATTCAAACCTTCCATGCATTGCGGAAGAAGCGCCGGAATATGATATTCTCGCCTGAGTAATGATTCGTTCACAATAGTAGGATATTCAAAATACACTCTTTTTTCACCGTGAAAAAGATATAATGCAAAAATACAATATATTCCATTTTCTCGTATATGTTTGCATTAGTTTTATTTAAAAACTTATCAACAGCTTCTTTCTTTCGAATAACATACATCATACTTTCAAAAAACGCACACCAAAACTATTGTTGTAAAAAGGTGATACACCCTTGTTTTAAATGCAATCAGTGTTTTCACAATTTCCACTGCTTTCTTAATTAATGAAGCGTGACATTATTTTTAGAATCATTTGTCACATATAGAGATAGTCCGGGACTATAATCGGATTAAAGGTAAATTTACCTGTTATTTATTAGTGAGTTTAAGATGATAAGTCGAATTTTGGTGTAAATTTGCAACGGAAAAATAAAAAATGATGGAAGAAGGTTTTTTTGAAGTTGATGTCGAGAAAGTGTTATTAAGTAAACAAAAGGACAAAACAAAGCGTCCTTCGTTTCTTCTCGTATATCTTTTGAAAAAGTTAGTTCATCAGGATGAAATAAACAGTTTTCTGCATAAAACAAAGGGTCTTGGTGGTTATATTTTTTTCAAAGAAGCACTCAAATATCTGGATATAAGGCTTCGTGTACACGGTCAGGATAATTATTCGATAGACAAAAAATACATATTCGTAAGCAATCATCCCCTCGGAGGAATTGACGGAGTGTCTTTAGGAACAATTATCGGGGATCAGTATGGAGGAAAATTCAGATATTTCATGAATGACTTATTGCTTCATCTGCCTAACGTAAGTGATATCGCCGTACCAATAAACAAGTACGGATTATTGGCAAGAGATACCAATGAACGTATTGATGAAGCATTGAGTTCGGACAGTCAGTTAATCATGTTTCCTGCCGGATTCTGCTCCCGCCTGGATCATTTTGAGTTGAAAGATATCCAATGGAAAAAGAATTTTATTTATTCCTCAAAGGAATACAAACGGGATGTAGTTCCAATCTTTTTCAAGGGAAGGAATAGTGTTCTATTTTATGTTCTCGCAAAAATACGTGAAAAGCTGGGGATCAAAATGAATTACGAAGTCATCCTTTTGCCTCATGAAATGTTTGCGAATAAAGGGAAGAGCTTTGACATCTATTTTGGCAAGCCCATCCCTTGGGAAACCTTCCTGGATAATTCAAAAACGCCGCTTCAATGGGCTCAGTATGTAAAAGAAGAAGTGTATAAAATAAGAGATGACAATAAGATAAAGAAAACCTTATGAAACAAGTTATACCACCTGTTGACCGTGAACTCATTAAACAGGAACTAACTCAAGATAAATTATTGAGAAAGACTAACAAAGCAAATAATGAGATTTATATATTCGATTATCGCTCTGCTCCGAATACAATGCGTGAAGTTGGAAGACTCCGTGAAGAAGCTTTTCGCAAAGCAGGAGGAGGCACAGGGAAAGAGGTGGATATTGATGAGTTTGATTGCATGGAAACTCCTTACATGCAATTGATTGTATGGAGTCCGGAAGACGAGAAGATTCTTGGTGGATACCGCTATATTGATGGAACCAATGTTCGCATCGGGGAAAATGGGCAGCCAATCTTAGCCACATCACATTTATTCCATTTTTCAGATCAGTTTCTTACCAATTATCTACCCTATACAATTGAACTAGCCCGCTCATTTGTCACTTTGGAATACCAGTTTACGACAGCTGGGACCAAAGGCTTATTTGCATTGGATAACTTGTGGGACGGTTTGGGAGCCCTGATCGTGATGAATCCTCATATCAAGTATTTCTTTGGGAAAGTGACTATGTACCCAAGCTATCACACTTTCGGTCGTAACATGATTCTTTATTTCATTGACAAATATTTTAAAGACAAGGACAATCTGGTCACTCCGATAAAAGCTTTACAGACAGGGATGGATGAAAAAGCCATGGAATTGCTTTTTTCCGGCTCTTGTTTCAAGGATGACTACAAGATCCTGAACACAGAAGTACGACGTCTCGGCTTTAATGTTCCTCCATTGGTCAATGCGTATATGGGACTTTCTCCTACGATGAAGATGTTTGGCACTGCAATCAACGACGAGTTTGGCGATGTGGAAGAATCAGGAATCCTGATTGCCGTAGACGAGATACTCAAAGAAAAACGAGAAAGACACATTGAGTCTTACCTGCATGTCATCAGTTCAGAGATAAAAGGAATGACGGGCGAATAACCCGACCCAATCCTATACAAAAGTTTTCTAATAGTTCTGCTTCTGACTATTAGAAAACTTTCTTGCTTAAACCATATATCTTTGCGATATTATCCGTATGTTTTTTGAAGAATTCTCGGTAATAGACCCTTTTTGCATCAAGTATTGTCTGAAAAGTGCCTTTTGAGCAAACAACAGAGAGGCGGAAAAGATCAAGTTCTAATTGTGTAAGAAAATGCATATCTTTGCACATTCATTGACAGAAAACAATAAACTAACTAGAATATATCAACATGAGTCACTCCGTAAAAAACTGGATCCTATTAACCCGACCATGGTCGTTCCCAGCCTCGGCTATGCCAGCCATCGTGGCTATTTCGTATCTGTTTTTCAAACAATCTGATTTTGTCAGCATAAACTGGTATTATGGAGTATTAGCGTTGTTTGGCGCTATTATATTCCAAGCTAGCGGCAATGCGATCAGCGACTATTTCGACTTTACATATCATGTTGATACGAAAGAGTCTTTAGGCACAAACCGTTTGTTGGTAGATGGAGTATTCCCTCCCAAAGTGGCTTTGCGATTTGGTCTTGTTCTTCTGACGGCAGGTGCACTCCTTGGTCTGTTTCTCATGTTTCACTCAGGGTGGGACTTACTATGGATTGGATTCATAGGAGTATTAAGTTCTTACTATTACTGCAAAATGAAGTATATTGCCTTGGGTGATGTCTTGATTTTTATCATTTATGGTCCGCTTATCGGACTGGGAACGGCCTATGTAATGACCGGAGAACTCATTTGGACAATCCTGCTTATTACGATTCCGGTAGCATTTCTGGTGGTCAATATACTACACGCCAATAACACCCGTGATATTCGCGATGATCGTAAAGCAAATATTAAAACACAAGCTATTCTACTTGGAGAAAAAGGCTCGAAAATTCAATACCTTGTATTGGGATTAGGAGCATATATAGGTATCGCTTTACTGGTTACTTTCGGATTTTACCATCCATTGACCTTGTCCGTTTTTATCACACTGCCTATCACGCTGAAAAACATTAAACAGATGCAAACAGCCCAAATAGATAAGCCCGAACTAATAGGCAACCTTGATGAGAATTCCGCAAAGTTGGTAATGGCATTCGGTATCATCCTTTCATTGTCAAACTTTGCAGCCGGTTGGTTATGAAAAAGATAATTATTCCTTTCATTGTAGCAGCCATACTTTGGTTTGTCATGTTCTCGCCATGGACAAAAGAGTATGTAAACTTTTGGATCACCATGGGATTTGCCGCAGCTACACTTACAACGATGAGCCTATTCTTGAGTGATAATTTCAAGCAACAATTTTCATTATCGGGAAAAGACATTGTTATCGGAGTTGTTTCGGCTGCCGTTTTATATGTAGTATTCTTCCTGGGTAACTTCTTCTCTACTTTATTGTTTGACTTCGCCAAAGAGCAGGTAGGAAGTATCTACCAGATGAAAGAAGGTGAAAACCCTATCTTTCTGATTGTATTACTCGCCATACTGATTGGTCCGGCTGAGGAAATCTTCTGGCGAGGATTTATCCAACGAACTTTAATAGGTAAATATGGTGAATGGACAGCATTGATAGCTACAACACTCATCTATTCATTTGTACATCTGTGGTCATTCAACTTTATGCTGATTATGGCTGCCATGGTTTGCGGAGCATTCTGGGGCTTACTTTATAAATACAATAAAAACTTAGTCACAATTATTGTGTCTCATGCCGTGTGGGACGTCTGCGTACTGATTTTATTTCCGATCTCATAAGACACAATATTCGGTTCTTACGACAAACGAAAAACGACTTAAACGTGAAATACCCCACAAGCTTTTCCGTTGCAACGAATGATTGCAACAGAAGTCCTATGGGGTAAACACACTATTTGGCAAAAATAGTTACTTTTTCCAGATACATCTGTAGTTAAACCGTCGGTTGGGAGCTGTATCCCCATTGGTACATAAGGAAATCGGATCTTCCAACTCGGACGCATTGTCACTCCACTTAAAATCAAATGTAAATCGATCTTTTGTCAGACCCAACAGATTACGGGGAACTGCCACTTCTATCTTGTTGCCTGAGCACCGATAGTTTAGAGGAGCTACTTCAACCCAGGGATTGCCGGCGTTATCTGGATCATAGCGCATCAGTGTTGTGCTTTCTTCATTCTTCACACGTTTATTAATCAGATAATCATACCCATACCATCCGGTTTGGGGATTATTATCTGCATCAATCAGCAGCAACATCCAGTTGGCATCCGTGTAAGAAGAAATTTTCCCTGTTGTCTCCGCATAAAAATAGAGATTCTTTTTGTCCACAGCGACTTTAGAGGTCACAAGGTCATTCCTGCCGGAAGTGTTTGTATAATGTAATCCGCCATAGCCATTGTGGTCACGGTGAATGACATCTCCTCTGGTGTCACGATACTCAGTCTGCACCTTGTCCCACTCAGCAAACGAACTATCGAGATTGATTTTTGTAACTCCCTTTTGCTCAGGAATTGGCTGTATACCTTTGTAACGGCGGATATTTTGTGCCATCTGCATATAATAGTTGTCTGTATAGCCACCCTTCATCGGATGAATACCGCGGTTGAACTCTGAATTATACTGATCCACAAAGAAGAATGAATTTTCGCGTCCGAGCCAGGGAGTAGTTTTACCACCATCGGGTTGATATTTACCGGCAGTCCACTCATTCCAGTCGTTGATGTATAAAAACTCCGGATTAGCTTCAAGAGCTTCGTTCCACCGTTCCTGAAAATAAATGCCATAGCCTTCAGGATGATCCACGGTCTTACCTAACCAAGGGACATAGGCTGGTCCCGGTAGATCATATTCATTCAGTTTCGGTTCTCCATCCTTTCGTGACCACGACTTGCCGACTCCCATATTCTCGGAAGTCATGGTAACAGGATGTTGCGCTGTCGTAACAGCAGCCTCCTCCCGCTTTCCATCGTGTGTAGAAAGCAGCTCTTCGGGTTTCATCGCTTTTACTTTTGGATCGGCCATACTGTAGCCAAAACTCCAGTTGTCTTCTGTGCCTACAAATCTTTCACCTGCCCATTCATAATATCCCCACCACATCGTACGAAGAGTGAAAAAGGATTTTACCTCCCGGGTATAGTCTTTATAGTTTTCTTCTGCATAATCCGGATTTCCATAATTTGGATGATTTGGATCGGTTTTAGCCAAAGGATCATAATGCGGATTAGGATTTTTCACGCCTCCACCATTTGCATCCATAGAAGGATTTCCATTGTACAGTAAAAGAGGCTTTCCATCCCAGTAAAACCATAAATCTTTGTATTTTTCTTCTTTGAAGATCCGGTCATACAGATCCTGAACAACAGTAATCACCGGTCCGTTGAAAGCCCAGAAACAGAATTGAGGCACCTTGTTACCTTCTGCTTTCATCTTTTGCATGGTAGTAAAGAGCACTTCCCACTCATCCCAGTACCTGACAGCATTGGTAACATCCATGACCAAGACATCAACACCGGCATCAGCGAGCATAGACATATCCTTACGGATCACATACTCATCCTGACTGAGAAAATAGCCCATTTCAGGTTCTCCCCAGTGATACGAACTTTCGGTCCAGAGAGGATGTTTGGCATCCATTCGAGCTTTGGGATCCTTTTCAAGGACTTTTGTCACATCTGCGGAATACGGAGTCTTGAAATTGGTATAATGGTCTTGCGTATGCCAGGTAATGTAAAATATACCAACTATACGCCGCTGATCTTTTTTTACTGCTCCCACTTCTGAATAGTCCGGCATAGAACGACCAAGCGCATCATTGGCAACCCAGGTATCCGGAAAGATATCCCTGTATTCATTAGCCAAAGAAAGAGAGTCTTGTTTTGATTTTTCTGATGCTTTACCAGAAATCATTTGACTTTGACATTCTTTGGACTGACACGTGGCACTGATTAATCCAAATACTACGGCAATAGCACCTGCTAAACTGACAAAAGAGGCTGTTTTCATTGTTCAGATCTGTCTTATTCAATGATTAATACTTATCCAACTGCGTTTTAAGATATCCTTTTTCTTTCCATATCACTTCTATCTTTTTAAATCTTTCTCTGAAATCAGTATAGTTCTTCGTTTCGTACGGTGTCCATCCACACTCAGCAAGAGCAGCAATACGCGGAAAAGTCTGATAATAGAGTCTGTCTGTGTTAGGCGTAAATTCACCCCACATCTGACATCCAAAACCATAAATTTTAGTTTGATCCTTTTTAGAAACACCTTCGGGAACAGGATTAAACGAATAGGCTTTCTCGAAAGAGATTCCATCATATGTATAATCCAGGTATGTAAACATTCGGTTAGAATTGACAACATCATATCCCTTTGCAATGGCTTTATTCACCAGACTAATCTCTCCATCCCAAAACTGAACAATAGTGCCCGGCGCCAGCTTTTCAGACTGACTAGCCTGTACATTTGCTTCTCCCCGGATATTATCACCGGTAATCTCATTCCATCCAATCATCCGACACCCCTTAGATGCCAGATAGGCAGACAAACGGTTATTGGCATAAAGCTGCAGATCCGAAAAGGTTGGAATATTGTTTTCTTTCATGAAACGGACAACCTCTTCTGAATTCTGCCAATGTGAGTAGTTAGCCTCATCTCCACCGATATGAACAATCTTTGAAGGAAACAATTTAATAACTTCATCAAGCACATTATGAATGAAAGCCTCTACTTTTGGATCTGTCACATTGTAAAGATCTCCCCATACGGCCTTATTCTCTTTACGGCTTGAGGAACCTAACCACGGATAAGCTGCAATGGAAGCAGAAGCATGACCGGGAACTTCTATCTCGGGGATTATTTTTATGCCACGATCGCCGGCATATTTTACGACTTCGCGAATTTCATCCTGCGTATAGTACATCTTACGAGTAGCATAGGCACTATCCCATTGTTGTGGAGTGAGGTTTGGTGTTGTATAATCCCGCTTCGACCCTACCGATGTCAGTTCGGGGTATTTTTTTATCTCGATTCTCCATCCCGGATCATCCACCAAATGCCAGTGGAATGTATTCATCTTCAAACGGGCCATCTCATCCAGCAGTCCTTTCACAACTTCGATTCCCTGAAAATGGCGGCTTTCATCCAACATAAAAGCACGCCACGGAAATTGAGGAGTATCAGAAATTGTACATCCCGATATAATTATCCGGCCATTATTCTTCTTCGTCAATTGGCGCAACGTCTGCATACCGTAAAGAAGACCTTCTTTCGAATTGGCCGTGATGGTCACTTTTTCTGGAGCAGCCGATGGGAGGACGGTTAACTGATAGGCTTCATTGGTTCCGGGAAACTTCTTTTCCTGCTTTACGACAAGTGTAGCCTTCTTTTCATTCTTCACAAACTCCGGATTCAGGCCGGATTCCTCCAATATTGAAGTAATATATCCGACGTTTAATGAGGCCTTTTTATCAAGGTAGACCTTCATATTTCCGTCTTTTAATACAAAGTCGGATGGTAGAGGTTGAATACTTTTGGGCAGAGGAAGAACAGAGATGTCAGTTCTTTGAGCGTGCAAATCGCCTGAAAAAAAGAGTGTTAAACAGATAACTAGCGTAAAGCACTTTTTGAAGGATACATTTCTTTTCATGTTGAATGAGTATATGATTTTAATGGTAATGGCGCAAAGTTATGCTTTATGCAATTGGGAGTACTTTAAAATTTGATCGAATTACTGTCAGATCTGACAATTGAAAGATGAAACATCAAACTTCTCTGCAACTAATCGGTATGAATGCGTTGAGCCTTCTGTATGAATGGAAAAAAACATCAGGTCGTTTGTATCGTTTCACAATTGTGAAACGATACAAACGACCTGATGTTTTTTTAAAGAGAACCTATAGTTATCTGACCAATTTCTATTTATTCAAAAGAGTATATTGCTCCTTCTGCAAATTCGTAAGAATCAAATCTTTACCTTCCCATGCAATAAAGATGGGTCCTTATCATCTGGATTGATGATCACAATCATATTATATTCTACTCCTTTTTCAAGGACTTTGCCACAGGTAAGTTCGACATTCGTTTTTTCATAAGGCTTCAGTCCCTTAACCTTCCCTGTTGCAACTACCACCTCTTTCTTATCCGCGGTAGTATAGACGATCTTCAGTTTGGCACTCTTTGAAGCAACCTGCCCAAAGTTCTGAACTTCAACATTCAAATTAAAACCATTCTCTGCGGATGTTATCTTGGGCAGACAGGGGGAAAGAATGGGTTCGATGAACTTTACGTACGGCAGACGGGCATATCCAAACAAGAGCTCCCCTTTGATTGTCTTGCCAAGCATCTTAGCTGCAAATTCATCTTCAGAAATACCATTCCCTTCTCCATGAAAGGTCACGATCAAATCCTTTCCCGAATTCTCAGTTTTCAGTACCTTGCAACCTTTGCCGTAGTTTACTGTTTCAGCCTCACCGAAGCGCAAAGAGTTTATATCAATGTCGGATTGTGGGTCAAATCCTTCCTCTGCGGCAATCTTTACACGAATGGTTTTTGTCTTTTGTGTAATTGGGCTCTTGTCAAGTATTGTAAGTAAACGTCCTGTAGTCAAAGGAATACAGATATTCTTCGAACTATGATTATCATTGGCCTTGTCCTCGTTTTTCAAAGTATCAATCACCGCAAAATTTGCCTGAATAGCACGGCCATATTGGTCTTGGTATATTTTTAGACGTTCATACTTGAACCACTCTTCGACCTTGCCGTCCTCTCGCACAGAAACTCCCGGTAAATAGGCTTCTCCTGATTCCCATTTCCAGTTACGACCATCTTTGGATCGAAGATAATAGGCTGCACGTCCAAGCCAATCGTTGACAATCAGATTGTACTGAATGTTATCACGCCAGATCACAGGATCTTCAAAACGGCCACGGATATTGGGATAAGCCCTTTTTTCAGATATTTGGTTGTAGGCAGATACACCTGTCTGGCTGAACCATACACCGCCCCCACGACACACCATCATATAGGAACCATCTTCACGTTGCGCAAAAGTCAGGTTGGACAAACCTTCTATTATATTCCTGTCACGATTTAAGAACTCAAACTTTTTATACGTCCAAGGGCCATTACATCCGTCTGCAATGTAATAACCATCGATAACATAGAGAACATATCTCCCATCTTTCAATCTGTAAACTTCAGGATTATGCCCTTTTCCAATCGTGTCTTTTACCACAAACGGGCCATATTGATTATCTGAAACCGAATTAAATACTGTCGAACCCGGCCAGGTAGCATGTCCCCTCGGCGAACTTTCAAGCCATCCACATACAAAAAGATGGTATTTGCCATCCTCGCACTTTTTGATGTTTCCACCCCAGTACGACCATTTCCTATTTTCAATACCATTATCAATGTATCTGGGAATTACACCTTCTGCACCCCAAGTATCAGAAGTAAGTTTACCGACACTCTTCATCGGTTTGAATAGATCCATAAATCGTCCACCTTGAACGAGATTCTCCCATCCAGCCGGGCGAATACGCTCTTCAATTTGTGCCATTGCCTCATTGCCTATCACTAAGAAGGTCACCAATACGATAAGAATTTGTTTTGTCTTCATGTTATTTCATTCATTATTATACAGGGCGCAAAGTAAAACAATATTTTCTTTTCTCTGATGCTATTATATTGGATTTATATGATTCAAAGAGACATTAACATCAATCCAAGGCCCATCAATTTGTTTTTTCGGGTAATTAAGGTTTTCTTTCATATTAATGAATAACTTTGTCGCTGTTTTTACGAAGGCAAAATGAAACGCATGACATTACAAGGTTTAAAAACACTAGTGAAAGAATCATTGTCTCGCGGAAAGAGATGGCTTTCATCAAAGAATAAAGGATGCTCCCACTTGGAGAGTGTTTTGGTTTCCTGCTTTCAAACCTGCAGGAGCTACGTGAAAAGATATAAATCTTATTATCGCCAATCTCCATGGCATAAGAAGACAGCCCTTTCTATAGCAACCTTTATACTCTTTTTTTTGATTTACCTGGTAATGGTGGATATCAACTTCCTTTGGTTGTTTGGTAAATCGCCAAGTATGTCCATGATTAAGAATCCCCAGCAAAGTGAAGCATCGTTTATTTACACGGCTGATGGAAAGCCGCTCGGCAAGTATTTTCGTGAGAACAGAACTCCGGTAGAATACGAAGAGATTTCCCCTCTTTTGATCAAGACACTCATTTGTACAGAAGACGAACGTTTTTATGAGCACTTTGGAGTGGATCTGGAAGGCCTTTTTTCAGCTGTAAAGGATATGACTCAGGGAAAAGCACGCGGAGCCAGTACAATCACCCAGCAACTGGTAAAAAACATGTTTAAGGTTCGTTCCCAATACTCCAGAGGGCTTTTGGGCTATATTCCGGGAGTGAAATTACTGATCATGAAGTCGAAAGAGTGGATTACAGCAGTGAAAATTGAAATGAGGTATTCAAAAAAAGAGATTCTGACCATGTATCTCAATACCGTTGATTTCGGGAGTAATGCTTATGGAATAAAAACAGCCTGCAAAACTTATTTTAAATCGACGCCAAAGGATATCACCATTGAACAGTCCGCAACATTGGTCGGATTATTAAAAGCAACTACTACCTATAATCCACGTGTCAATCCG
Source organism: Bacteroidales bacterium (assembly GCA_028709785.1). Taxonomy (GTDB): domain Bacteria; phylum Bacteroidota; class Bacteroidia; order Bacteroidales; family JAQUTK01; genus JAQUTK01. The sequence continues at coordinate 59,555 of JAQUTK010000012.1, forward strand.
AAGAACAGCCTAAAACGACGCAATGTAGTATTGGATAATCTGTTTTCTCATCACCTGATATCTGCCACCGAACTGGATTCTCTGAAAAAAATTCCGATACGCTTAAACTATAGCGTTGAAAGTAATTACGATGGTGAAGCTCTTTATTTTAGAGAAGCAGTTGCAGAGTATTTGAAAGAATGGTGCAAGGATAATAATATGGATCTCTATTCCGATGGATTGAGAATATATACAACGCTGGATTCCCGCATGCAAAAGTATGCAGAGATAGCTGTGGATAAGCAAATGCGCATTGTGCAAAACAACTTCAATAACCATTGGGGGCGCGAGAATCCCTGGCAGGATGCCAACCACAAAGAGATTGTGAATTTTATCGAAGATATTGCTAAAGGGACCTTAGCCTACAAAGCTTTGCAGTCAAGATATCCGGATCAACCGGACTCAGCGACATTCTATCTAAATAAGCCTCATCGTCTTAAAGTTTTTGACTACAAAGTTGGCGTCAAAGATACCACGTTCAGCACAATGGACTCCATCCGCTACATGGAGCGTTTTATGCATACGGGATTTGTCTCAATCGAACCTCAAACAGGATATGTAAAAGCCTGGGTTGGTGATATAAATTTCGATACATGGAAATATGACAAGGTACTGTCCAAACGCCAACCAGGTTCAACTTTCAAACTCTTTGTTTATGCCACAGCACTTAATAAAGGGTTAGCTCCATGCGACACTCGAGTGGATCAATATATTGCTTGGGATGTTATGGATAAAGGTGAAATGAAGAAATGGACTCCCCGTAATGCGAATGGTGTTTATACAGGCGAATCGATGACCCTTAAAGCTGCTTTCGCCAGATCAATTAACACTATCGCTGTACAGCTTGCTAAAGAGTTTGGCGTTGAAGAGGTTATTAAAACAGCTTATGCAATGGGGATTAAAACGCAGCTAAATAACATTCCATCCGTTTCACTTGGTTCATCTGACGTCTCACTGCTTGAGCTGGTAAATGCTTATTGCACCGTGATCAATGATGGTATGACCCATGATCCGATATTGGTTACCCGTATAGTGGATCATGAGGGAAAAGTGCTATTCGAGCACAAACCTGTGCAAACACAAGCCATTCCATACGAGACAGCCTTTCTGATGACACAATTGCTTCGTGCCGGACTGACTGAATATAATGCCACTTCACAAAATCTGTGGACCTATGATATTTTTCGTGATGGTACTGAGTTTGGAGGGAAAACAGGTACTTCATCAAACCATTCGGATGCCTGGTTTGTAGGTGTTTCTCCAAATCTGGTGGGAGGAGCCTGGGTGGGAGGCGAACACAGAAGCGTTCATTTCAGAACCGGCAAGCTGGGAGAAGGTAGTAAAACCGCATTACCAATCTTTGGTTACTTTATGGAACAGGTGCTTAAAGATGATAACCTGGCTAAATACAGAGCCAAATTCCCAAAGCCAAAACAAAAGATAGAGAAATCGTACGACTGCCAGTCACATCGTCCGGCAAATGACTCTATCGACGGATTGGAAGGGGATAGTCTGCAATTAGATGTTATTGATAATCTTGATGATGTTGATGCCATGAATGAAAGTGATTCCATCATGCCATGAGATTTATTACAGGCTCACAATATCTCATGTAATATTCCAGAACATTATTCGTTTCTATTTAGAATTGGATATTATTCTTTAAAAGTTTTCTATCTTTGCCCGTATTTAAGCTGTATACAAAGTAAGTATAATTTATAACGACTATAATTGAATGAAAAATTACAAGCTACTGAACAATCTTTTCGGATGGATCAGTTTTGTCATTGCTGCCATTGTCTATATCCTGACCACGGAGTCTTCCGCAAGTTTTTGGGATTGCAGTGAATTTATCTCTTCCGCATTTAAACTTGAAGTAGGACACCCCCCCGGAGCACCATTCTTTATGCTTTGTGCCAACCTCTTTACTCACTTTACATCCGATGTGACGATGGTGGGAAAGATGGTCAACATATTCTCGGCATTGTGTAGTGCCGCAACCATTCTGTTCCTTTTCTGGACCATTACGCATCTGGCAAAAAAGATTGCCTGCAAGGATGGAGAAGTTCCTTCTCTGGCGCAATCTATTGCTATCCTGGGTAGTGGTATGGTGGGCGCTTTGGCGTATGCCTTCTCGGATACTTTCTGGTTTTCAGCTGTTGAAGGTGAAGTTTATGCTTTTTCATCACTCTTTACTGCGGTTGTCTTTTGGGTGATTCTGAAGTGGGAAGAGCATGCAGACGAACCGCATTCGGACCGTTGGATTGTGCTTATTGCTTATCTGATGGGGCTTTCCATAGGTGTTCACCTTCTCAACCTTCTGGCTATCCCTGCCATTGCTTTGGTCTTTTATTACAAGAAATTCTCAGATACAAACTGGAAAGGCACATTGATGGCTCTTCTTGTTTCTTTTGTGATTGTCGGAGTCTTAATGTATGGATTGATTCCCGGTATGGTACATGTGGCAGGATGGTTTGAACTTTTCTTTGTCAATACACTTTCAATGCCTTTCAATACGGGCGTTCTGGTTTATTGCCTCTTGGTTATCATTGCGGTGATTTGGGGCGTTTATGAGAGTGGACAGGGGAAAAACCGCATTCGTGCAAATAGCTCCTTCATCGTTTCTGCAATTCTGATGGGAGCTCCGTTTATCGGATCCAGTCTGATTATAGGTATTCTTTTGAGCGTGGCACTTGGCCTCTTCCTCTTTATGAAGAAGGAGATCAACTACCGTGTGATGAATACGACTTTGCTCTCCATGATGGTTATGGCAATCGGATATTCTTCATATGCGGTCATTATCATCCGCGCCTCGGCAAATACGCCGATGAGCCAGAACGCTCCGAAAGATGTGTTCACATTGGAAAGCTACCTGAACCGCGAACAGTATGGAGAACGTCCGTTACTCTACGGACAGACCTTCGTCGCTGATGTACAGCGTGAAGCGCAAGGAAACGGCTGTGTTCCTGTTTATAAAGAAGGGGCTCCGACATATGCCCGCGATATAAAGAAAGATCCGAATGAAAAAGACAGATATATCGTTTCCGGACACAAATCCACGCCTGTCTATCAGCCGGAACTCTGTATGCTCTTTCCACGTATGTACAGTAGCGCCGAAGAGATGGGGCATGTCAGCGAATATAAGCGGTGGTCCAATTTCGAAGGTACTCCGGTAACAGTCAATAACTGCGGAGAGACAAAGACAGTGATGAAGCCTACGTTTATGGAAAACATGCGTTTCTTCTTCAGCTATCAGCTCGGATACATGTATTTCCGCTATTTCATGTGGAACTACTCCGGTCGTCAGAACGATATTCAAGGACACGGAGAGATACAAAATGGAAATGTGCTCACCGGGTTCAACTTTATCGACAAACAGTTTGTGGGTGATCAGACCAAACTGCCACCGGAGATGGCTAATAACAAGGGACGTAATGTCTATTACATGCTCCCGTTGCTATTGGGTATTCTCGGACTTGCTTTCCAAATCGGACGTGGAAAGAAAGGTGAACAGACCTTCTTTGTCACTTTCATGCTCTTCTTTATGACGGGTATCGCAATTGTCCTTTACCTGAACCAGTATCCGAACCAGCCGCGTGAACGTGACTATGCCTATGCCGGATCGTTTTATGCGTTCGCAATATGGATCGGTCTGGGCACATATGCGCTTTTCAAAGGATTAAGCCGTTATGCACCCAAAACCATCAGCAGTATCATCGCGGTCGTTCTGACCTTGCTGGTACCGGTTCAGATGATCAGTCAGACGTGGGACGATCACGACCGTTCAGGCCGTACCGTATGCCCCGACTTTGGCGCCAATTATCTCAATTCGTGCGAGCCAAATGCGATCATATTCACCAATGGAGACAATGATACATTCCCATTATGGTATCTACAGGAAGTAGAAGGAGTACGCAGGGATGTTCGGGTTTGTAACCTTAGCTATTTGCAGACAGACTGGTATATTGATCAGATGAAACGAGAGGCATATGAATCACAGCCGCTTCCTATTACCTGGACACGCGATCAGTATGTGCAGGGAAAACGCGATTACGCTTATGTATTAGACAGGATTAATCAACCTCTTGATCTTAAAACAGCTTTGGAATTTGTCAAATCAGACGATCCAAGAATGAAGAAAATCCCTGGCTACTCTGTCGAAGTGGACTATATCCCCTCTAAGCAACTATTCTTACCGGTTGATTCGACACAGGTGATACAATCAGGCACATTGAAACCTGAAGCTGCAGGTGCTATCGCTAAACAGATAGATTTCAACTTCAAAAACAAGATGGCATTGGGCAAGCAAGAACTAATGATTCTGGAAATGTTGGAAAAGAATAACTGGCAGCGTCCAATATATTATGCCGTATCAGTGGGAAGCGACCAATTTTTGGGTATGACCAAAAACTTTGCTCAAACCGGACTTGCCTATCAGATTGTACCCGTCAATCAAGCCGGTCCCAGCGTTGACACAGATAAAATGTATGACAACATGATGCATAAGTTCCGCTTTGGAGGCATCGATAAGCCGGGTGTTTATCTCGATGAAAATGTAATGTCTATGTGTAGGACGCTTCGTTCAATGTTCTGCAAACTTGCAGAGGCATTGGTTGAAAAGGGAGACAAAGAAAGAGCAAAACAAGCACTTCTTTACTGTCAGGAAAAGATTCCTGTAAGTAATGTTCCTTATAGTTATCATGCGATTGCTCTTGGAGAATGTTTTTATAAAGTAGGTGAAAAAGAAAAAGCAGCTGCAGTAATGGAAGATATTATGGATAACACCAAGAAAACATTGGAATGGTATTTTAGTCTGACTGACAAACAGATGAGAGGGGCAAAAGAAGACATACAATTTCAATTAGCAATCTATAAAGAAGTGTTGCGTGTGTACCAGACGTATGAACCTGAGCGCATGCAACAGCATAAAGATTATCTGAATAACTTGCAATAAGTTAGCGCATGATTATTGAGCAGCCTCCGTACTTGTTTAGGGCACTCTATCCAAAGGCCATCTGGAGAATGTCTCCGAAAGAGAAAGCAGTTTATCTGACTTTTGATGACGGACCCATTCCCGAGGTGACTCCTTGGGTATTGGACCTGCTCAACAAGTATCAGATTAAAGCATGTTTCTTTATGGTTGGAGACAATGTAAAGAAACATCCAGAGATTTTTCAAATGGTCAAAGAGAGAGGCCATCTGGTTGGAAACCATACTTTTAACCATATCCGAGGATATGAAATACAAGGAATTCGCTATCTGAAGAATATCGAAGAAACGAACGAGCTTATTCATAGTCCCTATTTTCGTCCTCCTCACGGTCAATTACGCCGTAACCAGTCTCTTGTACTACATAGAAAATACAAAGTGATTATGTGGGATTTGGTAACCCGTGATTACAGCAATAAGCTGAATGGCGAACAGGTTTTCATGAAAGTCAAAAAGTATGCCCGCAACGGATCAATCATCGTATTTCACGACTCTCTGAAAGCAGAAAAGAATATGAAATATGCCCTTCCTCTCTCAATAGAATGGCTGTTATCACAGGGTTATACTTTCAAAACTTTTGATCAGGCGAAAGAATGAATGCCGCCGATCTGATCAAGCAGGAGGCTCTCCGTCTCGGATTGGATGCCTGTGGCATCGCAAAAGCGGAGGCTGTTGATGAGGAAGAGGCTGGTCACTTTCAGACATGGATCACAGAAGGATTCCATGGAGGAATGAGCTATCTGGAGCGCAACAAAGAACTCCGGAATGACCCGCGGTTACTTGTAGAGAATGCCCGCTCCATCATAGTTGTCGCACTCAATTACTACCCGCATAAACACCAGCATCCTACCGCTCCCCAGATTGCCCGGTATGCCTACGGAATGGACTATCACTTCGTTCTGAAAGAGAAACTAACCAACTTGCTACTATTTATCAACCGGAATATCGCACCTGCTCAAGGCAGATGCTTTGTTGATTCAGCGCCTGTGATGGAGAGTTACTGGGCATGGAAAGCAGGGATCGGTTGGAGAGGAAAAAATCACCTTATCATTCTTCCACACAGAGGGTCTTATTTCTTCCTTGGGGAACTCATATTAGATCTTGCACTTCCCCCCGACACTCCGATGAATTCACATTGTGGCACATGTACCTCCTGTCAGGATGCTTGTCCGACTTGCGCCTTTGTTTCACCACAAATATTAAATGCACAACGATGTATCTCCTACCAGACCATAGAGAACCATAAAGAGATTCCGAAAGAGGTCAGTGATCTTTTTGGCAACCGAATTTACGGATGTGACCGCTGTCAGGAAGTCTGTCCTTACAATCGATTCGCAACGCCACACACCTGCAAAAACCTCCTACCAACGAATGAATTCATCTCCATGGATCATGATGACTGGATTAATCTGGATAAAGTAACCTTCAACCGACTCTTCAAGAAGTCCGCCATACAGAGAGGTGGCTATGTCAAACTAAGAGAGCAACTGAACCGAATCTCCGGGAAATAAGCTTCCACAGTCAGATAGGTTTTCTCCTTCTTTCAAAAAATGATCTCTATTGATGCTTGCATAGCCAAACATTATACGAATTAAGAGTTCCTTTTTACGATTTAATAGCCATTTTACCCAAATTAATTGCAAAATTTGTACAAATGATATTCGAACATCACTAACATTAAATTGAATAATTATGAAAACAAAATTGCACTTATTAATTAGACTGATGATGATGGCTATGATTAGCTTGACATTTACAATGTGTTCATCAGACGATGACGATGGCGGCAACAATGGCGGAGGTGGAAATGGAGACGGATACGAACAACCTACAGGCACTGTTACTCTATCCGGTGTAATCACAGATGGAGATGGTAATCTTTTGAGCGGAGCCACTATCAAATCAGGACTCGTCCAAACAACCATCAGCGACTACAAAGGCGCATTTACGCTATTTGCTGCACCTGTAGTTGATAAACGTGTGACGATTACCATTTCAAAAGATGGCTACTTTGAAGCAACTAAGACTAACAAAAAAGAGGGCGACTTCCTTGTCATTAATGCCGTCTTGCAATCCAAAAGCACAGCCACACCAACTCCATCGTTTACTGCCGAAGTCTTTGACGTTGGATCAGGTGCAACTGCCACAGTAGATGAAGCTGTCGTTGCAATACCTTCCAATGGATTGAAAAATGCTGAGACCGGTGCTGAAATTACAGGAAATGCGAAAATGGAAGTATTATATCTCTCCACTGAAAATGAAAACTTTTCGGAATTAATGCCTGGTGGAGATATGGCTGCAATCGATAAGAATGATGACGAAGTTATTCTTTATTCCTATGGTATGATGAACGTGAAACTGACTGATGATTCTGACAATGCGTTACAAATTAAAGACGGTAAAAAAGCAACTGTAAAATTTCCGATTGCTGAGGATCAAAAAGCAGACGCTCCTGCCACCATGCCTTTATGGTCTTTCGACAAGGAAAAAGGAGTATGGATAGAAGAAGGAGTTGCAACAAAGAGCGATGACGGAACCTATTATCAGGGTGAAGTAACTCACTTCTCATGGGTAAACCTGGATTATCCTTCTTCCCGTGCGACAGTGGAAGGGACTGTTAAAGATGCTAACGGAGATCCTGTTCAGGGAGTTAAGGTTATCATTGATCAGGTAATGCGCTATACGGATCAAAATGGCAAATACAGCGCATTTGTACCTATCAATGTAGATCTGGAGATATACATTAAAGCCAGCGACTACTTTGGTCAGACAATTGCAAAGAAGAATGAAGCCGGATTAACTGCCGGAGAGACCAGAACAGTTAATTTTACGCTGCCTTCGTTACCCAAAGTGGTGGGTAAAGTGACTTCATGTACTACAACGAATGGAGAAGAAGGTATTGTAACCTTCACCTATACCGATGACAACAATATACAGAAAACATTCTCTACAGTGACAAAAAATGGTGAGTTCTCGTTTACAATACCCAACAACGTGAGGGATATCAATTTGGAAGCATCCCGAGCCGGAAGAACAGCTACTAAAACAAAATATCTGACAAATGAGGAGAAGGGAACTAATCTTGACCTTGGCAATATTGAGGTATGTACACCAATAAAGACTGGTGATAATTACATTAAGATTGAAGGACATGAATATAAATTTGATGGAGAAGCAGTCTGCTATATGATGACTGAGAACTTTGATTCTATCGAATCAAAGATGATGACATTCATGCTCTCGTCAAAGGCAACAAGAATTATGAACTCATACGAACAGCCTTTTTATTCAGCTTCTATTTTTACAAGAAATATTACTAAAACAGGTTCATATACCAGCAACCCAGAGTCTCAGGAATGGGGCACAGAACCATACTTCATGGTATCAAATGTACAGATTGATTCTACCTGGTACTATATGAAAAGTGGAGTACTTCAGATTACCAAGTTCGGAGTAGCCGGAGGTCTTGTCGAAGGAAAGGCTACTGGGGTTCTGAATTCTCATAAATACGTTGGTGACAGCGTACAAATAGAATCAAAGAATTTCGAGATTAAATTCTCATGCGAAAGAGGGGCGGATTTAGAACATGGCCAATTCTATTAACAAACTACTATTTATAACAGAAGAGGTGGGTCATGCCACCTCTTCTGTTATATATTTCGTCAGACATTCGCTTCCCTCCAACTTCCGGGCGACATTCCATTTTTTTTCTTAAAGACACGATAGAAAGAACTCTCTCCCGAAAATCCAGATGCTTCAGCAATTTCTTCTAATGGAAGAGCTGATTTCCCTGACTGTCGCATCATTTTCTTCGCATGTTCAATGCGGTACTTATTGACAAGGTCACAAAAACTCGTATGTAGCCTTTGGTTTACTACTCGGGAAATATAAGATCGATTTGTTCCTAAAAGCATAGATATATCAGATAAACGAAGATCTTTTTGTCTGTAGTATTCTTTGTTTTCCAACAAGTCCAGGAGACGGTCTTTTATCTCCGCAAAATGCTTTTCATCACATATTTCATCCGGCGGGGTAGTTTCTTTCAGATCCGCAGTAACAAGTTCTTCAGCAAAATCTTGCGCAGAAAACATCTGTTTAGATCCGAAAAAGCCCAAAAGATAAAGTAATGAGCCAAACACCAAGGAAGGAAAAGCCAGTACTAGTTCAGACTGAATAAAGTAGGATCGTCCAATCAACTTAACAGAAATTGAGCAAAGTGATGTCACTACGAAAACTACGAGAAGAATTCGAATCGATGACAATGTTTTTCCCTCAATGTTTGAATAGTAATCCTTTACCATTTTGTCATATTGAATAATACGTCTGGTACCCCAATAGACCACAAATAAGATTTGCAGTAAAAACACTCCTTTGCTTAATTCAAATACTACTCGGCGCATTTCGCCCAAACGGGAAAAAATATATATACCTTTCTCTTGATACAATTCTCGTCTGATAAATGCAATCGATTCTTCGGAACTCATAAGCAGATCAAGGATGACAGTTATAAGGGCGATTAGAAATGGAGGAAGAAGAACAAAAAACCAGTATCGAGAGGTCAGCTTTTCTGTAAGAGATAAAATATAAAGAAAGAAGAGTGGATAAACCGACAAGGATGCAAACAGGTAAATACTGTCATAGAATACATATACCTCAACTGCCCTATTAAAAAAAATATAATGCCCAAGGTACAGAAGAAAGGTTACAAACATAAACAGGGAGAGTACGGTCTTTGATTTGTTCCGAAATGAATGATCCATTATCAGAGTCACAAACCAAAAAGCACATACATACATCGGAAGTGTCGTTATGATTCGTAGGAGCATAATTCTGTTTCTAAGTTTGAGTTATTGATATAACACATGTTGATCTATCATGATTACTCCCTCAAAAATAGATATTTTTCACAAACCAATCATATAGAAACGCGAAGAAAATAGAAACAACTTGATTTAGCCGTTCTGCGGACGATCATTCCAATTTTTTGCAGCATAATCCAGCTGAGCAAACCACTCTTCGCCAAACTTTCGGATTAAAGGCTCTTTCAAAAATTCATAAAGTGGTTTGCCAAGCTTTTCACCCAGCACTACCGCAGCTCTACATACTCCCCAACGGTGATAATTTACCGCAGTAAACGCATCATATTTTCCTAATCTTACCGGATAAAGATGACAGGATATGGGTTTATAGAAGGAAGTGCGGCCCTCACGAAAAGCCTTTTCAATGGCACATTTACACATCCCTTTTTCATCATAGTAAGTAAATACGCAGTCTGCTCCGTGTACAATAGATGTAACCGGTTCGCCGTCGCGATCATAATAATATGTTCCTTGACTTTTAATAATTTCGTGAGCTTCAGGAGAAAGATCTTCCCAAACAATCGGGAGTACTTCCTCTAAAATGGCAAGTTCATCTTCTTCAAGAGGAGCCCCACAATCACCTTCGACACAACAAATGCCTTTACACGCAGAAAGATCACATACAAACTTCTTTTCAATAAGGTCCAGGCTAACAATTGTATCTTCTATCTGAATCATCTTTTTATGAAATAACAAATTATTTAATCAACGAACGGCCGGTCATATCAGCCGGTTGTTGCAAGCCCATAATATGCAGGATAGAAGGAGCAACATCTGCAAGTTTACCATTTTCAACCTGCGCGTTCTTATTTTCTGTTACATACACAAAAGGAACCGGATTTAATGAGTGAGCTGTATTGGCCGATCCATCAGGATTAACTGCATTGTCAGCGTTACCATGATCGGCAATAATGATAGCTTCATAACCGTTTGCCTTTGCAGCCTCGATCGTTTCTTTCACGCAAGCATCTACAGCTATTACCGCTTTCTCAATTGCCTCATAAATACCCGTGTGGCCAACCATGTCACCATTTGCATAGTTGACAACAATAAAATCGTATTTATTTTCATTGATTGCAGCAACAAGATTATCTTTTACCTCATAGGCACTCATCTCGGGCTTCAGATCGTAAGTAGCAACTTTTGGCGATGGAACCAATATACGTTCTTCATTCGTGAAAGGCAACTCTCTACCGCCATTGAAGAAGAAGGTAACATGTGCATATTTCTCTGTTTCGGCAATATGCAATTGGTTTAGCCCCTTGGAAGAGATAAACTCGCCCAACGTATTTTCAACATTATCTTTGTCAAACAAGATATGCAAACCTTTAAAAGAAGAGTCATACGGAGTCATTGTGTAATACTGAAGAGGCAACGTTTTCATTCCTTCATCCGGCATATCTTTCTGAGTAAGGACAGAAGTCAACTCTTTGGCACGGTCATTTCGGTAATTGAAGAAGATAACCACATCATTTGGTTCAATAACAGCCAGTGGTTTACCGTCAGCATCGACATGAACAATAGCCTTGACAAATTCGTCTGTCACCTCATTATCATAGGAAGCTTGCATAGCAGCTACCATATCCATAGAAGGTGTACCCTTTGCGCTCACCAGAAGGTCATAGGCCTCTTTCACACGAGCCCAACGTTTATCCCGATCCATGGCATAAAAACGGCCAATGATTGAGGCAATCTTCCCTCCTGTCGTAGCAAGATGAGATTCCAGTTGCTCAATAAAGCCTTTACCGCTTCTGGGATCTGTGTCACGGCCATCCATAAAGCAGTGTACATACGATTTCTCAATGCCATACTCCTTTGCGATATCCGTCAGTTTGACGAGATGATCAAAAGAAGAGTGTACGCCACCGTCTGAGACCAATCCAAGAAAGTGAATCTTCACATTGTTCTCTTTTGCATACGAGAATGCATTGATAATCTCCGGGTTCTTCAGGATGCTATTATCGCGGCAAGCAATATTGATCTTCACAAGATCCTGATAAACCACACGACCGGCTCCAATATTCAAGTGGCCAACCTCAGAGTTACCCATCTGTCCGTCGGGAAGTCCCACATACTCACCAGAAGCTTGTAGTTGTGAGTTCGGATAATTTATCACAAGTGAATCCCAGTAAGGGGTGGGTGTATTGAAGATAACATCTGATTTCGAATGGTTGCCGATTCCCCATCCGTCGAGAATCATGAGAAGTGCTTTTTTACCCATAATGATGATATTTATTGATTTGTATTTCCTTTTTGAGAGTACAAAGGTAATGATTTTCCCTTTATTGTCTTACTTTTGCGTGTGCAAATCAACTTATCACATTATGAAACAGCTTCTGCTATTCCTACTTGTTTTTTATTGCACCGAAGCAACCGCTCAAAGCCTTGATTACAGGATTCTGAAGTCTGTCAACCATATTGATAGCCGCTTTGTACACCAATCCAGTGATATACTTTCCAACACCACCACTTATATCTCGTTTGGTATTCCGGCTGGCATGGGTCTCTATTCATTGATTTCCAAAGACAAAGAGCTGTTTCTGGATGCCGTATATGTAGGGAGCACCCTATGCGAAGTAGCAGTGATCTCCTATGGACTGAAGCATATGACTCGTCGGGAACGACCTTATAACACATACAACAATATTATCTGCCGCGATGAGGTTCAAAGCAGTTCGTTTCCATCCGGACATACTTCCGCAGCTTTCTCAGTAGCTACTGCATTATCAATCACCTATCCAAAATGGTATGTGATTGCTCCTTCGTTTTTATGGGCAGGAGGTGTGGGATTTGCACGCATGTACGAGGGTGTTCATTACCCCACAGATATACTATGCGGTGCTGTGTTAGGAGCCGGCAGCGCATGGCTGAATTACAAACTGAACCAGTGGCTGATCCGAAAATACGAGCCAAAGAAATGGTTTTAACTGACTAAATAATGAAAACTGCCTTATACCTTATCCCGGTTACATTGGGAGAAACAGAGATAAACAGGGTACTCCCGACCTACAATCGTGAAGTGATTCTTTCTATTCGTCATTTCATTGTTGAGGATATACGTTCTGCGCGCCGCTTTTTAAAAAAGACAGACAGAGAGATTGACATTGACAAACTTACTTTTTACGAGTTGAATCAACACACTCCTCCCGAAATAATCGAGAGTTTCTTAAAACCACTCTTTCTGGGAGAAAGCGTTGGCGTCATCTCTGAGGCTGGCTGTCCGGCGATAGCCGATCCCGGTGCAGATGTGGTAAGACTGGCTCAGGCCAATAGGTTTACAGTGATTCCCCTCGTAGGCCCTTCCTCTATTCTGATGTCTCTGATGGCGAGTGGGTTTAACGGACAAAGCTTTGCATTTCACGGTTATCTTCCCATTGAAACGTCAGAGCGGGCAAAAATGATACATAAACTGGAAGCAAGAGCTTATGCGGAAGACCAGACACAGATATTTATTGAAACCCCGTACCGGAACGAAAAGATGCTGGAAGATCTGATCAGAAACTGCCGGCAGGAGACCAAATTATGTATAGCGGCCAATATCAGTTGCGAAGATGAATGGATCGTTACAAAACGTATAAAAGAATGGGCAGGTAAGAAAACGGAGATTGGAAAGCGACCCTGCATCTTCCTGATATACAAAGGATAATCTAAACAAGAAGCGAGAATAATCAGTGGATTATCCTCGCTTCTTGTTTTAGATTGAGAAGGGATCAGAGATTGTCAAAAATGAACTGACTCATCCGCGTATAGAGATGTTTGCGTGTATTGCCTCCGTAGATATTATGATCACGATTGGTATAATACTGCATCTCAAACTGAATTCCCGCCTGAACCAACGCTTCCGCAAATTCAGCGGAATGCTGGAAGTGTACGTTATCATCAGCCGTACCATGTATGAGCAGGAGTTTGCCCTTAAACTTCCCAGTCAGGCTCAACGGCGAACCGTTTACATAGCCCTCTTTATTTTCTTTCGGCGTACGCATATAGCGCTCTGTATAAACGGTGTCATAAAAATCCCATTTTGTTGGAGGCGCAACGGCAATACCTGCTTTAAAGATACCATTACCACGTGAAAGAGCCATCAGGGTTGTGTATCCACCATAGCTCCATCCCCAGATACCGATACGCGAGGCCTCCACATAGGGAAGTGAGCCGAGATATTTCGCAGTCGCAATCTGATCATCCACATCCGCAATACCCAGATTACAGTACGTATAAGATTTACAGAATTTCTCCCCACGAGCTCCGGTGCCACGTCCATCCACGCAAGCAATAATATATCCCTGAGAAGCAAGATAATATTCCCAACCTAAGCCATACTGATCCAATACAGACTGCGAATTCGGTCCGCTATACTGATACATCCACACCGGATATTTTTTATTCGGATCAAAGTCTGCCGGTTTGATCATGTATCCGTTCAATGTTTCACCGGAGGAAATTTCAAAAGTAAAGAACTCTTTCTTGGGTAGGTTAGCACTCTTCAGTTCCTCTTTCAATGATGCATTGTCTTCCAAGGTGTATAACTTCTTCCCTTTTACAGATTCATATACTGATGTAACCGGAGTTGTAGAGATACTACTGAATGTATTTTGAAAGTATTGATAATTGGCACTGAAGACCGCTTGATTCATTCCCAAATCAGGAGTGAGCAAAGTTTTCTTCCCTTTCGAATCAATCTTGTAAACGGCTCTTCGTAACGGCGATTGTTCAGAAGACTCATAATACAATGTCTGGGTTAATTCGTCATAGCCTATGAGTTTGGTTACCTCAAAGTCTCCTTTGGTTAGCTGGCGCACCGGAACCCCAGTGAGTGAATAGAGATAGGCATGCATGTATCCGTCATTCTCGTTGAGGGCTACAATATGATTCGAGGTGAACTTTATCTGATCGAGCTTATCAGGTTCAATGTAATATTCATTTTCTTCTTTCATGACCCCTTTGCATACCGCAGATCTGGGATTGGCATAATACATATTCAAGACATTCTGATGCCGGTTAAAAGTAAAGATGGCCAGTTCGCCTTGCGGCGTAAACCGGATGCGAGGAACATAACCCTCTTCATCCAATTGTAGTTTCATCTTTTTTATATCTTTCGTCTTTACATCGTATGTATGGACAGATACTTTGGAATTAACTTCTCCAGCTTTCGGATATTTGAATTTATATGCTTGCGGATAAAGTGATGATTCTGTATGAACAGGGCTCATTCCTCCATAGTAATCAAAGGAGTATTCCTTCACTGCACTCTCGTCATAACGGATAAAAGCAAGGATCTCATTATCGGGTGACCAGTCAAAGGATTGATTGGTAGAGAATTCTTCCTCATAGACCCAGTCTGGCAATCCATTGATGATTTTATTCATCTCACCGTCTTTGGTTATGGCAGACTCAGTGCCAAAATCGAGTTTTTTCAGATACAGGTTATTATCTCTGACAAAAGCAATCATACGACCATCGGGCGAAAGTGTTGCCATCTGCTGTTTCCCTGTACTTAATGGTTCGATGCGGTTTCTCATCACCGTATAAACATAGTATTCTGCTTTAAAGGAACGACGGTAGATATTCTCACGCTCTGTATATACAAGTATTTTGCCTCCATCCTTGCTGAACTGATATCCCTGGATCGTCTTTATCGTGCATTCTTTAGCAGTTGATGTACTGAAGAGGGTATCGACAACTTTACCGCTCTTCCAGGAGTACTTCAATATTGATTTCCTGTCTGCCGAGAGACGAGTAAACGATTCCCCATCAGGTAACGGATTGGGTGCACCAACTTGTTTGGCTGAATACTTACCATTTAAATAATCATCGAGTGAATAGGAACTCTCTTTGGTATTGCCCATCAGGGTCATAGATCCGAAAAGAGCAGCAAGTAACAATATGGATCCTTTTTTCATGTAGTGTTCGTATTATGAAGTTATAACTTCTGCTTTCTGGTCACAAAGGTATAAAAAGCAATATTAAATCGGTACGATTTTCATACATTTGCAATCTATTTGAAGCACTTAACAGAATGAGTTCATACCGTTACACCCCTTTTTCATCCTTTCTTGCAGGCTATCTGAACGGAAAAATACAGAAGATTTCTGTCCATGCCGGATTCACCTGTCCCAATAGAGATGGCAGCATCGGGGCAGGCGGATGCACGTATTGCAACAACCAGACATTCAGTCCTGACTACTGTCACACAGGGAAAAGCATTTCCGTACAGCTTACTGAGGGCATTGCTTTTTTTTCACGCAAATACCCATCCATGCGATATTTAGCCTACTTTCAGACTTACACCAATACATACGGTGAATTACACGAACTGAAAGCTCTCTACGAAGAAGCCTTGAGGGTGGAAGGTGTGGTCGGACTTGTCATTGGCACACGTCCGGATTGTATGCCGGATGATTTGCTTGAGTTTCTGGCCGGACTTTCCAAACGGGCTTTTATTCTGATCGAATACGGAGTTGAAAGCACCAAAGATGAGACTTTGATTCAAATCAACAGAGGGCATACCTGGCTTCAGGCAAAAGAGACCATCATTCGGACCTCGGAGGCCGGACTTCTTACCGGAGCGCACTTAATCCTGGGACTTCCGGGCGAAACGCACGAAGAGATTCTGCTTCATGCCGATCGGCTTGCAGCTCTTCCACTCAATACATTAAAACTCCACCAACTCCAACTGATACGTATGACACGAATGGCTCAGGATTATCAAATGAATCCCCAATTATTTCATATTCTTACAGTGGATGAATACATAGATCTGGTGATTGACTTTCTGGAAAGACTCCCTCAATCGATAGTAGTTGAACGTTTCACCTCTCAATCTCCCAAAGAGCTGTTAATTGCTCCAGACTGGGGACTTAAGAATTACGAGTTTACTCACAAACTACTACACAGAATGGAAGAGCGCGACACCTGGCAAGGCAAAGCTCTGTAGTACGCTATCAATCGTTCTCTTTATATACATCACACGCGTTTTGCATGAAACAGAAAAAAGAATAGCCGCGAGGATAATCCTCGCGGCCATTCTTTCTTTAGACAAGGAGCTTATTCAGCAGTATATCTGAATCGTACATATTGTTCGTTGTTTGGTCCTTCCAATCTCAACAAATAAACACCTGTTTCTGTCAGATTATTAAAGGTATGCTTCTTAATAACTACATCCTTATTGAAAGATTGATATTCATCCATAACCGTCTCTTTCAATACACCATACACATCATAAACCTTCATAGTTACTCTTCCAGGTTTAATGATATTATATGAGATATCAACAGGAGTGCCTTTGGCAACAGTAGTTGGGTTCATTGACAAGGGCAGATTATTCATATCAGCCTGTGAGTAATAGTTTTCAAACTGATCTACACGATCGTATTGTTTAATCACAAAATTTCTTGTATTTCCAAGAGCCAGACAAGCATCACTTGCGAAGGTTCCACCTGTAAGGTATAAGCCAATCGCGATATTATCATCCACTCCATTTTCAGAAAGGAATGTGATCTTCAAAGGATCAGCAAGAAATTCCCACCAGAAGAGATTATCATACGAATAATAAGCCGTCAGATAATCGGGCGCATAGTAATTTAATCTGATCTTAAGATAAACATCCTGAGCGATATTCTCATTATCCATTTTCTTGAAGTCATAATTATATCCCCAGCGATAACTCAAACGACCACCTTCATACGAACCAATACCGTAGGAAACACAAGGAGAGTTTGGAGCAACTTTGTCATTAAACAATGTACGAAGCATTATACCCATATACGTACCACGCCCTGCATTAGCGATCGAATCAATCTTCATAGAAATTTCAATCGGTTTTTTCGGATCATATCCTTTCTTATACAGATAACTGGTCACATCAATATGTTTCATGTTTGTCTGTTGGGTCGTAACAAAGGAGAGCGAATCAATCGAGTTTGTAAGTTTCCTCTTGATAGAATCCAAAGCCACGAGTTTTTCCGCATTCGTAGAAACCGGAACCTGCATGCTATCCAACTGACTTCGGTATTTGGATATGATTGTATCAGTATTGAATAACTTAATTTTCGGATACGTAAGCATTATTGAATCCAGAATCATCTTATCTGCCTCATTAGCCAAAGAATAAATCTGCTTGATTGAATCATAAGTCACAAGTTCATCCTCTGCCAATAAAGTGGTGTCCACCATCTCTTCAGGCTGAATGTATTTGTGTTCATCATAACGAAGTCCGGAGTATGGCTCCTTACTTGGAATTTTAAAGAGTATTTTGAAACCCAGCAGGTTAAAGTCCGGTGAATTGGCAATAAACTTAATCTGATTCTTTCCCTGAGCTAATAAAATAAGTCCAGAGCCTCCTTTTTTCCAGTCATACCCATTATTACCCTTAACAATATCAAGCGAAGGAATCTGCATAATACCATTCACATCAACACGCAGAGACTTGTTTGCATTTTTACATGCAGCCACCGGAGATACAACATAATAACCGGCACGAGGAGCATACACTGTATACGAAATCCAGTCACCTGCCAATATATTGGTAATATAGGGTAAGCCGCGAACCGGAAGTCCCGTAGCTCTGTCCGTATAACCGATACGTTCCGTCCAGAAACCTTTACACTCATCCCAAACGACAGTACCACCCGCATCTTTTGATACAACAAACAACAAGTCTTGTTTACCACTTGTGAAAGAACTTGAGTCGGCTGATGAGTTTTTGGTAAGGAAAGCAAGGTCTATGGCAGATCCTCCATTCTCAGAACGAATGGTATCTTTCGCAAATCCGTCAGTTTTTCTATATTGAACTCTTTCATCGCGAAAACGATAAACTTCACCACCAGATATATACATTTCTGAAGAAGTAACAGATGTGGGATCATTATTACCCGGAATCTTCGAATAGTTACCAACACCAACTCCACCCCAGTCATACTCCCAACTTCCTATAAATATTGGGAACTTCTTACTGATACTCAATCTCTTTGTAACAAATTCTTCACCCCATACAAGGTTAGGCTCAACAGGAACTTCCATATTGACAAGATCCCATCCAAAAGGAGCAGAAGGATTTGCTGTTTTCGGTTTTGATTTACCATCCGACACATTCACAGCATAGTCGGTAGTCATGGTATACCCATTGATAGTACAAGTCATCTTCACAGAAGTCACACCTTCACGGAGTCCTTTGATATGAACAAACTTGCGGTATTCTTCTCCGTCAGTTGGATCTTTCACTGCTTTCTCCCAGAAATAGACTTCTGCGATAGAGGGATCAACAGACTCAACATCAATGGTAAAATATTCTCCAAGTGCATGACCAAAAACAGAAGTGATATCAATATCTTTTTGCTTTCCTGGCTTGATATTATCCGCAAAAGAAGTTTCCACTGATTCAGGATATAATAATTCATACGGAACATCAATTTCAGTTACAGCCAGGTTATCGAAAATAAAAATTCCCGGTTTCGTCCGGTCTCCGCCGTAAGCGCCACTGTTTAATACAGAGCAGGAGCCGATACCCATATAAGCCTTACCTTTCAATTCGAGTCTCTTGACTGCATCGATTTTCACCCAGGAAGCACCCTCTACGTCATCCTTATGGAAGGCTGTAGTATATAAGCCCTGACGTATAAACTTTATCCAGCGCGGATAACAGTTTGGCGGATTAAAAGTACTTCCAACTGTTCCTGACTGGATGCACAAGCCACTAGCAGATCCATTTGCACTGGCTTTTTGCAATCGCCAGCAAAAACAGATCTGATTGTTATTTTGAGTTTTAACCTCCACATAGACCATAGGATCATCATCAGCCAAACCTCCACGAATCATAATAAAACCTTTGGCAGCGGTATTATTTACCACTTCAGCATCCATAATACGCACACTGACCTGTTTGTCTTCATCAGTTTGGAAATACAAAAATCCGCACTGATCAGGACTCGAACCATACGTCTCATTACCATAAGCTTTGAGATAATACTGACCTTTTGTAGCATTATAGCACCAGTCGGTAGCTGGGGTAATATTACCGACATCTCGGAAAGCCCACCCTTCAGGAAGGGGGTCTGTTGTTCCGGCCGGACAAGGTCGAACTACTCGTGTCGGGTCATAAGCAGACACGTTGTTTAAAATGAGCGAGAAAATTACAAGAAGTAAAATTCTTGCTGAAAAATAATTATTGCTTTTCATCCATTGAGGTTTTATGTATGACATTTTTTGTTCGCGCTGCAAAGTTACATTTTTTCATAAATGGCACAATATAAACACAAAGAAATCACGATGATAAGATCCAAAAAGAGCTATTTAACAAAGAGTTATTAGTATTCCGAATCGGAAGGATATCAGAGCTGTGTCATCAAAATATTATTAGTTCCCGGTTTTTCAGTAAATCGGCTCACAAAGATAAATATATTATTGATATCTCATTGCGTCAATCTCAACTAATTACACAAAAAACATTTTCTTTTCATAAAACAGTCTGCATGGACAATATTTCTTGGAATTAAAACCGAATTTCCATACCTTTGAAACCAAATAATTAATCGCAATCAATCATGAGAAAATTATCAATCCTCTTTCTGTTTCTACTCTCTTTTATTTCTGGATCATGTAATTCGAAAATAAAAAACAAAGACACATTTGCGCTTGGACAACAAGAATTTTTGATGAACGGCGAACCATTTGTGATCAGAGCAGCCGAACTTCATTACCCTCGAATCCCCAAGGAATATTGGGAGCATCGTATTGAAATGTGCAAGTCGATGGGGATGAACACCATCTGCCTGTATGTCTTCTGGAATCTGCACGAACAGCAGGAAGGAGTTTATAACTTTAGCGGTCAAAACGATTTGAAAGCCTTTTGTGAACTTGCACAGAAACACGGCATGTATATTATTTTGCGCCCGGGTCCGTACGTGTGTGCTGAGTGGGACATGGGTGGACTTCCCTGGTGGCTTTTAAAGAAAAAAGGAATCAAGGTACGAACGAAAGAGGATACCTACTTCATGGAAAGCATGGGCAGATTTCTAAAACAAGTAGCCAAAGAGCTTGCCCCCATGCAAATCAACAAAGGTGGTAATATTATCATGGTGCAGGTAGAAAATGAATATCCCAGCTTCGGCAGAGATAAAGAGTACATGAAACGGGTGAAACAGTCTGTTGTCGATGCCGGATTTGATGATGTACAGCTTTTCACTTGTGCATGGAGCTCAAACTACAGAGAAACAGTATTGGACAGCGTGCTCTGCACGCTCAATTTTGGTGCCGGATCAAATATTGACGACCAGTTTAAATCACTAAAACAAGAACAGCCAAACACCCCCTTAATGTGTAGCGAATATTGGTCCGGATGGTTTGATCATTGGGGACGCCCTCATGAAACGCGCTCGACGGAAAGTCTCTGTGGCAGTATGAAAGATATGCTTGACCGGGGAATCTCCTTTAGTCTGTACATGGCCCACGGAGGAACAACTTTCGGCCAATGGGGTGGTGCGAATACCCCTCCTTATTCTACAATGTGTACTTCCTATGACTATGATGCTCCGATCAGTGAATCCGGAGCAACTACAGAAAAGTATTTTGCTGTTCGGAATTTGCTTTCGAAGTATCTGAACAAAGGAGAAACTTTGTCTGAGACACCAGATGCACTGCCTGTTATTGAGATTCCATCATTCACATTGGATGAAGTGGCACCGCTTTTTGACAACCTTCCAAAAGCGAATCAATCAGCTGAGATACAATCCATGGAAATGTTTGACCAAGGATGGGGACGTATTCTTTACCGAACTAAAATAGGAGCTTCTTCAGAACAGCGTATGCTTAGCATTGATGAAGTACATGACTGGGCTCTGGTTTTTGTGGATGGAAAACGGATTGGCAAACTCGACCGACGTCTGGGTGAAAAAACATTGACTCTCCCTACGACAAACAAAGAAGCGGTGCTCGACATTTTGGTTGAAGCCACCGGACGTGTCAACTATGGCGAAGGTATCATTGACAGAAAAGGAATCACAAAGAGTATACAACTCGTTTCTGAAACAGGTTCTTCTGAGCTGAAAAACTGGGAGGTTTATAATTTCCCGGTTGATTACAAATTCCAAAAAGCAATGAAGTTTGAAAAGAAAGCAGCAAATGGTCAACCGGCATGGTATCGCGGTTCGTTCAAACTCGATAAAACGGGAGATACGTTTCTGGATGTTTCTAACTGGGGAAAAGGAATGATATGGGTCAATGGATACAATATCGGACGCTTCTGGAAGATTGGACCTCAGCAGACGTTATACATGCCGGGCTGTTGGTTGAGAAAAGGAAACAACGAGATTATAATCCTCGATCTGGATGGTCCACAAACTCAAACTGTAAGCGGATTGAGTAAACCGATTCTTGACAAGCTCGTACTGGACAAGAAGATCCAACACCGCAAAGAAGGAGAAAATCTGGACTTGAGCAAAGAAGAACCGGTAAAAACAGCCGCTTTCGCTTCCGGTAATACCTGGCAGGAAGTTCGGTTTGGCAAAACGATCGAGGCTCGTTATTTCTGTTTGGAAGCATGCAGCAGCTTCAAGAATGACGGTTTTGCATCCATAGCCGAACTGTATGTTCAAGATGAAAACAACAAATCTATTTCCAGGCAGAACTGGTCTATTGTTTATGCGGACAGCGAAGAGAGTAGTGCCGCCAATGCCGACGCAGAGAAAGTATATGACATGCAGGAATCTACTTTCTGGCATACCAACTGGTCTGATAATAAGACAGGATTCCCTCATCAGATCATTATCGACTTAGGCGGTGTCTATAAAGTTTCCGGATTCCGTTATCTACCTCGGCCGCAAGCTGATTACCCCGGGATTATTAAAGATTACAAGATATATCTGAAGACTGAGCCTTTTAAGTTATAAACGCAAAATCTTTGTCTGAGAAAAAAATGGGAGTTGCGTAAGTTAGCTCCCATTTTTTTTGTTTATAAAAAAATCGATAGTACCTTTGAAGCTGTATCTAAGCTCAAGCTTACTACCCCCAATTAATACTGTTCTTGAAAAATCGTATCATCATGAAAAAAAACTTCTTCTTTCCAATCACATTTTTTCTTTTCTTTTCGGGTCTTTCTGCTCAAAACACTGCTACAAAGGAAGACAGCATTATTGTTGATCGCAGCAAATATACGGATTATACCCCGCTGCCAAAACCATCAAACGAGCAAAAGCAGTTCTATCAATCCATCCTGAAGCACAGTAGATCCATTGGAGAAACGCGTCCGCGAAAAGTCAACAATGGGACAGATGGCTTTTTTCCTCCCATCTTCAATCAAGATGGAGGCTCATGTGGATCAGCAAGTGCTATCGGCTATCAATTTACCCATGAGATCAATTCTTATAGAAACGTGAATGGCTCTCTACCCGAAAATATCTATCCAACTCACTTTACCTGGCTCCTTACCTATCATAATTCCGGAAAAGAAGAGATGGCTATGGCAAATGGCATTCCAAATTCGGTGGTTTATGGAGGCAAAACATACTCCGGACTGTTTGGAAGCCAAACCTATGAGGACTTATTCGGATGGATGCAGGGATACGACAAATGGTACAGCGCCATGTTCAATCGAATGAAAGGAAGCAGCTCTATTGGAAGTTTGGAATATGAAGAAAACCGCGAAATATTAAAACAATGGCTCTGGAACCACTGGGGAGATACCAGTTTTCATTCAGGAGGTGTCGCTGGATTTGGAGTTGGTATCAGCGGCTGTACTACGGCAACCATACCTGCCGGATCGTATGAAGCCGGAAAATATTATATAAAATACTGGGGACCCGGCTATGACCATGCAATGACCTTTGTGGGTTATGATGATGACATTGAAATTGACCTCAATGAAGACGGCACCATACAGGAGGATGAAAAAGGAGCTTGGATTATTGCCAATTCCTGGAGCGATGGCTGGTGTAACAATGGCTTTGTTTACTGTCCGTATAAGAATGCGCGCATCACCTATAATCCGGAAACAAAAGTATGGGGTTCGTGGATTACTGCCGGCGTAGAACACATCCGTAAGGATTACGTGCCAAAGCGAACCATCAAGATCTCTATGAATTATACCATCCGTAATCAGATCATGCTCTCTGCTGGAATATCAGAAGATACATCTGCCACAAAACCGGAAAAAACGGTAGATATGCATCACTTCAAATATGCAGGAAATGAAGCTCCGATGCTTGGACGATGGAAAAACGGCATGCACTACGAATCAATGAAGTTCGGATATGACCTCACAGATCTATCTGCCTATTCAGACCAGACAAAGCCTCTAAAATATTTCTTTATTGTTTCTACGAAAACTGGTTCAACAGGAGTCGGAACAATTGATTCGTGTGCAATAATGAATTACGAACTGGATGAATCCGGACTTGAGATTCCTTTTAGTAGTCGTAACGTAGAAATCTTAAATAACGGACAACAAACGATTCTTTCTGTTGTGGTGCCGGGAACCCCGTTAAACAAACCGACAAACCTCTCCTTGGCGAAAAACTCAGAAAACAGGATCTCTCTGGAATGGAGCGCCCCGGAAATGAGTGTTTTCTCGTTGAAAGGATATCGTGTCTATCGTCAGGGAATACTCCTTGCAGACAATCTTCCTGTTTCGAATACGACCTTTTCGGATGACAATTCTCCGGAAGGATCCAGTTATCAGGTAAGCGCACTTTATTCGATCAATGGCAAAGTGAAAGAATCAGGGTTATCAGAAAAGGTGCTACGGGAAATTGTCATAGAAGATAGTCACGCGGTCAAATTTTCCAATGGCGGGTTCATCATTCCAGAGGTCTTTAACCAACCTTTGACTAAATTCACGATAGAGTTTTGGGCAAAGCCAAGTGTGGTCACCAATTGGAACTGGCATATTGGCCCAGGTTGGGGTACCTTCCTGATGCACTTTAATTCAGATAAGACTATCTGTGTTGGTTACTCAACATCAGAACGTTTTTATGGAGGATCTATAAATACCAATCAGTGGTCGCACATTGCCATCGTTGTAAACGGGCCAACCATTAGTTTATATGTGAACGGATTGCTTGCTGGAAGTAAAATGTTTGCTAACCGGAATGGCATCAGTAATATTAGTAACTTTTATGTTGGGAATACCGGACTTGGTGCCGGGATACAGGGCGAGATTGATGAATTCCGGGTATGGAATACTGCTCGCACAAGAGCTCAAATAAACAACGTCAAAGGCAGTGAAATTGCAAATCCTTCCCGCGAAGTGAATCTGATCGGTTATTACAAGATGGATACGATCAGCGGGAAACTGGTTGATTGCAAGGGCAATAATCATGCTGATTTTGTTAGTTCTGATCATACAATGACCACACAGACCGCTGTTTCAGGTAGCTCATCTCTCACAGAGGTGATGGCTGGTTTTGAACTTCCTGTCGAAGGGTTATATCCCGGCAAAGTACTGCCATTAATCAATACATCAAGTAATGGCGCGACTTCATTTGTCTGGAATGCTCCGGAAGGAGGTCTTGTCAACAAGGGCCTTGCCAATCCGACGGTATGTTTTGAGAAACCCGGCACCTATGACATCACTTTAATTGCTTTAAACAGTCAAAAAGCGGATACAATGACCCAGCAAATCGTCATAGAACCATTACCTCTTCCTAAAGCAGACTTTGCGCCCTCTTTCTCGGGTGTAAGTGTCGATGAAAAGATTGGCTTTATCAATCTGACAAAAGGAGATTTCTGCGAATATCACTGGTATTTTGATGGAGGTACACCAGCAGAAGCTACTGGGCTCCATGCATATACTACCTACTCACAATCAGGAAAACATACAGTACGACTGGTTGCAACGAATCCTTCCGGCAAAGATTCTCTTGTCAGGGAGCATGCTGTTGATGTATTAAACATTATCCCGACAGCAGATTTTGAGGCAGATAAACACTCCATCCTGACAGGCGAAAAAGTTCAGCTTACGGATAAAAGTGTCAATGAACCATCCGCATGGAAATGGATCATTGAAGGCGAACAAACCAAAATTCTGACAGAACAGAATCCATCCGTTGTCTTTTCAAAACCGGGAACATACTCTGTGACATTGATTGTGGAGAATAAGGCTGGCATCAACCAGATCACGAATACGAATCTGATCACCGTAACCAATCCGGGAGGTGGAAATGCTCTGAACTTTGACGGTGTCAATGATTATGTACAAATTGATGATATCTTCAAAGAGTCACCGCTGAAAGAATTTACCATTGAATGGTGGATGAGCCCATCAGAAAACACGACCGACGGACAGCAAATGGGCGATGCTTCAGGCACTATCTTAATGCAAACCACAACGGACGGGAAATTAAGAGTCTTGTTTGATAACAGCAACCAGATGTTATCCCCGTCCATACTAACTATTGGAGAGTGGAGCCATTATGCGTTTGTATTTGATAACGGTAAAGGGACAATTTATAAAAATGGCGTGAAAGTTACATCCAAAACATTCACTCTGAAAGAAGTTCCCAAATGGATCAATGGGTTTAGAATAGGATGCGACAACGCTAAAACAATTCGGGGAACTGTGGATGAGTTCAGAATATGGAGTGTGGCACGAACTGCTGCCCAACTAATTGAAACGATATCTGCTCCGATTGAAAACCCGGACGCTTATTCCGGTCTGGAGCTCTATTACAGATTTGATCAGAATACCGGAAATGTGGAAGATGTCATGAAAAAACACACGGGAAGCCGAATGAACTTCGGACCGGACGGTGATGCCTGGGTAGGATCAGGTGCTTTCAATCTTTCGGTTGATGCCACAAAGATAGAAACCACGGTTCGAGAATACAATACAACCAGCGTCATTATCACTTGTTCAAAAGGACTTGGCACAAAACGCATTGTTTTCATCAAGAAAGCAAATGAGAGCGATGGTTATCCTACCGATAAAGAGATATATACCGCAAGCACAGAGTGGACTGCTCCCGGAGGCAAACTGGAAGGAAGCGGCTATTACTGTGTAGGCAACAGCACGTCAACAGAATATTCAGTAACCGGATTAGAACCATTTACGGACTATGAAGTCATGGTGGTTGAATATCTAATAGAAAATCAATTGCCTGTCTACTTTAAGACAGCTTCTCATGCCTTCTTCACCACAGGAGCTATAACAGATGAAACGAAGGTGTCAGACCGTGGTACAACAATTATTCAGACCGCTTCTTCCATTGAGATTCATCTGAATAATGCCGGAAAACACTCGTTGAGTTTTGTCAATATGCTCGGAAAAACGGCCTTTCAAATCACAGAAGACAACAATCACTTCTCTGTATCAAAAGAGTCTTTAAAAGAAAACTTTTATATTCTGGATATTGATCATGTAGAAAGCCATAAGATCTTTATCATCCATTAAATAGGTTCTTTTATAACTCTTTCTTCAACAACCATCAGACATACAAATGAAAATGTCTGGTGGTTGTTGTCTTATTTTCAATCTGTCCGGCAACTGTAATGATATATTTTGAGTACTTTTGCGCAATTTAAAACACAGATAAATGAAAAGTCGCATACTCTCTTTCGTAAAGTATTTTATCTATTGGGTAATCCTCTTTGCGATCATGAAACTATTCTTCATGCTCTATCACTGGAATATCTCCAGGGACTTTGAACCTGTTCAATGGCTGAAGGTCATTTATTACGGCAAAGTACTGGATTTTTCCATGGCCGGATATATCACTGTTATTCCCGGATTGCTACTTGTTTTATCCTGCTGGATCAAATCAACTCTGATAAAGAAAGTGCTGATTGGCTATCATGCAATCATGCTTTTCATTGCAATGTTGATCTATACGGTCGACCTTGAACTTTATTCCTACTGGGGATTCCACCTTGACAACACGGTGTTTTTCTATCTCGAGACTCCCAAAGACGCGGCTGCCAGTATGACGACCTCTCTGATTTTCTTTGAGGTGACCTTGTTCCTTCTGATGTTTGTTTGCTTCTTATACCTGTTTTTACGTCTCTTCAAACACGATTTTACCAATTTCCCGAAGGTCAGGACAGTCACTCCAATCGTCCTTTTCCTATGTACTATCTGTTTGTTTTACCCTATTCGTGGCGGATTCAATGTTTCAACCATGAATATCGGGAAGGCCTATTTCAGCGATAAGATGTATCTCAACCACTGTGCCATCAATCCCACCTTCTTTTTTATGCAGTCATTCTTCAGGCAAAAAATTGATGTTTCGCGGTACAGTTACATGGATAACAAAGAGGCTCTTGCAAAATGCAGCGAATTACTCTCTCAAAAAGAGAAAGTGAACACCGACACGTTGCTGAAAACGCAACGTCCTAACATCATTTTTATTATTCTTGAAAGTTTCTCCTCAACGATTGCCGCGCCATTAGGCGGACTGCCCGATGTAGCTCCAAATCTGAACAGGTATTGCGAAGAGGGTGTCTTATTTACAAATATGTATGCCAGCAGCTTTCGTACCGACCGCGGACTCGTATCCATATTCAGCGGCTATCCCGGACAGCCCACGAGTTCGATTATGAGATACCCGGCAAAAACACAGACACTTCCATTTTTCTCCAAAGACCTGCTTGAAGCCGGATATGATCTGAAATTCTATTACGGAGGTGATGAAGATTTTACGAATATGCGTTCATATATGATCGCTGGAGGATTTAAAAGCAGAATTTCTGATAAAGATTTCCCGTTGAAAGACAAATTATCCAAATGGGGAGCACATGATCATCTGGTATTCAATAAATTGAAGGAAGACCTGACTACAAACACAAAGCAGCCTTTCTTGAAAGCAATGCTTACTCAAAGTAGCCATGAGCCTTTTAAAGTTCCCGGATCAAAGAAATTTGACGATCTCTATCTCAACTCCATTGCCTATTCAGACAGTTGTCTGGGAGACTTTCTGGACTCATTCAAGAAATCTCCACTCTGGGACAATACACTTATCATTCTGACAGCTGATCATGGTATGAAGTATCCGAAAACGATGTTGAACCATATTCCCGAACGGTATGATATTCCGGTATTGTGGCTGGGTGGCGCGATCAAAGGGGCTAAAAAGATAGAAACGATGGCCTCACAAATTGACATCGCTCCGACTTTATTGGCCCAGTTGGGGATGCGTACCGATTCCTATACCTTTGGGAAAAATATACTTGGAAAAGATGTTAAGCCCTTCGCTTTTTATTCGTTTATCGATGGATTCGGTTTCATGACTCCTGAAAGCCGGGTAGTCTATGACTGCCAGGCAAAAAAGGTCATACTCTCGGAAGGTGCTGATCCCGAGACAAACCTCACAAACGGAAAAGCATTCCTGCAAAGCCTCTACCTGGATCTTGAAAGCAGACACTGATGGCTGCTCACAATGAAATAGGAAAAGCAGGGGAAGAAGCAGCAACACGCTTACTGCAAGAGAAAGGATACACGATTCGCCACCGGAACTGGCGAAGTGGAAGAAAAGAGCTGGATATCGTCGCCGAGAATGACAACTTTCTGGTAGTAGTAGAAGTCAAAACCCGTTCCACGTCAACGTTCGAATACCCGGAGGATGCTGTCAGTGCGCTCAAAATCCGACGTCTTATTCATGCCACGGATGCCTATATACGGTGTTTTCATATCAACAAAGAGGTTCGATTTGACGTGATATCCATTATCGGCGAACCGGGCAATTTCACACTTGAACATATAGAAGACTCCTTTTTACCCCCAGCTAACTAGTTATGACTCCAATCATCAGACATCTTGAAGAAACAACATCCACCAATACCTACCTTCAGGAGTGGATCGTGAAAGAGGAAGTACCTGAAGGATCTGTCGTCACTGCGAGGATCCAGACACAGGGAAGAGGGCAGGCAGGCAACAAATGGAGTGCTGAACAGGGCAAAAATCTGACCTTCAGCATGGTTTTATATCCCGAATTTGTTCCCGTCAACGAACAGTTTATCATCTCTCAGATTGTAGCGCTTGCGGTCAAAGAGACGCTGAGTCTCTACGTTCCCGATGTCTCCATCAAATGGCCAAATGACATCTATTACCGCGATAAAAAGATAACCGGAATCCTGATTGAAAACAATCTGACAGCAAAGACGTTCTCTTCTTCCATCATCGGCATTGGTATCAATATCAATCAACAGGAGTTTCCGGAGAACCTGCCTAATCCGGTTTCACTTATTCAAATTATCGGCAAAGAAGTATCAACAGATGAAGTGCTGGAGCAGTTTCTCAGTAGAATACGCTGCTATTACAGTCAAATCCGTGAAGACAAAGAGTCTGTACGCTCCCAATACTTCCATTCTCTGTATAGGCATGAAGGCGTTTACACCTTCTATGACGTCCTCCGGAAAGAGGAAATCAAGGCCTCCATTCTTTCAGTGGAGAACAACGGAATGCTATGCCTGAAAAAAGACGATGGTGAGATACGATCCTATTGGTTCAAGGAAGTGCAATACATCCTCTGAAACTATTTCAGAGTAACCGAATAGGTGTATGTTCCTTGTTTCTTCATCTCTTTTGCCTGAAGGGAGATACGGAAGATCTCTTTTCCCCACACACTCGAAAGCCGGGGATCCTCAAGAGCAACAAGTTCGAAGGAAGCTGTAAACTCTTTCGCATCATAAGAGAGTTCAACCTCTCTTTTTCCAACCAGAAGCACAATCTTTCCTGCTGTGGATACATCAGGCTTTTGCCAGGTCATGAAATGAATTACGTTAGGTTGGAGGAGTGCCTCCAACTTAAACGATTCTTTTATCTGCAATCCCTTCTTTCCTAATGCGTACGAACGCACCCACGAGTTAATGGCGGATTCTTTCGGATAGGCTCCCGAGATATCCGTAGAGAAAAGATTTTTAGCTGAATCAAAGCGTGTATTTTTTGCCTTGTATTGCCCTCCATCCTTTTGAGAAAAACCATTCACTTGAGGCAGATTGTGGTAATCACTCTGCATCGTCCAGATAGTATAACGCTCGGAAGAGAAAGTCTGACGGGTATA
This sequence comes from Bacteroidales bacterium, assembly GCA_028709785.1. Classification (GTDB taxonomy): domain Bacteria; phylum Bacteroidota; class Bacteroidia; order Bacteroidales; family JAQUTK01; genus JAQUTK01. Next base: position 90,423 of record JAQUTK010000012.1, read on the forward strand.
AGTACCAACTCCGGCATCAATAAAGAGAGGTATTGTATCGACATACAAAGAAAAAGTGCCTAAATCATTGTGATTATGACTTTCCGCGTTAAAGCCTCCTTTTGTGGCCAGCATGAAAACGTCGTTGCGCATGTAGCACACTTCTGTTTCCGGATACCATGAGTAAGGTGCACGCGAGAGCTCCCCTTTTGTCTGAATAAGTTCGTCTCTGCATTGCATGGTTTTAAAAATCCGGAAGATATCCCTTCCGTTCATTGCCGGCACCTTTCCCTGCGCCAAATAGGCTGCAAAAGCCATCATTTCCTTGCTCCCGGTCGCCTTTCCATATCGAAAAATCAGTGGAGAATCACCACCCCCCTGAGCTGAAGCATCGGCAAAATTAACCACCCATCCATTGCCTACATAGGAACGGGAAATAAACTCTCCCATATTGCGGATCATCGCATTGTCAAAGATAGTGATCTTACCATCGGTCACTTCACTTAATAACTGAAGATAATCAAACATTTTTCCGGCGGCATGTCCCCAGTAGCTTGTTCCTTCCTCACAGGCTCCATCTTCATGATTATAATTGATAAAATGATCGACAGAGACCATGGAACGATAGACTGCACGCGCCAATTTATCAGGATCATTCTCCAACAACATATAGGTCTCTAATGCATTGAAGTTACACCACACATTCCAGTTATTGGTAGCTTTCAGCCACCAGAAAGTATCGTTATTCACATACGGATCAAGTATCCGTTTCTGAAGTTCCGAGCGCAAACGTTCGGCGATCAGCGGAGTAACCTTATCAAACTCAGGTTTCATATAGTAATATATCCAGGAAAAGGCAGATGCCATATCACCGGAAGTCAGTTCGATGATCTGCTCTTTATAGTCCGGCAGCGAACTTTTATCTTTCTGGATACCCAGGTGGGCAGAAAGTGCCCAGGAAGTCATTTCACAATAGAAGAAGGTACCGTTTATCAGTTGCGGAATGAAACGCCCCTTCCCCTCAGCCAGTTCGGCGAGAAATAGATCAGTCACCGCGTTATTGTTATCTTCAAAAGGATTTTCCATTACCTTTCGCGAACCACTTTTTGCAAACTCCAGATAATCGGTGGCCTTGATCACTTTCCATGAATAGGAAAGACGCGACTCTCCCCGCCGGATATAGATATCTTTGGAAGGGCCGAAAAGAGTGTCCCATCCCTGCCGATCACTATATGCAGGATAGGTTACCCACTTCTGATTCATGACAAGCACTTCCTTCAAACGGTTGATGTCTGCTTTTTTCTGTAGCAGATCGCGTTGGCTATAAGCCAAAGATGGCCCTGCTATTCCAACGAATAACAAGACCATCGATAGAAAACTGATGATGTTTCTCATCCTATTGTGCCTCTTTGTTTATATCACCTCAATACCTTGCTGTTTACAAAGTTCAAGACTCATTTCTCTCAATTTATATTTTTGGATCTTACCGCTGCCGGTCATCGGAAACTGTTCCAGGAAGAAGACATATTTCGGAATCTTATGACGGGATATCTTCCCTTTACAGAATTCACGCACATCCCCCGAACACATATCCACCCCCTTTTGAAGAATGATAAAGGCACCGACCTCTTCTCCGTATTTCTTTGAAGGGACTGCTGCAACCTGCACATCCTTCACTCCCGGCATGTGATACAAAAACTCTTCTATCTCACGCGGGTACACATTTTCACCTCCACGGATGATCATGTCTTTGATGCGTCCTGTAATCGTATAATTACCTTTTTCATCTTTCACGCCAAGATCGCCGGAATGCAAATAGCCGTTCGCGTCAATAATCTCTTTTGTAGCTGCCTCATTTTTGTAATATCCCTTCATCAGGTTATAACCACGGCAGCACATTTCACCGATGACACCGGTGGGACATTCTTCCAGAGTCTCCGGATTGATAACAGCCACTTCTGTAAACTCATAGTCATAGCCCACCGTATTGCATCGTTCCTCAAATGACTGCTCGATACGTGTCTGCGTCATGCCCGGAGCTGTTTCTGTCAGTCCGTAAACACTGGTTACATGCATGTGCATCTTTTCCTGTACCTGACGCATCACCTCTACCGGACACAGAGCTCCGGCCATAATACCGGTACGCAGACTGGTCAGGTCAAACATATCAAACATCGGGTGGTTTAGTTCGGCAATAAACATAGTGGGCACTCCATAAACAGCAGTACATCTCTCTTTGTGAATAGATGCAAGTGTAATCAGGGGATCAAAACGCTCTACCACCACCTCTGTACAACCATGAGTCAGACAGTTCATCGTGGCCAACACGACTCCAAAGCAGTGAAACAAAGGTACACAGACACACAGTTTATCGTCACTGGTAAACTTCATGTGCTCACCGGTAAGGTATCCGTTATTGGCGATATTGTGGTGCGATAACATCACTCCCTTCGGAAAGCCTGTTGTTCCCGAAGTGTACTGCATATTGACCACATCGTGGCAATTCACCTGTTTCTTCAATTCGTCCAGTTGTTCATCCGGAGTATGCGACCCGAGCAGCAGGATCTCTGCTGTATTATACATACCCCTGTACTTTTCCTGACCGATAAAGATAACATTGCGCATATTCGGAAAACGTTCACTCTTTAAATGTCCGCGCTGACAACTCTTCAACTCCGGAAGCATTTGATAGGTCATCTCCACATAATCACTGTCAAACGTACCGTTTGTAATCAGCAAGGTATGCATATCTGAGTTTTCCGTCAGATACTCCAGTTCATTCTGTTTGTAATTGGTATTTACGGTCACATAGATCGCACCGATCTTTGCGCAAGCATACAGATAAGTCAACCAATCGGGCACATTCTGAGCCCAGATACCCACATGCGAACCGCGGGTAACACCAATGGAAATCAATCCTTTGGCGGCATCATTGACGCGTTGGTCAAACTCTTTCCATGTATAGCGAAGATTTCTGTCTGAATAGACCAGATATTCTTTATCAGGAGTGGTCTTTGCCCAGTATTCGAGCCAGTCTCCCAGTGTTCTGTCAAATAACTGCATAGTCCCTAAGATTAAATTGGCGTGTAAACAACGGCAAGAATACGAGCTGTGGAACTATTCGCTGCATGTACATGATGAGCAACGATTGAATCATAGTAGATGCTGTCACCTGCTTCAAGAGCATAGTTATCTTTACCATAGTTCACTTCAATCTTTCCTTCCAGTACATAAATGAATTCTTCTCCTTCATGAGAAGAAGAGTTGAACTCTGAAGCACCTGTCGGGTCAACCTGGATAACAAAAGGCTCCATGTGACGATCTGTCTTGGTTGCAGCAAGCGAATGATAACCCATACTTTTGCTCTCGTTCTCCGTGTTGTTGGTAAAACGTATGGTCTCCTGACTGTTGCCCTGGCGGCAGACTACCGGACCAAAGTTTTCCTGATCATCCAGGAAAGTTCCTAAACGTACACCCAGCGCACGAGCTATCTTAATAAGAGGGGTTAGTGAAGGAAGCAGATTATCCTCTTCAATGGTTTCTACTTGCTTTATGGACAAGCCGCTACGTTGTGCGACCTCTTCCCGTGTAATTTTTTGCAATTCACGTACAGACTTAATTTTTTCTCCTACGTTATTCATACAAACTATTCCTTTAGTGTTTATATACTTATGATATAGACGTTCTTCCAGATGACAAGAACGAATCGGCCGCAAAAATACGAAAATCTTTTAGAAAACAACGACTTGACATGAAAGTATGTGACTTTTTGAGGTCATATTATTATAAATTGAAACAAAAGAATCCTGTAATTGCGAGATCGCACCAAAAAGAGAAAAAGAATAGTCTATTCAATCTAATCAACAAACCGACCTGTCGTTTTATAGAAACAGGGGATCTCCATGGAAACTGTTCCGAATTTCTGTTTGATCTATAAATCACTGCTTCGGAATAACGAAAGAGAAGAATCAGCGAAGCAAAGGGAGCAAAGCCAAAAGATAAACTGAGCGATAAAGAACGCTTTTTCATTTCAAAGCACGAAACAATTATTTCAAAGTTTGAAACGAAGAACCGATCTGTAAGCTGATCACTTTTTCAACAGGGTAGTAACTAAAATTCGTCCAGTCAGAGGGCAAAAGATAACAGGGAAAAAGGGTAGTCCTTCTTGAAGCTGAGGGAAAGCGATCGGGAAAATCGATCGGACATAAGAAGAGGCTGTCTCAAAATAGATTGAGGCAGTCTTTTTTTTATGCTCAATAATTTGTTGATATAAAAAAGAATGATTATATTTATGTCGTTGATATACAAATAAATATATGCGATTCAAAGAATATAT
>JAQUTK010000060.1 GCA_028709785.1 Bacteroidales bacterium
TATCCATTCGTATTTGTTCCGGTTGGAGAACAACTTATACCGGGTGAACCTCTTCCTGATACCACTTTAGTTCCGGAAGGTTACTATTACATCCAGTATGCATTTGCTGCTGACTCATTTGATGTATCAAAAACATATGTTCTTTCTCCGGCTGAAGAGCTAATCCCAGCGTTGAAGACTCCGACTATATTGACTCCTTACGATGCTACAAAGGCTTGGCAGAAGTGGTATATCGCTCCTATCGGTTACGATACAGCTCAGATTGCGAATCCTGATGTTGATGTTACAAAATTCTGTAACTATACGATCTTTGCTGCTGCTACTGTAAAAGATTCTCTTGATGCTGGTTTGACAGTTTTGGATATCTTGAAAGATTCTCTTTACAATACAACTGCAGGTTATCGTCTGATGGACGACAATGGAACAACCAATATCGAAGCTGTTGGAGTGAACTATAGCTGGTTCTCTTACAAATTCTACGATAAGGGTGGTAAGATCGCCTTGAGAAATGCAAGAGATGGCGGTTTTAATTCATTTGCTGCAGACCATATTCCTAGCTTAACTGGTGGTGCTACTGCTACTAACAACTATGGCGATGGTGATAATGCTAACCGTAATGAAGCTCGTACCTTCTGCTGGTATTTGATTCCTGCTACTGAAAATCCGGATTTCAAACCGGTTACCTATTATGCTCCGTGGCATCCATTGTATATTACTGGTCCAATTAGCGGCGTAGAAGAAATCATTGATGGTGGTGCTACAGCTGCTGATAATGTAACAGTTGATGGTAATATTATTACGATCACTAACGCTGAAGGCGCTGCTATCGAAGTGGCTTCTGTTGACGGAACAATCATTGCTTCTGTTGCTTCTGCGAAAGCAGTTCAGACTATTGCAGTGAAAGCTACTGGTATTTATGTTGTGAAGATTGGCAATGTAGCTGTTAAGGTTGCAGTGAAATAATTCACAAAATATAGTTTCTAAGAGGAGGCTGTCCATTGGACAGCCTCTTTTTTTGATGCTTCTCATTATGTTTTTTGGTTTAGAGGAGATCTTCATCCTTCACCGAGAGGAGAATACCTCTGTAAAAACAGAAGAAGGCTACCCCGGTGGAGCAGCCTTCTTTTTTGCGACTATTGTATGATCTTCTTAGAAACCGATCTGAAACTGGCAGATGATTTCGTTCATAGGCTTTAATGTGTTGGTTGCGTTGTGTTGGTCATAATATACATAGTTAAGCATGATCCGTGTTTTCGGCGCAAAATGATAGGTTGCTCCCGCGGTGTACATGTGTGTGTTGCCTGTATATTCATAAGGATATTCAAACTCTTCGTACTTGGCTAACAGTGCCAGACGGGATGGAACGATAAAGTAATAACCGGTGGTATAAAACCCTTTGATGTCGGCAGCTCCGTTTTTGCCCCAAAGATATTCACCCCGGAGAGTTAGCCGCTTATTGACATATTCGGCACTTAAAGCGGTACGGTTGCGGTCATAGTTGGCAAGCACATTATTCAGTGTGACATGCGCTTTGCCGGTGTAGCTGGAAGCTCCGACATGTAATCCTTTGAGAGGTTGAGCAGTCAGATAGAGAGCCAGATCTTTCGTGTTGTTGTCTTCCGCTTTGACTCCGAGTCCGCTTGTAATGATCCCTGTACCGTTAAACACTCCGGCGCGATAATCGAGCAGATAACCTCCAAAAGGCATCATTATCGCTTCACCACCCAGTTGCAATCCGATGTCGCGTCCTCCATGCCCCCCGATGATATCGCCACTGATGCCTGTTGTTTTCGCCATGACACGATCCCAGTTTGCAGACTCATAGACAGAGGGCGACATTTGATTTTCCAACGTAAAACAGGTTTTCATCTGTCCGGCTTTGATCTGAAAATAGTTAGAGGGTTTATATTGAACATAGCCTTCCAGTATCCTCGGACTTGCTGCCTCAAATTGTAACATCCAGCTCAAATCTTTTGTGATGTCGCCGGAGAGAATAAACATGGCAAGTTTGGTGCTGAACTTATCATACACACCGTTTGCATCTTTTACATCATCGTATTGATAGGCAAACTGAACATAGCCCGACAATCTGACGTTTTTACTAAGGAATCCATTGACCTTTCCGATCTCTTTTTCCGGATTTAATGATTTAATGTCTTGCGCCTGGGCACTCAAGGAGGCGAGCAGCAAGGAAATTAAAAGATGTCTCTTCTTCATTCTTGTTGTTGGTAATTAGTTACTTTTGGACTCAATCCAATCGTCTTGTTTCTATTTTTGTTAGTTTTTATCGTACAGAAACTCACTTGCCGATCATCATTCTCCCGAAGAATTCCGGTCTGTGAAAGTCAGGATGCTCTGTCTGAATGGGATTCCAGCTCAGATAATGGGGCAGCGAACTCGCATCTGCGCATTTGTAAAAGTTGGCACGAAGTGAGTCGGGAAGATTATGCTTGTCAAGACCGATAAGATCGTAAGGAATAGCAACTACAACCTCCCAGGAGAAAAGCCCTTCCATCTCTTCAAAGGGTCGGTTGCCCGGTGAGGCATATCGTTTGATGCGTTTCAGTTCTTCAACAGGCAGAAGCGTTCTTCCATGTCTTCCGGTGCCATAGGCGGCATACGCTGTGCCAATACAGTTGAATTCCAGATTATAATAATGTTCGTCATCCTCTTTGCGGACAAAAAACTCTACACAGCTATCTGTATAGACATATTCATTGTCTTTATAGGTAACAGCCCGAAGAAAGTTGCCGCGAACAAAGAAGGAAACATAAATGTATTCATCGCTTCGGGCAATGTCAAAGACAGTGATCGGGTGATAAGCAAATTCCTGGGGCCAGTTGAGCGTATCAATCGAGTTGCGAGAAGCTTTTTCTTCCATGAGTGTGGCAGCGTTCTCGATATTCAACAGGTCCAGCTCCGGTAAATAAGGAATCTCCAGTGTTTTCATAATATAAGAATGTTAGTAGGGTGAATGTGTAATCATCTGTGTGAGAAACGAATTTCCATCAAACGCATGAATAATGCCAAACGCGTTGAGAATTCCCACCGTTGAGATAATTATAATGATTGTTCCGGTTATCTTATTGACAAAAAATAAATTACGGATGTTATAGCGCTCCTTGACTTTGGAAATAAGATAGGTGACCACAAACCACCACAATACCGAACCTGTCAGAATCAAAAGGATGGAAAGCGTGTGCATAATAAAAGGCGCATCAGCCTGAATGTAGGCAAAGCGTGCAAAGAGTCCGATGAAAAGAAAGATGATGAAGACATTGGAGAAGGTAAGAAGGAAGCCGGTGGCAAACTGCTGCAGATAGCTTTCTTTCTCTTCCGTCGAACTTTTCAGACTTTTCAGGGGATTGTTCCAAAAGAGGTAAAGTCCGAATCCAAACATCACAAGACTGCCGGCAATCTGAAGTAGAAGCTGGTTACTTTCAATAAATGAAGTCACGAATGACATACCGAAACCGGTAATCATTGCATAAAGCAAATCGGAAATGGCAACACCTAAACCAGTTACAAAGCCATAAAGTCTTCCTTTGCTCAGTGTACGTTGGATGCAAAGTACCCCGGAAGGACCAAGTGGTGCTGAAACCAGTATTCCAATCAGGATTCCTTTGATTATGTAATAGATCATTTCTCTGTTGAAATAAGTTGCAAATATACAGTTTTTTTGAACTATCTCAGAGTATATAAGCATGTTTTGCTCCGTTCTCTATGAAAGAACTGCTCTTTTTCACTAACTTTGTACCCTCAAAATGCAAAAACAAATTGATAACTAATATGATTCAATTTTTCAAAACAGATGTTCCCGGCTACATTGCGGTACAGTGTAAGCACAAATTAAGCAACGAAGAGGTTCAAAAGCTTTCCTGGCTTTTCAGCGGTGCAAAAGCTGTTGAGGAGCAAACCATTGAAGGAAAACAGGTGGGACCGAGACGTGAGATGATTACTCCCTGGAGTACAAATGCTGTGGAAATTACCCAAAACATGGGCCTGACTGATATCGTCCGGATTGAGGAATTTTTTACTGTGGATAGTGAAAATCCCGAGTTTGACACGATGCTTCAGCGGTTGTATAAAGGATTGGATCAGGAGATCTTTACAATCAACAAACAGCCGGAGCCCATAAAATATATTGATGATATACAGGCCTATAACGCGCAGGAGGGGTTGGCTCTGAATGAGAATGAGATTGCCTACCTGAATGATATAAGCGAGAAAATAGGGCGAAAACTCACGGACAGTGAAGTGTTCGGATTTTCGCAGGTGAACTCGGAGCACTGCCGTCATAAAATCTTCGGTGGCACGTTTGTCATCGATGGCAAAGAGAAAAAAAGCTCTTTGTTTGCCATGATCAAAGAGACTTCCGCTATCAATCCCAACAAACTTGTATCGGCATATAAAGACAATGTAGCGTTTAATGACGGACCTGTTGTTGAACAGTTTGCTCCGGCGTCGGCTGATAATCCCGATTTCTTTGAAATCAAAGATATGAAGACCGTTATCTCGTTGAAAGCGGAGACGCACAACTTCCCGACCACTGTCGAGCCTTTCAATGGGGCTGCTACCGGTACGGGAGGAGAGATTCGCGACCGTCTGGGTGGTGGAAAAGCTTCCTTGCCGATTGCGGGAACAGCCGTATATATGACCTCTTATCCCCGGACGGAAGAAGGACGCGACTGGGAAGAGTCTCTGGAACCGCGCAAATGGTTGTATCAGACTCCCGAACAGATATTGATTAAAGCCTCTAATGGTGCTTCGGATTTTGGTAATAAGTTTGGACAACCGCTCATTTGTGGTTCGGTGCTGACGTTTGAACATCAGGAGAATAACAAGGACTTTGGCTATGACAAAGTAATTATGTTAGCCGGAGGTGTCGGATTTGGTAAGAAAAGTGATAGTTTAAAAGGTGAGCCTCAGGTAGGCGACAAGGTTGTTGTTATCGGTGGTGATAACTACCGTATCGGTATGGGTGGTGGCGCTGTTTCATCAGTGGATACCGGATTGTATGCCAATGCGATTGAGCTGAATGCCGTACAACGTGCCAACCCGGAGATGCAGAAAAGAGCTTCCAATGTGATTCGCGCCTTGGCTGAATCAGACAAGAACCCGGTCGTTTCTATCCATGATCATGGTGCGGGAGGACATTTGAACTGTCTCTCTGAG
>JAQUTK010000041.1 GCA_028709785.1 Bacteroidales bacterium
TTGAAAAAAACGAACGTACTCAATTGATTACACGATTGTGTGCAAAGAATCATTTACTTTGCGACTTTCATGATGGTCCTGTGCATCCATACGGTCAGATGAGAACATGGCCCAACGCTGTTACAAGGGAGTTCTGCCAGGCACAACTTGATGGACATCATGTTTTTTTGCCGGGTACATTTACGACCAGTGTATTTATCAATATGTTATCAGGACCACTCGATATGAACAATGGATTAGCTGATCTGACTCAAGCCGGTCGTGTTGACGAACCTTCACCTGTTCCTTCAACGTTGACAGCCGAAATAGCTCGTACGTTAATTGTCTTTTCTGGTGCTACTGTAATACCTGATATCCCTGAAAATTATCGTAAACATCCGGAGCTGCTTCAATTTTTAGCTTCTGAAAAGATGCCTTGGAAAGAGAGTATTACATTAAGTGGTGAAATTGGCAAATATATTGTTATGGCACGTCAGGCGGCTGACGGCAAGTGGCTTGTCGGAGCTGCAACCAATGAAGCGTCTCGTGAACTGGACATTCCTCTCTCGTTCCTTGGCGGTGGCAAATATGAGGCGCTCATCGTCGAAGATGGTGATGATTCTGATTATCGCACGCATCGTGAGAGTTATAAATCCTCAAAGCAGATTGTTGGAAAGAAAAAAAGTATACATGTCAAACTGGCTCCAGGGGGAGGAGCTTGTATCCTTATATCTAAAGCCAACGAAGAATGAACAATCTAATAAAACGTACATGAGAACGTTTTAGAATTGGGTACTTATATATAAACAAAGTAAGATTAAACATTAATATCAAAGAACAATGAATTATCGCAGATTAAGCGGAATTACCTTCGCATTTCTTTTGGGGTCGACATCGTTGCTCCAGGCTCAGCAGAACTTCCCTTTTCGCAATCCCGACCTTCCTTTGGAGGTACGTGTCAATGATTTAATCGGGCGAATGACGCTTGAAGAAAAGGTGGAACAAATGAAACATCAGGCGCCTGCCATAGAGCGTTTGGGTGTTCCTGCTTATAACTGGTGGAACGAAACTTTGCATGGTGTGGCAAGAACGAAAGAAAAGACGACTGTTTTTCCACAGGCTATCGCAATGGCTGCAACCTTTGACGCGGAAGCTATACAACGGATGGGTGATATTTGCGCGACTGAAGGACGGGCACTCTTTAATGAGGATTTAAAAAACAACAAAACTGGAGAAATATACCGGGGACTGACATACTGGACTCCAAATATCAATATTTTCCGTGATCCACGTTGGGGTCGTGGACAGGAGACTTATGGTGAAGATCCTTACCTTACTTCGGTATTGGGATGTGCGATTGTCAGAGGATTGGAAGGAAATGATCCGCGTTACCTGAAGTCTGTTGCCTGTGCAAAACATTATGCAGTACACAGTGGTCCGGAAACTTCACGTCACTCGTATGATGCACGCGTTTCACCCTATGACTTATGGGATACCTACCTGCCAGCTTTCCGTGCGCTGGTGACCAAGGCAAAAGTACACGGAGTGATGTGTGCTTACAACCGTATGGATGGTGAACCTTGCTGTGGCAACAACAAACTGTTGTCAGATATCTTGCGTAATCAATGGAAGTTTGACGGATATGTTACATCGGATTGCTGGGCAGTGGCTGACTTTGCTCAATATCACAAGACACACAGCAGCAATTTGGATGCAGTGACTGATGCTGTATTGTCTGGCACTGACCTGGAATGTGGTAACTTATACCAGTTGCTGGCTCAAAGTGTACGTCGGGGACAGATCACAGAACGTGATATAAATGTTTCCTTAAAGCGTCTGTTTGAGATTCGATTTAAACTGGGTATGTTTGATCCCGCTGATCGTGTGCCTTATGCTTCAATAGGCAGAGAAGTACTGGAGTGTGATGCCCATAAGACACATGCTCGTGAAATGGCTCAGAAATCAATCGTTCTTTTGAAAAATCAGAAAAATATCCTTCCCCTGAATGCAAAGAAGATCAAGCGTATTGCTTTGATCGGACCGAATGCTGATAATGGAAAAACACAGTTGGGCAATTATAATGGATTTCCTAGCGAGATTGTAACACCGAAGATGGCTTTGGAGAAACGTTTTGGAGATCGGATTACTATTGACTACATACCGGGTTGCGGTGTTGTAGCTCCTTTGAAGGATGAACTTTCTTTTGCTCAGGTTGCGGCAAAGGCTAAGAAAGCAGACGTGATCGTATTTGTGGGTGGAATAAACTCTGAACTGGAAGGTGAAGAGGGAGATGCCGGAAAGGCTCCAATTCCTGGTTTTTATGGTGGCGACCGTACAACAATGAGTCTTCCAACTGTACAGACAGATTTGATGAAGGCATTGGCAAAGACTGGCAAACCATTGGTCGTTGTTAATATGTCAGGATCAGTAATTAACTTTGAGTGGGAGAGTGCTCATGCTTCTGCATTGCTGCAGGCGTGGTATGGCGGACAGGCTGGTGGCGATGCAATTGTTGATGTGTTGTTTGGTGAATACAATCCTTCCGGACGTATGCCTCTTACAACATATATGAGCGATAAAGATCTTCCGGACTTTGAGGATTATTCAATGGAAAACCGTACCTATCGTTATTTTAAGGGTGATGTAAGATATCCGTTTGGGTATGGATTAAGCTATACGCGCTTTAAATATGAAACACTGACGAATGACTCAATTTATCCCATTTCAGAGCAGGTCAAAGTATCTGTTAAAGTTAGTAATGTGGGTAATTGTGATGGTGATGAAGTGGTACAACTGTATCTGTCGCATCCTGCCAGCAAACAACGTACACCGATTTCTGCCTTGAAAGGTTTCCAACGTATTCATTTGAAAAAGGGCGAGAGTCAAACTGTTACTTTCTTGTTGCAGCCTGAGGATTTGGCAATGGTTGATGTGAAAGGCAATCTCATCGAACAGGAAGGAGTTGTGAACATCTACGTGGGTGGCGGACAACAGTATCACTCTGACGGTGTGGCTGGTTCTTTCAGATTAAAAGGTGAACCTTATCAATTATGACACTCCATGAATAATTGGTGACAGGACAATGAATATAAGAGAAGGGGATGCGTCATTTTGATGGATCCCCTTCTCTTTTAGATTGCCTGAAACGTATCTTCCGTTATTTCTAACCTTATGTTCATCGGTTTTAGCTCTTTTTCTCTATCTTTGCATCTTGTATATCATTTATTAAAGAGCTATGTCTAAACTGCAACAAATTAAAGAACTTTTATCCCATAGGGTATTGGTGTTGGATGGTGCTATGGGAACCATGATCCAACGCAGGAAATTTTCAGAAGAAGACTATCGGGGCTCACGATTTGCTGACTTTCATTGCTTGCTCAAAGGCAACAATGACCTTCTCAGTATCACTCAACCCGATGCCATTCGTGCCATTCATACTGCCTATTTAGAGGCCGGCGCGAATCTGATCAGTACAAATACGTTTAATGCAAATCGCATTTCAATGGCTGATTACGAGATGCAAGATCTCGTAACGGAGATGAATATTGCTTCTGTACGTCTGGTGCGGGAGGCCATTGATAACTACCAAAAATCTCATCCGGAATCTATTGCCTTTGTTGTAGCTTCCATGGGTCCGACAAATAAGTCAGCTTCTATATCGCCGGACGTAAACAATCCGGGAGCACGTAATGTGTCGTTTGATGACCATGTCGCTTCTTACGGCGAACAGGCCGGTGCATTGATTGATGCCGGTGCTGATATTTTGCTTCTCGAAACTGTGTTCGATACGCTCAACTGTAAAGCCGGTTTGTATGCGATTCGTCAGCAATTGGATGCCAGAGGTATCAAAGAGTTTCCGATCATGGTGTCGGGGACTATTACAGATAAGAGTGGCCGTATTCTTTCCGGTCAGACCATTGAGGCCTTCCTTCATTCTATCTCACATGCGGACTTACTGAGTGTTGGACTAAACTGTTCATTTGGCGCCGATCTATTGTATCCTTACATCGATGAAATAGCCCGCAAATCTCCTTTCTTTGTGAGCGCACATCCGAATGCCGGATTGCCAAACGAGTTTGGAGCTTACGATGAGACTGCGGATACAATGCGTGAAAAGATCAAACCTTATCTGGAGCATAAACTTGTAAATATTATAGGTGGATGTTGTGGTACTTCACCCGATCACATACGTGAAATTGCCAAACTCGCAAGCAATGCCCGTCCTCATCTTGTACCGGAACCTCCAAAGATGCTCCGTATCGCCGGACTGGAACCGCTGAATATTGATCGTTCGCTCAACTTTATCAATATTGGTGAACGGACCAATGTGGCCGGTTCGCGAAAGTTTGCCCGATTGATCCGGGAAGAAAAATTTGACGAGGCTATTGCTATTGCCCGCGACATGGTGGATAACGGAGCTCAAGTTATCGACATCAATATGGATGATGCGATGCTGGATGCAAAGTCTTCCATGGTAACATTTTTGCAGCTCCTTGCTTCCGAACCTGATGTGGCTAAGTTGCCGTTTATGATCGACTCCTCTAAATGGGATGTGATCGTAGCCGGTCTGAAATGTACACAGGGTAAATCCATTGTCAACTCTATCTCTTTGAAGGAAGGGGAAGATGCTTTTGTGGAACATGCAAAAGAGATCAGACGTCTTGGTGCAGCAGTAGTGGTGATGGCTTTTGACGAAAGAGGTCAGGCAGACTCCTATGAGCGGAAAATTGAAATATGTACCCGATCCTATAAGATTCTGACTGAAAAAGTAGGATATCCGGCGGAAGATATAATCTTTGATCCGAACGTATTGGCAATAGCAACCGGAATTGAAGAACACAATAACTTTGGAGTTGACTTTATAAAAACGGTACGGTACATAAAGGAAAATCTTCCCTATGCTAAAGTAAGTGGAGGAGTAAGTAATCTCTCTTTTTCATTTCGGGGAAATGATCCGGTACGTGAGGCGATCCATTCTGTTTTTCTCTATCATGCGATAAAAGAAGGTATGGATATGGGTATTGTGAATCCGGGTATGCTTCAGATATATGATGAGATTCCAAAAGAGTTGCTGGAACCTGTAGAGGATGTAGTGCTTAACAGACGTCCGGATGCAACTGAACGTTTACTGGCTATTGCTGACCAGGTAAAAGGAGACAAAAAGGATAAAGATACACATGAAGATACATGGCGTAAAACCAGTGTAGCTGAAAGACTTAAATATGCTTTGATGAAAGGAATTACAGATTTCATTGAAGAAGATATTAATGAGGCTTTACCCCTTTATCCTTCTACTATTCAGATTATTGAAGGTCCGTTGATGGACGGCATGAGAAAAGTTGGCGAACTCTTTGGTGATGGTAAAATGTTTTTGCCTCAGGTAGTCAAAAGTGCCCGCGTAATGAAAAATGCAGTGGCTGTTTTGCAACCATTCATTGAGAAGGAAAAAGAGGGGAGTGCTTCTACTAAAGCCGGAAAGATCGTTATTGCGACAGTAAAAGGTGATGTGCATGATATAGGAAAGAATATCGTCAGTGTTGTGATGACTTGTAACAATTTTGAGGTTATAGATCTTGGAGTGATGACTCCATGCGAAACAATTATGGAGGCTGTAAAAGAGCACAAACCCGATTTCCTTTGTTTGAGCGGACTTATTACGCCTTCTTTGGAAGAAATGGCGCATGTTGCCGCAGAGATGGAGGCAAACGGTTTCACGATTCCACTCATGGTGGGTGGCGCAACAACGTCTAAAGTTCATACAGCCGTGAAAATTGCACCGCACTACAGCGGACTGGTTATTCATGGTCAAGATGCCTCACAGAGCGTGACCATCTTAATGAAATTAACTTCTGAAAGTACGAAAAAGAGTGCTGCAGAGGAATATCGTTCTGAAAATGAGTCTCGTCGTGAAGCTTACTATAATACCGCTCAGAAAGTGCTTCCGTATGCGGATGCATGTGCGAACGCACCGATTACGGAATGGCAAGAGAACGAAATCAGCGTCCCTGCCAATTTGGGTAACCGGTTGCTGATGGATATTGATATTCAGACTTTGAAACAATATATCAATTGGACCTTTTTCTTTAAAGCGTGGGAAATCAAAGGACACTATCCGGAAGTTCTTCAGGATCCATTGAAGGGAGTGGAAGCGACAAATTTGTATAACGACGCACAAGCGATGCTTGATAAGATTATAGCAGAGAAATGGCTCACGGTAAATGCGGTGGTTGGTATCTATCCGGCCAATTCGATCGGTAATGATATTGAAGTCTATGATGTTGAAGATCAGGAAAAGTCTGTTGGAATGTTTTATACACTTCGTAATCAGATGGAAACGGGTGTTCCATCGCTTTCTCAAGCAGATGTTCTTGCTCCGAAAGGGACAAAGAAAGATTACATGGGATTGTTTGCCGTGACTTCCGGTGTCGGACTGAACGAAAAGAAGGAGGCCTTTAAAGCAGCTGGAGATGATTATTCGGCCATATTGATTCAGTCAATTGCAGACCGATTGGCCGAGGCTGCGGCTGAATGGCTCCATTTACAGGTTCGTAAGGATATTTGGGGGTATGCTCCTGATGAAAACTTATCTATCGAAGAGCTATTGAAAGAGCGTTACAGAGGTATTCGACCAGCCTTTGGTTATCCATCTTTGCCGGATCACTCAGAAAAGGTTCTGATGTATAAGTTGTTGGATGCTAATCGAATTGGTGCACGACTTACAGAAAACTATATGATGGATCCAGCTTCCAGTGTATGCGGATGTTACTTCGCGGCTCCTTCCGCCAAATATTTTATGGTGAGCAAGATTGATGACGAACAAGTGATCGATTATGCAAAGCGAAAAGGACAGAGCGTGGGTGAAGTGATGCGTCAGGTTGGACGATTAGTGGTGGAACATGGCAAGGGTTGTCCGTGTTGTAACGGAAAGAAATAAACACATTCATCCATGAAAAAGATCTGTTGCCTGCTCAATTACGCACCTCACTATCGAACTCCCATCTTCCAAAAGATGGATCAGGAGCTCCATTGTGACTGGTATTTCGGAAAAGACCTTCGGGAAGAGATTGAGAAAATGGATTATTCACTGCTTCGTGGTTTCAAACGTGAGCTCAAGAATATTTACAAAGGCAATTGGGTTTGGAGAAAGGGTGTCATTGAACTTGCATTCCGAAAGGAATATGACACCTATATTATATCAGGCGAGCCACACACGCTGTCATTGATCCCTTTTAATCTAATATGCCTTCTTCTGGGGAAAAAAGTCTATTCCTGGCAACACGGCATCAATAATCCGGCAATTGGAAAGATAAAACTCTTTAACCAGCGTCTTTTGATTGCCATGCAAGAAGGTGTTTTTCTGTACAGTGAACATGCGAAAGGTGTGATGACAGGATTGGGCTTTAATGGAGATAAGCTGTTTGTTGTTTACAATTCATTGGATTACAAAAAGTCTCTTCGATATAGAGAATTGCCATTGGAACAGCTCTATTCAAACTATTTTGGTAATGATGATCCGGTACTGTTATTTATCGGAAGACAGACAAAAGTGAAAAAGCTTTCCTTGCTTATTGATGCTTTTGTGCAATTGAACAGCAGACACTATCCGTGCAATCTGGTCATTATTGGCGATGGTCCCATGGAATCCACACTCAAGGATTGTGTTCGAAGTTCGGGCCTGAATGATCGTTGCTGGTTTACAGGTGCCATCTATGATGAAGAAATAATAGCATGTTACTTGAGGAATGCCACTTTGTGTGTCTCTCCCGGAAATGTAGGACTGACAGCTATTCATGCGCTTTCCTATGGACTTCCAGTCATAACGAATGACAATTTTGAGACGCAAATGCCTGAATATGAAGCCATCGAACAGGGACTTTCCGGTGACTTCTTTCATGAGAATGATACAGAGTCGCTTGTAACAACCATTATAAAGTGGCTTTTTGGAAATCGTTGGAATAGAGAAGAGATTCGAGCAAATTGCTACCGGCGTATTGACGAACATTATAACTGTGAGGAACAGATACGTGTCTTTAAAAAAGTATTGAACAGATCCTGATTCAAATTAACTTAAATGAGTTTCGTCCATCCTTAAACTTTTTTATACTGAAATAACCCTCACATTGGGTAATAGCTCGTAATTTTGCACGAAATAAATTAGAATTTCTATACAATGAAATTCTGGTTTGTACGTTTGAGCAATAGAATATTAAATTAAAAAACAAAGAAAGGATATGAATCAAACAGTGGATATCCGCGAATTGAATGCGCGGATTGAAAGTAAGAGTTCTTTTGTCGATGCAATCACTATGGGGATGAATAAGATGATTGTCGGCCAGAATCATTTGGTGGAGTCTTTATTGATCGGATTACTCTCCGATGGACACATCCTGTTAGAAGGTGTTCCCGGACTTGCCAAAACATTAGCCATTAAAACAATGGCTTCGTTAATTGATGCGGATTACAGCCGTATCCAGTTTACGCCTGATTTATTGCCTGCGGACGTAATAGGCACCATGATCTATAGCCAGAAGACCGAACAGTTTATCATAAAGAAAGGTCCGATCTTTGCAAACTTTATTTTGGCGGATGAGATTAACCGTGCTCCGGCAAAAGTTCAGAGTGCCTTGCTGGAAGCGATGCAGGAAAGACAAGTGACTATCGGTGATAAAACATATGAATTGCCGAAGCCATTTTTGGTAATGGCAACACAAAACCCGATCGAACAAGAAGGTACATATCCGCTTCCTGAAGCTCAGGTAGACCGTTTTATGATGAAGGTTATCATCGGCTATCCAAAGAAAGAAGAGGAACGTGCTATCATCCGTCAGAATATTAGTGGTGAATCAATCAAACTAATTCCGGTATTAAAGAAGGAAGAGATTCTTGAAGCACGTAATATTGTTCGCGAAGTGTATATCGATGAAAAGATAGAACGTTATATCGTTGACATTGTTTTTGCTACACGTTATCCGGAGCAAGCCGGATTAGATGCCCTCAAGGGAATGATTAACTTTGGTGCTTCTCCACGTGCTTCCATTAACCTGGCTCTTGCTGCGCGTACGTATGCATTTATCAAACGCAGAGGCTATGTGATTCCTGAAGATATTCGTGCTGTTTGCCATGATGTAATGCGCCACCGTATTGGTTTGAGTTACGAAGCCGAAGCCAACAACTTGACTTCAGAAGAGATTATTAGCGAAATATTGAACAAGATCGAAGTACCTTGATTCTATGCAAACAAGTGAATTGCTTAAAAAAGTAAGGCAGATAGAGATAAAGACCAGAGGACTCTCTCGAAATATCTTTGCCGGGCAGTATCACACCGCTTTCAAAGGACGAGGAATGGCCTTCTCGGAGGTCCGCGAATATCAGTATGGAGACGATATCCGTGATATTGACTGGAACGTGACCGCACGTTATGATAAGCCATATGTCAAAGTCTTTGAGGAAGAACGTGAGCTGACAGTTATGCTATTGGTTGACGTTTCCGGTAGCCGGCTTTTTGGAACGGTGAATGCCCAAAAGAAAGATATTATGACGGAAGTGGCTGCTACGCTTGCTTTTTCTGCTATACAAAACAATGATAAGATTGGTGTCATCTTCTTTTCCGATAAGATTGAAAAGTTTATTCCACCTCTTAAAGGAAAGAAGCATATCCTTTACATCATCCGCGAATTGATTGAATTTGAGCCGGAGAGTAAGGGTACCGATGTGGGAGCAGCACTAAAATATCTGACCAATGCGTTGAAGAAACGTTGCACGGCATTTATCATTTCTGATTTCATGGATAGTAAGATTGCCAAAGATCCGATTACAATCGCAAACCGTAAGCATGATCTTGTGGCTATTCAGATCTATGATAAGAGAGATACCATACTACCGAATATCGGTCTGGTGAAAGTATTGGATGCGGAAACAGGAGAGGAAGGATGGAAAGATACTTCTTCAGCTGCCGTACGCAGAAACTACAACCAATGGTGGATCAAA
Organism: Bacteroidales bacterium; assembly: GCA_028709785.1. GTDB lineage: Bacteria > Bacteroidota > Bacteroidia > Bacteroidales > JAQUTK01 > JAQUTK01. Next base: position 9,967 of record JAQUTK010000041.1, read on the forward strand.
CAGAAGGATAAGCTGGATGATATTTTGAAAAAGGGTAAAGTTGATTCTGTGTCAATGACTACTGATGAGGATTACGTAAAGGCTTTGATACGAATGTTTAGTTTAAGAAACTGATAGGATAAAAAATGAAATTTGGTATAGATTCATTGAAATTGATTGCTTTGGCCGGACTCCTGGCATTATCAGCTAATGTGGGAGCGCAAAATACGTTTACGGCCAAACTGGATTCTTCGTTGTTGCTCATCGGCAAACAGACCAATCTTCATCTCTCTTTAGTTTCTGATCAGAAACATCCGGCGTTACTGCCCGTATTGTCGGATACAATCATGAAGGGCATTGAGATTGTAGATATCAAAAAGCCGGATACAGTATCATTGGATAACGATCGGATTCAGATTGATCAGGATTACATTGTGACTAGTTTTGATTCAGGTTTGTATTACATTCCTCCTTTCATTGCTATTGAGCAGCAAGATACCGTGTTGTCAAATTCGCTGATGTTGAAGGTCTTCACAGTTCCGGTTGATTCTGCTTCTGTGGAAAAACTGAAGGATATCAAAGAGATCTTGAAACCACAGTTTGTCTGGTCCGATTACGCATATATCCTTTATATTATATTGGTCATTGGCGCACTGGCTCTGGGTGGCTATTTCCTTTGGAAGTATCTCAAAATGAAAAAGGAAACAGTAGTCATTCCTCCGGAACTGTTGTTGCCTCCCGATGTAGCTGCCTTGCAGGCATTGGATCGAATTAAACAGGAAAAACTCTGGCAACAGGGACGTGAGAAAGAGTATTATACTCAATTGACGGATGCCCTTCGAAATTATATCGACAGACGATATGATATTGCTGCGCCTGAAATGACCTCTTCGGAGATTGTTACCTCCTTGACAGCAATTAAGTGCGAAAAGGCATCTGTGAGTCACTTGAATCAAATCTTTGTGATTGCTGACCTGGTAAAGTTTGCGAAATTTAAGCCATTGGCTGACGAAAATGATTTATCGCTTTCAAAAGCATACACTTTTGTCAACGAGACAAAAGAAGTAGTGGTGGTTGAAGAAGATAACGTGAACAATTCGCAGTCAGCTTCGGCGACGAAGGATCCTATTGATAAAAAGTAAATTAAGAAGAATATGTTTTTTGCAAATCCAAAATACTTATTGTTGTTACTGCTGCTCATACCCATGGTTGTTTGGTATGTGTATAAGCAACGGAGCAAACAAGCGACAATACGGATGTCTTCTCTGGAGCCATTTCAGAGAGCACCGAGAAGCTGGAAGAATTATCTCCGTCATCTGCCGTTTGTTCTCCGACTCGTTGTAACAACACTTTTGATTATCATTCTTGCCCGTCCGCAATCGACAGACAACTGGGAAAGCAGTACCACGGAGGGTATCGATATTGTGATGGCAATGGATATATCCAGTAGTATGCTGGCTGCTGACTTGAAACCCAACCGACTGGAAGCAGCAAAAGATGTTGCCGCTGAGTTTATCAACGGACGTCCCAATGATAATATTGGTCTGGTTTCCTTTGCCGGCGAGAGTTTTACTCAATGTCCGCTGACGACCGATCATGCCGTGCTGCTCAACCTTTTCGGAAAGATGGAGAGTGGAATGATAGAAGATGGTACGGCAATCGGTGTGGGTATAGCAAATGCTGTCAACCGAATAAAAGAGAGCAATGCCAAATCGAAAGTCATCATATTACTTACCGATGGTTCCAATAACCGGGGGGAGATAGCACCGGTTACTGCGGCTGAGATTGCAAAAGCGTTTGGTATCCGTATCTATACCATTGGTGTTGGCACGCAGGGAACTGCTCCATATCCTGTTCAGACGGCTTTTGGCGTACAGTACCAGAATGTTCCGGTAGAAATTGATGAAGTGACGTTGAAGCAGATTGCCAGTACGACAGGAGGAGCCTATTTCCGGGCTACAGATAATACCAAACTGAAAGAAATCTACGAAGAGATTGATCAGATGGAACGGACAAAGATCAGTGTAAAAGAATACAGCAAGAAACAAGAAGAATATCTTCCTTTTGCCCTTTTGGCCATGTGCTTGTTGTTGTTGGAAGTTGTATTAAGAAATTCAGTATTACGTACGATACCTTAATTAAATAGATTATGTTTCGATTTGCTCATCCGGATTATTTATATTTATTATTCCTCATACCAGCTCTGATTCTCTTTTTTGTATTAAGCAATTACAGAAGGAGAAAACAGTTTGAGCATTTTGGCAATTCGCAGTTGATCAAACAGCTGATGCCAGATGCATCTATAGCACGCTATTATGTGAAGTTCTGGCTTTTGCTGGGAGCCGTGACTTTGATGGTGTTTCTAATAGCGGGACCACAGTTTGGTTCGAAGTTGGAGGAAGTAAAAAAGCAGGGCGTTGAACTGATGATTGCGCTTGACGTATCCAATTCGATGCTCGCAGAGGATATCACACCAAGTAGAATGGAAAAATCCAAACAGATGCTTTCCAAACTCATTGACGAATTAAGAGATGACAAGGTCGGATTAATCGTTTTTGCTGGAGATGCTTTTACGCAATTGCCCATTACCAGTGATGTTAACTCGGCAAAGCTATTTCTGTCATCAATCAGTCCGGGAATAGTTTCAACTCAAGGTACGGCTATCGGCGCGGCGATTGACTTGGGAGTACGTTCTTTTGGTCCGAAGGCTGAAGCCGGACGTGCGATTATTGTGATTACTGATGGTGAGAACCATGAAGATGACCCCGTAGGTTCGGCTAAGCAAGCTTTAGAGAAGGGTATCAAAACACATGTCATAGGTATTGGATCGCCACAGGGAACACCGATACCCGTTGAGAATACATCAAACTCATTTCGGAAAGATAATACAGGAAATGTAGTCATCTCCAAGTTGGATGAACAAACCTGTCAACGTATTGCAGAAGCCGGTGGTGGTATTTATGTACGCGCCGATAATTCAAATTCTGCGTTGAAAATAATAACTAAAGAGGTAAATAAAATGTCCAAAGCAGAAGTTGGAAGTAAAGTTTATTCAGAGTACGAAGAACAATTTCAATCTATTGGATGGATTGTTCTGGCATTGCTTATTGCAGAGTTTTTTGTACTTGAACGCAAAAATAGACTATTTAAGAACTTCAGATTATTTGCTATTGATAAGAAGAAGGGAGGACTATTATGACAAAGAATCAGTTGCTCTTGCTTTTGTTTCTCGGTGTGGCGAGCTCCATATCAGCTCAGAAAGCGGAGAGGAAGCATATTCGTGCGGGAAACAAACAATATAAAGAACAAAAATACACCGATGCAGAAATTGAATACCGGAAAGGTCTGGAAGTCAACGGACGCTCTGCTGAGGGTACTTATAATCTGGGCAATTCACTCTATCGGCAGAATAAGAATAAAGAGGCAATCAGTCAGTATGAGAGTATGTCTGCTATTGAAAAAGACAAATCCAGATTGGCAGCTAACTATCACAATATGGGCAATGCCTATATGAAAGAGAAAGATCTGCAGAAAGGTATTGAAGCCTACAAACAGGCTCTGCGAATGAATCCGAATGATGATAGCACCCGCTATAACCTTGCTTTAGCGCAGAAAATGTTGTCTGATCAGCAACAACAGCAACAAGAACAACAAGAAGAGCAAAAGCAGGAACAGAAACAGGAGCAGCAACAACAAAAGCAAGATCAACAGAAGCAGCAACAGCAAAAACAGGATGATCAGCAAAAGCAACAACAGCAACCGCAACCGCAGAATATGTCGAAACAAAATGCTGAACAACTGCTCCAGGCTATCCAGCAAGATGAGAAGAATACCCAGCAGAAAGTAAAAGAGCAGCAGATGCAGATGCAGCAGCGTCGCAAAACAGATAAAGATTGGTAATGTCAGAAAGGAAAAGAAATATGAGAAAAGTAATCATTTGTATTTTGGCGTTGCTTATTACCGGTTTAGGTAAGGCCATTGCCGGCGACGCCATCACCTTTGTTGCTTCTGCTCCCAATGCAGTGGTCTCTGGTGAACAGTTTCGTTTGACGTATACAGCAAACAGTCGTGATGTAAGGGATTTCAGGATTCCTGAAATAGATGGATTTGAGGTTTTAATGGGACCTATCTCAAGTACTTCAATCAATTATTCTAACATAAATGGAAATGCGACAAAGCAAACCACATTGACAACCACGTACGTATTGTTGGCAAATAAGGAAGGTGAGTATAAGTTACCTGGAGCGACAGCAAAGATTGAGGGTAGCAATTATACGTCCAACTCATTAACAATAAAGGTGTTGCCTGCTGATAAAGCTAGTACTCAGGCTGCAGGTAATAGTAGAGGAGGAGGGAGTGCCTCTTCCGGTTCTTCTTCATCCGGTAATACTAGTGTAAGCAGTTCCAATCTTTTCATGCGTGCGATTGTCTCCAATAATAATGTGTACGAACAAGAACCGTTACTGGTTACTTACAAACTCTATTCACGTGTGGACATCAGTCGTTTGGAAAGTGCAAAGTTTCCCGAGTTTGATGGATTCCTTGCACAGGAAATAACCCTTCCGGACGAGAAACAATGGTCATTGGAAAACTATAACGGACAAAACTACCGTACTGTTGTCTTAAAACAGACATTGTTGTTTCCTCAGCGCAGTGGTAAACTGACACTACGAAGCGGTACTTTTGATGTGGTGGCCCGAATAGCTAATCAGGCGCGTGCTCAGAGTATCTTTGATGATTTCTTCAGTTCCTATTCAGAAGTGAATAAGACACTTTCCACACCGCAAGTAGATATCAACGTGAAACCGCTTCCTTCCGGAAAACCGGCCTCGTTCTCAGGAACAGTAGGCGATCTGAAGATGAATTCATCCCTCAGTTCCAAGGTGGTAAAAGCCAATGAATCCATTACCCTTAAGATTGAATTTTCAGGATCAGGAAACCTCAAGCTGATCAAAACTCCGGAGGTAAAGTTCCCTGCCGATTTTGATCTCTACGACCCGAAGATAGAAAACAATCTAAAGACGACGGCTTCCTCTGTAACAGGAAAACAGACGATTGAATACCTTGCTATACCGCGTCATGCAGGTGACTTTACTATTCCGTCCGTCGAGTATTCCTATTTTGATCTGAAAAGCAACAGTTATAAGACGCTGACAACACCGGAATATTCCATTCATGTGGATCCGGGAGAAGCTGGAAGCGAAACAACAGTAAGCTCTTCTTTCACCAATAAAGAAGATGTGAAGTATCTGGGTAAGGATATCCGATATATCCAGACCGGTAAATTCGAAGTAAAGAAACAAGGAGAGTATTTCTTTGGTACTTTCACCTATTGGTTGTGTTACATCGTACCTTTTGTTCTGTTTATTATCTTCTTGTTCATTTACCGCAAACAGGCAAAAGAGAATGCCAACATAGCCCTGATGCGCAATAAGAAAGCAAATAAGGTGGCATCAAAACGTTTGAAGAAGGCGGCTAATTATCTGAAAGAAAATCAGAAAGAAGCATTCTATGAAGAGACTATGCGCGCTTTATGGGGGTATGTGAGCGACAAGATGAATATGCCTCTTTCTGTGCTGACAAAAGACAATGTGGGCGTTGAACTGACCAAAAATGGAGCAGATCAAGCCTTTGTCAATGAGTTTATGGAAATACTCAATACCTGCGAGTTTGCGCGATACGCTCCAAGTAACGAAGAGCATGCAATGGATAAGCTGTATGAACGGACAGTGAATGTTATCAACAAGATGGAAAGCTTTATTAAAAAGTAAGGAGACAGACCTATGAAAATCAAAAATATATTACTTGTTATGCTGCTGATTGTTTCGACAATCGGTCATGCGCAGGATGCTGTTAATGATGCAGCTGAAGCATATTCAAAAGGAAGTTTCAAGAAAGCAATCACCCTGTATGAGTCTTTGCTTAAAGAAGGGGAATCTGCACCTTTGCATTATAATCTTGGTAATGCATATTACAAAGATGGCCAAAATGCCCGTGCAATATTAAATTACGAAAAGTCTTTGTTGCTCAATCCGGGCAACGGAGATGCCCGATTTAATCTCGAGCTGGCACGTACAAAGGTAATTGATAAGATAGAACCTGTCGGCGAATTTTTCCTTGTATCCTGGAAGAATAGTCTTCAGTCTCAAATGAGTGTACGGGAATGGGCAGTGATGGGTATTATTATGTTTATCCTGTTCATCATATTTACCGTTCTCTTTATATTCTCGCGCATCAGCTGGCTGAAGAAAGTATCTTTCTTTGTGGGTATCTTCCTGTTCATTTTCACGCTGGCTGCCAATTCTTTTGCCTACAGTCTGCATAAGCAACTGACAAACAGAAATACAGCAATCATTATGGCGCCTACAGTGACAGTAAAGAGTTCGCCAGACAATAGTGGTACAGATCTCTTCATCCTTCATGACGGTACCAAAATAGAGATTCGGAGCAAACTGTCTGACTGGAGTGAAATCCAGATGGAGAATGGAAGTGTGGGTTGGTTGCCTTCATCCTCATTTGAGGTAATCTAACCATAAAATGGAAGCCATCTTTCAGGGATTGGTCAGTTGGGATCAGCAATGGACATTGTATCTCAATGCCCAGGGGACTCCCTATTGGGACTCATTTATGTGGATATTTACAAATAAGCTAACGTGGATACCAATGGTATTGGCGTTGGCTTATTGCGTTTTTACCCGTCCCCGCAAAGAAGTTATTTTGACCGTTCTTTCGATAGCGTTGCTGATTGTATTATGCGACACAGTAACCTCTTCGATTATCAAACCCTGGGTAGCCCGTTTCCGACCGACTCAGGACCCGGTAATCGGACCATTGGTACGGCTGGTATATGGTTATAAAGGAGGAAAATACGGTTTTTGTTCCAGTCATGCCTCCAATTCCTTTGGGATTGTCTGTTTTACCGCACTTCTTTTTCGAAACAAGCTCTTCACTGTAACCGCCTTCGCATGGGCCTTTGTCAATACTTATTCCAGAATTTATCTGGGCGTACATTATATTCTGGATGTGGTTTGTGGTGCTCTGTTTGGTATCCTGTCAGCTTTGCTGATCTATCGGATCTACAAATATGCGTTCTTTAAGTATCTAAACCAACAATTTCCGGACAGTTCGCAGGAAGTAGGGGAGACCCCTACCCATTACAAGAAAAAATATATCTATGGTATTTGTGCTGTTTTGTACCTCTCTGTCCTGCTTATTTCTCTGTTTCCAGAGTTTCTCTGCAAACTCTATTAAATTATAATCACAGAACTTTCCACAAAGAGCAATTTTATACGAACTTTTTATTCAAAAAAGTTTGCATCTGTCTTTTTTCTTCCTTACATTTATTGCGGAATTAAAATTGATTAGTTCACAACAAATCTAATTAGTAACCCTTAAAACTGATAGAATATGACAAAGACAATTTCATTCAATGAACTGCGCAAGATTAAAGACAGTCTTCCATCAGGAAGCTCGCAGAAAATCGCAGATGAGTTAGGAATCAATGTGGATACTGTTCGTAATTATTTCGGTGGACAGCATTATAAAGATGGCGGTAATTCATGTGGGGTTCACATTGAGCCGGGTCCTGATGGAGGCATAGTACTGCTCGATGATACAACGATTTTAGATAAGGCACTTTCCATACTTGACGCGCTAAATGCAGGCAAGGAGTAAGTGCCTCATTCTTTTTCCATTCCTATAACCTTATAAAGTCCCTGTACAGGTGTGCAGGGACATTCCTCTCCAAATACAAACATGAGCTATGGAAGATAAATTAGTTACATTAGCTATACATAGTTTTGAGAAAGCACAAATCTTGAAAACTATATTGGAGAACAATGACATTGAGGTGTATATACACAATGTTAATCTCATTCAACCGGTGGTATCTGCAGGAGTGCGGGTACGAATCAAAGAAAGTGATCTACCAGCTGCATTAAAGATCATAGAAAGTATGAAATTCAGTCTGGAAGATGAAGAGACTCAAGATGTAGTCAGCTCCAAGATGGTACTTGTTCCGATTGACTTCTCCGAATACTCATTGCAGGCCTGCAAATTCGCATTTCATTATGCACAATTCATCAAAGGAGAAGTAATACTCTTACACGCTTATTTCAGCCCATTTTTCAGCAATCCGTTACCTGTAGGCGATCTTATTGGCTATAGTGCCAGTGAAGAGTTGGCTATGAAAGATGTGCTTGCTCAGGTTAACAAGGATATGGGTAACTTCAAGAACATCATCCAGCGGATGATGGAAAAAGGTGATATACCTTATGTTAAGTTCGATACCGTCATTCGTGAAGGAGTTCCTGAAGAAGAGATCATTCGTTATTCCCGTGAATTCACTCCGGCGCTCATTATCATGGGTACCAGAGGTAAACACCAGAAAGATTTGGATCTGATCGGAAGTGTTACTGCAGAAGTGATTGATCGCACGCGAGTTCCTTTGTTTGCTTTTCCTGATCGAACTCATCTTGATAAGCTGGAAGATATTAAGAATATTGCATTTGTGACTAATTTCGAACAACGGGATCTTATTTCTTTCGAATACATTGTAAAGTTTCTCGAGGTTAAGCAACTGAATGTTCATTTCATCTATTTTTCGCCTTCTAAGGAGAATGCATGGAACGAAATCAAATTGGCTGGAATCAAAGAGTATTTCACGAAGCAGTATGCAAATATTACGATCACATACAAAGTGATTAAAGGTGAGAATGTCTTGGAGAAGCTCGATGAATACATACAGAATGAAAAAATAGATGCAATAGCATTGACGAATAAAAGAAGAAATGTCTTTGCACGATTATTCAATCCAAGTATGGCGAGAAGAATGTTATTTCACAATGACACACCATTGATTATATTTCCGTAATTATCGGAACGTATAATTTGCTTTAGGGCGTTATATTTCGTATCTTTGTAGATAAGCATATTGGAGCAAACCATTTGTAAGAAGGCATAAATACCTCTTTAAATGGCTTGCTCCTTTTGTTATATAATATATATTATGTTAAGTTGGCTATATACAAACATCCCTTTCTTCTATTTCAGACTACGATACTCTCCAATTGATTCGTAAATCCCAAAGAGCTTTTGAACTCAACTCAGGAAGTATCAAGCTCCTTCAAGCGCACTCCAATTAATACAGGGAAGAGCAGAAATTAGCGGTTCATATCTTTTACTCTGAATAAATAATTCCCTGATCCGATTTGAAGTTGGATTTTATTATTTCCATTATTCAGAACTATGATCTCTTTATTGCCGCTTACAGGTCGGTCAAAGTCTGTCACTTGTTTGACATCAGAGGCCGGCAGAGTAACGATAGCATCACTGTTTGCGGGAATAGTAACCTTAATCTGATAGTCATAATCAGTCATGCTCCATTCACAATGGATTTCCCCGTAAGGAGAAAGATAAGTGGATGATGCTGAACGGATATCTCCAACGACTTGCGGATCAATCAGCACTGTGCTGTACCCGACGGAATGATCGGTTTGACGGATACCTCCCAGTCCACTGAAAAGCCATTCCATCAAATGGCCAAGCATGAAGTGATTGTTAGAAACAAACCCATAGGCCTGCCAAGACTCAGTAAGCGCGGTGGCTCCATGAGCCAACTGCCATCCATAACCGGGCACATCGTATTTGCTGTTCATATCATAGATCAGTTCGGATTCACCCGCGGCTTCCAGAACGCGAAGCACATAGCGATATCCAATGTCACCGGCTGTCAGAGCATTGTTTCTGCCACGAATATCAGACTTCAGGTTCTCAAGTATTTGTTTGGTATTTTCCGGATCTACCAGTCCCATGTAGAGAGCCATGGCACTTGCCGTCTGACTGTTCTTCTCATAGACTTTTGTCTCTTTATTGAAAAACTTCTCATTGAAAGCTGTTTTTATCTGTTTAGCTAACTCTTCATATCTCGTCGCATCAGCCGTTTTGCCAAGCAAGCTCGCCATCTTTTGCATCAACGTGGTGTTGTAGTAATAAATTGCCGTTGCACTCAAACCATTGGAGGTAAGCTGTGCATTGCCGGGAGATCCGGGACCGATATCAAACCAGTCTCCAAGTCCGTAAGCAATAATATTGTCTTTCGCACGGCTGGTCAGATAATCCAGATACCGTTGCATGGATGGATAATAGTTTTCGATAATCCGTTTGTCACCATACCACTGATAGATATACCACGGGGAGATGATAAAGGTACTTCCCCACTCCGGAGTATCTTCAAAACCTCCTGCGAAGTGAACGTATTCGGGTGCGATGGTCCAGACACATCCGTTCTCATTCTGCGAATTATACATATCGCTCATCAGTTTGGGATAAAGTCTTGAGAGGTTATAACGGTACTGAAGAGAGTATTGCATGAGATGTGCCTGCTCCAACCAACCCAGTTTTTCACGATGCGGACAGTCTGTAAGCACACTCGCCATGTTGCTTCTCATAGCCCAGTCAATAAGGGTATAGATCTTGTTGAACATAGGGTTTGAGCAATTGAAGGTTCCGGCTTCCGGTGCTTCATTACAGGTGTGTAATCCGACCAGCGAACTGACTTCCGGCAGAGCGTCAGGATTGGGTTGTCCTGCCGGAACGGCTCCTTCCAGTTGTACGTAGCGGAAGCCGTAATAGGAGAATTGTGGTTGCCAGGTCTCCTCTTTAGCGGCTCCTTTGGTGGTATAAGCAAAGTAGTATGGACTTCCAGACGCACTCTGATTGACTGTATTGTCGGTATTAAGTAACTCCGCGGGACGCAAAATGACCTGCTTTCCCGGTTTCCCTTTGACCGTGATGCGCACGATGCCTGAGAAGTTTTGTCCAAGATCATACAACCACAATCCAGCCTTATTTTTATATAGTTGAACAACGGGTACTTCCTGACGTACAGAAAGAGGTGTCGATGTTTGTGAGTGAAGAACTGCTGTTGAGTTTGTTACAAGCGCTTGTTTCCACTGTGAATCATTAAAGCCGGACAGCTTCCATCCTTTCTGCTCTTTGGTCGCATCATAATCTTCTCCTCCATAGATACTGGAATAACTTATCGGACTCTCTGCTGCTTTCCATGATTTATCTGTTGCAATAATCTCAGAAGTCCCATCCGTATAGGTCAGATGAAGTTGTAAACGTGCTTTAGGGGCTCCATAAGAGATAAGAAGTTTGTAATATCTCTCTCTGGGTATGGTGTAAAAGCCGCCACCAAGCATTAATCCGATGGCATTTTCTCCTTGTTTCAACTTTCGGGTCACATCAAATGTCACATACAATGCTTCTTTATCATATTTCGTCCATCCTGGATCCAGGAAATGATCTCCCGTTTTTTCTCCGTTGAGAAAGAAATCAAATTGTCCAAGTCCTGTCACAAAAGCCAGAGCTTGTTTGACCTCTTTTCTTATTGTAAATTCTTTTCTGAATTGCGGCATTGCATATTTAGCAGTCGGTTTATTGCCCCAACCATCACCATTATGCAAACCGGGAACCATCCGTGTAGCAGCATCATCTGCCTGTAACGCAATCCACGTTGAAACATTCCAGTCTGAAGCCGAAAGGAGAGCTGTCGTAAATGTGTTCACCTCACTCCAACCCGACACATTTCCTTTGTCATCCCAACTGCGCACCTTCCAGTAATAGTTGGTGGCTGATTGCAGCGACGATCCTTCATAAGGTACTAATATGGATTGTGAAGAGGATATCTTCCCACTGTTCCATACCAACTCCTTCCCTTTGTTCAGTAGATCGCAAGAGGTTGCAACCATGATCTGATAGGCTTTCTGTTTAAATCCTCTTTCGTGAGAAATAAATCTCCAACTGAAACAAGGTTTTTGAGTTTCTATACCAATGGGATTGGTTGTTTGTTCGCAGGAAAGATCATAAAGCGAAAAATCAGATTTAGCGCCTAAATAGGTTGAAATTAAGATAGATACAAGAACTAATAGTTTCTTCATGGCAGTGATTATTAAAAGAATAGAAGTCGTACTTTTGCTGTTTAGCACAAAGGTAAAATAAATATGTAAAGCAAAGAAATGAAATTCTCAAAAGTACTTATTGTAAATAAAAACATCCTGCATCTTTTGTGATACAGGATGGAACAATAATCTATAACAAATAGTGAGTGCTGTTTATTAAACCAGAGCAAATCCTTCATTAGATGCTCTGATCTTTCGTCAGTTTATTCAGGAAGGGAGTTGCGGGTATGGTGAACATTCTCCACCGGACGGTTCTTCTTGTTTCCACGGAAAGAGCCCTTCTCTCCTTTAGGAACAGACTTATTATAACCCTTATTCTTGTTTCTGTCACTATCTCTATGTCCGGAGTTTCCTTGAGAAGGTTTTCCATGACCACCAAAACTTCTTCCACCATTACGGTGTTTTTCCGGACAATATTCAGGAGCCTCTCCAAGTTCAATGGGTAAGGGCATCTTATAGATTGTCTTTTCCAGAAATTTCTCAATCTGATAGAATTTATACTGATCATCTTCAGATATAAAAGTCAGCGCAACCCCCTCTTTATTAGCTCGCGCCGTACGTCCGATACGGTGCACATAGTCTTCACTATCGTGAGGTACATCGAAATTGACCACCAGTCCAATATCTTCCACATCAATACCCCGTGATACAATATCGGTGGCAACCAGTACGTTGATTTTTCCATTCTTAAAGTCACGCATCACCTGTTCGCGTTGCGACTGTTCCAGATCGGAGTGCATCTCCCCTGCTGAAATTTTCAATCGAACGAGTTGCTTGAACAGTTCCTTTACTTTCAGTTTGGATGAAGAGAAAATAATAGCCCTTTCCGGTTGTGACTCAAAAAACAAGGATTGTATGATTGGAATTTTTTGATTCTCACGACACACATAGGCTGCCTGCACAATACCATCAGCCGGTTTGGATACAGCCAGCTTTACAATCGTCGGATCATGCATCAGATTTTGAGCCAGTGTCTGAATCTTTGGAGGCATGGTAGCCGAAAACATGATTGTTTGTTTTTCTGCCGGAAGCTGAGAGGCTATCTGTATGATATCATCATAAAAGCCCATATCCAGCATCCTGTCCGCTTCATCCAGAATGAAGTATTTCACTCCGCTAAAGTCTATTTTGTACAAATTTGTGTGTGAGATAAGTCGGCCGGGAGTTGCGATGACCACATCAGCTCCCATCATCAGACCTCGTTTTTGCTGTTCCCAAATGATACCGTCGTTGCCTCCATATATCGCTACAGAGGAGACTGGCATAAAATAGGAGAAACCTTCCAGTTGCTGATCTATTTGTTGTGCTAATTCACGTGTAGGAGCCATGACAATCGCATTGACTTTGCTCTCCTCGTGGATTCCTTTGGTAAAGTTATTTAATAAGGGCAAAAGATAGGCAGCTGTCTTGCCTGTTCCGGTCTGAGCAACAGCAATGATATCTTTTCCTTCCAGAATAACAGGAATAGCCATTTCCTGTACTGGTGTTGCTTCTTCAAATCTCATGGCTTCCAGTCCGTCAAGCACAGCTGGTTCCAGATTCAGTTCGGTAAACTTCATTGATTGTTTATATAATATGATTGCAAAGGTAAGAATCTAAGCGGGATATTCCTATTAGATAGATGAATATCTTTCTCTGGAAACACGAACGGCTGCATCATTGAAGACACAGCCGTTTATGTATGGAAAATAAATATCTAATTATTTATCACCGATAATCTTGTCCAACTCATCAAATTTAGCACCTTGATTCAAATTGTAATAAATGGTACGAAGAGCCTTCAATATATCCTTATCATCCGGTTTAGCTTCTCTTACCTTCTCAAAGCAAGGAGCTGCCTTTTCGAAGTATGGCTTAGCTTTTGCCATCTGTTCGTTATACTTCTTCACATCTTTGATATCAGCAGCTTTCATCTGTTCCTTGGCAGCCATATTGTAATAGACGCGTCCCATATTACCATAGGAGGTAGTCATATTAGGATCCACATCAACGGCTTTCTGATAGTTTGCAACAGCACCTTCAAAGTCTTCTTTTATTTCCAGCAACTGTCCTTTGATTTCATACATTTGAGGTTGCTTCGGATTGATTTCAATTGACTTATCTATACATTCTATAGCTTTGGGAATATTGTTCTTTCCCAAATAAATATTCAGTAATCGTGTGTAAAATTGGCCTTCTTTCGGGAATGCAGCAATGGCTTTCTCTAAATACATAATTCTGTTTATTGTATCTTTTTTCGGAGTCAGACCATCATCAATAATCGAAAAGGCAGCCTTTTTACTTTCTTCATTAGAATATCCGGCACCCTCTTCAATAGTTATCGCCATATATTTCGATGCTTTTTCAGCAAGTTCGGGATTGCTCTTTTCAATGTGTCCCAGATAAGCTGAGTATCCGGTCCAGAAGACGATAGAGTAATAAAGAGTATCTTTCTTTAAGGGCTCATCCTTTTTTGTCAGCGGTTCCATAACAGGCAGCCCCACATAAGACAGGAATGTTTCAAACGATTTGCTGGCAGCAACGTAATCTTTCTTCTCTAAATAATAGTTACCGGCATCAATGAAAGAATTACGGCAGTTTAGCAAGTTCTCACGAATATATTTGGTGTACTTAGGTTTTACTTTTCCTTTTTCATTTGGAAGAATATCAATTTCATAACATCTCATGAAATACTCATACTCCTTCGCAATGCTATTGAAAAGGTTAGCTTCATCATATTTTTGTTTCAAAGCTTTGTTCTTGTATTCACTCTCATAATTCTTCGCCATGATCATACCGGCATAATACCA
>JAQUTK010000013.1:0-88457 GCA_028709785.1 Bacteroidales bacterium
GTGAACTGATGAAATGGGAGGCTGCTTTCATTACCACTATTCCGGCAAACACATTCAAGGACAACACTGTTATAACCACGTTGAGCGATCTTAGTAAGTTAGTTAATCTGATCTCTATCGGGAACTACGCTTTCCAGAATTGTACAAAGATCACTTCTGCTGACATACCGGCTACGGTTACTACAATCGGAAATAGCGCTTTTGCAGGATGTAATGCTTTGACGCAATTTGTTGTGGCATCTGCTAATACTGCATTTAAGACGGTAAACGGGGTGTTGTATAACTTTGCAATTACTGAGCTTATTTCGTATCCGAACGGAAAGACAAGCACATCATTGAATATACCTGAAACGGTTACATCAATAAGGGATTACGCCTTCAAAGGTGATAATAAATTAGCCGTAATTAATGCTAAGACATCAACTCCTGCAACGGCTACGACAAACTCTTTTGACAGCGTAAATAAGACAACCTGTAAGATTACCGTATTGACCTCAGCAGCAATTACTACTTATCGAGCAGCAACAGGTTGGTCGGCATTTACCACCATTGAGCAGTTTATCTCAATTGTAACAGTTAATGTGGCAACTGCCGGAACTCTTTCGTCTTTGTTAGAGACTGATCCGTTACAAATAACGGAATTAAATATCTCAGGTTATCTGAATGGAAGCGATATTCTGCTGATAAGAAATATGGGTATTAATGGTAGTCTTGCGAAGTTAGATATTGAGGGAGCTTCTATTGTAACAGGAGGACAACCTTATTATAACAGTGAAGTAACAGCTATTAATACAATAGGAAACTACATGTTTTCGTCTATGGTAAAACTAACAAGAGTATATCTTCCTCTAACGGTTACAACAATAGGTAATCTTGCTTTCCAGAATTGTAGTTTGCTTACAACTGTATATTGTAATATACTTGCTGTTCCTTCAATAGGGACTACTATTTTCAATGGATGTTCTACTCTTACTAAGATATGGGTTGCTTCATCTTCTTATGGAACTTACAAGAGCGCCTCTGGTAACTGGAGTAGTTACAGCAGTCTGATTGATAGCACCATTGAGTTTGCTGATCCAGTTGTTTTGGCAAAATGCGTTGAGAACGGGTGGATCATTAATACAAGTGGAAAAATGTATGCCTCTGAAGCAGCAGCAGTTACTTCATTTTCAAAATGCTTTAAAGGATCTGCTATGACATCGTTCGATGAACTTAAATTTTTCAGGGGAGTAACAAGTTATAGTTACGTCGAGTTTGCCGATTGCTTACAATTAACGTCAGCAACGATACCAAATACAGTTACGAATACCGGTCCGGATTCTTTTTCAAGTTGTCCTAATTTAGTGAGTTTGAAATTCGAAGATGGCAACGATAGCGTACCTCTTAGCACGGGTTCTAGTTTTGTCAACAATAGTAAAATAGCTACTTTGGTATTCCCGAAAAGAACTGTCACAATTAATAATTACTTGAATCGAGAGCTAGCAACACTATCAAAAATATATTGTAAGGCAACTACACCGCCTTCTTTGAATCTTGGCTATGGCGATGATATGACAGTGATAGATTTATTTGTGCCTATTGGTTGTTATGCTGTATATGCAGCAGCAACTAACTGGAAATCGGCTAGATCAATTACCGAATATAATTTCACTACAAATCCACATAATGTACATTAATATGAAAATAGAAACGATTGAACAAATAAAAATTACAGCCGAAGATGGTAAGGTTCTACGACGTATCTTAGATAACCAGATTTGCGGTAATGTTGTTTACTTAGGGTACACTTACTATTTAGGTGGAGCTAAACTAGCACAACCTATAAAAGAAGTACCTGAATTTTACGAGGAGATAGATGCACCAATAGAAAAAGAAAAATAAAATGGGATACTTATTAAGCACAACGATAAAGGGATGGATCGGTTCATTAGAAACATTCATCTCCGGATTCGCAGGCGAAGGCTGGAGGATCTGGAATAATTACACTGACGCTTCAGGTAAGAAACGCTGGAAGGCTAGTTTTGACGACCTAGAAGTCAGGGGAAGTTTTAATGTCTTTGAACTGATCGTTTCGAAGATTCGAGCCATCATAGGTGCATTAGGAATTACTCAGGCATGTGGTAAAATTAAAGAAGTCACGCTATTAAACGGTTATTACAGGATCAAAGTAGAGGATGAAATGTCTTTTATGCAAAATGATTTTATCCGGTATCAGAGATTCAGTTCCGATACACTCAAACAGCGTAGTTATTGGGTGAAGGTCTTTGTAGTCGTCAATGATGAAATTCTAATTCCTTACGAAGAATTTACCGTCGGAGAGATTCACACAGCTCCGCAGGTAGGTGATGATATTGTACAGTTCGGCAATGAGACGAACACTGCCAGACAGTCTGCTATATATATTCATGCCGACGAAGATGGTTCGCCGGCTATTGATATCCTATATGGTATCAATAGTAAATCTTTCGAAGGTTGTGTGAAAGTTAAACTAGGAACTTTTATTGACAATAATGTATCTCATGTAGGTCTTATGTGTGTCAATGGGCTGTTGAAGTCCGTGAATGTAGCCGGAGAAGAGATCTACAAGATCAATCCGGATGGATCAGCTTTTTTCGCAAAAGGTCAGGTAGGTGTCAATTCCGACGGTAGCGGTTACATATTCAAGAAAACCGTCGACGGAGTTACGAAATACGGCGTGCATTGGGATTCAGTGAATGGTTTCGTGTTTGGAGAAGATGTCAAACTATCGTGGAATAATCTGAGTGCTGAAGCTCAAACGAACCTGAAAGGAGATCCGGGACAAAAGCAGCCCTATTATCAATATGACTTTTCAAATTCAACCAGCACAACAGCGACAGGAGAACCTGCCGGAGTCACTTGGACGGATGCCCCGCCTGCTCCTGTGACCGGACAGTATCTATGGATGCGAACGACTGTTTTTACTCCTAAAGAGGATAACACAGGTTGGGATGCTTCATTACCTTCTTATACACGCCTTAGCGGACTCAATGGAAGTGCAGCTCCACAGGTAAGGGCACAATATAGCATTAATGGTGTGGATTATTGGCATACAGTTTTTGTCGCAGCAGATATCTATATGCGTTTGTCGTACGATAATGGTTCGACATGGACGTCTGCTGTAAGGATAGTCGGCGAAAAGGGATCAAATGCCCCGGCAGCAAAACCACAATACAGCACGGACGCTACATCATGGCATGACACATTCACTCAAGGTGATATCTGGATGCACTTGTCTGTTGACGGCGGAACTACCTACGGATCAGCCGTCCGTATTGTCGGAGAAAAAGGAGACGTTGGAGCTGACGGAAAGAAACAGATCTACTACAAGTACGATTTCTCATATTCACCTTCTTTATCCGGAACACCTACTGGTGTCACATGGGTGGATGCTCCTCCCGCTGCCGTTACAGGTCAATACCTTTGGATGCGAACGACTATCTACACACCGAAAGCAGACAATAGCGGTTGGGATGCCGGAACGCCTACCTATTCCAGACTAGGAGGAGAAAAGGGCACCAATGCTCCTGCAGCAAAACCGCAATATAGCGTCGATGGATCTACATTGTGGCATGACACATTCACTCAAGGTGATGTTTGGATGCACTTGTCAGTTGACGGCGGAACTACCTACGGATCGGCCGTCCGTATTGTCGGCGAGAAAGGAGACGTTGGAGCCAACGGACAGAAACAGATCTATTATAAGTACGACTTTTCCTACTCAGCGTCGCTGACAGGAACTCCCACCGGAGTCACTTGGGTAGATGCCCCGCCCGCTGCTGTAGCAGGTCAGTACCTTTGGATGCGTACCACGATCTACACACCGAAAGCAGATAACAGCGGTTGGGATGCCGGTACACCCACCTATTCAAGACTCGGAGGAGAAAAAGGCACAAATGCTCCTGCAGCAAAACCACAATATAGCGTCGATGGATCTACTTCCTGGCATGACACATTTGCGCAGGGTGACATTTGGATGCACCTGTCTGTTGACGGTGGAACTACCTACGGATCGGCCGTCCGTATTGTCGGCGAGAAAGGAGATATTGGAGCTGACGGTCAGAAACAGATCTATTACAAATATGATTTCTCTTATTCACCTTCCCTGTCCGGAACACCTACGGGTGTCACTTGGGTCGATGCTCCGCCCGCTGCTGTGGCCGGTCAGTATCTTTGGATGCGCACGACCATCTACACTCCGAAAGCGGACAATACCGGATGGGATGCCGGTACCCCTACGTACTCAAGACTTGGAGGCGAAAACGGTTCTAACGGAACTTCGCCATATCAGCTGATACTTTCTAACCAAATGGCGAGCATAGTATTAAAGTCTGACGGTACTCTGGATTATTCTGATGCAGTGACTACTCCGACACTCTATTATGGTCTTAACACTGTTCCGAACGTGACTTATGCGGTTACTGCTCAGGAAGGGGTAGCAGCTTCAATAACGAACGGGGTAGTATCTGTTACGAGTGTGACGAATGATTATACCAACATCGAGATCACTGCAACATTACAGGGTGGATCCACGCCTGTTGCTAAAATACTGTTCAAAGTTGTAAAGGTAAAGAATGGGGTGTACTACCAGATTATCCCTTCTGTACGACAGGTAAAGAAGGATAAGACGGGGTCTTATTCTGTCCCTACTATATCCTTTAATGTGTACAAGATTGAGGGGAATGTAAGGAAGCAGGTGACGAATGTTACTACCGACAAAGTAAAGATGGTAATACAGAGGGACGGGGTTAATCGTATAACAATAGACGGATACGGCGGAAACTCGTACAACTTCGCAGACGCTGTTGTCTTAACAGCTCCAGAGGGTTCTCCAATGACATCATCTATCGTTGCAAAACTATATCCGAACACAGGAACATGGAATGACGCTGATATGCTGGATATGCAGACTATTCCGCTCCTTATTGATGGGGCGGATGGAAATCCCGGATCTGATGCCAATCTACTCCCGTGGGTACAGGAGTGGAATTCAAATCAAACTGAAGTCGGTTCTGATCATCTTATTTCGCCAAAGATATTCTCAGGCACTAAAGATGAAACGACTGGAGCGCTGACAGGAGTAGCTTTAGGTCGTGAAGTAGTTATGATTAATGGAGTTGCCAAGACCGGTGTGTTTGGTCTTAAAAACGGAGTCCTTACATTCTTTGTAGATTCCGAAACAGGGGATGTTGGCGGCAATGGTACTTTCTCTGCCGGCGATACAAACGGAAAAGTCGTCCTGGATCCTACACGAAAAGGAGCGATTCTGTATGATTCTTCAAGCAAGGAAATAGGACGCTTTGGATTCAAAGAAACGAGTAGTAATAACTTCGACTTCAGTGCCGGAGAAATGGATCTTTATCTGTACACAAATGGAGTACTTACCGGAACAGCAAAGGTTACATTCGACGAGCTTCTGATTCAGGCATACGGCACTACGTGGTTTCATGTAAAAAGATGCACCACAGACTTAGGAACATGGAGTGAGGTATATGCTAACTATCCAGTATATCCAACGGTTGCATTAGGAGATATACCGATCGGAGCTTCATTTGTTGATGCGAATAGTTCCTATGTAGTAAAAGTTAGACACACATAATATAAAAGAAAATATGAGAACTATCAACCTTATTGTGATTCACTGTAGCGCCACAAAAGAAACAAGCGCTTATACCGTCGAAGATTTAAAAAGGGATCATTTGTCCCGAGGCTTTAATGAAATAGGATATCATTTCTATATCCGAAGAAACGGAATCATTGAAGTGTGTAGAGCAATATCCAAGCCCGGTGCACACGTCATTGGATACAATGCTCACAGCATTGCAATCTGTTATGAAGGCGGATTGGACTCTTCCGGAAAGCCGAAAGATACCCGAACAGGCCCTCAAAAAGCCAGTATGCAAGAACTCGTTACCACTCTAAAGGCAAAATACAAAATAACACGTATTTGTGGCCACCGAGATTTAAGTCCTGATCTCAATGGCAATAGCACAGTAGAGCCATCAGAGTGGATTAAAGCCTGCCCCTGTTTTGACGTAAGTTCCGACCCTAGTCTTCGTCTTTAGAACTTCCCTTCATAATTCTTGATCAAAGGATTAGCTGCCTGTATATCGTGCGGGGTATAGATGTCTGTCATAAGAATACTCGAGTGACGCGCCTGATCCCGCACGGTCAGCGTATCACAACTCCGTAGCATATTGGTGATTCCGGAATCCTTGAGAGAATAAAATTTTATATTGGAGCTCAGTTTCAGATTTGTTCGAACGTATGTCGACCAGAAGTCTCTAAATTGTTTTTCTGAGCGCTGTACCTCTCCAGGCATACAGCCGTCCGAGAATAAATAATAATCCGAAGGATATTTGAACACATCCAGATCAAGCATCAGATGTATCACTTTTGCCGGGAGAGTAATAATTCCATCACACCGGTTCTTTGTTATATCACCTTGTAAATATATGGACTGATCTTTCAGATTAAAATTTGAAAGTTTGAGCCTGCTCATTTCCTTTGGCCGTATAAAACAGTAATACAGGATATAGCATGCCAGTAGGTAATGTTTGTTTTTCTCTTGAAGATAATCTGCTATCCGTGTCAAGTCTGATTCTGTAATACACGCTCTTTGTTTTTTCCGGTATCGTTTTCCTAAACGTGATATTCCTGCAGTTGGATCCGTTTTTAGGAAGCATCTGTTCAAACAATAGTTGGAGAATGTTTTAAGCCATGACAGATAGTTATCTCTTGTAACAGCCGCATTATCTCTTCCAACATACATCTCCTCCAGGAAACGTGCACAAAAGTCCATATCCATTTGATATATGTAGGTTATGGGGACTTTCAGAGAATCATTCCAGTTATAGAGAGTATTTGTATAAGACAGATAGGCCGTGTATGTTTCTTCCCGGTAGATATTATCACGAAACAATTTCTCAATGTAACCTTTATATAAGGTAATCACTTCCAGAAAACTCTTGTATGCATTCACATTTTCACCTTCTATCCAGGGATTCCACCCTTTCTCAAGCTTAAGAATAATGCGCTTCAAGAGATCATTGGTATATTTCTTCTTGTCAGCAGCAGTTCCTTTAAGATGATTTAACTTGATTTTCTTCCGTTTGAGCTTCCCAGTGAGTGGGTCAAATGCGCGAAAAGCGATGTAAGTTTCTTTTCCTCTCTTCAATTCAGGAAGAGTATAGGCTTTAATTTCGTGGATTGTAGACATTTTTTTTCTTTTCAAGTCAGCCTCCCGCCTTGAAAAGAAAGATTTCTACTGTATTTTTCTTGTCTCTTTTCTGTCCCGACCAATTATCAAAACAGCTTATAACTGTTTGATAATTAGAAGGTTACAGAGAAATTGTCGGAATGAGGCGACTCGAACGCCCGACCCCTACGTCCCGAACGTAGTACGCTACCAACTGCGCTACATTCCGATTCTTTTCGGGTGACAAAATTAGTTCTTTTCCGTCACATACAAAACATTTACCGGTTGTTTTTTCTTTTTTTACACTTTCAGTCCTATCTGAAAGAGAGAATGGAAAGAATGTATTCCGATTGACATCAATTATTCGCATAAACACAACAAGGTTACCATTTCTTTTTGCTTACTTTGTGATACTATAAATTTTAATCCGAATACGGATATGGGAAATAATAATGACAAAAAAGTAGCACGCGTCAAGAAACGTGATCTGGAAAACATGATCATTGCGGTACTGAACGAAGCCCCGGAAGAGGGATTGAACTACAAACAAATATGCACAGTACTGGGACTGAAAAAAGATATCCAGAAAGCGATGGTTGTCGAATGGCTGAACATTCTGAAAGATGAAGACCGCATTACAGAAACATCAGGAGGCAAGTGCAAGATAAATAACCGGGGAAAGTTTGTGACCGGCATTTTTGAACGGAAGAAAAGAGGTATTAACCAGCTCGTTCCGGATGAAGGCGGTGAACCGATCTTTGTCGCCGAACGAAACTCCGGACATGCCATGAACAAAGACAAGGTAAAGATTCTGATATATGCAAAACGCAAGGGGAAAGAACTGGAAGGTGAAGTGGTTGAGATCCTGGAGCGTTCACAAGATACCTTTGTCGGTACATTGCAAGTAGTCAAGAATTATGCCTTTCTGGTAACGGAGAGCAAGACTCTTGCAAATGACATATTCATCCCAACAAATAAATTAAAGGGCGGTAAAGATGGAGACAAAGCGGTAGTCCGCGTTGTGGAATGGCCTGATAAAGCGAAAAATCCTCTTGGAGAAGTGATTGATGTGTTAGGGAAAGCCGGCGAGAATGATACAGAAGTACATGCAATCCTTGCCGAATATGGTCTTCCGTACAAATATCCGGTAGCGGTGGAAAAAGCAGCGGATGTGATTCCCGACGACATTACCCAGGAAGAGATTAGTAAACGCGAAGACTTCCGCAACATAGTTACCTTCACGATTGACCCGAAGGATGCGAAAGACTTTGATGATGCGCTTTCTATTCGCACACTTGAGAATGGTCTCTATGAGGTGGGTGTTCATATTGCCGATGTGACTCATTATGTCAAGGCTGAATCAATCATTGACAAGGAGGCGCAAGAGCGTGCCACCTCTATTTATCTGGTGGACCGTACCATCCCGATGTTGCCGGAGAGACTTTCCAACGGTCTCTGTTCTTTGCGTCCGAATGAAGAGAAACTCTGCTTCTCTTGTATCTTTAATTTAAATGAAAAAGCGGAGATTCAGAGTTACCGTATCGCGCGTACTGTAATTAAGTCTGACCGTCGCTTTACCTACGAAGAGGCTCAGAATATCATTGAAACTGGTGAAGGGGATTTTAATAAAGAGATGCTCCAACTGGACAAATTGGCCAAATTACTTCGGAAGAGAAGATTTGACAAGGGGTCTATCAACTTTGATCGTTTCGAAGTTAAGATCGAAGTGGATGAAAAAGGAAAACCGATCGGCGTGACGTTTAAAGTATCGAAAGACTCCAACAAACTGGTGGAAGAGTTTATGCTTCTTGCCAACAAGAGAGTGGCTGAGTTTGTAGGTAAAGTGCCTAAAGGCAAGGCTGCAAAGACATTCGTCTATCGTATTCACGACCTTCCTAATCCGGATAAGCTCGATAACTTCGCGGAATTCATCCGTCGTTTTGGATACAAACTGAAAACCGAAGGGAAAGGAACTGAGATATCCAAGTCTATCAACCGTTTGCTGGATGAGGTACAAGGGAAACGGGAAGAGAACGTGATTGAGACGATTGCAATCCGCGCCATGGCTAAAGCCGTTTATTCGACTGTAAATATTGGTCACTACGGACTCGGTTTTGATTACTACACTCACTTTACTTCCCCCATCCGACGCTATCCGGATATGATGGTGCACCGTCTGCTGGAACGTTATATGGCGGATGGACGCTCGGCGAGCAAGAGCAAGTTTGAAGATCTTTGCCGCCACAGTTCGGATATGGAACAGCTTGCCGCGGATGCTGAACGTGCTTCGGTGAAGTACAAGCAGGTAGAGTTTATGAAAGACCGTCTTGGAGAGACCTTTGAGGGTATTATCTCGGGTGTTACCGAATGGGGACTTTATGTGCAGCTCAATGAGAATAAATGTGAGGGAATGATTCCTATCCGTGACCTGGATGATGATTATTATGAGTTTGATGAAAAGAGCTACTGTCTGGTGGGACGCCGCAAAAGACGGATGTATCGTCTGGGAGATCCGCTGACCATCCGCGTGGCACGTGCCAATCTGGAGAAGAAACAGCTGGACTTCGAACTTATTTGATACCGGTTGTTCTCATGATTACAGAAGAGAAGAAGTACATCGACGCGGAACTCGGTCCTGTTTCGATCTACAAGAAGACTCTCAACAGATCTGTCACATTACGTATTAAAGAGACAGGGATCGTCGTCGCGATCCCTGCCTTTTATTCGTTTTCGAAAGGAGAACAGATCCTTGAGCAGTACAGAGAGAAACTGAAAACCAAACTGCTGAAAAAGCAAGAAAAGTTCCGATTCGAAGAGGGCAGCAAACTGAAAACATACAGTTTTACGGCTTTCATCTCACGAACCTCGCTGCAAAAGAGCTATTACTCGCTGAAAGACGGAGAACTTCACATTGCCTTGAAAGAAACTACGGACTTTACGAATCCGGAGATACAACGGGTCATAAAGAAAATCATTGAGGGTTGTATGCGCAAAGAAGCCCAACGCGTACTTCCTGATTTACTCCGATCTGTGGCTGCAAAGCACCACTTCACTGTCAATGAAATCAAGATCAATAGCAGCAAAGGACGTTGGGGAAGCTGTTCGGGAAAAAAGAATATCAACCTCTCTTTCTATGTCATGCTCCTTCCCCCTCATCTGGTCGAGTTGATTCTCCTCCATGAGTTGTGTCATACGATAGAGATGAACCACAGTCCGCGATTCTGGAAGGAACTGGATCGGGTGACCGGAGGAAAGGCCAAACTCCTGACCAAAGAATTAAAGACGCACCATACCTGGTAATCCTCAAGAGGCCACCCATGAATAATCGATTTATCAAGCTCCATATCTCCATACTGCTGGCAGGCTTTACGGGATTATTTGGCAAACTGATTTCTCTGAATGAAGGTTTGTTAGTCTGGTACCGCATGCTCTTTGCCGCGGCTGTGTTCTACTGTATTCTGCTGATCGGGAATAAACTGGAGAAGATCCCCTGGCGTGAAAAACTGAAGATATGTGGTGTCGGAGTATTACTGGCACTTCACTGGGTTTCCTTTTTTGGGAGTATCAAACTGGCCAATATCTCCATCGGTGTTGTTTGTTTCTCTACCACCAGTTTCTTTACGGCTTTATGGGAACCATTGATCATCCGACGGCGATTTGCAGTCAGGGAATTATTTTTCAGTCTGATTGCAGTAGCCGGTATCGCACTGATCTTCCAGTTTGACACCCGCTATCGAACTGGCATTAGCATTGGTATTCTCTCTGCGGCACTCGCGGCACTGTTTACCATTACCAATAAGAAAGTCGGGGCTCAGCATAATACACGAACGGTTCTGCTCTATGAGTTGGCCGGTGGATTTCTCGGACTGACTTGTCTCTTTCCTTTCTATCTTCATTATTTCCCTGTGGATACGATTCTTCCAAGTCTTCCGGACTTTCTCTATCTGCTGATTCTGGCAGTCATTTGTACGATTGGTCTACAGATCTTGCAGATTCAGGCATTGAAGAGCATCTCCGCTTTTACGGTCAACCTGAGCTATAACCTCGAACCGATCTACAGCATAATCCTTGCTATTATGTTTTTTGGCGAAGCAAAAGAGCTGAACTACGCCTTTTATATTGGTTTGAGCATGATCTTTCTTTCCGTATTACTCCAAACCAGAAAAGCAGTGCACATCCAAACCGGTCAGGAGCAATAAAAACCGCCCTTATCTCTGCAACAAATTATCCAACGCGGATGAAAAGGTGGGATAGGCAAATGTGAAATCTGAATCAATCAACTTCTTTGGAAATGCACTTTTATCATCTGTCAGCACTACATGTCCCGGACCAATACCTATCCGAAGAATCCATGTAGGAATAAGAACCTTCAAGATTATCGAAAATCGTTTGGATAACAGTAAAGTTACAACCTTATTTGTCGGAGCATCGGGCGCAACAATATTCACTGCATCCCGAAGATGCTCATTATGAATGATCGCTTCGAAGGCGTACACAAGATCAGAGATATGTACCCATGACAAACGCTGTTTGCCGGAACCCAAAACGGTCGCCAATCCGAATCTGAAAGGAAAAATTAACTGAGGAAATGCACCCTGATCTGATGAAAGCACCACCCCTAAACGAGTACGAACCACCCGAATATCACCCTCCAATTTATCAAAAGCCCCCTCCCAAGCCTTACAGAGCTGAGCCAGAAAGTCCTCTC
The DNA here is from genome assembly GCA_028709785.1 of Bacteroidales bacterium. GTDB lineage: Bacteria > Bacteroidota > Bacteroidia > Bacteroidales > JAQUTK01 > JAQUTK01. The sequence goes on from JAQUTK010000013.1 coordinate 11,925, forward strand.
CGGCCTCACCTTCTTCTTCGGTAACCTCTTTGCTCCCTATAGAATAGTAACCAACAGCTGATGCCGTGATAATAAGCTTGGGTTTATTGTCTGATGCTAACATGTTAATGGCTTTCACAAGCATAGATGTTGTTTCTGTTCTGCTATCGCATATCTCTTTTTTATACTTAGCTGTCCACCGCCCGGATATACTAGCTCCGGCAAGATTAATCAATACATCATAATCAGATAAGGTATGAGAGACTTCCAACACAGAGCCATTAGCAAACAAACTCCGTCCAAAGAGAGTTACATCATGACCTTTCTCCGAGAAATGTTTGTTGAGAGCTCCTCCAACAAATCCGGTGCCACCGATAATTGCTATTCTTTTCATTCGTACTTACGTTTTGGATTACGGGGAAACCATCCTTTGTTCACTCTCTCTCTTTGTTCAAAGACCTCTTTGATGGTCCAAAAAGAAGAGAAAGAAAAAACTCCCAGCAATGCTGAAATAAAAACATTTTCAACAAATAACGAAGCTATAACTCCGATAGTACCTAAAACAAGAAATATCCACCAACATTTTGTTCCCCAGTAATACTCCGCCTTAATGACTACCGGATGAAAGAGTCCGATAATCAGAAATGTAGCAAGCCCAATGCCTAAACCGGTAAAAGCAGTCAGTTCCATACGTAAATTTTATGTATAGGTTTGTCATCACTCCTTCCCTTCAATGATCTCTGAAGAACCACGAAATGGGTGAAAGCAAAAGTACAAATAAAATACGATTATCCGTCCTGATGCAAATCCTTTTACATTTTTTTGTCCTCACCACTTTTACCACATGAGCTCTTTAACTTACAACCGGAACAACCTGCACATGCAGATGAGTGTTTGGATGTGATTGTTTTAATCAATGAATAAAGGAGATAGCCTATTGCCCAAAAAACAATACAGAAAACAATAATTGATTGTGTCATATCTTCACACGTTAAGTTACACAAACAGACTGCCCACCTGATAAGTCAGGAAAGCAACAACCCAGGCAATAGCAGTGGTATATGTCATGGTAAACAAAGCCCATTTCCAGTTTGACTCCTTCTTAATAGCAGCAATAACGGCTATACAAGGGAAATAGACCAGGACAAAGAGCATAAAACCAAAGGCAACCAGTGGTGTAAATACTTTTTGTCCTTTTAAGACACCATTGGTATGTACCTGCTGCTGAAGCTTCTCGACCAGACTGCCGGAGTTTTCGTCTGCCTCCAGATCCGCATGGTACAAAATGCCCATCGACCCAACGACAATCTCTTTCGCCGCAAGTCCGGTAATCAGACTAATTCCTATTTTCCAGTCAAATCCCAGTGGCTGGATGACCGGCTCGATGAATCGTCCTAACTGTCCGATGTAGGATTGCTCCTGATGCTCCGAGGCTTTTAGAAGTTCCAGACTCTTTACCTGTGACTGAGCCACGGAATCCGCCAATATTTTATCAGACTGAACAGTTGTGATCTGCGCATCATAATCTGTCGAATAGTTCACATCCTGGGGATAATAACTGAGCGCCCAGATCAGAATAGAAGCCACCAGAATAACGCTACCCATCTTATGCAAATACTGCGAACCTTTATGCCACATATGCATCACTGTATTTTTTAGTGTTGGTATCCGGTAAGGAGGTAGCTCCATCACGAAAGGAACATCTTGTTTGTGAAACACGGTATTCTTCAATACCAACGCCACCAGCACAGCAATGACAACTCCAATCAGATAAATTGAAAACAGTACCACTCCCTGATAGTGAGGAAAAAAAGCAGAGATCAGAAGAACATAAACTGGCAACCGCGCACTACATGACATAAAAGGTGAGATCAGCATGGTAATAATGCGGTCTTTTCGGTTTTCAAGTGTTCGGGTCGCCATGATTGAAGGCACATTGCACCCAAATCCCATAAGAAGCGGAATAAATGATTTACCATGCAGTCCCATCTTATGCATCAGACGATCCATAATAAAGGAGACTCTTGCCATATATCCCGTATCTTCCATCAAAGAGATGAAGAAGAAAAGAATCAGAATATTGGGTAAAAAGATAATCACTCCACCTACCCCACCAATAATTCCATCCACCAGCAGAGCACGCAAAGCCCCTTCCTGCATCGAGGAACTGATCAGATCACTCAACAAACCGACTCCGGCATCAATCCACTCCATCGGATAGCCTCCCACGGTAAAAGTAGTCTGAAACATCAGCCACATAAAGAAAAAGAAAATAGGGAATCCCCATATCCGATGAGTCAGCAGGTAATCAAAATCACGCTTCTTACCTATCTGTTTCTCTTTCAGTTGAGCACACGTTTCCCGAAGAGCTCCTGATATAAACCCATATTTACTATCCGTAAGGATTGTTTCGGACTTTTCCCCATACTCTTTTTCCAACTTGCTTATCTCAAACTGACATATCTTGATGATCGTCTCATAGTTGCTACATTCCCGAAGTAAATTACGGGTGGTTTGATCGTTCTCCAACAGTTTAATGGAGAGGTAACGGGTCGAATTCAGGACAGAAACATCCACATTCTTTCGGATCTCTGTCTGAATTCTCCGAATAGAATCCTCGATCATCGTACCATAATTGATATGGATATGTCGGAGTGTAGGTTCTTTATCTTCATACACTTCAATCACTTTATCCATCAACTCGTCAATCCCCACCCCTTTTACAGCAACGGTCGGCACAATTGGAATACCAATCATCTTCCCCAGTTCCTGATAATTCAGCTTCGTACCTTTTTGTTCCAGTTCATCGTACATATTTAAAGCCATCACCACTTTCATGTTCATGTCAATAAGCTGAGTGGTAAGAAACAAGTTTCGTTCCAGATTGGATGCATCCACCACGTTAATCACCACATCGGGTTTTTGTTCGCTGATATGCGACCTCACATACAACTCTTCAGGCGTATATTCAGTAATAGAGTACGTACCGGGTAAGTCGGACATCTTTATTTTATAGTCGCCTCTTTTTACCGTCGCTTCTTTTACATCAACTGTCACACCCCCATAATTGCCAACCCGCTCACGCGAACCCGATGCATAATTAAACAAGGTCGTTTTCCCGCAATTCGGATTACCTACCAGTGCGACTTGAATGATATTGCTCCATTCACGTGCTGAAGTTTTCAACCGATCTTCGATCAGCGTACCTTCAAAAGCTGCAATCTCCTGTTGTTGCGCAGTATCTTCCGAGACCACTTCGACTAAAGAAGCCTCACTGCGACGTAATGATACATTGTATCCCATGATACTATACTCTACAGGATCTTTCAATGGTGCATTTTTAATAACAGTAACCAATTTGCCTTTGACAAAACCCATTTCTGTCATTCTCTTGCGAAATGCTCCGTATCCGATAACCTTTGTGATTACCCCTTTTTCACCGTCTCTCAATTCAGAGAGCAGTCCGGTTTTTATCTGTGTCATACCTTTGATTCTTTAGAATGTGATGCCGAAACGAAGATTAGCCGTCAGGCAATTATCAAGATTGCCACCCGTAGCTGCCGGATGGATGATATACTGAAAGTCAGGTTGAATATAAATATGCTTTGTCAGAGGGTAGTTATAGGTTAGTTCAATTGTTGTCTCGTGATCAGGCATCTCATTAAAGTGATTATAGGCAAACGCTAGTCCCAGCACATCATCACCCTCCTTGCGAAGCAATCCATTATAATTGATGCCACCACCTATATATACATCCGTAGTGCTGACTTTGCTCGGGCTATAACCCAATTGGGCAAACACTCTAAGACTCTTTGTGCCCTGCTGCCAGACTTTCTGATCCACAATGGAATAGAAACTGAAAATGGTATGATTCAGCGAATCCGGAATATCCTGATCGATGAAGTGACTGTGAGAAAATGCCCCCAGTTTGTAGGTACCGGGGAGCTCTCTGATGTTCAGATTGTATTGAAGTTCGGAGATTGCCAGGATGCCGTCGGCAGTATGGTATCCCCAGGTTAAGTTGTGCGGATTATGCTCAAAGTCGGTCGGACTACCATCATATAACGCATTCAGCCAGGTAATTTTCTCATTCATGTTCCACTTTACCGTCAGTCCCAGAGAAGTCAGAGGAAATATCGGTGCCGCAATATTCGCAGAGATAAGCGGCATGATGCCAAAGGAGCTGTTCATGAAGACCGCCCCGTTTTCTGTATTGGCAAATTCCACATTCAGGTCCTGCAAACCGGCAATCAGATCCACCTGACCCATTGTCTGCTTAAACCATAATTCTTGCACGTAGGTATGATCACCGGCCTCAATATTGGACACCACCTGAGCATCGCCAAGCATATCTGCCGATGGAGTCGCGCCATGCGTGTTTGCAGCATTCAGATAGAAGGATCCTCCCTTCCACAGTCCGGCATTTTGTGTATCAAATAATACCCGGAGATTGGCCATCCCTAAATAGGACGAACCTCTTTTGATCCCTCCCGAAAAATTATTGATATTATCACCAATGTATGAAGCCTCGAAAGTGAAAGCTTCTTCTTTTGTTTTTGTCGCATCCTGTGCCGACAATTTAAACATGATACCCGATAACAGAGTAAATGTAAGTACTATTCTTCTCATCTTTTGTAATGTTACTGATTTGACAGTACAAAAGTAGTGCTGTTAAGCAAGAGCGAAAATCCCTATAAATAGTGATTCGTTACGCCGCCCCTCATTAGAAATAAGGATAAAAACGCTTTTTTCACTCATTGAATCTCACTTTGTTCTATCATCTTGTTCAATAAAGCATAGACGGCAAGTCCGGATATTGACTTTATTCCTGTCTTTCTGGAAATATTCTTTCGGTGGGAAATCACCGTATGAATAGATATATTATGTAACGCGGCTATCTCTTTATTTATCATCCCCTTAGCCACAGCAACAAGGATCTCTTTTTCACGTTCCGACAGATCATTCCCTTCGGATACAAGTTCATCCTGCTCATTATTAACAATGACTGCCTCTCTGAGTTTGGAGTCGATCTTGCTCTGATCATCATATATATCTATCACGGAAGCAAACTGTTTCAGCATTTCATGATCTGTATAGCTATACACAAGGGCTACCAATACCACTCCTTCAAACATATTCTTCACCGTATTGCGTCTGTGAAATTCTATCAGAGCTGGATTAAGTACAACGATATCCGCTCGCATCATTGCCAGATATTCCTCCTGATGATGCATGTCATACACCGAACCGACTACCTCAAAGCCACGGCAATGAGATATGACAGCTTTGAGCCCTTCCTGCACGATTGGTGAAGGCTCTATAAGTACGACCCGATAGGTTTTACTCTTCATATTTCTTCTCCATCTCTTCCACAAAAGGCACCAGAATCTTATCTTCAATCAGAGAGTGTTTATTCAGATCTTCTTCAAACAAGAAGATATCAAAGAGCACATCTGTTCGTTCTTTCGACGAACAGCTTTCCGGGAGGTACTTGATAATGATATTCTTCAGATCACCCAGTTTATCTTCTATGTTACTGTGATTCTGTTCATACTGCTGTATATGATAACCAACTTTCGTTTCCCCTTTCATCAGGGCTATGATATACGGGAAAACCACTTCCTCTTCATAGTTAAAATGATTGACTACCTCTTTTTCATATTCCTTGAAGAATGAATGGATGATATCATGATGCATTCCGGAGCAACAACTCCGCATCAGTTCCAGTTTTTGTTTGATGGAAGCGATCCGATCCTCCATATAATAGCGGTGTGAACGCTTCAAATAGCCGATCAGACTCTCTATATCCAGTGTAGAGATCTCTATTTTGTCGGGAAGATACTCATGAAAGGTGTAGACATTGCAAACAAGCAGGAAAAAGGTCTCATTCACATTGTACTTGCGACAGATCTCGGACAGACTCTTCTCTCCAAACCCCAACTGAATATCAAATCGGGGCAATACGGTCAGCAACGCATAATTGGAAAGCAATATGTCCGCCAGTTTCATCGAAGGAGAAAATAACGTATGCCTTTTATCCGTCGTATTCATACTCTTTTATCGTTAAAAGTGGAACCCGAAGCGGGTGTAGTGCAAATATAGCAAATATTGTATCGGAAGATGCTCCATAATCCCTGTTTTTATCTAAGTTTGTATCTGTATAATAATAAAAAACATCATTATGATTCGACTAAATGTATTTCTCTTAGTAGAAGATGCAAACCGTGCCAAGGTATTGGAAGCATCCAAGGAGTTGACCGCTAATTCGGTAAAAGAAGAAGGATGTGTTGCTTATGACGTGTTTGAAAGTGCAACCCGTCCAAATGTTTTGATGATTTGCGAAACATGGAAAAACGCAGAAACACTGGCTAACCACGAAAAGGGAAGCGTGTTCATCAAAAACATAGCTATTCTCAAAGAGTTTGCCTCTATCAAAATTGAGAAATTTGACTTTTAAGTCTCTTCTTCATTTGTGCGGGGTTTGCATGAATGAGGCATGGGATAAGCCATGCCGTGCGTAGAATAAAAAAGTCCCGAAGACTAAACATCTTCAGGACTCTTTTGCTTTGTTGGCGGTGCGGACGGGACTCGAACCCGCGACCCCATGCGTGACAGGCATGTATTCTAACCAACTGAACTACCACACCAGCTTCTTTTCGAAAGCGATGCAAAGGTAGTGCTTGTAATTGAATTTGCAAATTATTCCGCTCACTTTTTTGATTTTTTCTTAACTTTGTCTCTCAAATATAATAACAAGAAGAAATATGAGTAATACACCGATAGACCCGGTAATTGCAGAAGAAGTTATCAGTCAGTTCAATATCCCCAGTTTTGGTAAAGCAACCATCCGTGAAGTAGTCGCCATTGCTTCTGAGATCGAAAAGAAAACAGGCGAAGAATTTATTCATATGGAGATGGGAGTACCTGGACTCAAGCCTGCTCAGATTGGTGTAGATGCAGAAATTGCAGCTTTAAGAAATGGAGTCGCTGCCATTTATCCGATCATTGACGGTCTGCCCGAACTGAAAAAGGAGACTTCCCGTTTTATCAAGGCGTTCATCGACATCAATATCTCACCCGAGTGTTGTGTCCCTGTAGTCGGTTCGATGCAGGGCACCTTTGCCTCGTTCCTCACTTGCGGACAGTGCGAAAAAGGGAAAGACACCATTTTATTCATTGATCCGGGCTTCCCTGTTCAGAAACAGCAGATCACGGTATTGGGACTGAAATATGAGTCGTTTGATGTCTATGACTTCCGCGGAGCCAAACTGGAAGCGAAGCTGGAATCTTTTCTGGCAAAGGGAAATATTGCGGCAATCATCTATTCCAACCCTAACAATCCCTCCTGGATCTGTTTAAATGAAGAGGAACTGGCGATTATCGGTAAACTATCGAACAAATATGATACAATCATCCTCGAAGACCTTGCTTATTTCGGGATGGACTTCCGGAAAGACTTCGGCACTCCGTTCCAGCCACCTTATATACCTACAGTCGCAAGATATACTGAAAATTATGCGCTACTTATCTCCGGATCAAAGGCTTTCAGCTATGCCGGACAACGTATCGCAGTGGTTGCCATGTCCGACAAGTTGTACAACCGTGAGTATCCGGGCCTGACTGAAAAATATGGTAACGGTGCCTATGGAAGGGTGTTTATTCACCGTGTCTTATATGCTATATCATCCGGTACCTGCCACTCTGCACAATATGCGCTGGCGGCTATGTTTAAAGGAGCAAGCGATGGCGCTTTCAACTTTGTGGAAGAGGTGAAGGAATATGGCAAGAGAGCGAAACAACTGAAGGAGATATTCTGCAACAACGGATTTTATATTGTCTATGACAAAGATCTGGGTGAAGATATTGCCGATGGGTTTTACTTCACGATCGGCTATCCGGGTATGACGGGAGGTGAATTGATGAAAGAGCTGATCTATTATGGTGTCAGCGCCATTTCACTGGAGACCACCGGAAGTAATCAAAAAGGATTGAGAGCCTGCACATCGTTTATCAAAGATCATCAATATGATCTTCTGAATGAACGAATGCAACAGTTCAGAATATACCATCCAATCGATTAATAATAATTATCTAATAACCAGAGAAAATGAGAATCATCGCCTCTCTTTTGTGTCTGATGACTGCTTGGACAGTTTCCGCACAAGACTTTACGGAATACAAGGATCAGAAGGTGAACCGCGTCAACTGCGAACCTTCACGCGCCTATTTCATTCCGCACACCAGTGAGAAATCAGCTTTGACGCAAGACCGGAATCAATCTGCGAACTTCCTGTTGCTCAACGGTAATTGGAAATTGAAGTGGGTCAAAGATTTGAAAGATAGACCGACAGATTTCTTTCAACCGGAATATGACGATACTTCCTGGAAAGAAGAAAAAGTGCCCTGCAATGTGGAAATGCAAGGATACGGCGAACCAATATACACGAATGTAAGCTATTTGTGGCCCCTCAATCCTCCTGTTATTGACCGCGGGGAGAAAGGTAATCCCGCTATTTCCTACCGAAAGAGCTTTGTACTTCCCCAAGATTGGGACGGACAAAAGGTGACGATTCATTTCAATGGTGTTCAATCTTGTCTGTATCTCTGGTTAAACGGAAAGTATGTGGGTTTTCATGAGGATGCCATGACCACCGCGGAGTTTGACCTTACGCCCTACCTCAAACAAGGTGAGAACGTTCTGGCTGCTCAAGTGTTTCGCTGGTCGGATGCCAGCTATATGGAAGATCAGGATATGTGGTGGCTCAGTGGTATCTATCGCGATGTCTATCTGATAGCTGAGCCCAAACTGCATATCGAAGACTTCCATATAAATACGGATCTCAACGCCGCCTATAACCGGTCAAACGTCAATGTGCTGTACACAATCCGCAACAATGAACCCCAAAATGCGACGGTTAACAAAGTCAGGTTTAACATGTACGACAAAGACAATAAACTGGTCTTCAGTGCTGATCAGATCTGCAAAACCAAGCTAAAAAGTGGTCAGAAAGAGACTTTCGGGTTTAACAACCAGGTGATAAGCCCCTTGTTATGGTCTGCTGAGCACCCTGACTTATACAAACTGACTATCACACTACTCGATGGCAGAGGAAAAGCCGTAGAGACTCTCTGTCAGGAAGTCGGTTTCAGAGAAGTGGCCATAAGAAATGGAATTCTCTATCTCAACGGACAGAAGATTTATATCTATGGAACCAACCATCATGACCAAAATCCGGAAACAGGCAGATACATGCCTCTCGAACTAATCGAGAAAGATCTGAAACTGATGAAAGCCAATAACATCAACGCGGTTCGTACGTCTCATTATCCAAAGACCCCTCAGTTTTATGAATTGTGCAACCGTCTGGGAATCTATCTGTGGGACGAGGCAAACATCGAAAGCCACGGTGCCTTTAAGGGAAGAATGAACCTGATCGCCAATGATGAATCCTGGCAGCAGGCTTTTATCGAACGGGGTATGGCGATGGTACAACGGGATAAGAACCAACCTTCTGTCTTGGTTTGGTCGATGGGTAACGAGTGTGGCGGTAATGCCGGCGATGGTGTACATAGTAATTTCTTTGCCCTTGCCGATTCTATCCGCAAGACAGATCCCAGCCGTCCGGTGCATTATGAGGGACATGGTACAGATTTTGACATCATCGCCTTTATGTATTGTGGTATTGATAATCTGAAACGCAACTATGACACCTGGCCGGAGAAGCCGATTATCTTGTGTGAATATGTACACGCCATGGGCAACAGTGGGGGCGGCATCAAAGATTACTGGGAGACCTTCTACCAATATGACCGTATGCAGGGAGCCTTTGTATGGGACTGGGTAGATCAGGGTCTGCGCACCACCAAAAACGGGAAGACTTTCCTTGGCAATGGATGGGATCATGGAGCCGGAGATAAGACCGACGGTGACTTCTGCTTCAACGGACTTCTCTCCGCCGATCGCACACCTCACGGCGAACTCAACGAAATAAAGGTTGCCTACCAGCCGTGTGTCATCACTCCGGTGGACATCAAAAACGGCATTGTCAACATCAGCAACAAACGGAGCTTTACCAACCTTTCCGCGTACGACTGTGTTTGGGAACTGCAACGCGAAGGGGAAGTCATCGAATCGGGTCACATGACACTGGATGCCAAACCAATGGATGATGATAACTTCCGTATTCCTTTTACAACTTCTAAGGTAGATGATCAGGGACAGTATTTCCTCAACATCCGTCTTTTGCAGAAAGAAGAGACTCCCTGGGCGAAGAAAGGATACGAAGTAGCTTATACGCAACTAGTCGTTACGCCTCAACAAGCAAAACTGCTTGCCAGAGTAGATACCAAAAACCAGCTCAAAGCAACGGAAGAAGCGGGCATGATCCGTGTGAAAGCCGGTGCTGTGACCTATGGCTTTGACAAGAAAACAGGAACGCTTACCTCCGTCATCAGCAACGGTAAAGAGATGATGGCAAAACCATCCAAACCAAACTTTGCCCGTCCGTCGACATGCAACGAGAGAAGACACTTTGCCAATTGGGAGAAAGATGGATTCTGGAACGTTACTCCGACGCTGATCAATATGAAAGTGCTTGCCGAAGGGATCGAACCGCTGAAGATCGTCTCCACGCTGTCGTTGAGTGGCAACACCAACATCAATGTGCTCTATGCGATCTACTCCAATGGCGAGTTACAGATGACCACCGCTGTCAATCCGGAGAAAGAGTCATTCATCGGTAAGATCGGATGGCAATTTTATCTGAAAGGTGACATGGATAATCTCAACTGGCTGGGTAATGAACTGGAAACCTATTGCGATCGTAACTTGGCCGGACTGGTGCAAAACAATCTCAACAAGAAAGTATCTGATCTTCGGGTAGAGTATGAATTCCCGCAAGAAAACGGAAACCGGTTTAATTCACGCTGGGTCACATTGACCAATGGAGCGAAGGCTGGACTCTTTGCCGATTCCGACAAGCCGTTTGACTTTAACGCATATCCCTATGACGATGTCCAAATGCACGCTGCAGGACATTTATGCTTTCTGGAAAAACAAGATTACATCACTTTCAATCTTGACTTTGAAAACCAGGGGGTAGGTACCGCAGCATGTGGTCCGGACGTACTGGAACAATATCGGGTACTTCTTCGAAAAGTGAAATACACCTTCCGTCTCCGTCCGGTGGATCTTAGCGTAGATAAACCCGCGATGATCTATAAGAGTTGGAAGACTCCCGCTCCTTTTAACGTCTCAGTCGGTGAAACCGGTGCCAAACAAGAAATGATTCCCATCAATGAGAAAATTGTCTTGCAAAACATGTTTAGCAATAAAGTGCTGACAGTCGATGAGAACAATCAGGTGGTACAATGGGAAAAGGATGTGAACAAAGTACAGACGTTCCGCATCGAACCAATGAGCTTCGGCATCTTCCGCATCGTGGAACCGGAAAGCAAAAAGGTACTCGGATTGCGCCAGCGCAGTCGGGAAGATGGTATGGATATCCAGTTGCAGGAATATGAGGGCGGTGACTATCAACTCTGGACCATCTCCGGTAAAGGTGGCATTCAAGTCATCAACAAATGGGCGAAGAAACCGATCGATATCAGTCGCCGATCACGCAACGATGGCGCCAAACTGGTTGTCATGGGTGGAGCCGGAGAAGTCAGTCAGAACTGGACAATCTACAAACAAAACAGTGCACCGGCCAAACCTGCAACCGTTTCAATAAGCATGGCTGCAAACTATGGCTTTGAGGAGTCCGGCAGCGGTATTCCCGGCTGGAACGTACTTGCGCTGACCGGCAATGATAATATCGCAACTGTCGAAAACAACGGATACGACGGTTCATCGAGTTACATGAAACTACATTCCGACTCAGAATACCGTGGATACGTCTATCAGCGCATCAATGGTTTGCAAGACGGCATGTATGAGATCAGCGCAATGGTACGCTCTTCCGGCGGACAAAGCGAATGCTTCTTCACAGCCTTCTCAGGCAACTTCAAGAGCGTTAGAACGGAGATACCCGCCACCTCATCCTGGAAGAAAGTCACCCTCTCCGTTCAGGTTATAAATGGTAAGTGCGAGGTTGGATTCTTCACTACCTCCTCAGCTAAGAAATGGCTTGCTGTGGATGATGTAATCATAAAACCGGCAAAGAGATAAGTGCTAAATATATTGCTTTTTAATAATTTTCGGACAAGGAAACAAAAAGGAGTAAAAATGAAAAGAGCATTGGTAGTAATAGATATCCAAAATGATATCACAAAGAATTACAAGGATATCATTGATAATATAAACAAATCCATCGATTGGGCAGTTGACAATGATATGCATGTGGTTTATATACGTCATGAAAATTTATCAGAAGGCACAAGGACTTTTAAGCCCAATACACGTGGGTCTGAATTAGTTCCGGATTTAAAGCGGGTATCTAATCATGTTTTTACAAAATACAAAGGAAACGCATTAAGTTGTGAGGAATTTGCAGACTTTATCACTAAAAATGAGATAGGTGAGTTCTACCTGACAGGGGCAGATGCAATTGCTTGTGTTAAATCAACCTGTTTCAATCTATGTAAGGCAAATTATAAAGTAATTGTCATCTCTGATTGCATAACAAGCTATGACAAAAAGAAAATCGACGAAATGCTGCATTACTATGAGAGTAAAGGCAGCATAATCGTTCGTTTAAATGACCTGCTCTGTCAATAGAAATAAATTATTCAACAAACGTTTCTGTTGTTGAATAAGGCAATGTGAAATAAAACGTTGATCCTTTATGCTGTTCGCTTTCTACCCACATTGTTCCACCCATTAACTCCACATAAGCCTTAGAGATGGAAAGGCCCAGGCCTGCTCCCTCTCTGGCTTGTTCATCAAAAACGTCAGCCTGTATAAAACGCTCAAAGATGGCTTTCTGACGATTCTTTGGAATCCCTATACCAGTATCGGCAATATAAAATTGCAAACAGTCAAGATTATCTTTATTTACTTTCTTATAACCGACTTCTATTTCACCCTGATCAGTATATTTCAGTGCATTATTGATAAGGTTCAGAAGAACTGCATCCAATTTTTCACGATCGGTCTTTATCACTGCTTGAGAGCCGGACAAAGTTGTTTTGAGAATCAGTTGAATTCCTTTCTTGTCAGCCTGAGATTTGAAGAATTTGTACGCAGCTTCCAGTTGCGCATTGATATTCGTATCCAGGATTTTCAGTTCAACCATACCCGATTCTATTTTCGAGAAATCGACAATCTCGTTGATGATATTGAGCATGCGTTCTCCGCTTTGTTCGATAATCTTGATATATTCATTTTGCTCATCACCTGTTAGATCGCCTTCTTTAAGCAACTCTGCAAACCCTAATATCCCGTTCATCGGCGTCCGTATTTCATGGCTGACATTGGCCAAAAAAGCTGTTTTAAGACGGTCGCTTTCTTCCGCCTTTTCTTTGGCAATGATCAGATCATCAATCATCTTCTTCTTTTCGGTAATATCTCTGGTAACACCTAAAATGCCGATATACTTATTATTCTCGTCTCTGATCAGCGATGCTTTTACTTCGACCCAAACAGTGGTCAGATCTTTGCGGATCATCTCCAACTCTAAGGTTCTCTGCGGAACAACATCTTCCCTGTTATTTGTATTCTTTGAAAGGATTTCGGATAACACATTCAATGCCTTTTGGTAGGAATCGGGTGTTAATGCCTCTGTTATTTTCTGTTTCAATGCTTCTTCAGGATCATACCCCCTTAAAAACCTTATCGCAGGACTAATGTACGTGTAGTTTAAATCCATATCGAGCACAAAAATCACGTCGCCGGAATTATCAGCTAAGAGGCGGTATTTAGACTCACTTTCCAGGAGAGCATCCTGCTTCCTTTTTAATTCATAATGTTGATATGAATTTATGATGACTGAAGGAAGTTTGTATAAATATTTTTCGCTCTTTGTCAGATAATCATTTGCCCCTAATTTCATGGCCTGCACAGCCAGCTCTTCATTTCCCTGACCGGTAACCAATATGATGGGAATATGCTGTTTGAAGTTCTGCCGAAGGGTCTTAATCAATTCCAGCGCATCCATTCCAGGCAAACGATAATCCATCAGAATTACATTATAATGCGTTAGCAATTCGGATGTTCCTACTTCTAATTTTGCTAAAGCTTCTTCAGCTGTTGTTACCGTATCAATATGAATATATGGAGCATATTGTGCCAGATGACGGAGTGTAAGATCAATGTCAACAGCGTGCTGCTCTATATACAGCACATGAATCACCTCTGATTTATACAATCCATTTTCCTTGTAATTAGCAATGGCTAAACTTATCAGATCGGGGAGATGGGAAATATATTCTGATCGTTTTACGATATAGTCATCAGCACCGGATTTAAGAGCTGTAACCGCAGCATCTTCATCTCCATTACCGGTTAACATGATGACCGGAAAGCTTAAATCCCGTTGCCTGATTTCAACAAGAAATTCAAGACCGTTACCATCAGGCAGATTTACATCAAGTAAAGCGATATCAAATGAATGATCTGCAACAAGCAGCTTCCTTGCTTGTTGCAATGTGGAAGCATGCTCTATGATACAACCGGGAACAGACCCAATAAGACCTCTTCTTGTCAAATCGGCATCCATAAAATTATCTTCAAGAAGTAGAATTCTCATATCGCTTCATTTTAAGGGTTATTTTAGAGATCTTTTAAACAGGTTTATTTATGACACGCCAATACAAGTCTATATGATTGGCCACCTCAATAAATTTACCAAAATCGACCGGTTTAACAATATATGAATTGGCCCCTAATTGGTAGGCGGACTGTAAATCAGACGATTCTGACGATGTAGTCAGTATGACAATGGGTATTGATTTAAAATCAGGGCGAGATTTGATGATTCTAAGTACCTCCAACCCGCTGACTTTAGGCATATTGAGATCAAGCAGAATGACAACCGGCTTCGCTTCCCCCTTCTCCCATCGTTCTATATATTGCAGAGCCTCTTCACCATCCCTTGCTACCTGTATAGGGTTAGAGAGTTTTTTCGCGGCAAATGCCCGCAGGGTAAGATCTAGGTCGATAGGATTATCTTCAACAAGTAAGATGGGGTTGTTTGTGTTTTCTGTAAGCATATTATTTGTTTTTAGGAATTTCGAGATAAAAAGTAGAACCCATACCCGGTGTACTATCAGCCCATGTCCTTCCACACATTCTTTGCATCGCTTTATTGACCATTGCCAAACCTATGCCTGTACCGGGAAAATCTTCGACTCTTTGCAGACGCTGGAAGATTTCAAAGATCTTTTGGTGATATTTCATATCAAAACCAATACCATTGTCTTTGACACTTATAATCCATGAGAACTCATTATCTTCAACTTTGATTTGAATGGAAGGATCACTCTTACCTTTTGAAAATTTAATTGCATTCTCCAGAAGATTACGAAGTGCAATGGTAAGTCCCTTGCGATCTGCTACAAGTTCGATATCCGGTATATTCATATCTATTCCAAAACGGCCGGTTTCCAGCTCATTCATATAAAGATCCAATACAGAATGAATCAACTCTTTGATTCTTATAGGCTCAATACTCAACTGACTCCGTTCTAAACGTGAATAGTCTAAAAGATCATCAATAAGTTGGTTCATCTGGAGCGTGGAACTCCGAATTGTTTCAATAAATAGTTGGGCCTCCTCATTCAGGCTTGATTTGTACAAATCGGATAATAATTTGCTGTAACCATCAATACCACGGAGAGGTGCTTTAAGGTCGTGTGATACTGAATAGGTAAATGTTTCCAGCTCTTTGTTGATGGCTTGCAGTTGCAACGTTCGCTCAATGACCCGCTGTTCCAGTTCCGCGTTGAGCTTCTGCACCTCATTTTTCGCCTCCTTTTGGTCTTCAAGCACACTCAGCAGCGTCTGTCGAGAGCGGTTGGAGACATCGAGTGCCTCTTTTAATCGTTTCTGCGACTCCAAAATGAGTAACTCTGACTGCTTACGGTCAGTGATATCCCACACGGTAGAAATCATCAGAGACTTACCGGTCACCTGTATATTAGAGGCATTGATGTATGTTGTTTTCTCTCCTTTACGAGTGATAGGGATATCTTCCCAATGCATCCGCTCCGGTTTTCCGGAAGCAATATCATCCAACACTCTCTTTCGCATCTCTTCACGAAAGACCGGATCTTCATATACGGCATTCCAGAAGTTATCCTCAATGGCCAGAGCCTCTCTTGTTGTACGGTACAACGATGGAAAGTTATCATTCATGTAGTTGAATTTGACCAAAGGGTCCACCGAGTTCACAGCCAGACCGATTGGCAAGTTATCCATGACAACTTTAATAAAATCTACAGGAAAAAACATATCCGGAACATTTTCATACAAGTTGACGAACTTTTCCTCTGAAAGCTTCCGGGTAGAGATTTCATCATCCAAATCTGATGTGTGGCTTTTTACCTCTTCTTCATTCATAATCCAATGTATTAATCTCATCCTTTGATTGGCTCTGCAACGCTTTCTCCTCAGAAGCATATCGCAAAGGCATTCCCGCCTTTGCAAGCAGTTCATTTACTTCTTTCTTCAATTCCAGCACCCTGTCCTCTCTGTCGAGAGTTACCTCATACCAACGGCGCAGTTCGTCGAGTTGTGTTCGAACTTCTTCCTCGGCATGTTTGCGTTGAGTAATATCTTCGACCATCGCCAACGAATAATACGTCTTGTTTTTTTCGCTAAAAATTTTTGTGAGTGCCAATGATCCCCAAATTATCTCCCCATTCTTTTTGATATATCGTTTCTCTGCTTTGTATACCTCGGTTTTCCCTTCATACAACTCCTTTAACGATTCGATATCTTTACTGCGATCGTCAGGATGAGTGATGCTTGAAAATGTTAAGGTAAGCAGTTCTTCTTTGGTATATCCAAGCATCGTACAAACTGCCTTATTGACATTAAACATTATTCCGGTTGTCAGGTTGGCCATAACCATACCTATCGGACCTTCATCAAAGACTTTACGAAAACGTTCTTCACTCTCTTTCAGCAAATCTTCCGCATTCTTTATCTCAGTAATATCACTTGAAATACCTCCAACCGCATACACCTCATTGTTCAAATCAAATAATGGAAACTTCTGCGTCAGGTAATAATGGATACCATCCGATTCAATGTTTGTCTCCTCAAATTGGATGGAGTGTTTTGATTTTATAACTTTCAGATCGTTGTTCCGGTGTTGTCTTGCAATTTTGGGGGGCATGAATGCTTCTCTGGGCTTACCGACAAGTTCCTCTTTCGGGACGTTAAACAAGTATTCATACCGCTTATTCGCGAGTTGAATTTTCCCATCCGTATTAACCAAATAAAACAAGGAGGTCGTATTATCGATAATATTATGAATCAACCTATTGCTTTTTGTCAAGGCATCATTCAGTTCTATTTGTTCCAATCTTTGATAGGTCATTTCACTAATCAACAGGGTCATTTCCTTCAGAAAACCCATTGTTACCTGAACCTTTTCCATTGAAACTACAGGAACCTTTTCAAGAGCTTCCAAGTATTTTTCTTCATCAAAACCATATTTCTTTGCTTGCTTTTTAAAGAATTCCATATCCGGTTCTTCAAAAAAGAATTGTCCGGAAAACAGATTGGCAATGTGTTCCCCGTTAACTACAATGGGAACAGCCACGTCAACCAATCCGTTCAAACATTTGTAAAAATGATATTTCTCACCTTCAGCTAAGGCCCCGGCCAGTTCCGTATCGCTGATGGTACATCTTTGAGAGGTTTGGGGATTTACACGATGAAAATCAGTGCATATTTGTCTCCATCCGGATCTGAATAGCACCTTTCCATCAAGGTCAAGAACGGCTGTGACAAATCCTGTTGCTTTGTTGAAACCTTCAAGCAGGATATCTACTTTCTCAAAATCGATTAAGGAGAGAATGTTATTTTTCATAATTCCATGGCTTTGAGTGTCTGTTCATAAGTAAACATTAATGCGTTTCAGCCGGAAAGAAAATCTATATAGGTCTGATTATATCAGATTTATGTTTGTAAAGATATATATTCTTTTTTATAAATCATCCTAAGTGAAAAATATTTTTATACAAGCTCGTTCAACCACATGCTTACATTTTTCTTGGTTGTTCTTTTTCCTGTCTGATACAATAGTTCTTTAGAAAATGAGTTGAATTCTCCTTTTTTTGTAATACTTTTCATCGTAAAAGAGAATCTATTTTCTACTTTTGTACGGTTGTTGAATTTCATCCATGAAAAGCCACAACACTCATACTAAACTACTAATAGCTCAGAACAATTACTCATGAAAAAAAGACTTTCTGCCTTGCTTGCAGTTCTCATGCTGATAAGCGGTACTGCTTTCTCAAAAGAAGCGAAACACTCCTTTGCCATTGCAAACGGAAACTTCCTGTATGATGGCAAGCCTATTCAAATCCATTCCGGTGAAATGCATTTTGCACGTGTCCCGGCTCCTTACTGGCGCCATCGTCTGAAGATGATGAAGGCTATGGGACTGAATGCGGTGGCCACCTATGTATTCTGGAATTATCATGAAACGGCTCCCGGTGTCTGGGACTTTAAGAGTGAAAAC
Organism: Bacteroidales bacterium; assembly: GCA_028709785.1. GTDB lineage: Bacteria > Bacteroidota > Bacteroidia > Bacteroidales > JAQUTK01 > JAQUTK01. The sequence goes on from JAQUTK010000013.1 coordinate 30,536, forward strand.
CGCAACATCGCTGAGTTTATAAAGATTGCCAGCGAAGAGGGATTGATGGTGATCATGCGGCCGGGTCCGTATGCTTGTGCGGAATGGGAATTTGGCGGATATCCCTGGTGGTTGCAAAAGACTCCGGGACTGGTTATTCGTACGGACAATAAACTGTTTCTCGATTCGTGTAAAGTCTATATCAACAAACTGGCCGACCAGGTGCGCGACCTGCAGATTACAAAAGGTGGTCCGCTGATTATGGTTCAGGCTGAGAATGAATTCGGTTCTTATGTGGCTCAACGTCCTGACATTCCTTTGGAGACTCATAAAAAATATAGTGCCGCAATCCGTCAGCAACTGATTGATGCAGGTCTGGACATTCCGATGTTTACGTCAGATGGTAGTTCGTTGTTTGAAGGAGGCTCTATCGAAGGAGCTCTTCCTACGGCCAACGGAGAAAGTAACATCAAGAATCTGAAACAGATTGTCAATAAGTACAACGGTGGGAAAGGTCCATACATGGTTGCGGAGTTCTATCCCGGATGGTTGGATCATTGGGCTGAACCATTTCAAAAGTCTTCAGCGAAAAGTGTGGCGAACCAAACGGCGAAATATCTGAGAGATACTGTCAGCTTCAACTTTTATATGGTACATGGCGGTACAAACTTTGGATTTACTGCGGGTGCAAACTACAGCACAGACAAGAATATCCAGCCTGACATAACCAGCTATGATTATGACGCTCCTATCAGCGAAGCGGGTTGGGCGACGGAGAAATACAGGGCTATCCGCGATACCATGAGAAAGTATGTGAAGTATGAGATTCCGGCGATTCCTGAACAACTGCCTGTCATTGAGATCCCCGCTATCACGCTGAGCAAGAGTGTCAACCTATTTGATATGATCAGTAACATGACTCCGGTAGAAAATGATACTGTCATGAGCTTCGAGGATTTGAATCAGGGACATGGATATGTGCTCTATCGCAGACATTTCAATCAACCGATTAAAGGGGAACTCAAGATTGCCGGTATCCGCGATTATGGATTGGTGTATGTGAATGGAAAGAAAGTCGGCGAACTGAACCGTGTATTCGAGAAGGACAGTATGCAAATTGATATTCCTTTTAACGGCACACTGGATATCCTGGTGGAAAATATGGGACGTATCAATTATGGGGCAAGCATCCTCTATAACAGAAAGGGGATTATCTCTCCGGTGAAGATCAACGGCATCGAAATGACAGGTAGTTGGGAGATGTACAAACTTCCGATGAGCAGTGTGCCGGATCTGAAAGATCTGAAAGTTGGCTACACTCCGGGGATGCCTGTCATATATGAAGGTGAGTTTAGCCTTGATAAAGTGGGTGACACATTTCTTGATATGGACAAATGGGGCAAAGGTATCGTCTTTGTGAATGGTTTCAATCTGGGACGTTACTGGAAAGTGGGACCTCAACAGACGCTTTACTTGCCGGGCTGCTTGCTGAAAAAAGGAAGTAACAAGATTGTGATCTTCGAACAGCAGAATGACACCAAACAGACAACTATCTCAGGAGTGAAAGTACCTGTAGTGGATCAACTGAAACTGGATCGGAAATAACTTTGGATCAATTATACAGACAAATAAAGCCCGCTTCATCGAAGCGGGCTTTATTTGTTTCATACCTGTCAGGAGATTACTTATAAATCTTTGCTCCTTTTTTATCAGTAGGCTTCTTGTATTTACTGATTTCTACATCCTTAAAGCTAAAAGGCTTTCCGTTGTCTCCATCAAAACCTGAGGAAATATTTTGATTTGTATCTGACACTCTCATGATATCCACCTTCTTGACAGATGACTTCAACGGTGGGTATATTAATGTAAATTCGACCATTTTACCCCGATTGCCATTGATAAATATCTTTTGATTGACAGAATAACCACCTTCTATTCCTCTCAATTGATACTGATCTCCACTTTTCTTATCAATGATTGAAAAGTCATCTTCAAATCGATACCAGTGTGAGTCAAAATCAATTGAAGCAACAAATGTGACCAGTGTTTCCTCTTTTTGCTTGTCGATATAAAGCACATGCATCGTTCCTTGTTGATAAGGCTCTGGGCTCATCTTCAAATTCTGTGCTACGGTATAAGGATCTGAGTCAATACTGGCTGTATCTACAATCATATCTTCTGCTTCATCAACCTCCACTGCGTCATCTGCATCTTCAGCATCTACTGCGTTTGCAAAGGGCATAAAAGCTTTAGTGACCTTTCCTATTTCATTCGCATTTTTTACACCAAATCCTTCCATCATCGTCTGCATGCTACCCATCAGAGTTTCCATCATGACAGGCATTATATTCCCTATCAGATTGGAAAACAATTCATCTTGCATGATCTTCATCACTTGCGACGACATTGCCACACCCTTTTCCATAGGAGAAGATTTGGCACTCTTGATTTTCAGAACATCTTTTCGGATTTGAGTCAGATTATTGATACTTTTATCCAGATCCACTCCTTCAAAAGACTTCTTCAACGCCTCCGACATTCCGGGTGTCATCTCTTCTACTCCTTGTCCGTTAAACTGAATATTAAGCAATTTGAGAAGCTTCTTGCCATTCATATCGTTGGCACCACCAGACTTCTTGATCTCTTTGAGAGCATCAACCATGATACCCAGTTGGTCCGCAACACTGTCGATAGATTTTTCGACACTTTTCTCTGTCATAGCTGCCATAGACGGCATTGAAGCAGCAGTATCAACAACGTTAGTTTTAATTGTATACGTCATATCCATGCCATTGGGCAACTTCTTGACGTAGGATGTATCAGGAAGCGTCATCGCTTCGGAGTCTGCAACAGGTTTTTCCACATAGCGAACTTCAGCTTTCCCTGTGGTAAAAGAAAACAAGGCAAACAGGATTGCTACATACGGTACAATCATCGCCTGGCGGAGTTTGGTAAAACGGATCTTTGAGTTGTTCTTCATAATGATAAAACGTTTTTTGATAAATGAACTATTAAAACCATTTGCTAAATAGGGGTTACCTTCCATCACTTCTTCAAGAAGAGTGGTCTGATATTGATATATTTCCTGACCGTCATCAAGCAGACTCCGATCTGTTTGAAACTCGTCAATGTTACGAAGTTCTTTGCGCACCCACCACAACACTGGATTGAACCAGAAAATGCGGACAAGCAGTTCAATCGCTATAGCGTCAATATAATGACGGTGACGGATATGCCAACTTTCATGTTTGACGATGATATCCAGTTTGTTGCCCGACAAGTTTGTGCCGATAAAAATAAAAGTAAGAAAGGAGAAGGGGGTCGGCACTGCCGGATGCACTATGACATTATACCCGCCAATCATCTTACGCTCTCCACGATGACGAATATACAGGATGCGGAAAAGTTGAACAATCAACAGAACAAACAAGAAAGCCGTTACCAATAGATAAACCACTCCTGCAATCTGGGGAATCGTAAGGGACCTTATCCAGCCGTACTGATCTTGTGTCAACTCAGATTCCTTTAATGTGTCAGTAGTTGCGGAAGATACTGGTTCTATTGTGGATGAGACTTCAGACACCGCGGCAGAACTTACTGTTGGAGATGTCACATCTGGAGAAACAGTCTGAGAAATAGGCGTTCCACCAATGGTCAGTACCGCAGGGAGTACCGATTGCTTGGGAGCAACTTCTACTACACGTACCGGAGGAGTAAATACCTCAATCTGGAATTGGGATACCAGAAGAGAGACAAACACGATCGAAAGGAGAAATATACGCGCATGAGTATAGGTTGACTTCTCACGAAAAAGCAGCAGATAAAAAAGAGCCAGCAAGGCTGATGCTACCACAAACTTGAAAACCGGCAAGAACAGAGCGAATGTTTCCATGATTGATTATTATTTATTTTTGTTATCGTCCAGAATCTCTACAATCTCTTTTATCTCTTTCGAAGAAAGTTTCTCCTTTTCAGCAAAGAAGGATATCATCGAAGCAAAGGAGCCTCTGAAGAAGGTATTCTTCACGCTGGTCAGATAGGAATCCATATATGCTTCCCGGGTAATTAAAGGATAGTAGCGATGACTCTTGCCAAAGCTCGTATATCCGACAAAGTCCTTGGAAACCAGAATTCGCATAAAAGTAGATACGGTGTTGTACGCAGGCTTCGGTTCGGGAAGTTCTGCCAAAATATCATTCACAAAGCCCTCTTTTATATCCCAGAGGACGTTCATCAGTTGTAACTCAACCTTTGTTAGTTCTTTATTTTCTGCCATCATATTTCTTTCTTTAAGTATCACGATGCAAACATATAACTAATAGTTTAGTTTTCAAACTAAATGTTTAGTTATTTCATACAGACGCACATATTTAACTATTCTTTGCAAAAAGAACATTTTCATCAACCGTACTATATCTATTCGTAATCTGTTTATGTTATCACAAAAAGGTGACCGTCGGACCAGATTCCTTATTTGGTTGTATCGGCTGTGGTCATTGTATGGCGGTTTGTCCTACCGGTGCGATTGAGATTCGGGGAAGAAAGTTGTCATCGGATGACTTGTATGCGCTGCCTCCTAAAGAGGATGCGGCAAGCTACGAACAACTTCTGGCTTTGATGCAAAGAAGGCGGAGCATCCGGGAATTTACAGACAAAGAAGTGTCTCCGGAACAAATTGAGCAAAAATACTTTTCGCTGCGCGATGTGCTCCCATGGGTTTGCATCTGAAACATACCTTCCTGATCGGGAGTGAGTATCAAACAAACAGATCTTCTTATTGATATTCCGGATGACGCTTCAGCCAGATGGCGGCAAATGGACAAGTTGCCTTTGGCTTTAATCCGTTGTCAACAGCGTATTGATATGCAAAACGTACAAGTGAAGTGCCTACACCTCTTCCTTCCAATGGTTGTGGAACTTGGGTGCTGACAATATCAAACGAATCTCCTTTCACTTGATATTCCACATAAGCAACTACGCACTCCTGTTCTGTTTCAAAACGTTGTTTCTCAGGAACATGTACAATCTTATAATCCATAACATTCGTTTTTACAGTCCATCTGATCAATATTAAAAATACAATCGGTTAGCGGCCACCTGCCGGAAGATTCTTTAACCAGTATGCCTCCATCGTTTTGCGTACATGCAGAGAAGTTCCTTCCCGCTCACTGATGCCGTGACTTCGCATCGGATAGGATACCTGTGAAAAGATCTTCCCCTGACGGATAAGTTCATTGACAAGAAGTTCGCAGTTCTGATAATGCACATTATCATCTCCGGTACCATGCATGAGCAGCAGATTACCTTTGAGCCCGGCCACATAGCTGATTGGCGAACCTTTCTTATATCCTTCCGGATTATTTTGCGGCGTATTCATGTACCGTTCCTGATAGATCGTATCATACAACTTCTGGTCTGCGACGAAAGCAACCGCAATACCCGTATGAAACACATCCGGATAACGGAACATACAGTTAAGAGTCTGGCTACCTCCTCCACTCCATCCCGTGATACCAATTCGGGAGAGATCAATAAAAGAGTGCCTGCGACCCAGATCTAGTATCGCCCGACATTGGTCTTCACTGGCATGTGTGCCAACTTCTCCATAAATGCATTTTCTCCATTCCCTGCCTCTTGGCACATTCGCCCCACGATTATCAATACTAATGACAATATAACCCTGATTAGCCATATATTGATTCCATAAGTCACCACCTTGCCATACATCCTGCACGGTCGAGGAAGCCGGTTCGCCATAGACTTCAATGATAACCGGATACTTTTTGGTAGAATCAAATCCAATGGGTTTAATCATCCAGCAATCCAGGGTAAGATCTCCGGAGGTCGCTTTGACAAACTCCTTCGGATTGATTCCCAACGCCTTATATTGCTCAAGCCCTTTAGCATTGTCAGTAATCAGACGCACCGATTGATGTTTCGGGAAAGAAACCATGTCAATCACCGGAGGAGTAGCCGCGTTACTGAACGTATGCACAGCCCATTTGCCGGTAGGCGACATATTGTAAGCATGCTGACCCGCTTGACTTCCGGCACTCAGACGTTCTATTTTACCTTTCCCGTTGAGATCCGCCCGATAAAGATAACGCTGTGTGAAATTGTCCGGTGAAGCAATGAAATAGACCCATCCCTTTTCCTGATCCATACCTACGGAAGAGATATAATCAAATTTCCCGCTGGTAATTGGAATGACTTCTTTGCCATCACGACTCACACGATACAGATGGCGATAGCCACTGCGTTCACTCTCCCATGTAAAGTAGCGGTTACCTTTCACCCATTTGATATGGTCATTCGTTTCCAGCCAGGCAGCATCGGTCTCGGTAAGAATAAGACGAAGTTGCGAGGTGCCGACTGTAGCGATCCATACTTTATTCGTATTCTGTTCACGATTCATCTGTTGGATCAACAGTTCGTTGCTCTCCGGTATAAAATCCATGCGGGGAAGGTAATTTGCACGGGGATCACCCGGAAGTGGCAACCAGCTAGTTGGGCCACCGGAGACAGAGACTGTTCCAATCCTAACTGCTGAATTAAGAGTTCCTGCCTTCGGATATGGAAACTTTGTCACCTTTGGATAGAGTGAATCCACATTGTTTATTATATCAAAGACACCTGTGCCTTTGGTATCGGACTGCCAGTAAGCAAGGTACTTGCCATCGGGACTCCAGCGGAAGCCGTCACGACAGTCAAACTCCTCTTCATACACCCAGTCAAACGTCCCATTAACAATATGATCGTTCCCATCTGTGGTGAGCGGAACAATCCTGGCAGTAGACAGCTCTTCTACATACAAGTTATTGCCCGAAACGTAGGCAACTTTGGTTCCATCAGGTGCAAACTTGGCAAACATCAATGAAGATTCCGGCAGAGAAGTCCCCAGCCGGCGCAGCGAATGATCCGTGAGTGACAGCACCCAATAATCGCCGCGGGTATCGTAACGCCAAACTCTGCGGGTATTGGTATAAATAAGGAGTTGTTTGTTATCGGTACTCCAGGAAATGCTTCGCACCTGCAGGGAACGTCCGGTCTCTGGATTAATCAACAGAGAATCGGGTACCAGCACCTTGCGAATATTATCTTTGGCGGTATATGCGACAATCTCTGTTTTGCCATCTTTATTTCTTTCTATGGATGTATAGCGTTCCCCATCTTTCAACCAGCTGATACTTCCCATCCCGGTTGTTTGGATGATATTCCCTTGCACTACCCGATCCAACACAAGCGCCTGTTGCGCAGTTACTCCTGTTTCCCATCCACACAAAAGAAGAGCGGAGAGAACCAAATGCAATCCATTTATTTTCATTTATCTCTTATTTAAGCCATGGTTACACAGAACCATACATTCAGTTTCAAAAGTAATATTATTTCATGAATGGCAGAATAGAATTCTCTAACTTTCAGCTTTTGTCCTCTTTACGAAAGAATGTTCGTAACTTTTCTCTGTATTGCTTGTATCTTTCGGCCGTTTTGACGAATTTCGCCCCGGTTTAAAAATAACAATCACATAATACAGACAAACGAATGAATTTGTTTTCAAAAATTTTCAAGAACAAAGGCGATAAAGAAACTGAAGCAAAAGGTAACACGGAGGAATATGTCACTCTGATCCGTATTTATCTCCAGTCAGTAATGGCATTACAGTTAGGAATTACCAACCTGAATTACTTACCCGATCTGGCTAGATTCAAGCGGACCATGGGAGTAACCACCGTTAACGGGAAAGTCGGTGTGGCAGAAAAATCGCGTTCACGCAAGATTTTATCACAATATTATGGCATGTCAGACTCATTCTTCATCGAGATCGATGCATCAGTAAAGAAGAATTGCAAAAACATCAACAGTCTCAATTCCTATTTCTTCCAGTTTCAAGGTTTCTCCAACGACCTCTTATTATTAATGGGCAACCTGATGCAATGGAAATTCAGGGTACCTTCGATCTTCAAGAGTGTGTTGCGGGGAATGACAGAGAAAACCATCCATGATATTCTGACTAAACCGAGTTTCAAGGCTGTAGACGTACAAAAGACAGCTGGTAACGTACGTAAGTACAAAGAAACACTTGGTTTCTCCGAAGCATGGATTGTCGAATTTGTCTATAACGTGATCATGCTGGCCAAGAAAGAGAAGAAAAGCGACCAAAACTAACCGTTTTGATCCTCTGACTTATTTACATACAAACTCCCGAAGATCGTGTTTCACTATCACTTCGGGAGTTTGATTTTTTAGTATACATCCAACAACTCCGGATGACAATGTTCTAAAAACAGGTGAATCAATCGGGATACAGGATAACTCTCAAGTTCCTCTTTGCGTATTTCCCTAGCACCTTCCACCGATACTTCGCCGGAGATTTCAAGTTCATAAAACGAAGCATGAATCACCTGGTGTGAAAGCACATGCTTGATCTGATAGGCAGGTGAAGGGAGCACTCTTCCTTCAAGCCATTTTTTCACCGGTTCCGCGTTGGAAAGAAAAGCTTCATCAACAGGAGTATCCGTCTCGACCAATGGCAACTCATATAGATTCTTCCAAACATCATTCCCTATCCGTTTCTGAATATAAAGAGTCTCTCCTTTCGACAGGAAGAAATAGGCAAAGTAGCGCGCCCTTGTTTTGGTCTTATGCATCTTGACCGGCAATTGGTCAACACATGCATTGTAATAGGCATAACAACGGTTGGCAAAAGGACATTGAGTACAGGAAGGAGAAACAGCAACACACTGTATGGCACCCATCTCCATCATGGCCTGATTATGAAGACCGGGAGATTTCAGATCAAGAAGCTGCTGTGCCAGATATGAAAAAAGTTTTTTTCCGGAAACAGAATCGATAGGATCATCGATACCCAGCAGACGAGAGAGAAAACGATAGACATTACCGTCAACCACCGCATAAGGAGCACCGTATGCAAACGAACAGATCGCCGCGGCAGTGTAATCTCCCACACCCTTCAAAGAAAGCACATCTTTATGCAATTCAGGAAACTTTCCTCCAAACTGATTCTTGATGGTAAGTGCCGCCTGATGCAGATTTCGGGCACGGCTATAATACCCCAGACCCTGCCAGTATTTGAGCACTTCATCCTCCTCAGCCTCTGCCAGAGAAAGAACATCAGGGAAACGGCCGATAAATCTGACATAGTAATCAAAACCTTGCGCGACACGCGTTTGCTGAAGAATAATTTCCGAAATCCATATGCGGTAAGGGTCATCCGTCTCTCTCCAGGGCAAGGCTCGTTTATTCTCTTCAAACCAAACCCACAACGTCTCGCAAAACTCCTGTTTATAATCTGCAGGAATCAGTATATCAGATGGTTCTTGTTTTTGCATTTTTATATATTGATATCTATTGAGGTTACAAAACTACTTGAAATATAGGGGATGAGGAGCAATTTTGCAGAAAAAAAGATGAAAGCGATAGCTATGAGAGAAAAAAAATATATCTTTGCAGCTCAATTAAAAAGATGTGTTTAACGAAATAATTTTATAGAAATGACTAAAGCAGACATTGTGAACGAAATTTCAAAAAGTACAGGTATCGACAAGGCTACTGTTCTTTCAACTGTTGAGGCTTTCATGGAGACAGTTAAGAACTCTCTCTCTTCAGAAGAAAACGTGTATTTAAGAGGGTTTGGCAGTTTCATTGTAAAAGAAAGAGCTGAAAAAACTGCTCGCAACATCTCTAAGAATACGACGATTGTGATTCCTGCTCACAGCATTCCGGCTTTCAAACCGGCTAAGTCGTTTATCATAAAGAAGAAATAATCAAGGTTATATATTTAAAATAGGAGATTAAGTAATGCCAAGCGGAAAAAAAAGAAAGAGACATAAAATGTCTACTCACAAGCGCAAGAAGAGACTAAAGAAAAACAGACATAAGAAGAAATAAGTCTTGTGGTTCTAAAGTGATAAAAAGAACAAACTTCAAAGTCTGATCTAAGAGGTTTGTTCTTTTTTTATTTTGTAAATTAATCAGAAAACATCAGTGAACAGTGAATTAATCGTAGAAGTTAAGCCCAAAGAAGTCTCCATTGCCATTCTGGAAGATAAAAATCTGGTAGAATTACATAAAGAGGCGCGGAATATTTCATTCTCTGTGGGCGACATTTATCTGGGAAAAGTGAAAAAGCTTATGCCAGGTTTGAATGCAGCTTTTGTCGATGTAGGTTACGAGAAAGATGCTTTTCTTCATTATTTGGATCTTAGTCCTCAGTTTCAGTCCACCAACAAGTTCATGAAACAACTGTTGAGTGACAGAAAGAGGCCCCTATCCCTGCCAAAGTTCTCACTTCTGCCTGAATCAGATAAAAACGGCTCGATTGCCGAAATCTTGAAAGTAGGTCAGGAAGTGGTCGTTCAGATTGCGAAAGAGCCGATCTCAACCAAAGGTCCGAGACTCTCCGCTGAACTCTCTTTTGCAGGACGTTTCTTAGTGCTCATCCCTTTTACAGATAAAGTATCGGTATCACAAAAAATTAAATCGGCAGAAGAAAGATCCCGGTTAAAACAGTTGATTCAAAGCATTAAACCGAAGAATTTCGGTGTAATTGTGCGTACCGTAGCCGAAGAAAAAAGAGTAGCAGAGCTGGATAACGAGCTAAAGGTTCTAGTCAAAGAATTCGAAGATTCCATCACACGGATACAAAAGAGTAAAAAGACTCCTTCTTTGATTTTTGAAGAGACCGGTCGTACAGTCGGTATTATCCGCGACATCTTCAACCCATCCTTCCAGAGCATCTATATCGATGACAAGGATGTATATAATGAGGTTTTGAACTATGTCACGCTCATATCGCCAAGCAGCGCTCCAATCGTCAAATTTTATTCGGAAGACGAGCCCATCTTTGACCATTTTGCAATTACCAAACAGATAAAATCTTCGTTTGGCAAAACGGTTTCTTTCAAAGGGGGTGCCTATCTGATTATTGAGCACACAGAAGCATTACACGTCATTGACGTAAACAGTGGCAACCGTTCCAGAGTATCCAGCGGACAAGAAGAAAATGCCATCGATGTAAATCTGTTGGCAGCCAATGAAATTAGCCGCCAGCTGAGATTAAGAGATCTGGGAGGTATTATTATTGTCGACTTTATAGACATGGCTTCACCTGAACACCGGCAACAACTTTTTGACCGGATGCGTGACAACATGGCTAACGATCGGGCACGCCACAACATCCTGCCCTTATCAAAGTTTGGATTACTTCAGATAACCAGACAACGGGTTCGTCCGGAACTTTCGATCACTACATCTGAAGAGTGTCCTACTTGTCATGGGAAAGGTGAAATACAGCCCTCTTTATTGTTTACAGACGTGTTGGAAAATAAGATCGAATATATGGTGGAAACGCTTCATATCAAGCAATTCAGTATGCATGTACATCCGTACATAGCAGCCTATATCAACAAAGGAGTCATCTCGCTGAAAACGCAGTGGAAGCTTAAGTATGGAATGGGGATCAAAATAATTCCCAATCAGAATCTGGCCTATCTGGAGTATCAGTTCTTTGATAAAGATCGGAATGAAATAGATCTCAAAGAAGAGAAAGACTTGAAATAAAAATTACTTAACAGAAAGCCCCGCATCGTCACTGATGCGGGGCTTTCTGCTGTTATCTGCCTATAGGCTGAATCTTTCGGCGAATATCTTTGGAGATCTCCAGAAACATGTAAAAGGGTTCGCGGTTCTTCAGTTTCTCATAATTCTTGTGATACTGCAGGTTGGCATACTCTTTGGATTTTTTATACGTGTACTGAGAGACCTGACCACGTGACTTACCGACTATCGTTGAGTCCAGTTTCTGATCCGGGAAATAATCTTCCAGGTTAACATCACCGACAATACTTGTCTCCAGAAAATCAATTTTCTTATGTCCCTTATCCAGATAATAGCCCACAAACATATGAGTCGGTGTCTTTACAAGAATCGGATCAATATTGATTGCTTTCAGTAGGGATGCAAACAATACGCTGCCATCCACACAATTTATCTGAGAGAACTCCAGAGAGTTATCAAGCGTACGAACCCGCTGCGAATAAACCACATTGGAGGAGAGGCTGGAATTGGACACCGAACTGTACTTGAACTTACGCGACTGCAACACATACCACAACGCATAGACCTGCTTGTCAACATAGGTCGTATCACTACTCTGATACCCCATGAATCGATTGACGATGCGACTATCCAGTGCTTCACGAAGCAGTTGATCGATCATCGGATGCTCTTCGTTCACATACGCGGCAAAGAAAATACCGGTGTCTTTAAATTTGCGACCGGCATCGCGGTAACCAAGCAGACACTCATTGATACTTCGTACCGAGAAGGTTCGGACACGCTGTCCGATATCGTCGCCGTTCAACTCAACCTGAATCGAGATACTGACAGGAATGGGCTGATTATTGCCTTTTAAGGCGTCATATTTCCACACAATATCGGGATAGACCTGATAGACCTGCCATGCTTTTTCCAATACAAACTCGGATATTGACTCTTCAAAAAACGGAGTGCCGGCCACTTTAATACGCACTTTTGAGTTTGGCCGGTATGATTTTACCTTTACCGAGATACACGACTTGGGATTTCCTACATAGACAGAATCGGCCGGTTGAATCACCTGTTCATCGGTCGTTGCCAAAGAAAGAATCACTGAAGGGAAAATATTTCCCCCAAGGTCATCACATATTTCAAAACGGGTTCCAAAACCGGAACAACGGGTTACGTAAAAGAACAAAACCGTACAGAGCAAGACGATCGTTGCAATAGCAACAATTTTCTTTCTCTTCGTTAAAAATATTTTCCTTCGCATCGTGTTCTCTTTTAGAAACTATTTGACAGCTTTCAATCCCATCTTCTCCGCCATCTTAAACATCAACGCCCGCGCCTCCTCTTGTTCATTAGGAATCAGGCCATCGAGAATTGCATCTTTGATATGGCTTTTTATCTGTCCGACCTCTTTACACGGAGGCAGGCCAAAAGTCTCCATGATCTCTTCCCCGCTTACCGGAGGTTGGAAATTGCGCAGACGATCTTTCTCTTCGATCTCTTTCAGTTTCCTGCGCACCAGCTGAAAGTTGTTGCGAAAGCGACGCACCTTCTCCGAGTTACGGGAAGTGATGTCTGCATCACAAAGCATCATCAGATCATCAATATCATCACCGGCATCAAACAGGAGACGTCGCACCGCAGAATCTGTTACAATCTCTTCGGCTAGCACGATGGGACGCATGTGCAGAGAAACCATCTTCTGTACATATTTCATTTTTTCATTCATCGGAAGCTTCATACGTCGAAATATATCCGGTATCATCTTCTCTCCTATGAAGTTGTGATTATGAAACGTCCAGCCCGCACCCTCTTCCCATCGTTTGGTAACCGGTTTGGCAATGTCATGCAGTAAGGCAGACCACCGCAACCAAAGATTATCGGTCTGTTGCGACAGATTATCCAGCACCTGCAGCGTATGGTGAAAATTATCTTTATGTCCTACTCCTCTTTTTACATCCACCCCTTTCAAGGCAGCAAGTTCCGGAAAGACAATATCCAGAAGTCCGCAGGCATCCATCAGATACAGCCCTTCGGAAGGTTTGGGCGAAAGTATAATCTTATTCATTTCATCCGCAATACGTTCGGCGGAAATGATACTGATTCGTTCTCTGTTTTGTCGGATAGACTCAAACGTCGATGGATAAATTTCAAAACGAAGCTGAGCTGCAAAACGAACCGCCCGCATCATCCGCAAAGGATCATCACTGAATGTTACGTCAGGATCAAGCGGTGTACGAATGATCATGTTACGCATATCCTCCATACCATTAAACGGATCTACCAGTTCGCCGAAACGATCCTTATTCATACAGATAGCCAGCGCGTTGATTGTAAAATCACGTCTGTTCTGATCATCTTCGAGCGTACCATCCTCCACGATGGGTTTGCGTGAATCCCGTTGATAAGACTCGCGGCGTGCTCCGACAAACTCGACCTCGATGCCGCCCCATTTTACCTGTGCCGTACCAAAAGTGTGATAAACGGCAAGTGAAGTATCAGGAGCTCCGATCTTCCGGATCAGTGCTTTTGCCACCTTGATACCACTTCCCACCACAACGACATCAATATCTTTGGAGGGGCGCTTCAAAAAGATATCCCTCACATAACCACCTATAACATATCCTTCGATATTGAGTTCATCAAGCACTTGTGACAGCAATGAAAAGATCTGATCACCGAAATGCTTGTTTATCTGTTCCTCGTTTAACTTCATCATTTACCGCTATTGTGACTGCAAAATTACAAATAAAACCCGTACATTTGCCACACGATTAAAAGCATTTGCTATGAAAATAAATAATTACAAATCCATTGTCCTACTGACACTTTGCATTAGTTTGCTCTTCGCCTGCAGCAATTCAGATAAGAAAGCGAATGAACAGCTGGAAATCGCCCGCGCACTCTATGAGTCCAACGATCTGAATCAGGCCAAACTGGAAGTAGATAATATCCGCAATTTCTACCCAAAAGCATACAAAGTGATCAAACGGGGTAATCGTCTGATGCGTGACATTGAGCTGAAAGAGCAGCGACGCACCGTTGCCTATTGCGATAGCACCCTCAAGATCAAGGAATCGGAGGTAGCCCCCCTGACAGAAGGATTCATTCTTGAAAAAGACACCGCCTATGAAGAGGTTGGCAACTGGGTCTATAAGACGCAGGTCATTGAAAAGAATGTCAATCGTAATTACCTGCGCACCACCGTCAACGAAAAAGGGAAGATTGTACTTTCCAGTATATATCGTGGCAGTGCGCCTCTCAAACACTCTTCGGTTAAGATCGAAGGAACGAGCGGAGAATTTGCGAAAACTCTGACAGTGGCAGAAGATGGAGCGAACAACTACACCTTTAATGACGGAGGAGTCTATAACGAAATCGTCACATATAAAAATGGAACAGACAACGGTGTCATCAACTTCATCAATAATAATCAGAACCAGACCTTAAAGGTTACCTTTATCGGAAAAAGGAATCTGAAAACAACGCTGAGTAAAGAGGATAAGATTGCATTGGAAAAGTCGTTCAATCTTGCAGCAACCCTTTCTGACATCGAACGGATGAAAAAGGAAATTAAAATGGCTCAGGCAAAGATTGAGTTTCTGACAAAGAAAAACATGGAAAGCGACAGTCTCAAGAAAGAGTAAGTACTACCTCACAGACTGACACAAAGAAGGCCACCCATACCCGGGCGGCCTTCTTTGTGTCTGAAAACTACAGATCAGAACTTGTAATCAAAACCTACGCCAAAAACTTTGTTGGTACGGGAATACACATTAGAGCCTGGAACTGCATTTGCAGCAACTGTGGCACCGTTGTAATTAGCTATAGTTTCAGAATCATGGTTATAAATAGTCTCAAAGTAAGCAACATTCATTCTTAGTTTCTCGCTCAACTTAAAAGCAAACCCACCACCAATCGAATAAGAGTCCAGTGAGAAGCTCATGTCTGTTTGATAGTTATCACTTACATCATAATCAGTAATCTGACCACCACAACTTACTGTCATCCAATCATTAATATCATATTCCAAACCGCCAAGATACTCATTTGTTCCGTTACCCGTGTATTTATTTTTACGAGTTGATACTTTTGTAATAGGGTCAGTTATATCAGCCATCTGAGCATCAGAATCAAAGAAATGGTGATAGCCAGCTGAAACGCGAAGCGAAGGAAGAATAGCATATTCTGCACCAAAAGTAAGTAGAGCCGGGATATCATTTGGTGTATTTACTCCATCCGTAAACAGTCCGGTATCATCTATTTTGGTATCATTCTCTATATTCAATTTGGTCATAAATTCGCATTTCACACCTACATTCAAGCGATCTTGCGCATAATGAAGTCCAATGATCGGAGTTATCCCCCAACCAGTCTGTTCACAATCCAACTCTCTATCAGCTACAGCGTTTGCTTTTGCCTGAACAGCTGCTGCCTGAGGAAGCATACCGGCAGCGGTATATGCTGCAGCTACTCCTGTAAGATAGGCATTTACATTCGTCATATTTCCACCGATGTTTGCCTCTATATCACGAATGTGTCCAATATAACTATTGCTTACAATATTTGTGCGAAAACCACCGAATGCTGATAAATAGTCTGTAATCTTATAGGAAGCACCCAACTGAATCCCATAAATAATTTGTGATCCTTCCATAAAAGCATCGACACTATACTTATTTGCCGCAATTCCTGAAGCGGTCAACATAGCCGGAACTAATGATACTCCTGATTCAAAAGATCCCAGACCTCTGTTAAAAGTAGCCTTTCCTCCACCTCCGGTAATTGCAAAGCTACCGGAAAAAGCCCAGTCTCCTTTTTTATAAACTGCAAATACACTCGGGATAATTGGCACAGAAGCAGTACCCTTAAACTCTTTAGTTGCATTACCCAGATTATCCACATTACCGGCAAATGGAGCAAAAGTAGAGCGAATAGTACGCGTCTGATATGCACTCTGATTATTCAGTGACAGATAAAATCCCTCTTCCATGAAAGCAAGACCGGCCGGATTGGAATAAACGCCATCAATCTGTCTGGTTGCTTCACGAGCAAAATTGCGGTTGAAAGCAATATGCTGATTCGTATTGGTCAATAGTCCACCTGCAAAAGAGGTAAACGAAAACGCTGTCAGCATGGCGCCGACTAAAGTAGTTTTTCTCATTCGTCCTTTTGTTTAAAATTCAGCGGACAAAGGTAAAATAAATATGCACACATAAACGACATATGTGCACGAAATTTAATAAAGAGGGCTCAAACAGGTTCCAAACGATACATATT
This sequence comes from Bacteroidales bacterium, assembly GCA_028709785.1. Lineage (GTDB taxonomy): Bacteria > Bacteroidota > Bacteroidia > Bacteroidales > JAQUTK01 > JAQUTK01. Next base: position 47,360 of record JAQUTK010000013.1, read on the forward strand.
ATTGACTTATGCGCACCAAACCCCTAATAAATGTGTACAAAACAAAGAGAATAACAGGAACTTGATAAAGAAATAAGGTGTGGCTTTTGAAGAATCAGCTCGAACGGATACAAGATACTATCGGATAGAAAACCTCCTGATTCAAGAATAATTTGTATTTTTGTACCTCAAACAAATCTGAATAGGATCATGGACATTTACCCCCGACAATGGGCTTTCCTGCTTTCTGTTTTACTGATTGTGCTTTCGGGTTGTAAGAAAACGGCCGGTGGCGAGGATAAACCGGCAGATATCGTTCGCATCTCTTATGCAACCGGCTTTACGATCAATCACTATGCTGATTATACAAAAGTCACCGTCAGGAGTCCGTGGGACTCCTCACAGTTATTGCACACCTATATACTGATAGACCGCAACAAACCTGTTCCGAAAAATCATCCAGAGGGAACCCTCGTCAAGGTACCCGTACAAAATGTGGCTTGCCTCTACTGTATCCATGTGGGAATTCTTGAACAACTTGGCAAACTTGACAAGATCAATGCGGTAGCCGAACCGGAATTTATCAATATCCCCGCCATACAGGAAGGTGTTCGCAACAAAAAGATCAGAAGTCTGGGCATGGCCTCATCGGTTAACGTCGAACAGCTCATGGAAGCAGCCCCCGAATTGGTCTTTGCAGCTCCGTTTGAGGGTATGGGGTACGGAAATATGGGAAAAAGTGGCATTCCTATCGCTGAAGATGCCAGTTACATGGAGAGTACTCCTTTGGGCAGGGCCGAGTGGATCAAGTTTATCGCGGCTTTTATGGGAGAAGAGGAAAAAGGGAACCAACTCTTTGAATCCATAGAAAAGAAGTATAACGGTTTGAAAGAGCTTACCAAAAGTGTTTCTCATCCGACTGTCTTTGCAGAGAAGCGATACGGACAGGTATGGTACGTGCCCGGCGGACAAAGCTATATGGGCCGGCTCTTTGCGGATGCCGGACTGGACTATCTGTGGAAAGAGACTCCTGAGACAGGTTCACTTTCTCTTTCCCCCGAGAGTGTGTTTGAGAAAGCTGAAAACAGCGATTTCTGGGTCATCAAAGATGCTGATCGGGATCGCAACAAAACCTATCAGACGTTTGCGGCAGAAAACGACAGTTACAAGCATTTCAAAGCCTGGAAGCAACGAAAGATTATCTATACAAACACGACCTATAGCGGATATTACGAAAGAGGTATTCTGCAACCGGACGTGTTACTGGCCGATTTGATCCGTCTGATACATCCTGAACTGCTCCCAACTCACCAGCCTGTTTATTTTCAAATGATGGAAGAATGAGAACACGATCACAAATGAACCGTATCTATCTGCTGCTGTCAATGCTGACAGTAGTACTTTTACTGGCCAACATTTTTATCGGTTCGGTAACCATCCCGTTCCAATCCGTGCTTCGTGTACTCTTCGGAGGTGAGGCGGATAAAAATGCCTGGACCCTCATCATCCTTCAGTCCCGGATCCCTCAGGCGTGGACAGCCCTACTTTCGGGTGCGGCACTGGCTGTGTCGGGATTGATCCTGCAAACCCTCTTCCGCAATCCGCTGGCTGATCCTTCCATACTCGGCATCAGTGCCGGAGCCAATCTGGGGGTCGCTCTGGTGATCTTATCTACCGGAGGAATCCTGGGCAGCATGGGTGCACTCTCACTGTTGGGCAGTCTGGCTGTGATTACCGCGGCTTTCATCGGGGCTTTCGTTGTACTGATCCTCATTCTTTTCTTTGCTTCAAGGGTAACCAGCAACGTACTGCTGCTTATCATTGGTATCATGATCGGTTACATCGCCTCATCGGCCATTTCTTTCCTTAACTTTTTTGCTACCAGCACGCACATACAGTCGTTCGTTCTGTGGGGAATGGGCGATTTCTCGGGCGTATCTTCGGCACAGATCCCGCTGTTTACGTTTGTCACACTGGCCGGGATTGTTGCTTCGCTGCTCCTTATCAAACCGTTAAATGCCTTGTTGCTCGGTGAAAACTATGCGGCAAACTTAGGCATCCGTGTCAAGCAAGCACGGTGGATGATCCTGCTGACTGCCGGACTGCTTACCGCTGTGGTTACCGCCTACTGCGGACCCATCTCCTTCATAGGACTATCTGTACCACACATAGCCAGACTTCTACTAGGCACATCCAATCATAAGCAGCTGTTGCCCGTCACCATTCTTACCGGAGGAGTGACCGCCTTGCTTTGCAACCTCATCAGTGCGATGCCCGGACATCTCGGCGTACTGCCACTTAATGCGATTACTCCGCTGATAGGCGCACCGGTGATTATCTATGTAATCATGAACCGGAAGAACATCCATTACTTCAATTAGCATTATGAGATCTGTCACAAGCATACGAACGGAGAACCTCTCCATTGGTTACCGTCTCCAGAACAATGGTGAGACCGTGATACACAAAGCACTCAATCTGGAACTGGAGCAAGGTGAACTGACCTGCCTCCTGGGACTTAACGGTTCGGGCAAATCAACCCTGCTTCGCACCTTATCCGGTTCGCAGAAACCACTCTCGGGTCATGTCTATTGGATGGAGAAAGAAGTTTCCAGATACCCGGACGCGGAACGTGCGCTGATGGTCGGTGTCGTACTTACAGAAAAGATAAACGCCGGTGGATTAACCGTCTATGAGATGGTTGCTTTGGGAAGATACCCACATACCGGTTTCTTCGGTCAACTGACCGCTAATGATGACAAAGAAATTTACCGGGCCATGGAGTTTACAGGGATATCCAACATGGCTACCCGCTATTACTCCGAACTGAGTGACGGCGAACGACAGAAAGTGCTGATCGCAAAAGCCCTGGCTCAGGAATGTCCGATCATCTTACTCGATGAACCCACAGCCTTTCTGGATATCAACAGCCGGTTGGAAACCATGTCGCTCTTGCTGCGGCTGACACGTATCGGAAAGAGTATTCTTCTTTCCACACACGACATTGATCTTGCCATTCAGATGAGCGATTCCATCTGGATGCTCGACAAGGACAAAGATTTTGTATGTGGAGCACCCGAAGATCTGATACTCGATGGCACCTTCAACCGCTTCTTTGGCAAGAATGGTATCTCGATGGATCTTGAGACAGGAGCCATCCATTTCGAGCACCCCAAAGCAGAGCCCATCTATGTCAACGCGGCCAAAAGTATCACGTACTGGATCAACAACGCACTGGTCAGAAACGGCTATCGGGCCGTGTATACACCCGAAGAAAGCGATATTCATATCACAGTCAAGGAGTTTCCGGAGATGGAGATTCACAAGATCAATGACTTTACGCTGACTGTCTATTCGATGGAAGAGTTGATTCGTCGAATGCGCCTTTTATAAGGTTTTAGTTGCAACTTCCGTAGATAGCTTTTTTCGCCCAGATGGTGAGCATGATTCCTCTCAGTGAGAGATAAAGAAGAAATGCAAGCCAAAGCGCATGATTTCCCCAATAGGAATGGATCAGAAAATAGCATACAAAGAAAATCGATGTAGCAATAAACATAGCACTTCTCATCTCTTTTGAGGCAGTCGCTCCGACAAAAATTCCATCCCAGAGAAATGCGGCAAAACCGGCAAACGGAACCGCAAGTACCCAGTAAAAGTAAGTTGCCGAAAGTGCCAGCACCTCCTTATCGTTGGTCAGGAACCGGAGGAACTGATCTCCCCACAGGAAATACAAAAGAGTAAAAAATACGGAGAGTCCGAACCCCCAACGGAAGATAAGACGCACTGTCCGTTTCAGGAAAGGCAGATTATTGGCTCCGACATACCGTCCGGTAAGTGCCTCGCCAGCAAAAGCAAAGCCATCCATGATATAGGAAAAGAGAGTAAAAAGTTGCATCAGCAAGGTATTGACAGCCAATACAGTATCACCCATCGCCGCACCTGTCGAAGTAAAAAAGCTGGTGACTGCAACCAGGCACAAGGTACGAAAGAAGATATCACGATTGACAACAAAAAAACGTTTCATGCGGTCCAGCCGCAGGCTCTCACGCACATGAATCCGTGTGCGGAAACGTCCGTAATAAATGATCCAAAGTGTGACAGACATGAATAGTCCGAAGTACTGAGCGATTAAGGTACCCAAAGCCACCCCTTCCACCTTCATGTGAAGCACGTAAACAAAGAAAAGACTACACAAAATATTGACACAATTGATCACAATGGCAATATACATCGGGAAACGTGAGTTTTGCATACCGATAAACCATCCCTTAAATCCATACAGTCCCAACACAGCCGGAGCCCCCCATATACCAATAAAGAAATAGATAGAGGCATTCCGTTCAACCTCCTCACCGGCCTTCAGAAAATAGAAAACAGTCCGCGCCAGTGGATATTGTAGTATCAAAAGTAAGAGAGCGATAAAGAAACCGACAGCCACAGACCGTACCAGAATACGAACGACCTCATCAAAATCACGCTGTCCGTAGGCTTGTGCGGTAAATCCGCTGGTACCCATCCGAAGAAAGCCAAAGTTCCAATAAATGATATTGAAGATCATACTGCCTATCGCAATAGCCCCGATATATCTTTTATCACCCAGATGTCCTACGATAGCCATATCGACGATGCCAAGAAGTGGAACGGTAATATTGGAGATTATACTAGGGATGGCCAGACGGAGAATCTTTTGGTTCATACAACAATGGCATTATAAAATTGAGACAAAGATAGAGAAAAAGCAGTACATTTGCAGTCTGACAGTAGAATGAAAAGAGCATGAATATTGCCGCGTTAGTATCGGGAGGAGTAGATAGCTCCGTTGTGGTGCATCAATTGAAAGAGCAGGGATATGATCCTACCATCTTCTATATCCGTATCGGAATGGAAGACAAGGATGGCTACATCGATTGTCCTGCTGAGGAAGATATTGAGATTACCACTTTCATCGCCCGCAAATATGGCTGTAAGATGGAAGTCGTTTCACTCCACGAAGAGTATTGGGAGCATGTGGTCAGCTACACCATTGACGCCGTCAAGCGGGGACTCACCCCAAATCCGGATATGATGTGCAACAAGCTGATCAAGTTCGGCTGTTTCAATGACAAGTGGGGCAAGGACTTTGACAAGATCGCAACCGGTCATTATGCCACTACCACCGAACTGAATGGAAAGACCTGGCTCTCCACGGCTAAAGATCCGGTGAAAGACCAGACCGACTTTCTCGCTCAGGTCACTTATCTGCAAGTCGCCAAACTGATGTTTCCCATCGGACATATGATGAAACGTGAAGTTCGCGCCATCGCCGCACAGCAACAACTCCCCAGTGCCACACGAAAAGACAGTCAGGGAATTTGTTTTCTGGGAAAGATCAACTACAACGACTTTATCAAACGCTATCTGGGCGAACGACCCGGTAAGATCATCGAACTGGAGACCGGCAAGGTACTCGGGCAGCACCGCGGTTACTGGTTTCACACCATCGGACAGCGCAAAGGACTGTATCTGAGCGGCGGACCGTGGTTTGTGATTCAGAAGGATATCCACCGTAACATTATCTACGTATCCAACGGCTATGATCCGGAGACACAATACGGGAAAGTGATCAATCTGCATGGATTTGACTTTATCACCGAAGATCCCTGGGGCGACTTTGAAGGAAAGAAAGAAATTACATTCAAGATTCGCCACACCCCCGAGTTTACCAAAGGAACAGTGGAAAAGATCGGCGGCATCTACCGCATCTCCTCCGAAAACAAGATACAAGGCATCGCTCCCGGTCAATATGGAGTCATCTACGACAAAGAGGCGCACCTCTGTCTGGGCAGCGGCATGATCACCGAAGAAGAGTAATCATTCATAACAATACATACGATGAGTAAGAAAACATTGCATTTCGAAACATTAATGGTACATGCAGGTTATCAACCTGATCAGAACAATTCACGTTCGATACCTATTTATCCCACGACAGCGTATACATTCAACAACGCCGAGCATGGCGCTGATTTGTTTAATCTGGATTTCAAAGAGGGTGTTTCTCCGTATATATACACGCGTCTGAACAACCCGACCAATGCCGTTTTCGAACAGCGTATGGCCGCCCTCGAAGGGGGTGTTGCCGCCGTTGCAGTAGCATCCGGCCAGTCTGCTCAGATGACCACGATCATGAACATCATGAAGTGCGGCGATAACTTCGTCACTTCACCTTATTTATATGGAGGCACTTACAACCAGTTTTTTGTCTCTTTCAAAGATCTGGGCATTGAAGCGCGCAAGGCAGCCAGTGACAGTGCGGAAGACATGGAGAAACTGATTGATAAAAACACCAAAGCACTCTATACCGAAAACATCGGCAATCCCTTCTTCAACGTGCCGGACTTTGAGAAACTGGCAGCTCTGGCTCAGAAATATGAGATTCCACTGATCGTGGATAACACCTTCGGCTGTGGCGGATACCTGTGTCAGCCCATCAAGTTTGGCGCAAACATCGTGGTTGAGAGTGCAACCAAATGGATCGGCGGTCATGGCAACAGCATGGGTGGTGTGATTGTGGATGGTGGAAACTTCAACTGGGGCAATGGTAAATTTCCCAAGTACACCGAACCATCAGAAGGATATCACGGACTGGTGTTCTGGGAGAAGTTTGGCGCGGCGGCTTTTGCCATGCGCTGCGTAGCTGAAAACTTGCGCGACATGGGTGCGGCGATCAGTCCGTTCAACTCCTGGTTGCTCTGTCAGGGTCTTGAAACCTTATCAGTAAGAGTAGATAAGATGTGCCAAAACACCTTGGAGATCGCTGAATGGTTACAGACACTTCCTGAAATAGAAGGCGTCTCTTACCTTGGTTTGCCTAACAACAAATATCACGCGTTAGCCAAAAAATATCTGAGAAACGGCTTTGGCTGCGTGCTCACCTTCCGTGTAAAAGGCGGCGTCAAACAGACAGTCCTGTTTATCGAACACCTTGAATTGATCAGTCACCTGACAAATATCGGCGATGTACGTACGTTGATCACACACCCGGCAAGCACGACGCACCGTCAGATGAGCGAAGAGGCTCAGATCGCAGCCGGTGTTTATCCCAACCTCTGTCGTCTCTCTTTAGGTCTCGAACATTTGGATGATGTCAAAGAGGATATTTTACAGGCATTGAAAGCAATTAAGTAACCCAAACAATCTCCGATTGAGATGAGAAGTTTCGCATCAGATAATAATTCGGGCGTACATACCCTGGTCATGGAGGCTCTGAACAGAGCCAACCATGACCATGCTTTTGGGTATGGAGACGACCCATGGACAGAAGAAGCAGTTGCAAAAGTACGTGAGCAGTTCACGCCCACCTGTTCGCCTCTGTTTGTTTTCAACGGCACAGGCAGCAACATCGTTGCCCTGCAACTGCTTACCCGTCCGTTTCATTCCATTATCTGTGCCGAAACAGCTCATATCTATGTCGATGAATGCGGTTCGCCGGTCAAGTCAACCGGTTGTCAGATCCGTCCGATTGCAACGACCGACGGCAAACTGACACCGGAACTGATCCTGCCCCATCTCCATGGGTTTGGCGATCACCATCACTCCCAACCCGGAGCCATATACATCTCACAGTGCACCGAACTCGGCACCGTATATACGACCGATGAAATCAAGGCCCTCACCACACTGGCACATACCTACAACATGTATGTACACATGGACGGAGCCCGCATCGCCAATGCCGCGGAGAGTCTGGGCAAGTCGCTCAAAGAGATCACCGTCGATTGCGGCATTGATGTCTTAAGTTTTGGAGGCACAAAGAACGGATTGATGATGGGCGAATGTGTGGTAATCTTCAACGAAGCACTGATACAGAACGCCCGCTTTGTACGGAAGCAATCAGCACAGCTGGCTTCCAAGCTGAGATACCTCTCCTGCCAGTTCACCGCATACCTCACCGATGATCTTTGGTTAAAGAATGCCCGGCAAGCAAACCGGATGGCTCAGTTGCTCGCTACCGAACTGGCTCAGATCCCATGCGTCCGTTTTACGCAGAAAGTTGAATCCAATCAACTCTTCCTGACCATGCCACGCGACCGCATTGATAAAATGCTGGAGAGCTACTTCTTCTATTTCTGGGACGAGACAAACAATGAGATCCGTTTAGTCACCTCTTTTGACACAACAGAAGAAGATGTCCTGACATTTATCAAGACACTGAAAGGTATCCTCTGATTCTGACATCAAAGGCAATCGTATGCGTAAGTTGTTTAAGCGTAAGCGATGATTGCAAGTTCCGAAAACAGTTCCGGTTTCAACAACGCCAATTGATTGTGAATAGTCTTTCCCAGCGGAATACGTCCGCCACAGTCATATCCCAGTTTCTCTACTTTGGAAAATCCGCACCGTTCGGTCAGCATCAAGGACAAAGAGCGGAATGTGAAATAGTGAAGATGCCCTTCATCGTACAGATCCACAGGCTGGTTGTAATAGGTGGTAAGTCCTTCATTCTTAGAAGCCGTGGAAGGAAACTTTCCCCTTAGTAACTTAAACCTGGAGTCGTATTTGGCAATGTTTGGGGTATCAATATACACAATGCCACCCGGCTTCAGAAGTGCACGAATTCGTTGCATAGCCCGTAACGGATCGACCAAATGCTCAATCAAAGCAATCATTATCACAGCGTCATAGGTACCTTCTATCGCAGACACATCATCGGCATCAATTTCCACGATATCGATTCTTGCATCATTGAGATTCTCCCGAACTCCATTTAAACGCGGTCTGCTAATATCGCCAAGCGTATATTTCTTTATAGACTGATCTTTTTGCAGGAGCGCCTTTGCAACACGGCCGTCGCCCGCTCCCAGTTCGAGAATCTCCTCCCCCTTAAAATACTTCGGAAAGAATTTGAGCGCGGCTTCAAACCGGTCACGCGGTATATCCACGTCGTTGATGGAAGGGATCGACTCAACAATATTTTCTTCCTGATATTTTCGTTCGTAATGCTCTTTAAGAGAAAGATTACTCATGGCGCTTTATTTTTGAATTTTAATCCGCAAATATAGCACATCTTTTAAGAACACACAAAATTATAGGTCACAATGGGCTGCCCACTCAAAAAATTAACCTGCACATACAGACTGCTCTGATGCACAGGTTAACACCCGACGAAATAAGAAGAGATGCAAGTCACTTACAAATTCACACCTTTTTTGTCTTTCTCTTTTGTCAGCTGGATTTCAATAACAAAAGCAATAATCAGACCCAGTCCGCCAAACAGCAAAGTACAGGCACTATAGACAATCCCGGCCAATTCTCTCAGATTCCAACTAGCATCACCACCTGATGTATAATACGCCATTGAATTGGCACATATCAGGTATCCGATCAACAGTCCGAGACCAATTCCCATAATCAGACATCCTGCTTTGAGTGCTCCGAAAGAGCCTATCTTAACAGAAGATAGCATCGGGAACGAGAATTTGTTTTCGATCATCGAAGCGTCAAACTTCTCGCCCATCTTCTCTATAATACGCAGACGCTCCGCTTTTCGTACAAAGAGTTCAAATAACTTGTAAATTCCCAAGGTAACTATCCCCACTACCAAAGGGATTGTAATAAACTCAAACATAATTTCTTGTTTTTAGAATGTGAATAAATTCGTTCGTTTGTCTATTTGACGCAACGCAGGAAGAAAGGTTACACTTGCAGAAACAAATAAATAAACTTATCTAACTTTGTAACCATTCGCACATCCTTGCGTCTAAATAAGTGTCATGGAACAAAGGGAAGAAACAGCAATAATAACACGTATCCGGGAAGGAGAGATCAATCAGTACTCCTATTTCCTGGATTGCTATTCCCGCCCTATCCATACACTTATCGTGCGGATCGTCCAGAACAGGGAAGACGCGGAAGAGCTTACTCAGGATGTCTTTCTGAAAGCGTTCAAAAAGCTGGATTCCTTCAAAGGAGATTGCAGCTTTTCTACCTGGCTCTATCAGATTGCCTATCACACGGCGATCTCTGCTACCAGAAAGCAGAAAAGAGAATCTCTCTCATTGGATGACTACACGCTCAACAGTATTACCGATGAAGAAGTAGATCAGGCACTTGATAAGGCAAACGATGAAGAAATCATGCAGAGACTGGAGCAAATTGTGACCAGAGATCTGAATGGAGAAGAGAGAGCACTGATCTCACTGTTTTACAACGAAGAGAAGTCGGTCGGCGAACTGGCAGCCATCCTCAACCTGACCGTTGTAAACGTAAAAGTAAAACTGCACCGTATCCGCAAGAAGATCTATGCATTGATGAAAAAAGAGGAGGAAGAAAACAATGGAAAATAAGGACAAAGCACTCAGTAAAGTGGTGAATAATCTCCCGGTAGGAGAACTCCCGAGCAATTTCACCTTTCAGATGATGAACAAGATCCAGGCAGAGGTTCAAAAGGAAAAAGCAAGAGCCGAGAAGCTCGGATATATCCTGTTGGTTGCGACTTCCATCGGACTGATCGCAATTATGGTATTCGTTCTGACCTATTTTTATGCATTCAATCCATGGGAGAGTCTTCGGAACATAGAATTCAATGCTCAGAACGAAAGCTCCTTCTGCTTCTATATCTCCATTGCAACAGCAGCACTTGCCTTGCTTGGATTGGACTACTGGTTAAGACGTTACAGAGAAAAACATTTAAAATAATTCATCGTATCAGATAATTCTGTATCTTTGGGAACATTCATAAAAAGAAGTATTAACCACCTAATAACTAGAAACGATGAAGATAGAAAAGATTCATGGAAGAGAGATCCTCGACTCACGGGGAAATCCCACGGTAGAAGTAGAAGTTCTGTTGGAATCAGGAATTACCGGAAGAGCCTCTGTTCCTTCCGGAGCATCCACCGGTGAAAACGAAGCTCTGGAATTGCGTGATGGTGACAAGAAACGTTACCTGGGCAAAGGCGTACTTAAGGCCGTAGAAAACATCAATACAAAGATCGCTCCCGCACTTGTCGGCATTTCCGCGCTGGAACAACGAGCCATTGACCTGAAGATGATCCAGATGGATGGTACGAAAACAAAATCCAATCTGGGAGCCAATGCCATCCTGGGTGTCTCTTTGGCGGTAGCCAGAGCGGCAGCCAACTATCTGGATATGCCCTTATACCGATACATCGGCGGTGTCAACACCTATACATTGCCTGTGCCGATGATGAACATCATCAATGGAGGTTCGCACAGTGATGCACCGATAGCCTTTCAGGAGTTTATGATCCGTCCGGTAGGAGCTTCTTCTTTCCGCGAAGGATTACGGATGGGCGCAGAAGTGTTTCATGCCTTAAAGAAAGTGTTGCACGACCGCGGACTCAGTACCGCAGTGGGTGATGAAGGAGGTTTTGCACCGGTAGTGGAAGGAACTGAAGACGCGATTGAATCCATTCTTCAGGCGATCAAAGCCGCCGGTTACGTGCCGGGCAAAGACGTGATGATCGGGATGGACTGCGCCGCCTCTGAGTTTTACAAGAACGGCGTGTACGACTACACCCTCTTCGAAGGAGCAAAAGGCAAGAAGCGTACAGCAGCTGAGCAGATTGATTATCTGGAAAGCCTCATCAACAAATATCCGATCGACTCCATTGAAGACGGAATGAGCGAGAGCGACTGGGACGGCTGGAAGAAGCTGACCGAACGTATCGGTCACCGGATCCAACTTGTCGGTGACGACCTTTTCGTGACCAATGTAGAGTTCCTCTCCAGAGGTATCGCAGAAAGCTGTGCCAACTCTATCCTGATCAAGGTCAACCAGATCGGTTCGCTGAGCGAAACACTCGACGCCATTGAGATGGCCCACCGTCATGGCTATACAACTGTCACATCTCACCGTTCAGGAGAGACCGAAGACAGCACAATAGCCGACATCGCCGTAGCCACAAACTCCGGACAGATCAAGACCGGTTCGCTGAGCCGTTCAGACCGTATGGCAAAGTACAACCAGCTGCTCCGTATCGAAGAAGAACTGGGTGATAAAGCCGTGTACGGATATAAGAAGATCCGCTAACGCCGCGCACCCGTCATTGCGGGCTTGACCCGATTATCACAAACGCATCCGTCATTGCGGGCTTGACCCGCAATCTCCATCCCCTACAATAACGAAATCAGCCGAGCCCAGACAGGTTCGGCTGATTCTTTTATAAGAGGGAGCATCGCACGCTTTAGTTCACCCGTAAAGTTTTCTCCTCTTACAGGAAGAATTGTCTGGACGATCAGATTGAAAAAGTGGACGCGTACAGACGGATTATTCATTCTGAAGTTCAGAACAATCATCCTGAAGTTCAGAACGATTATCCTGAAGTTTAGAACGATCATTTCACGGTTTGAAATGAAAAATCCATTCCTATTGCCTCGATTTATCTTCCTGTTTGCCTTCATTATCTACCTTCATCAAAAAGGGTATTCTCCCAATAATCTCAGTAATTAGTTTGTAGAAAGTTGGCCAGGCATACAATAATTCCTTAATTTTGAATTACTTTTGTACTAAAGGAAACATTGATATGGCGCTAATGGATACTTTTACGAAAAACAGAACCACCTATATGTCAAAATTAGTATTATCACTATTTTACATATTATTCTTTCAAACAGCAGCCAATGCACAAACCGTTCATGAATGTGTGCAATATATTAAGGAAAAGGGTAAGGAGCCTAAAGAGTATATATTCGATACATTTAAGGATGTCGATGTTATTATTATAGGTGAAAGAGACCACCGAGATACAACTCAATATGAGCTTATAGTAGATATACTCAAAGATCCACGTTTTGCAGAAGAAATAGGCTATGTATATACGGAGGTGGGAGTTACCAATATGACAGATAGCGCAAACAAGTTAATTAAAGGAGAGTATGCCAATCACGATGAGTTCTATTCCAGTTTTCTAAAATTCTATCGTGATTTTGACTACGAGATTCTGTGGGAAAAATACAATGGTTATAAGTTTATAAAGGGATTATACGATATAAATCGTAAATTACCAACTGACAAGAAAATTACTTGGGGGCTGACAGACCGCCCTTGGGTTTGGACTGAGGCAACCTATGAAAGTGGTATATATAATTATTACCGTGTATACCAAAACCGGGACAAATATATGGCTGATAATTTCCTCAGATTATACCAACAGCAACCACTAAAAAATGGACGACGAAAGGCATTAGTAATTACAAATATCAATCACGCTTTGAAAATTAAAAAGAACATGTCTGCTCCAAAGTCTTATGTAGAGACAGCACAAGGCTATCACATTGCAAAGGCATTAGGGGGAAATAATGTAAATATTCTATTATTCAACTACTTCAACCCAAGTTTATTCAAAGTGAATGAAAAGCTATTTGCAGACGGCGAGTGGGATGCAGCATTTGAACTAACTGACTGCAAGCCTGTGGCGGTTAGTTTCCATCATTCACCATTTGGTAAGTATAAAGAAAAGCATCTGGGTAAGAAATGGGAGAAACTGGCTGACGGACTCTTGTTTTATGTTCCTTTTTATCAATTGAAGTATGTGGTAGGAATCCCCAGATTGTTTGAGGACGATTTCATTGATGAGTACCAAAGAAGAGACAGCATTACACGCAATAAAGCAGTACCTTTAAATATTCAAGATTTGCAGAAATGGTACAATACGACACGTGAAACATCTCGCAGTGAGTTTGAAGAAAAACAAAAAGAACAAATGCAAAAAGCTATCAGACTATATAAAGAAAATGAGCATTAGCTTTCTACATATTTATACAGAAAAAATATAAGCACTCAAAACAAAAGCTCAGTTTTATCTTCCTGTTTACCTTAATTTTCTCCCTTTATCAAAAAGGGTATTCTCCCAATGAACTTACTTCAGTTATTGAGATATGCGATGAGGACTATATAAGCCTAACTGACATGTTAAAGACCAGGGATGGGGAGTTCTTCTTTTTTAATTGGTTGAGAAACCGAAATACGGTTGAGTTTCTTGGCATATGGGAGAAACTGAACAATCCTAATTTTAATTGTGCCGAATTCGACATAATTAAAAGTCAAGCTGGGTTGAATAGTTATCGCTTAAGTGCAAGGGAATAGATGAAATGTATTAAAAAGGCCCTTTTTACAAATAAAATTGGATGCAAAAATCGGGGAGAAAGTTTTTTTTGAAGGAAACAGAGTGAATAATCAATCTTTTCATTGATTTCCATACTCTACTCGGGAAAAAGTGTAATTTTGCAGTAAACTCCGAATTAAGTAATATGGCAACATACATTAATAGGCAGTTATATCTGCAAAAGCTCGTAAATCGTCGTGACAATGGTGAGGTTAAGATTATCACAGGTTCACGTCGGTGTGGTAAGTCTTGGCTACTCAAAAAGATTTATCGGGATTATCTTATATCCGATGGTGTGCCAGAGGAAAATATCATTATAGTTTCTTTTGACATGGATGATGATACCAACAACGAAGATTTTCTGAACCCTCAGCAACTTAAAAAACATCTTTATGATCTAATAATTTCTGATAGCGAGCACTACTATGTGTTTCTTGATGAAGTTCAACTGGTGGAAGGGTTTGAACGGATTGTAAACGGATTGAATGCTCGTGAGAATGTTGATGTCTACATAACTGGTAGCAATTCAAAATTCCTTTCGAATGATATTCGTACTATCTTTCGTGGAAGAGGTGATGAAATCAGGGTATATCCTTTCTCTTTTAAAGAGTTTTCTGCAGACCGAACAGAACCTATCAATGAAATTTGGAAGGAATATTACACCTATGGTGGCATGCCTGCACTACTGAACCAGCGAACGCCAGAACAGAAAATAAACTATCTGCAACGTTTATGGCAAAAAACCTACATAGACGATGTGGTGGAACGTAACAATGTAAAGAATCGTAATGCTCTTGAATCTTTAGTCGATGCTTTGTGCTCAGCTATTGGTTCACTAACTAATCCAAGTCGGATCAAAAACACATTACAAAGCGTTCAACATGTTAAGATTGATGAGGAGACGGTGAATGGTTATATGGGATATTTGGAAAATGCTTTCCTATTTGAAGGTGCCAGACGGTATAATATTAAAGGTCAGAAGTATTACGAGACGATCAAGAAGTATTATTCTGTTGATATCGGTTTGAGAAATGCCAGATTGAATTTCCGCCAACAAGAAATTACCCATATCATGGAGAATGTCATTTACAATGAATTGCGTATTCGTGGTTATTTAGTCGATGTGGGAGTTATTGAGAGTAGGGAAATGCGTGATGGGAAATCGGCATACGTGCAGCATGAAGTGGATTTCATTGCTACAAATGGAATGGATAAGTACTACATTCAGTCCGCGTATGCTTTGCCGACAGAAGAAAAACGCCAACAGGAGTTAGCTTCTTTCCGTAAGATTGATGACTCGTTCAGGAAAATAGTAATCACAGGAGATGATATTGCGACATATACTGATGAACAAGGCATCATCTTCATGGGATTATTTCAATTCTTGAAGAGTGATAATATCCTCTGATTCAGATTGCATCGAATGGGGCTGAGGAGATTGCGGGTTAAGTCCGCAATGGCGGCAAAGAGAGTCGCCTTTGACGGTGTGGGAGATGCTCAGCAATGAAAGATGTATTAAAAAGGCCCTTTTAGCAAATAAAATTGGATGCAAAAATCGGGGAGAAAGTTTTTTTTGAAGAAACAGACATGCCTTACAGCATACTCTAAGGCATGCATAAGGTGCAGGGGTGTAGCAAAATAGTACTTTTTTACTACTTTCAAATTCGAAATTCAAAAAAACAACAGAAATACAAAACGGCCAACAGATGAATGAGAAAGATTCATTTATCGGGAAACGTCTCTTTAATGTTACGCTATCCTTTAAAAACTGAAGAATTTCCATTTGAAAACGACAGGCTGATCCATAATAAAAAAAATTTCTACAGTAGAATTATCACGATGTCCATTGAGCAGAATATATCCCTCATCTGCAAACAAACGAATTTGGTACCCTTTAGTTGTCGACCATTTATAACACAGATTAAGATAGTTCTCATGCTGCAAAACTTCATTTTTATATCTCGGGACAAAACCATCCCCTTCCAGTTTCAAGGCCACTTTACGCAACAACTCCACATTCTGTTTCTGACTCAAGCCATTATCCCATCTAATCAGTTTTAACCGTAATCTCATATAAAAGAGAGCTAATGCTCCAGGAACAACAAAGAGAATAAAGAGAGAGAGCATCAAGAGGATATTTTCATGCCATAATATCATAAAAAACAATCCTAAGGCACAATATAATCCATAATTAGAGTATGTCACTACTATATCCAGACTATCCCATCTATACCAGAAAGAATGGGTGAAGAACAAGACCTAGTATGTCACTACTATATCCAGACTATCCCATCTATACCCCTTCTTGAATTCAGCTAATGTCATCATTCCGTTTGCTTTATTGCATCAACTATCAGTGACCTGCCATCCTTCCAAATCCGAGAATGCCATAAAATAAGATAATGATAAACCCAATTGCAAAAGAGACAATTGTCCATTTCTTTGCATTCTGAGAAGCACGGATGGCCCCTTCATAATCTTTAGCGAAAAAGCGCGATTCTACTCTTGAGGCATTAACAATACCGGCAATACCAAAAGGCAGACAACAAAAAAGGGATACCAAAATAGATTCTACCAACCATGTTTTCGGCGGTTTCTGTGTCTCAAAAGACACCTGTGTATCTTCATTCATACTACTAATTCTTTTTAAATTCAACTTATGTCATCCTTACGTTTGTATTATTTCTTTCATGGCATTGCATTAACCAATTAAAAATACTCGCGCAAATATAACATAAAATTCCTTTTCAGGAGTTCAATCTCACAAAAAGAAAGCAACTATCCTGAATATCTTGCGAAATAGTATCCCTTTGATGTTTTGTGACTAGCGAAGAATCAGAGTTATTCGGTTCACATCATTTCTTGCGTGCATTTGTTGAGCGAACAGTACCCACCCGCATATTCAATATCTGTCGGATCTTCTTGGTGTACGCCTTTGCATAATCCATCATACCCAAGTCTGTCGCATGCGTACCATCCACCTGTCCATCAGGATTCATCGCAATCTCTTCATGAGTCATGTACGAAAGGTTTTTCACACCTTCCTTTAGCAAAGCCGCGTATGCCTTTCTACACTCGATATTTGATTTCTTATACTCATCTCCTCTTTGTTGACTTGTAAATTCACCGGCATATCCATCATGCTCCACGATGAGGATGGGCGCGTCACTCTTGCTTCGCAGAATCTTTACACCATCCACCATACGTTTTACAATCAAAGCGGTCCGCTCATTGACCATGTTGGGAATACAATCAATGATAAAAAGTCTGGCGTCAATGGTTGAAAGCAAGGCAAAGACAGAACTATCCAGCCGTCCGCTACCTGAGAAACCCAGATTGATCACCGGAGTCTTCAAATTACGCTGCACAATATTTGTCCAGATCATTCCCGGTCGGGAAGCGCAACCGCCATGCGCAATAGAAGTACCATACACCACAATTGGTTTCTCTTCTAAACGAGGGATAAAAGCAAACTCATTTCCATCCGGAACCCCAATCTCCATCCAGGTAACTCTATTGAAGGGAGGCAAGAAGAGCGTGAATTCCGAACCGCGATTATCTATATTCTTGTAGGTAAGTCCGCCATACGTATATTCTACCGTATCCTTAAAACTATAATTACCGGTACAAATATTTGTTGCACCATTACTATCCGTAGCATACAGATCGACACCAGAAACACCGGTGGATGGCATGTGCGGCATATTAAAAGAGCCGGCCACGGTATAACGAACCCGAATCTCCGGCGCATTGGAATAAAACTTGATATTCAATCCGGCACTGTGTAAAGAGTTTCCCCAAACATAATCGGGTACAATGCCATGCTGACTCTCCGGGATTCGCTGGTACGTCCCCTTCAGAGCCTCAGGCCATGCCTGTCCGTTAATAACCGGCACATCCTGCGTTTGCGGGTTGTTCCATTTAATCTCTGCCTGTGTGTAAAGAGGAGATAAAAGGCAAGAAAACACGAAAGAGAGTACAAAACCAATGTTTCTCATAAGGGTATCTGTTATATGAATGTATTCCGAAAAGGATACGCAAAAATAACTTTTATTACAAACACACACAAGATATCTTCTTTAATTCAGCCAGTGAATGCCAAATAAAGAGAAGTTAGAACAACTGAAACAGACTACAAAAAAGATACATTAAACAACCCTTCATTCTTTTCACACATATGAAAGCTAACGATATAAACAAATAGAACTCCAAAATAATCATCGTTTAAATACAGTCATATTATTGTGTTGATAATTTACTCAATGTGGTATTCGATAAATATTTTTCATATTTATTTTTCTTATTCGAATATGAATTATATATTTGCACCGAAATGTTTACATGCATATTATTCATGCCATTAACATTTCAAGAAAAAACATTAAACTTAAAAGTAGGGAACAAGAAAGAGACAATGAAGTTTGCATATTTAATCTTGGCTCACAAAGATCCACAACAATTAGCCCGACTACTCTCATTGATATGTGTAGAAGGAAATTCTGTTTACCTCCATATAGATAGTAAGTCCGATATCGCCTCTTTTCAAGAGCACCTCGCTCCTTATCAGTCCTACATAACATTTACGCCCAATCGAATATCAATTAATTGGGGTGGATTCAGTATGATCAAAGCAACGCTTGCGCTGATTCACACATATCTTTCTTCAGGTAAAAAGGCGGATTTTATCCATTTAGTCAGCGGTCAAGACCTTCCCTTGCTCCCTGATCCAGATATAAAGAAGTTTTTTGAATTAAACAGCTCTTCAAACTTCATGGAATGGCACCCAATACCATACAATAGGTGGTTTAACGGAGGAAAAGATAGATTTTGTTATAAATGGCTTACAGATGAAGAAAACCAAGAAAATATAGACTTACTAATCAACTTTCAAAAGAAATTTAATATTCGATTTGAACTTCCTTCTAATATTACACCTTTTGGCGGTTCACAATGGTGGTCATTAACACATTCATGTATTGAATACCTTGCAAAAAAATGCATTCCATCCGACATATTGTATCAGTTTTTCAAATATACGTTTGTGCCCGATGAATTATACTTTCATACCATACTGCTCAATTCTGAATGGAAAGACTCGATCATTAATAATAACTATCGTTTTATTGATTGGGATACAGGGCCAGAATATCCTTTGACACTTACAGAATCTGACCATTCTCGTTGGGAAGCCTCGGGTAAGCTCTGGGGAAGAAAATTTGGATCAATTACAAGAATGAATAATACACAACATGCATTCTCAAAATAGCACTTGCAAAAATCAAATAGCAGA
This sequence comes from Bacteroidales bacterium, assembly GCA_028709785.1. Taxonomy (GTDB): domain Bacteria; phylum Bacteroidota; class Bacteroidia; order Bacteroidales; family JAQUTK01; genus JAQUTK01. The sequence continues at coordinate 66,737 of JAQUTK010000013.1, forward strand.
CTTATGAAAAAGAAGAATACGAATCTACATATTACTAACACTAAAACGGATAAAATTTTTGTCTCCATTGTCATGCCAGTATATAATGCATCAGCAACCGTATCATCTGCTATAAAAAGTATTTTAGCCCAAAAGTTCACTAATTGGGAGCTTTTAGCGTTAGATGACGGTTCGACCGACAACTCTACTGAAATAATATCTAGTTTTAATGATCCGCGTGTTCGTTTGATTATTTGTGAGCATAATTTTATTGCAACACTCAATCGCGGATTTGCTGAAGCAACAGGAAAATATATTGCTCGAATGGATGCTGATGACCTTATGATTCCCGAACGATTAATGATTCAGGTTGCAATTATGGAAAAACGCAAAGATATTGATGTTTGCAGTTCATGGATGGAAACCTTTGGTAAAGATATAGCCAATAAAGTCATCGGAGACTTGCATGGTGAAATAAAAGAGCCTATACTCAAACTATTAAAAGACAATTTCATCTTTCATTCTACAGTGATGATTCGTCGGAATTTTTGGATACATCATAAAATACAATACATGAATTATTCCCTTGCGGAAGATTACAAATTATGGTTTGAAATGGCAAAAATAAATGCGCGTTTCTACATAGAAGCTCAACCGTTACTCTACTATCGCATCTCCAAAGAGCAAGTATCTAAAAGTCATCATCTAGAACAGAAAAAAACATCAGAAGAAATCCGTTGGGAAATTATTGAGTATCTTATTGCTCAAATTAAAGATCTGGATCAATTGCTTCAGCTCTATACATTAGAACGTAGTTTAGTTGAAAAACAAATCCTTCCTAGTGAGATAGCAATACAACAATTTTATCTGATAATAAACAATATACTGCAAAAGAATTAATTCATCAACAATATGGCATAGTCCTTTCACTAGCAGGAACAAATCTGTTGATCTAATTATTTAACAAAAATCTCAATTATTAATTAGTATATTCCCGATTTCTAAACTATCAATCATTAAAAACAACGAAAATGAAAAAACTAGAAAAAATGTCGTTGATTCAATTGGCAGAAGTAATGCCTGTTATTTGTGAGAATGAACAAAAATGTTGTGTTGGAGGTAGTGACTTTTTTGTGAAAACCCCCAGTGGTGTTCAATACTTAGGGCATGTTTCAGACGGTCACGATGAAGTACGCTTTACTGATTATGAAACTTATTATCAATTAGGCGGCTCAGGCTCTAATCCTGGTTCCTTGTATAATAGTTCTCAATCATTAGCTGAACTAAATAATAATACAGGGAACCAAGTTTCTGCAGCTAGCCTTGCATATGCATATTGCGATTCAAAAGCTACCGGTGTCACTACCATCATCTCAGATATACTTAAAGATAAAGATGGTAACCCAGTTACAGGGTTATACGATCCAGAGACTGATACTATAAAACTATCATTAGATGAATTATCAGTTAAAATCACAAACGGTAATTTCTCAGAATTTAGAAGTGCCGTTACTCACGAATATGCCCACCATCAAACATACTCTACTATAAAAAATAATACTGCTTATTCTTCAGTAGATAAACTCACATCTAGAGTAATAGAATTAGCTGCTCTTGCTGCTCAAATCAATGAAGGTGTTCCTACATCTTACACAACGTCGGCTAGTTATAAAGATGCTTGTAACAATGCAGCAAGTTGGACTAAAGATCATGTTGATATATTAACAGACACTGATCGGAGTAATTACGAAACTGTCAAACAATTTTACGAACAAACGTATAATTGCACTTTAAACTAATACAATGATACTATTGTTAAACATCTAAAAATTAAAGGGATGAAAAAGCAAGCAGTCTTATTTCTATTACTCATTCTATCCTTTTCGGGATACGGTTTTGATTTTCTGGTAGGAGGTCTGAATTATAGTACTAACAGTGATGGTACGTCAGTATCCGTAATGCGTCAAGATACATCCATAAAAAAAGCCGTTATCCCCGAAAAGGTAGAATATGAAGGCCGAACGTACAAAGTAACTTCGATAGCCCCCAATGGTTTTAGAGAATGCACACACTTAACCTCTATTTCAATTCCTTCAAGTGTTACTTCAATCGGCAAACTTGCTTTTTCCGATTGCAATTTATTGACAAAATTTTCAGTAGCAAAGAAGAACACCTGTTTTGCAGATATAGAAGGGGTTTTGTATAATAAGAGCAAAGACACTCTTTTGTCTTATCCAAACCGAAAGGCGGAACGATATGTCATTCCATCCGGCGTTGTTGCTATACATGAAGACGCTTTTTGTTCAGGCAATAACCTAAGATCGCTTACGATTCCTGAGAGTGTCAGCTATATAGGAAGAAGTATATTTATTGGTTGTGATAAGCTTGCCGAAGTTTTTTGTCAGGGGAAAACTCCTCCTACGATAGGAGGCTATCGTATAGGATACTTACCCGGTTGTATCTTTTATGTGCCGAAATCCACCGGTAAAATATATTCATCTGCCCCCGGATGGATATATTCCACTTTGAATCGCATCAACATTATTGAGAAAGGAACGATCACTACCTATAACGTGAAACTGAAGGAGGCTGGCACATTGCTGGAAGCTATTGGAAAGGATAATCTGAATAAGGTAATTAAACTTACGATAGCCGGACCTATAAATGGTACCGATATCAAAATTATCAGATCTGAACTGCCTGTTCTCAGGATACTTGATTTGGGAGATGCAGACATCGTAAGTGGAGGTGAAAGTTACTGTAGTAAGAATGATACAACAATAGACAATGTCATTGGAGATAACATGTTTGATTTTATACCCTATTGGGAATCCCTTGTTCTGCCCAAGAGGCTGATAAGAATTGGAGAACATGCTATTTCGCATGGCTATAGACTTCAATCTATCACCATTCTGACGAAAACACCTCCTGTTTCAGCCCTTTCCTCCTTCATGTTAAATGACAAGTGCAAATTGTATGTGCCCAGAGGATGCGATGCGGTGTACGCTCAGGATGAAGGATGGAGAAAGTTTTATATCTATTATGGTAATAAGTAATTTTCAAAAAACATGAACCTGAGTTAGGAATACGATTTTGTATTTCTAACTACCATTTGCGACTCTAAACTTAGGGTTATTGCAAAAGGAGATAAAGCTCATAAACGAGGTGAATATATTCTTGTTTGGAACACTTGAAGATCTGCAACTCCATAAAGATTCGCATGGATAACACAGATGATCTTCCCCTTTGCTATAAACAAATAGACAGATTTACGCTCTGCATAAAAACATTAAAATATAATATGGCCACAGAATCTAAAGAGCCAGATCAGCTAGCTACCTCCTCTAACGCCAATGAGCGTTGTGAGGAGGTACAAGCTATTGTAGACAGGATGCCAACAAAAGGTGCCACATATGTAGCTGTAGTTGTTACTGTAATGGTGGTTATCGCATTTACATTATCATGTGTTATATCTTATCCGGATACAGTAGATGGTAATATATCACTTACAGCAGGTGCGGCACCAGTACGGTTAGTTTCAAAAGTAGATGGAGAATTAGAGTTTTATCATAAGGATGGCGATATGGTAAAACAAAACGACCTTTTGGCATCTATTCAAAATGCAGCTGAGCCAAAAGAGGTGCTTGCACTTGAGAAAGTTCTTAATCTTTCTTTCAGTGCCTCAGAAGATAGTATGATAGAGATCCACAAAGATGCGATGGGTGAGTTAAGCGGATCTTTCAACGATTATTTGCTTGCTTTGAACCTATACAAACAAAACCTTAATTCTGATCTTTATCAGACTGTGATTAGAAACTTGAATAGTCAGATAGCTTCTGACCGCGAGATTTTACATCATGTGGATGCCGATCGAAAGATACGTCAGGAAGCTTTGGAGTTGAGTAGCAAGAAACTAAAAAAGGATTCGTTACTACTGACCCACAAAGCAATCACAGAAGAGGATTTGGATCAGCAGCGTACACAATATCTGAACTCATCAGAGAGCTATTGGAGTACAGAGAGTAACCGTTCCACCGTACTGGGGAGGATTGATCAAAATGAAATTGAAATCAGACGTACACGAATAGAACAAAAAGAAACCATAGAGAAACTTTTGTCAGAAGTGCAAGGGAAACGGAATTATCTATTGAATGAGATCCGTGTCTGGAAAGAACGATATTTACTAATCTCACCTTTTGAGGGAAGATTGGAATATTTAGGCTTTTGGCGCAATCATGGCTTTGTTCAATCAGGAGCAGAGGTGCTTACTGTCGTGCCCAAACAACAAGAACTGTTCGGTGAAGTACGTATACCATCTATTGGCGCCGGAAAGGTCAAAGTCGGACAGCCTGTTAATGTCAAGGTTAACAATTATCCGTACGATGAGTATGGATACATAAAGGGTAAAGTGACAAAAGTATCAAAAATGCCAAGTCTTGTCACGACTAAAGATGGTAATGTTGATAGCTATTTAGCAATTGTCCATTTTCCGGATGGAGCTGTGACGAACTACGGCATCCTCTTAAATATCGATTTTGAGAGCAAAGGTACGGCGGAAATCATTACTAAAGATAAAAGACTTATAGAGAGGTTGTTTGACAACCTCAAGTCATTAGGAACAAAATAGAAACCAACAGATATGAATACCATGATTATTGATCGCTTTCCTGTTGAATACCAGATGGACTCACAGGATTGCGGTCCTGCTTCCTTAAAGATAATTGCCAAATACTACGGTCGCTTTTATTCTCTTCAATATCTGCGTGACCAGTGTGGCATTCGTAAAGAAGGTGTTTCTTTGCTGGACATCAGTACCGGTGCTGAAGGCATCGGATTGCGAACGCTTGCTGTTCGTGCCACAATAGATGATTTGGTTACCAAGGTACCTTTACCTCTGATTGCTTTCTGGAAACAAAATCACTTTATTGTTGTTTTCAAAACAACAAAGAAACATGTTTATGTTTCAGATCCGGCCAAAGGCAAGATTCGTTATACACATGACGAATTCATGAAAGGATGGCTACTACCGGGTGAAAAACAGGGAGCAGTCTTAGCTATTGAACCTACAGCTGATTTTAATCAGACAAAAGATCAAAAGCTAATGGAGAGGAAAAGTTTTATGAGCATTATTCGCTACTTAAGACCTTACAAGAGACAGTTTATTATCATACTGATTATAATGACTCTTGTCACATTGCTACAAGCCATCCTCCCCTTTATCTCAAAAGCAGTGATAGATATCGGAATAAAAACATCCGCCATCAGTTTTATTAATATGGTACTGATTGGAAATATTACCATCTTATTAAGTGTTACCATTTTTAATATAGTACGCGACTGGATATTGATGCACATCACTTCACGTGTAAACATTGCATTAATTTCTGATTATCTGGTCAAGCTTATGAAGCTCCCCGTCACTTTCTTTGAAAACAAGTTGATTGGAGATATTTTACAGCGGGCACAAGACCATGAGCGAATTAGGAGTTTCATCATGAATAACTCCCTTTCCTTTATCTTTTCGATGTTCACCTTTGTGGTCTTCAGTATCATTTTATTTCTTTATCACCCGGCCTTATTTTATATCTTTCTAGGGGGTTCAATACTCTATGTTTTGTGGGTATTACTATTCTTATCCATACGAAAGAAGCTGGATTGGGAATATTTTGAACTGGTCTCGAAAAACCAGAGCTATTGGGTAGAAACGGTTTCAAACATCCAGGATATCAAGATCTACAATATTGAAAAACCACGACGCTGGAAGTGGGAAGAGATACAGGCTGGTTTGTATAGGGTCAATCAACGTGTATTGAATGTTACAAACTTACAAAATCTCGGCGCGCAGTTTATTGAGAGTATTAAAAACATGGCTATTGTGTTTTATTGCGCGATGGGAGTGATCAATGGAGAGATCACCTTTGGTGTAATGATCTCCGCTCAATTTATTCTTGGCATGCTGAATGGTCCGTTGATTCAGTTTATCAATTTCGTAATTTCAGCCCAGTATGCAAAGATTAGTTTTTATCGGATCAATGAAATTCGCCAGTTAGACGATGAAGAGGAGATTATGTCCACTGGGAATAGCGAAATATTGCCCACTGACAAAAGCATTTCACTTCACAATGTGATGTTTCAGTATCAGCCCAACAGTCCTTTTGTCTTACAACATATAAATTTATTTATACCCCACAACAAAATAACGGCTATAGTGGGAGGCAGCGGAAGTGGAAAATCCACACTGTTAAAGTTACTTGTACGTATGTATAAACTCTCGTATGGAGAGATAAAGATGGGAAACATGAACGTGGAAAGCATCGGATTAAGACAATGGCGTGCAATGTGTGGTGTCGTAATGCAGGATGGTAAGCTGTTTAATGATACAATCCTGAATAACATTGTCATGTTTGATGAGAAAACAAACTATGACCAGGTACAGGAAGCTTGTCGAATTGCTCAGATTGATAAGGAGATATTGGAAATGCCAAAAGGTTTCGACACATTGATTGGCGAAACAGGAAGAGGACTTAGTGGTGGTCAGAAGCAACGTTTGCTGATTGCCAGAGCACTGTATCGCAACCCTGAAATCTTATTTCTGGATGAAGCGACCAACGCTTTGGACAGCATGAATGAATCACGGTTAATAAATGCCCTAAACGGGGCTTTTGAAAATCGTACCGTAATAGTAGTTGCGCATCGTCTTAGTACAATCCGTAATGCCGATCAGATTGTCGTGCTGGATAAAGGATTTGTTGTTGAGATTGGAAACCACGAAATACTGATGAAGAAAAAAGGATTTTATTACAATTTGGTTAATACACAAATGTTGCCATCGGTACAAGAAGAATCAAATCTTAAAAATGAGATGCCTGCACATGAAGATTAATAATAGTTCACTAATAGGAATTGTATTCTGTTTTGCTTCAAATTATTTGGTAGCTCAAGAACAGATTGTCTTCAATATGAAGACAGTTATTGAGCGGTATGCTCTGAATTCCATTGAAGCACAGAATGCTGCTCTTGACTATAAAAATCAGATATTAAATGATCAGAACACTCGGAAAGAATTCTTGCCAACACTCGCCTTTTCACTTAGCCCTTTGAACTTTAACCGTTCAATTCGATCGCTGCAAAGCCCCAATGACGGTAGCTATTCCTATATTGAGGATTATTCTAACAGCAGCAGTACAGGACTTTCTGTCAGCCAGAAAGTGCCGTATGTAAACGGGACCTTTTCAGTTTCTTCCAGTTTGAATATGCTTGGAGAGTTCTCTAAAGATTTATATAGTTTTAGCAGTACACCCTATCGGTTTAGCTATCAGCAACAATTATTTGGCCAGTATAAAACGTATCGCTGGCAACAGCAAGTCAATCGGTTGAAAAGAAATAAGATCGTAAAAGAGTACGTCCGGACATTATCATCAATCCAGGAAAAAGCCGCTCAGCTTTATATGGATTTATATGTGTGTAAACGTTCATTGGAGTATGCAGAATATCAGTGCCTGACATCCGATTCATTGCTTAAAATATCAAGGATACGTCTTGATCAGGGTACTATGCTTGAGAAGGATTATCTCACCTTGGAACTTCAGAACACCAATCAGCACTTATTAATGGAAGAAGAGAGTCATAATTATTCAAATGCCATGGATGAGATGTTAGCGCTACTTAGTATTCATAGCGAAGACTCTTCTTTTGAAGTGGAACCTCCAAGCAGCGAAATGCCACTCAGTATTCAGGTGGCAGATGTTCAACAGAAAATTCAGATTTATAGTCCGGACCCGGAAAATAGGATGGTCAGCGATATTGAGGCCGAACAAACTGTCTACAAGGCTCGTATGGACCAATGGCTGAATGCAACTATCAACATGAATTATGGTACTAACCAGTATGGTACAAACTTGTATAATGTCTATCATAAACCACTTTCTCAGCAGTCGGTAACTGTTGGGCTTCAGATACCATTGTTTAATTGGGGCATTGGGAGAAACAAGGTGATTATTGCCAAGAATGAATATCAGCAGACAAAAAATAATCTCAACAAAGAGAAGGAAGAGCAAGAAAGGAGTTTAAAGAAAGATGTGGAACAGTATAATTATCTGATTGAGACGATGGCAATGGCAAAAAAGAGCTATGAGCTTTCGCAAAAAAACTTTGAACTTACATTATTTGAATTAAAACATCAACGTGCAACGGTTGACAAACTCGTGGAGATTGAGACAGCCATGAAACAGAGTTTTATTCAATATCTTAGAAAATTGAGCAGTGTCTGGAATCAATATTACTCAATACGTTCAAATTGTCTGTACGACTATATTGAAGATAAACCTATGGCGGATATTTTTCAAGATCAAATAATCAATTGGAAGTAATACAATGGAAGCCAAAGAATATTACACGAAACTCTCCGACTATCTGATCTTAAACGGATACTCAAAGAATAACTCCGGTCTTTATTATGGAAAAGCGGGGCTAGCTGTTGGTCTGTTTGAACTAAGTCGCTATTTAAATGATGAGAGAATAGAAAACCATGCTTTCGAACTACTGAATCAATCTCTGATATCCAAAACAGAAGTTTGTGATCTTGAAAAGGGACTATCAGGCATCGCTTATGCTCTTCGATATCTGGTTGAGAATCGTTTTATTGAAGCTGATGCGAATGAACTTATCGGCGATAAACTGGATAAGATTGCCATATACATCTGCGATGATTCCGGTAAATGGCAGGAAAGAATGGATAAATTGTACGCTCTTCTTTATGCTTTTGGAAAAGATGAATTCATGAGGTTCCAGTCATGCATGGGCAATGCTGCAATCTTATGGGAAAAGAATACAGAAGAAATGCTAAATGATTTGTCACATATACTGACTGTCGATTCACCATTAACACTAGAGTTGCAACGACGGTTTATCTTATGGATACAGTGGCTAAGACGGGCTGAAAGGCGAGATATTTCATCTCAGCTCAATAAAACTCTTGTTTCTGAAACTATAATAACTTACAGAAAAGTGCTGGATTCAGGATTATTGATGCAATCATCTACGGCAAACTATTTTTTGTATCAAACTAAATCAAATAGAATAGACTTGTCTGCTATTCTTGAAGCCATCTCAACGCAAGACAGAATCATTGATTCATTCTGTAATTTATTAGATAAAAGTTTTACTGATCCTATCTATATCCATGGAGAGAAAACTGAGACATTTATACAAAATGCAATGCAAAACAATATATATTGTTCGAAACTCAAAGGAGGGTTAACCCAGCTCTTGATGTATGAGATAGCTGTAGAAGATCCATCTGCAAGAGAAAGACTAAGTGAGCTGATTCTTCTTCCGGATATTCATGAGATCAAAGGAGCTGAAAAACAAATTATTCAAACAATTAACTATAATGAAAAGACAGATACTGTTAATGGACATGAGTAGTTCCTCCAATACATCTGGTGTAGACCGATATCTTGAATCTTTATTAAACGGACTTACAAGAGTTGGAACCTATGAAATTATTTGGCTTAGTTTGCGAAATGACCCACAGCTGTTCTTCCACAAGGAAGAACAAAAAGAAGGATATAAAAAAATCATTATCCCTCTTCCAGAGGAACAAGATCCTATCATCTCAACGCAGTTCTGGTGTGAGCAGTACTATCGGGTAGTGATAGAAATCATCTCAAGGTACCTCTCTATTTATTCTGTATCATTAGTTCACATCCACACATTGAATCTTATTGATCTAGCCTTAATAATGAAAGAAGAATACGGTTGTAAAATCATTACTCATCTTCATTGTATCCCTTGGAAAGGAGTATTGAATCTACACAAAGATCTCTTTAAAGAACAATATCAACAATATTACAAAGAAAAGAATTATAACAGAAAAATCTACATGACTAATATCAGCGAAGAACGTTCCTATTTGTCCGCTGATAAGGTTATCTGTGTTACAGCGTGTGCGAAAGAGTTTGTCCATAATATAGCTCAGACTTCTAAAGAGAGAATAGCAATAATCACCAATGGTATGGATGACTGCAATACAGAAGGCGATAAGCATAGAGAGTTCCCCAAAAAAGGACGACGACTTCTCTATGTAGGAGGGCTTTCTGAAAGTAAAGGCATTTTTACTATCCTCAATACAATGGATCGTTTACATAAGCAAGGCAAAACGTTTGAACTTATTGCTGCTGGAAGTGTAGATTCAAGAACACGAAATCTTATCGAAACAAAATATTCACATTTAAACATTCAACTTCCGGGAAGAGTTGATTTCGAAACTTTAAAGGAGTATTACAAATGGGCAGATATTGGTTGTATTGCCTCTTTGCAAGAGCAGTGTAGTTATGTCGCTATTGAGATGGCTATGTTTGGACTACCTATTATCACAACGGCAGTAGATGGATTAGACGAAATGTTTATTGATGGGGTAAGTGCTCTTAAGGTCAGAACATTATTTCATAGATATATTGGTTTACGTATTGATGAAGATCAATTAGTTCAAACTCTTATCCGATTATCAGAGAATAGCTCTTTACGTGCTTCACTTTCGATTGGTGCTCGAAAAAGATATCTATCAAAATTCACTCTTTCCAGAATGATAGAAGAGACATGCAAAGTGTATGAAGAGGTAATTCAATAATTTACGACATGAAAAAACTAATCGTCTTCTTTCTGGCTGTTTTATTATCCCTTTCGGGATATGCCTTTAATTTTCTGGCAGGAGGTTTGAAGTATAGCACAAACAGTAACGGTACATCTGTTTCAGTTATAAGACAAGATACATCCATTAAAAAGGCTGTTATTCCCGACAAAGTAAAATATAAAGGACGAACGTACAAAGTAACTTCTATTGGAGAGGATGCATTCTATGAACACCCAAACTTGAGATCAGTCATACTACCTGAAGGTGTCATATCAATACAAGATTTTGCTTTCTTTGGTTGTTGGGGTCTCACCTCAGTAACTATTCCTTCGAGCGTTACTCATATTGGAGTTAGAGCTTTTGGAGATTGCGATTTTCTTAAAAGAGTAGATTGTAAAGCAGCAACGCCACCCTCATTTAAGAACTCTTTTTCGTACTTACCCGGTTGCATCTTTTACGTACCTAAAAACGCAGGTAAAACATATTTATCAGCGGATGGATGGCGAGGCACTGAGTTGACTCATTATAATATACTCGAAGAGGATGCCGTCACTGAGTATAAAATAAGCTTACAGAAGGCCGGAACTTTTCGGGAATCCATTCGGAATGATTATCAAAAAGTGATCAAACTATCTATTTCCGGACCAATCAACGGAATGGATATCTTCATAATAAAGGAGCTTCCAATTCTTAGAATTCTAGACTTGGAGAATGCCACCATAGTGAGTGGAGATGAGAAATATCCTACAGTAGATAATGAAATCGGACCATCCATGTTTTATGGCGAAAAATATCTGGAATCGATTACATTGCCTAAAAGTATTCAAAAAATCGGCTATAGTGCTTTTTGGAATTGCGGAGATCTTAGATCCATCACTGTTTTGAACGAAACACCACCCATTATGATCGCAGATGGTTTTCAGGGTGTGAGCAAAGACTCATGTATCGTGTATGTGCCCAAAGGATCGGAAGCAGCTTACAAAAAGGCTGACTTCTGGAAAGAGTTTCGAAGGATATTGAATGTGAACTTTAAAAATCAGGAAGATGAGTAGATATTCCGGCAACAAACATCCTCTTTCAACTGGTAAGTCCGATCAAACCATACAATAATATCTTAAAAACTTATTCTGTTTTTAAAAATAGATTCCTTATTTATTCTAGTTATAGAAAATTATATAATATATTTGCAAACGAAATTTCCCCAAAGTATTAATCATAACAATTATCTCCATGAAAAAAATTATTTTTGTATTCTTTCTGTTCATAGGTTTGACATCAGCACAAGCAGAAAACCGTGTTATCGAATCCAATTCTATTGTCGGTTTCTGGCAACACATCAGAGTAACAAAAAATGCGGACGGGACTAACCAAATAGCTCCTTCTGGAATATATAAAGTAATCAACGCGGACAGCACTTTCTTCTCTTTCATGACTTCACCTACCGGTTCCGGTCTGGCATTAACGATGTTTGGTTCTTACAAAGTGACATCGGACAGTACATACACAGAAAATGTGCAAACATCGCTGTCAGCGTTAGGTCTGCCAACGAAGAACAATGATATGCGTTATAAATTAGTGGACAAAAACACTCTCTTCGTTCAATTTCACGTGCTTAGCAACGACACCTGGACTCCTGAGATTTGGGTTCGTGTTACGATTAAAGAGATGAATACCGGGGGAATGGTAACCCTTAAATAACGAACAACAAGATCTTAAAACTTTTCAAATGTATCATTCATAACAATTATCTCTATGAAAAATTTAATTTTTACCGTTGCATTGATGGTCATTACAAGTATGACCTTTGCACAAAAAGATCTTGTTGAATCAAAGTCGCTGGTCGGCATCTGGCAACAAGCTCAAGTAGACAACTCTTCTCCTGACGGGCAGACAAAAATCTTTAATGTTCCTACTTATAAAGTATTGAAAGAAGACATGACTTTCTATTGTTTTTCAATCAACAATTTCAACAATCTGAATAGCAATGTTACACACTGGGGTACCTATAAAATAACGTCTGATAGCACATTTACCGAATCTGTGATCAAACATTATGCTTTTCCTGATTTGGACAATTCGGAAAGTCTTATGCGATACAAGCTACTGGACGAAAATACGCTCCTGATGCAATATTACAACAGCGTTAACAAACTGTGGGTCCCGGAGATATGGAAACGTGTCGCTCCAAGAAAAGTAGTAAACAACATCAACTAATTCATACATATCATGAAAAAATCATTATTTACCATTGCGCTATTGGTTGTAACATGTATGGCCTTTGCTCAAAAAGAGTTTATAGAGTCGAAATCTCTGGTCGGTGTTTGGCAACTAACTCAAGCGAAGAAAACAGACGACGGGCAGACAAAAATCGTCAAATCTCCTGCTTATAAAGTACTGAATACAGACAATACATTTATTTTCTTTTCTATTACCAGCAATGATTTAAGTAGCACTGTGTCACATTGGGGAACCTACAAAATAACCTCAGACAGCACATATTCTGAGTCTGTCACCAGACATTATACTTCGTCGGCTTTGGATAAATCCGAAAGTCAGATGAGATTCAAACTTCTGGATGAAAATGCGCTCTTATTAGAATATTATAATGACGCTTATAAACAGTGGATACCAGAACTATGGGTTCGTGTCACTCCCAGAAAGGCAGTTAACAATATCAACTAAAGGAATATACCTCAAAAATTCATGTCGCATACAAAAGAGAACAAAGACATCTGGTTCACTTTTGTATGCGACTTGATTATTTGATTATCCGGATATCCCCTTCAACCATCTTGAAGTTTTTCAACTTCTTCTCTTTCTGACCAACTAACTGAAAGGAACGAAGCTCCAATATTCCTTTCAGTACCTGAAGAGTCACTTGGTCTGCTGTGACCATACAGGTACCCCAGGCATATCCGTTACTCCAGAAATAGGTGCCGGGAGTAGAAGTGATCTGCATGCTTTGGTTTACCCCTGAATAAGAAAAATCAGATAGTGCGATAATCGTTCCCCAGCTTGCCATTGAACGGGCATAATGATATCCGCACTCTGCTTCACTAAACGGATTACGTTTTGCTCCATCGTGTCGTTCACGAATGGCACGGATACATTTCAAGGCGTCGGCCTGCTGTCCTTCATAGATCATTTCAACTGCAGCGCAGTATTCAAATCCGGTCATTACTTCTGCAAAATAAGGGAATGGAACTTCCAGTCTGCCGTTTGGCCACGAAGCCATCAGCAATCCCGCCTCTTCACCCATGACATACGAACGCATATTATTAAAGTGTCGGCTGAAGTCAGGAACGAAATTGTATTTCATAACGCTCTTCATGGTCTTCCGGATATGATCCTCATCGCCCAGATAACCTAACCCACAGATATGTGCCATGTATTGTCCGACCAACTGATCGACCAGGCATCCTTTGCCCAACTGAAACTCCGGAATCTGAGCATCAGGCGAATCTATATCTATAAACTCAAAAGTGGTCGGATCAGTGATCTTTTGCTCATAATATTCACCATTGAAGAGATGGGCATCCATCCATTGACTTCCCTGCGTATAGAGACGATCGCATTTCTGAGCGAAGACTTTGTCTTTCATGAAAAGAGCCATCTCTTTAGCAGCCTTGAGCGCACCCATATACCAGAATCCCATCTGTGGGTTAGGACCAAAATAGTTGACATCCATCGTATTGTGCTGCGAACCTTCCATGACGCCGTCCTGATTGCCATCCCATCCTTTTTCCACCCAGGCATACGAAAGTACGTTCTTTACGTGTGTCCAATTGGTGCGGAGAAAATCATTATCGCCGGAAAGCTGCCATTCACGATACATCTTCAGGATGCATCCCATTTGTCCGTCGGCGGCTGCGGAGTTTCCTTTGTTTGCCTCAGATAAAGGCAAGTTGGCACGGAAGTTCATCAGACCATTCTCTTTTGTCGCATAATTGAATTCCACATCTCTCATGCTGCGTGCCAAGTCGCCGAAAAGGAAGGGGGTCGCCATTTCATAATTCCATACATGGGTACAGGATCCCTGACAGGATCCAAAACGATCCATCACTCCCTCCCATCCCATCAGGTGACCGCTGGGAAGACGGAAAACAGTTTGCGAACGCAAGGTCGCTAGGTTGAAGAGCGCTGCTTCTTTCACCTCTTCCGGATAAGTAGCATCCAACAGGGCATTTACAAACGTCAAAGTTCCTTTTTCCAACTGAGGGAGTTGCGGAATGATCTGTTCGGCAGTCGTCCATGCATCGGGATATTTGTTGCTATAGTAATTGCCAACAACGGTGTTTGACCACGCTTTCCGATTGGGGAAGTTCCAGGTGATAAAGAAGGTGAAGGTTTGCCGGCTGTTTGGTGCAATCATTTTGCGGACAGCCAGCGAGGCCATTGGATCCTGATCTTCCAGTTTGGGTCGCTCGGTAAGCAGGCCATCGGCACTGAAGTCATCCCAAAAGTTGAGCATGGCATTGCTCCAATTGTCCGAACGGGAAGAGGTGCGGTAACTGACTCCGGTTGCAGACTGAGTGGTCAGGGAGATGGTGCCCCATGCCGGATCTTCTTTTGACACCTCATCTGAATACAGATAAATGCCTTTGATTCCGTTACCCTCTTTGTACTTATTGATATTATGTCTGACTCCTGTAGGAATGTAATCCCCTTTCCAGTCCGTACTGAACTGACTGCCATCCTTACCCACAAAGTTGCGCATGGAACCGCAGACTGCTACCTCCAAAGGTTGATCCGACGTATTTGTCACTTCATAAGAGAGGATGGCGATCGGCAAACCGCTTGCCTCGGCATCGCAGGGGATCAACGGATTGAAGCCTTTGATTGTCACTTTGACGGGAAGAGCAGGATCAGCCAGGTGAACTTGTCCGAAGGGATATGCGGCATCAAACGAAGCATCGGCAAATCGGGGTAATCCATGATGATTGACCGGACGCCCTTCGTAATGCTGATATTCTTGTGGGTAAAGTGGTCCGGCAAGCAGTGTGGTAGTTGGCTTTTCTACTCCTTTCTTCACATAGATGGCAAAGAAAGGGGCGTTATTGCCTGTAGTTACTGTGCTGTAATTCTTGGCAGGCACATTCATGATTTCCCAATCTCTCAATTCGCCTCGCCCTCCCAATGATACAGTTCCGGTGCCGATGCCACCCAGTGGCAGAGCAATCTTTTCCAGATGTGCCTGATCATATTTCTTTAATACCGGCCATGATTGCGGAGTCCATTCCTGAGCAAGAAGAGTCCAAATAAGAAGCAGGTTTCCAAGTGTGATAAAGAGTTTTTTCATGTTCATTCAAAGTAAGAGTGTAATAGTGTCAACCCATTGCATTTTGCGGGGATACATTCATTTAGGAACAGGCAGTCGTTTGCTGTTTGTTGCATTGATCGCATCCTTCTCTATCGCTTTTACAAATGAATGACGTGAAATTTCTACCGGTTCGGTCATGAACTCCGGAATATTATAAGACTTAAAGAATTGGGCATAAAAGTCTGGATCTTCCTGTGGAAGGATAAAAGGTTTATGAGCATTCCCCTTTTTGTCGAAATAGGCGATATAGGGTCTCGTATAAGATCCGTCATCTCTTCTTGTACTATATATAATCCATCTTCCGTTGGATGACCACGAGTGATAGCTTTCCACATCCGGACTATTCACTTCCTTGAGTGCGCGAACTGCTCTTGTAGTCAGATCCATTAGATATAAGTCGCTGCTCTTGTGCCATATATGAAAGTTGCCAAAGTCACCAAGTGTGAATAACAGGTACTTCCCGTCGGGTGACTCTCTGGGGAATGTGGCACTTTTTTGATAATCCGATGCCATAAAGATTGTGTCTGTTATCCCAAACTGACGGGTCTTGATGTCAAAGGGTTTCCGATAGATGTTGTACTTTATTTGCTGGTAGTATTCGGCTAGCTCACTGTCTATATTATCCGTTTTTTGTTCGAAATGTGCAGAAACATAATACAACGACTTTCCATCCGCACTCCAGTAGGGGAATGTTTCGAATTCATTTTTCTCACCGGCAATAGCTGTCACTTCATTCTTTGATACATCGTACAAGATCAGATCCGAGGCATAATCCATTACTTCCACTTTCTGAGCATCTTTGGTATGAAAGTCCTGGCCGGTTGTGTTGACGGAATAAGCAATCAGGTTCTCTGTGGGATGCCAAGAGGGATATACTCCTGCAGAGATAGTACTGTCGGTTTTTAGGTTGACTTTTCTCACCTTCTTACCGGTTACTATCACTGTGCCTCCCAGCCGTTGTCTGATATGCATCTGCATATTACCTGTCTTATTATAGTTCTGAAAGGAATGACAATTGACGCATTGTCCATCATCACCATCGGACAGTGTCTGATTACTGTATATCACTTTCTCGTCAAAGCTGGTCAAGTTTCGCTGATTGATGGTCACTTCTTCATACGTAACATAGGATGGCTCTATCAGCCGGTATGAGATGTATTGGTCAATCGGTTCCGAAGCAATCACGTTCTTTAAAGGAGGATATTTCATCCATTGCTCCTCTTTCTTCAGGTATATTTCTGTATATAAAGTGTCCCCTTTATTCTCTTTCAGCAGTCTCTTCCAGTCTTTAGGATGGATGCAGACTTTTTTCCCTTCCATAATAATTTCTTTCCCTTGCGATGAGTAGATGCGTGTAAGATATTGCCGAGCATCTTGTCGTATCTCAAAATTAAGAGGTGCGATATTATAGGGTATGGTCAGCGCAGTGTAATCCGGATATATCGATACCGGAGTACTTTGCAGCGCAGCATCCCGAGGTACTTGTTTGGAACAGGAACTCAGGAATAGTAATAGTATCAGTCCGAAATAAAAGATAAATCTCATTTGGCAGCTTAGTTTAGTTCGTTTTCAAATCTTTTATGAAGAAATAATAATACCAGAAGGTGTCTCCATAGTTATTTTTCAAAGCCGTACTAGTAAACTCATTTGACTTTCCGGCATATGTTTCGGACATCTTCAGCAGTTCGCTAAAACGAGTGTATATCTGAGGATCTATCTTCACATTATTGATATCTACTTTCTTTTCCAGATAGGAATAGAGTACCGCAGCTTCCTGATAATGGACAGGAATGTGATCATGCGTCCTTGCATACAAGAAGAAACGTGGCCAAAACCGATTGATGTCTTTAAGTATGAGATTGTTTTGTATGGAAAGATCCACCAGTTCGGGAGGACCCCCTTGCATATATGCGAAATTATTAACCAGATATACCTCAATCAGACCAGCGTCACCATCCAGAATATCGTCATATGCCATTAATGGAATGATAGCTTTAAACTCCGGATCTTTCTCAATCAAGGAAGGATTATCTATGTATTTCTGATATTTCAGGGCCCATTTCTTATGAAACAGGGTCTTCATTAAAGTGCTGTTGTATTTCTGAGCCAGAGGAAACTCTCTATTCATGAGAGCGCACTTCACCATGTATTTCAAGTATTCCACTTTCAAGCCATACTCTACTTTGTCTTCCATGCACCAGCGATAACAATAGTTTATCTTGCCATATTGGAAATAAAGAGCTTTTGCTCCTGCATTTCTCAGCACTTGAGCAAGCCGGGGTATATCATAGGGGACAGAAGCATTCTTGAATGAAAACATCTTATCCGCTGCAATGCCGGATTTATGTAAGGCTAAATTGGTATTCATAACGATTAACCGTGTCGGTTCGCCTTTCAATCCCTTCGAATCTTCCAGGACTCTGTTCCAATCATTTCGGAAGATAGCCAGATCCATGTCCAGCGATGCACGGAAGTTCTCATCCTCAAATGAATAATAATAGGTGCCTGCCAGACTCAATAGGTATAGGAATGAAACAGATACGAAGGAAAGGTCGGCTTTGTTTGTTTTAGGTCGTTTGAAAAGAAAGAATGTAAACAATATTATGCACAAAAACAACAGGACAAATGGAATCCATAATGTAAGTTCCGAATCATTGAAATAGAATTTGGGTAGTCCTGCTATATATATATATGTAAAGAGCATCCGGGTAGATAAAAATACATAGTAGAAATAGGGAATGAAGATAGCAAAGAGTATCGCCGTCATAAGAGGATAAAAGTGTCTTGAATTCTTATCTGAGAAGTACGAGGTGATCTCGTAAACGACACATAACAAGGTTGCAAACAAAGTATAGAATCCAAACAATAGGTAAGTTGCAAAGATGAATAGCGCGATGAAAAGTGTCCTGCATTTCCATGAGTGTATAATCCTGTATCCCCAGAAACTACACAGCGTAACAATTACTCCCAACAGATTGGAGTAAAAATATCCCGGCGATTTTAATATGTATATGAGATAACCAACTTCTGTCAATGATAATAAAAGCATGGCGGAAGGAATAAGCGCAAGAGCAGAATATTTACCCGGTATTCGAAACGCTTTAACAGCCAGATAAGATAGTAGCAGAAGAAGCGTGACGAATATCGTGCTTCCCTGCCAAGGATGGTAAAAGAATTGCGTCAGAAAGGTGCCACAATAGACCAAAAGACCTCCTGCCGATTTCATGCAATCGCTGAGATAGAGGTTTGTAGGCAAGAACAATGATAATTCTTCTATCTTGATGAGGTAATTGACATTATGAATCCCAGTAAGATAATAGGCTACAAAGACAAAAAGGAAGGCACAGATTAAATTGAAATACAAGAAATCCGATTTCGTTACATAAGAAAAAGGTTTTTTCTTGTTTCTCCTGGTGTCATTTATAATAGGCTTCTTCATTCTTTTTACATAAAATGATTTGATTGTAAATGTACTATCTGTTTAGTAATATACCTAGAAATCGAATATTTTATTTCTGTTTATTCTGCGTAATCCTTCTCCTTCTTTATTTGTTTGAGATATCATTACTTGATGACCATCATCTTTTTGACTACTGTGCCGACATCTGATTTGATACTTACCAGATACATTCCGGCTGATAGGACATTGAATAGATCAAATGAAACATAAGAGCCGTCAAAGTTAACGGATTGCGAATAGACCAGTTTTCCGCTTCCTGCTTCCACTACCTGAACCTCCACTGTGCCTGTCAGAAGTTCGCTTTTGACAGAGAAGTCTCCTTTGTTAACTGTAGGATAAAGAGTGAAATAGCTTTCCGCATTAATTTCCAATATGTTTTCGGAAGTATAGGTGTTCTGCTCTTCGATCAGTTTCAGATTGTTGTCAATGTATGCAGTCGAGAAAATGTCTGCTTCTTCGTAGTTCTGATTCCTGGAATCAAAATAGATTGCAAAGTCTTGTGGTACTTTCGAAGAAAGAGTATTCAGATACAGACTCGTATTATTGTATGTGGAGGATCCCGATACGGAAAGATATTTCCCGTCATACATATTCATGATTTTGAAATAGCCATCCTGCTGGAGTACAAAGAGCCACTGCTGCGCTATCGATGAACTTTCAGTACTGAGTCGCAACGTACCGAACAACGAGGTCAGATAGTTTCCTGTTTTGTTATCTTTCAACTTAAATGCATACGGATTTTCGGTTGCAATAAAGGTAAAATGAAGGTTAATGGCGTCATCGTCATTGGCAATTGCAAAGCCGTTGACAGGTTTGGACATCAACCGGTTCGAACATTTTTCCAATAAGGAATAGACATTACCTGATACGATTTCCTTCGCTCTTTTGTAACGGTACATATTTTCAAATACGCTTACATCCCATTTATCATACCATCTCACCGTCGGATAACCGGAACGCATGCTAAGTGGACACCATACATATTGCGATGCACCCACATTACTTGAGTTCCATCTGTCGCCCATGTAAATGAATGCTTTTTCATATCCTTCTACCTTCAGAACGTAGGTACTTTGTGATTTGTACGAAAAATCTTTCAGTTCGTCAACGGCAAAGTTCATACCGGTCGTCCAGCCACCGAGGATACTTGTCGCATAAGCTGATCTGCCCGGATTGGGATCCCAGCCTGTACAACCAGAGAATAGTCCGTAATAGATATCTCCTAATCTGAATATAGCGGGGGCTTCGTATTGCATGGATCTCAATATTTTGGTTTCCGTTGTAGTCGGTTCGAGGTAATCGTCCCTGAGCAACGAAAGATTTATATTCGAATTCATGTCCGTGGAACAGAAATGATAGGCTTTCCCGTCATTGTCCCTGAATATGGTCTGGTCTCTGGAATCATGATTGTTTGGTCTGAATGTTTTATAGAAAGTATAGGGACCATCTATGTTATCGCTGGTGGCAACACATACCCGTGCCTCGCCATACCCTTCTCCGTTTTCCCAATGGATCCACATGACCCATTTGTTTGTGCTTGTATTATAGATCACCTTAGGACGTTCCAATGTACGTCCCGGTGCGATATCATTCATATCATCTCGTTTCGAACCTGTAGGAGTCAAAGCGAGTCCTAACTTCGTCCAATTATATAAATCGGCAGATTTATAGCAACTGATTCCATTGCAGACAGATCCTGTTCTGTCTTCACCAAACCAGTAATAAAAACTGTTGTCATAGACTACGCATCCGCCATGCGCATTTATTTGTTTACCACTTGCGTCATTCCAGGTAGCTCCTGGTGTAATGTTACTTACAGCAAAGAGTCCAATGGATACTATGGAAAGTAAAAATGTAACGATAACTTTTTTCATAATTGATTGAGTAATAAAATCCCGGACTTCCCACATCAGCAGGAAGTCCGGGAATTTATGTTAGTACACGATCTTCAGTGTCCGTTTCTGCAAACCATCGTTTATCACACAGACGTAGACACCTCTTGCTTTGAGAGGAATTCCGGTGCCTGGTTGATAATTTGTTGTATTTAGAACAAATAATCCCAATGAATTATAAAGCATCACATCAGCTGATTGCGATACATTGTTCAGATATAGCTTGCCCTCATAAATGTATCCAAAGAGATTATCTTTATCAACAGCCACATCGTCGATGCCGGTAACATGTCCTATAGTCGGGAAAAATGGAGCATAAGCTCCTGTCGCATCATAGTTGAAGTATTCAACACCTGCAAAGTTGTTTTCGAAACCGATCTTCTGATCGATCACCCGCTTCACACCGGTCAGCTTCGCATCATCCAAAGTCAAGGCGG
>JAQUTK010000013.1:88557-94134 GCA_028709785.1 Bacteroidales bacterium
TCAAGGTGCTCTTCAGGGTTACAGTTACCTGTGCATCTCGTGAATCTGCTGACAGTGTCGCCGGGCTTACCTCGAAGCCTGTTGGCACAGTTATTGTTACATCAGACTCCAGGTTGGCCGTATTAACGGTGAACGTTTTGGATTGATTGGTACCGGTGATAATCACACTTGAATCGGATGTTGCCAGTACAGGCTCCATCGGAGCATAAGCTCCTGTCGCATCATAGTTGAAGTATTCAACACCTGCAAAGTTGTTTTCGAAACCGATCTTCTGATCGATCACCCGCTTCACACCGGTCAGCTTCGCATCATCCAAAGTCAAGGCGGAAATACTAGCGCCCCACTTGTCTCTTTCCAGATAAGCGATCACACGTACCTGCTTACAACTGGCAGAAGTGGTATAATCCATCGAGTAGGTCTGGAAGTTACTGCTGGTCACAGCCACCTTATTTCCCAGGGCATTGTCCTGTACTTCCTGAATCTTCAAAGAACCAAGGATGGTACCGTCCTTCTTGATACCTCCCTTGGCAAGGGCGGAGAAAGAGTAGGTCTCGTTGGGAGCCACATCTACTATCTGAGAGATCTCAGCAGCACCCCAACCATCACTCCACATGTAACGTCGTACCTCAAGAACATGATTGTTGAAATCCTGATTGTTGCTGATCTCCTGATTTGTAATGTTCTGTGTAGAGTTATACTGATCCAGAGGAGAAACATCCCAGCCTTCGATGCGGTAGGTCAGATTGTCTGAAGACCGGACATCAAACTCGCCTTCGAAAGTCCCGTTCTTCAACAGGTTCTCTGTCGGTTCGCCGTTCTCAATGGCAAAGTCACTCTGTAAACCCAAATCGGCTGTACGAAGTGTGTCAATGGAGAGTCCGTCACGATAGACGAAGATACGATTGTCAGGAGTTACCGAGAAGCGGTAAGTATGTGCTTTGTCGTCATTATAGAAGGCGCCGCTTCCTCCGGTCACTGATGTAACAGGGTTAGAGATTCCTTTCTGGTAGATAGAGTTATACACTCCCATGGCGGCTGAATTGACATATGCCTTGAAGCCGATTCCTTTACTTGTTACTGCAAAAGGATAGAACTGTTTGTTCAGATTGTCTGTCGTGACCTTGAACTCAAGCGTATAACCATTGGCAGGAGCAAATCCTTGTGCTTGGGTTACAGCGAAAGTCTCGTCATCGCCACCCGCATAAGCCGGGTTCTGGGAGATATCCTTTTGTACAAGCGGTGTGCCGTAACCGGTCACATTCACATAGGTACGGATGTCGCCACTGCGAAGAACGATCTGTCCTTTGGTTGTGGTCAAGGTGCTCTTCAGGGTTACAGTTACCTGTGCATCTCGTGAATCTGCTGACAGTGTCGCCGGGCTTACCTCGAAGCCTGTTGGCACAGTTATTGTTACATCAGACTCCAGGTTGGCCGTATTAACAATTAAAGTTGCCGATTTATTGGTACCAGTGATAACTAATGCTGATTCGGCATCCGATTCTGCAGCTGTGGCAGCGATACTCCTTTGCTGGCCCGTTGCGACAGTCACAACAATCCCGGGACCAGAAACGTCATCTTCTGCTCCATACACATTTCCTTGTATTATTGTGCATAATACAAGAAAGGGAACAATGAAATAATGATTTCTCATGATTTGAAATTTATTAGTTTATAAACACGTAACACATATTATTCTACTCTTTAGTAATTTTCAGGTTTATATCCCCATTGATATTGACAATATATATACCCGAATTCAACTCACTGACGTCCAAATCATAAACTGATGTTCTGGATATCAACTTCTCACCAAGCAGTGAATAAACCGTTGCTTGGCTAATGAGTGAAGAGCTGCTTAATGAGATCTTATTCGTATCCGAATTGAAGATTACTTCATCAACAGCATCGGTTTGGGTGCTCTTAGTTCCTGTTGTCGTATCTTTTGTTTCTACTACCATCCAGCCGATAACTTCTTTTGTGACTGCAGTAGATGCTTGTGATTTTTCTCTTTCCTTAAATACCTCCGCATAAGTTGCAGCAGATGTTTTTACTCGCAAGCAGGAAGCGATGCCATCACTTTCCGTTTGCATGAAACCGAAGAATGCCGGAGTGGTATAACTTGCTCCGTATTCTATCTTTGCCATACCCGTCAGATAATCACCTGCTAGGGCAGTTGCTGTGCGACCAACCTTAACTATCTTTCCATTGTATGAGCCTGTGCCGGGTGTCATGGCTACATAACAAACACTTTCACCGACAGTACCTGGAGTAATGGCTGCTTCATATTGTAAGGCTAACTCAAAGCCTTCTTTGGTTACGTTTCTTACTCGTACAGATGTGATAGGAAGATTGTTGTTCGTTACTTGTGTGCCGAATACGACCGGCACTTCATTGAATGGTGTGTCAAAGGTAATTAGTTTCCATGAGATTGAAACGTCTGACACATTTCCTGCTTGGACGGTTATTCCACCGAAATCATGTATCCCTTTTGTCAGCACCATGTATGAAATGGTATCCTGGTTGACAAATGTAGGATTCTGCAAATACTCCCAGGTTTCGAATTTAAACTCGAAGGATTTCTGCTTCAGATTGTTTACTCTGAAACTCATCGGCGTCTTATTTCTATAAGAAGGCGCTCCGAAAACCACAATCGGGTTTTCGGTATATGCTTGATCCAACGCACACAGTGTCCAGTCTGTAGGGGCAACTAGTTTTCCTACTGCCACACCGTCTTTTTCGTTCTTCAAATATTCGTATTTAATCACATTTGAGATTTTTATCTTACCGCCAAAGTCAATCGACTTAACCCTATAATAAACAGGTCCGTTTACACTCGCTAATGGATCCGAATATGTATTTACCAGAGTATCGATGCGTGCTACCTCTGAAAAATCTATCTGATTAGTTCCACGTTCAATGATATAGGATGCAATCATTTCGTTGTTATAATCTGTCCAGGACAAACTTATCTCGCCACTTTCTTCTGAAAAGCCAGAATAAGAGAGTATCGGAGCTTCCCGGACAGTCCAGGTTGGGATGACTTCGTTCACTCTATCAAATGCTAAAGCGGAAGGATCTGCAGCATAGTACTCTCCCGCCGGAGTCAGTTGTCCATTCAGTAAAAGAGCCCTTTTGTCTTCCACCCAGTTGTAAATTGAATAACGTTCGATGAAATGTGCTGTATCCAATACCATCAGTATCCCTTTCAGGTCGTTCATTTGCTTCTCTTGTTGAGCAGTCGTACCGGTAGGCCATCCCTCTTTTGTCCAGTTGGCACCGTTATTCCATTCAGTAATCCAAAGAGGTCTTCCTGTACGATCATGAATAGTCTTCAGATCATTGTACCAGGCACTCGGATCTAATCCACCCCAATAGGCATGAATTGCAACATAGTCAACGCGGTAGTTCTTTTTGTTACACTGTTCTAGAAAAGAATACAGCCAGCTAAAATTGGTAGCAGCAGGAGAACCTACACGCATTCCTGTCTGAAGCATTTTAGGCCATTCTTCAACAGCTTTTTCAACCGAAACATTGGATTGTTCAGTATGGTCTGGTTCGTTATAGCCCAACAGATGAGAGGCTTTCTTTATGCTGAAGATATTCTGCCAGTCACTAGATCCGCCATATCCCCACTTCTCCGGACAGAACTCCTGATTATAATTAGGAGTGATGGTTGCGGGATTATGACTCCATCCGATGCTCGGACTCCAATTGTAGTACCAGGTACTATTTGTCTTGTCACATTGTTCTTCTACATATTTTGACCCATTTGTCTGACCATTATCAACCGAACCTACCCACCCTTTCTTAGAAACAAACTCCCAGTTAAAAACACGGATAAAAGATACCTTCTTATCCAAAAGGAGTGGGATTTCTGTTATAATCAGATCTTCTTTATCAGCGAAAAAGATACGACTGTACCCCAGACCATTGGGATCATTTGCAAAAGTGGCCATGTATCCTTTCTTCAATCTGAAAGAACGGATGTTGTTGTCCTGAGATAAAGGAAGCAACATATCGGTGGGTACATCGGATGAGGGTTTGTTCGTGTAATACATATCCAGAGAATATTTGGCAGAGGTGCCTCCAAAATCTTTTTCCGTAAAGGCTTCCAATGGCTGATAACCGGGTGCATGAGGTATTACTACAGCACCGTTCATATATATACTGATGCGGGCATTCTTTGTTGGATCCAGGGGTTCGCCATTGATAAGTATGAAACTTTTGTATTTTTGCAAGACAATGGACGGCTTTACATTATCAAAGTAAAGCCATGACTCTTCGGAAGATAAGTTTACTGTTCCATTATTCTTCAAAGGTGCAGTTGCATTCGTTAAATGCAGATCAACAGCTTCATTGAGAACTCTATTCTCATTATCAATACAATCGATGACTTCAATGTTTCTTGCCAAAGTCTCCATGAATGAAGTAAATACAAGTAGAGAGAATATGGATAACAGATATTTGATCTTGAGTTTCATAGTCGGATTATTTATAGTTTAGAGCATCTTCTCATGGATGATACTCTGTTTGTTGTTGTGCAATTATTTAATTACCAGTTTGAGTGGAGCTCTCTGCAATCCGTTTCTCACAATAAAGAGTCCTTTGTAGGGCAATGTAATTGATGCGGACTCGGATTGAGATGTAAAAGAAGAGATCTTTTTCCCTGTTATGTCATAAACGACAACGTTTTCGCCTTCTGCCAATCCGGACAAGTTTACTCTGAAATCATTAACATCTGCTTTAATCTGAACCTGGCTAACCGATTCTTCTATGGATGTTGTGGTATTGGCAAACAGGTTCACATTGTCAAAATCAGCCCAAAGATCAATGTTACCACCCCAGGAATAAATAAAGCCACCTGTCACCCCTAATCTAACCCGGACTTGTTTGGCTGTATCGCTTGTTGTAAATGCCTGCTCTTTAGAATACCAGTTTTCATTCAGCTCATTGTAAAACTTCTTCCTGATAGGCGTATTTTCGTCTTCCTGAATGGAGAACCAAGCTGGAACAATGGTGCTATTCTCCGAATGACTGGACAGTCTGTATAAAAAAGAGAAAGTATATGTAGTGGAAGGAGCAACATCTACTGTTTGTTGGATATATCCATCTCCAGGGCCGTCTGATGATTTTGACCATTCATATCTTTGAACACGGATATATTGATAGTTATCATTATCTGCAGGATCATATTTACCCATAGTTGCCCGAACGTTATATTTGTTCAAGCCTACATTATTATAATCTTCAAAACGGGTTGAATCGTCAATCAAATCCCAACCGGCAATTGTGTTCGGACAATTGGTGACACTTTCATTGTCATAGCTGAATACACTGTAATTGGAATCTTCAAAGTCTCCATTGACAATCAGATTTATTTTCTCCTGTGCCATAAGAGAAGGTATGCCTGCAAATACAAGTGCACTAATTAATGTAGCTCTTTTCATGCTTACTTAGTTTTAGAAGTTTCTAATAAAATGGCTGTTTATAAGGTCGATTATAAAAACGTTACGACCTTCTGAGGCAAAGTAAGAAATTAAATTCTACAATCCTAGAAAATAATTAAGCAAAAGAGGG
>JAQUTK010000061.1 GCA_028709785.1 Bacteroidales bacterium
TCATGAAATACTCATACTCCTTCGCAATGCTATTGAAAAGGTTAGCTTCATCATATTTTTGTTTCAAAGCTTTGTTCTTGTATTCACTCTCATAATTCTTCGCCATGATCATACCGGCATAATACCAAGTCTTTGCCAAGCCTTTTGTATCATCATGTGTAAGTGCCGGTGTAATTTCATTCACGGCACCTTTGAGATCTGGAGCCTGAGCGGTAGCCTTTGCCCAAGCTCTCGTGACATTACCTTTTTGTGCATTTGCTCCACCTACCATGGCAAGTAAAGCAACCGTCATAATTAATTTTCTCATATACAATTTGTTTATATTAATCAATGAAACCTTTTATCCTTCAGTCTCTGTAATTGTTTCTGCTGTGAGTTCTTCTTCAGATTCAGAAAGTACCTTACAAACAGAACCGATCTCATCACCCCGTTTCTCCAGATTAATCAGTCGGACACCCTGAGTTGCACGCCCCATGATTCGAAGATCTTTTACTGACGTGCGGATTGTAATACCGGACTTATTAATAATCATCAAATCATTATCGTCAGTAACACTCTTTATTGAAACAAGATAACCCGTTTTATCTGTCACATTAATCGTTTTCACGCCCTTTCCGCCACGATTTGTAATTCGATAATCATCAATGAAAGAACGTTTTCCATAACCCTGTTGAGAAACAACCAAAATAGATTCTTTTTCCAGATCTTTGATCACGATCATTCCGACAACTTCGTCTTCGCCACCGTCGAGAGTCATACCTCGTACACCGGTAGCAGTACGTCCCATGGTGCGAACAGCACTTTCATGGAAACGAATAGCACGACCATTACGGTTAGCAAGTAACACCTGACTGTCGCCATTGGTCAGACGAACAGATATTACCTGATCATCTTCACGGATGGTAATTGCATTTACACCATTTGTACGCGGTCGGGAATAAGCTTCCAGCAAGGTCTTCTTGATAACACCCTGTTTTGTGCAAAACAACAGATAATGTGAATTGATAAATTCTTCATCATCCAGCTTCTTCACACGAACAAACGCGTTTACCTTATCATCGGAATCAATGTTAAGCATATTTTGGATAGCACGTCCCTTTGATGTTTTAGTTCCTTCAGGTATCTCATAGACTTTGAGCCAGAAGCACTTTCCTTTTTGAGTAAAGAACATCATCGTTGCATGCATTGATGCCGGATATATATATTCGACAAAATCCTCGTCGCGGGTCACCGATCCTTTTGAGCCTACACCACCTCTGTTTTGAGCATGGAACTCAACCAGCGGCGTACGCTTGATATATCCACAATGAGAAATCGTGATAATCATTTCATCATCGGCATAGAAATCTTCCGGATTGAAATCTTCAGAAGCATAGATGATTTCGCTTCTTCTGGCATCACCATATTTTTCCTTAACCTCAAGTAATTCTTCTTTGATAATTTTCATACAAAGGTCATTGTTCTCAAGGATCTCATGATAATATTGAATTGTCTTCATCAGCTCTTCATATTCTGCATGCAACTTGCTTTGCTCCAGACCAGTGAGCTGACGCAGACGCATTTCCACAATGGCAGAGGATTGCTCTATACTCAGAGAAAAACGCTCCATCAATCGCTCTTTGGCTTCATCGGGACTTTTTGATGAACGGATAATAGCAATTACTTCATCAATGTTATCAGAAGCGATAATCAGTCCTTCCAGAATATGGGCTCTCTTTTCAGCCTGAGCCAATCTGTATTTTGTACGACGAATCACAACTTCATGACGATGCTCAACAAAGAGAGAGAGCATATCTTTCAGGTTGAGCAAGCGCGGACGTCCCTTTACCAATGCGATGTTATTGACACTAAAAGAACTTTGTAATGCCGTAAGTTTGAATAATCTGTTGAGTACAACACCGGAATTGGCATCTTTCTTAATGTCAATCACAATACGCATACCATCTTTATCAGACTCATCATTGACATTTGATATGCCTTCGATTTTCTTATCCGAAACCAGATCGGCAATATACTTGATTAGCTCAGCCTTGTTTACGTTATAGGGAAGCTCTGTTACAACAATCTTCTCACGGTTATTATCCACTTCGATTTCCACTTTTGAGCGAATGACGATTCGTCCTCTTCCTGTTTCAAAAGCGTCTTTTACTCCGGAATATCCATAAATTAATCCGCCGGTAGGAAAATCAGGAGCTTTTACGTAATGAATCAAGCCCTCGATGTCAATATCGGGATTTTCAATATAAGCAACTGTACCATCAATGACTTCTGTCAGGTTATGGGGTGCCATATTGGTAGCCATACCAACAGCAATACCTGAAGCTCCATTAACCAATAAATTGGGGAAACGACAAGGTAAAATAACCGGTTCTTTCAATGTGTCATCGAAATTGAGTGTGAAATCAACCGTGTCTTCATCAATATCACGAAGCATCTCTTCGGCCAATTTCGAAAGCCGGGCTTCCGTATAACGCATCGCCGCGGGACTATCACCATCTACCGAACCAAAGTTTCCTTGTCCATCAACCAGTAAATACCTCATAGACCATTCCTGTGCCATACGCACCATTGCATAATAAACAGAGGAGTCTCCATGTGGGTGGTACTTACCAAGTACTTCACCGACAATACGTGCAGACTTCTTATGTGGTTTGTCAGACATATTGCCCAGTTCATTCATTCCAAAAAGAATCCTCCGGTGCACAGGTTTAAAACCATCTCTCACATCAGGTAATGCACGAGCCACAATCACTGACATAGAATAGTCAATGTAGGCAGACTTCATTTCATCTTCGATGTTGATCTGTATGATCCGATCTTCATCGATTCTATCTTCTTCTTCAGCCATTTAAAATTTCAATATTAATTAAAGCATCTCTTGTAGTCAAAAAAACTAGGTAAAAATACAGCTTTTTATTCAATCAGGAAAGCTTTTTTACACAAATTCTTTGTTTCCGTTTTTTTAGCATGACATCTCCGACATATCCAATCGATAATCTCTATCTTTGCAACATAATTATAAATTCACCTGATATGGATAAAAAGTTTTCAAGAAAAACGAATGAGATTCTTGAATACAGTAAAGAAGAAGCAGAGAGAATGGGAAATAACCTGCTTGAACCTGAACATTTGCTATTAGGAATCATACGGGACGGAAATAACAACGCTTGTGCCGCCCTTGACTCGATGATTAATATACCGAAATTGAAAACATTTTTGGATACGATTCTGAAACAATCTCAGCAAGAAGAAAGTGTTACTCCAAGAATCGATTTTCCTCTGACGAATACAACTCAACGGATATTACGCCTCAGTGGTCTGGAATCACGCCTTCTTCATAAAGAAGAAATAGAACCGGAACATATGTTGCTTGCGATACTAAAAGACGATAGAATTCCATCTTCAATCTATCTCTCCAAAGAAAACGTGAGTTATAATGACGTGTTTGACTTTCTGACGAGCGAGATTCAGCCAAATCCGGATAAAATCGAAGAAGAAAATGATTTTCCGGATCTTTTTGATGGATTGGATATGCCTGATGATGAAGCTGAAATGGACGACGATGATGATTCCGAAGATGGAAAGCTTTATTCCTCTTCCTCTCCTACTCAGACTCGTTTATCAACGGATAAAGGGAATAAGGGTAATACGGATACTCCGGCATTGAATAACTTTGGGGTCGATATTTCTAAAGCCGCGGAAGAAGGGCGGTTGGATCCTGTAGTGGGTCGTGAAGTGGAAATCGAACGACTGGTACAGATTCTGAGCCGTCGTAAAAAGAACAATCCGGTGCTTATTGGTGAACCCGGAGTGGGTAAGACTGCAATCGTTGAGGGACTCGCACAACGAATTATCACACGCAAAGTATCGCGAATTTTGTACAACAAACGTATTGTATCACTCGATCTGGGACAGGTAGTGGCCGGTACAAAGTATCGCGGACAGTTTGAGGAACGTATGAAATCGATTCTCAATGAGCTTTCAGCACATCCGGAAATCATCCTTTTTGTGGATGAGTTGCATACCATTATGGGTGCCGGTAATGCTTCGGGAAGTATGGATGCTGCCAACATGCTTAAACCTGCCT
The DNA here is from genome assembly GCA_028709785.1 of Bacteroidales bacterium. Lineage (GTDB taxonomy): Bacteria > Bacteroidota > Bacteroidia > Bacteroidales > JAQUTK01 > JAQUTK01. The sequence continues at coordinate 4,088 of JAQUTK010000061.1, forward strand.
TGTCCAGAGGTGAGATACAGATCATTGGAGCCACTACTCTCGATGAATATCGCAAGAGTATTGAGAAAGATGGCGCGATGGAACGTCGTTTTCAAAAGATCATAGTAAACCCCTCTTCTCCAGAAGAGACTTTGCAGATACTGAAGAATATCAAAGAGCGATATGAAGATCATCATAACGTAACTTATACAGATGAGGCTATTCAGGCATGTGTTACCTTATCTGATCGTTATCTGAGCGATCGGTTCTTTCCGGATAAAGCCATTGACGCTCTCGACGAGGCCGGAGCCAAAGTTCATATCTCCTGCAACAACACCTCCAAAGAGATTGAGGCACTGGAAGCAGAGATTGATGAAATAAATAAGCAGAAGAAAGAAGCCGTTAAGAAGCAGATGTATGAAAAAGCTGCTGATTGGCGTGATCAGTTTAATCAGTGCAACGAAAAACTCGAGGCTGCCAAGAAAGCCTGGGAAGAGACTCAGAAAGAGAATCGTGAGGTGGTAAATGATGAAGTGGTCGCCAATGTCATTTCCATGATGTCGGGTGTTCCGGTTCAACGTGTGGCACAGAGCGAGAGTGAGAGATTGTTACGTATGAGCGACGAACTGAAGGCATCGGTTATTGGTCAGGATGCTGCTGTGGAAAAGGTTGTGAAGGCTATTCAACGCAGTCGGATCGGATTGAAAGATCCTAACAAGCCGATTGGTTCGTTCTTATTTCTCGGTCCGACGGGTGTGGGTAAGACCTATCTGGCTAAAAAGCTTGCCAAAGAGATGTTTGACTCTGAAGATGCTTTAATCCGCCTGGATATGAGTGAGTATATGGAAAAATTCAATGCTTCCAAACTTATCGGTTCGGCCCCCGGATATGTAGGATATGAAGAAGGTGGTCAGCTTACCGAAAAGATACGTCGCAAGCCCTACTCCATCATTCTGCTGGATGAGATTGAAAAGGCTCATCCGGATGTGTTCAATTTATTGCTCCAGATCATGGACGATG
>JAQUTK010000042.1 GCA_028709785.1 Bacteroidales bacterium
AAGATTTATTCGGATAAAGCAATTATTAATCACAAAAAAGCAAATAATCATAATATAAATGCCTAAAAGAGCCATAATAGAGTTGAATACTTGTGGTTCCAATCTTTTTTTGTTGTTTTATATATGAAAAGACGAGTTGGCTTTGCTTATGTGAATCACAATTTTCACCGCTCTTTTATCGCATTGAGAGATGACTGATTCTTTAATGAATGAAACATAGTTACTGAAATATTCACTTGTAAAATTAGTACTTTCAAGTATTAGAAATAATTCAGGCATTTTGCAATCTCGATATGGCAATTTTATTGTACTTTTGTAGCAGATATAATTATTGACTAAAAAATATCTTCTCAAGACGATAAAAAGAGAGTCACATATTAATAATAGATAAGTAAGAATGGATTTAATGAGTCGCATCGTTGATAAGGCCAAAGCAAGACCTCAACGAATTATACTGTCAGAAGGGACAGAAATAAGAACGCTTCAGGCTGCAGAACAATTGCTGAATGATCAAGTTGCAGAGATTGTATTAATTGGAAATCCTGATGTAATAAAAGGAATTGCATCTGAACGTGAATGGCATAATCTAGAGAAGGCGATTATTATTGATCCCGAAGATAACGAAAAGAAGCAACTATATACCGAGTTGCTTTATGAACTTCGTAAGTCGAAGGGTATGACCATGGAGGAGGCTGAGATTTTAGTAAAGAACCCGTTATACCTTGCTTGTCTGATGATAAAGAACGGAGATGCTGATGGAGAAGTGGCAGGAGCTATCAATACCACCGGCAACGTGTTACGACCTGCTTTCCAGATTATAAAGACACAGCCAGGTATTAAAGTCATTTCAGGAGCTTATCTTATGTTTATTCCGAATAAATCGTATGGAGAAGATGGATTGCTAATATTTGCAGACTGTGCGGTTAATCCGGTTCCAACGGCTCATGAAATGGCCGAGATTGCTATTTGTACAGCAAAAACAGCGCGTGATATAGCCGGCTTTATTGAACCTCGCGTAGCGATGCTTAGTTTCTCCACGAAAGGAAGTGCCAGCCATGAAGTTGTAGATAAGGTGGCTCAAGCGACAGCTATTGCACGCGAATTGAGTCCCAATTTAGTGATCGATGGAGAAATGCAGGCTGACACAGCATTAGTACCTTCAGTCGGCAACACAAAAGCTCCGGGAAGTCCTGTTGCAGGGAAGGCAAATATTTTAGTATTCCCTTGTCTGGAGGCCGGAAACATCGGATACAAACTTACGCAACGTCTTTCCGGAGGTGAGGCTGTAGGTCCTATTTTACAAGGAATAGCAGCTCCGATCAATGATCTGAGCCGCGGTTGCTCATGGGAAGATATTTATAAGATGGTGGCTGTAACAGCTAATCAGGCAATTGGAATTAAATCAAGAAAATAACAAAAGACTATGAAGATATTAATATTAAACTGTGGCAGTTCGTCTATCAAATACAAGATGTTTGATATGGATACGAAGGAACTTATCGGGCAAGGTGGTATAGAAAAGATTGGATCGCAAGATTCTTTCTTGAAGATGAAAAGTGCCAAGACCGGTGAAAATGTTGTTATCTGCAGAACTATTATTGAGCATACTGCCGGTATTGAGCTGATCATGAATGCCTTGGTTAGCAAGGAACATGGATGCATCAAATCGTTAGATCAAATAGATGCGGTCGGTCATCGTGTGGTGCATGGTGCAGAGAAGTTTAATCAATCGGTACGTATTGATAAAGAGGTAAAAGAAATGATTACAAAGTGTGTTGATATAGCACCCCTCCATAATCCGGCCAACCTGAAGGGTATCGCTGCCATCGAGGCTATCTTACCCGATGTGCCTCAGGTAGCTGTGTTTGATACAGCCTTTCACCAAACAATGCCTGACTATGCCTATATATATCCCCTTCCGTATTCACTATATGAAAAGTATGGTGTGCGCCGTTATGGATTTCACGGCACATCTCACAGATTTGTTTCCAGCAGGGCCTGTGAGTTTTTGGGAATTCCTCTTAATGCTTCGAAGATTATCTCTTGCCACATCGGTAATGGCGGATCTATTACTGCCATTCAAGATGGAAAAAGTATAGATACGAGTATGGGATTTACCCCTGTGGAGGGTTTGATGATGGGTACTCGCTGTGGAGATGTGGATGCGGGAGTTCTCTCTTTTGTTATGTCAAAAGAAAATTTGAACTCCACGACTATTTCAAATATGATTAATACCAAAAGTGGATTACTGGGTGTTTCCGGTATTTCCAATGATATGCGGGAAATTCAGAAAGCTGTTCAAAGAGGTAATAAACGTGCTGTTCTGGCTGAAAACATGTATTTTTATCGTATTCGTAAATACATTGGAGCTTATGCCGCCGCTTTAGGAGGTGTTGATGTCATTGTATTTACCGGAGGTGTTGGCGAGAACCAATTTAATGCTCGTCAGGCAAGTTGTGAAGGACTTGAGTTTATGGGAGTCCAAATTGACATTGAAAAAAATAAGACGGTGAGAGGTGAAGAAGCTGTTATTTCTACTCCTGAATCAAAGGTAAAAGTTGTTGTTATTCCTACCGATGAAGAGTGGATGATTGCACTGGATACTGTTCGGGTATTGTCTTAAGAGATAGATTATATAATAAGAAAACGGTTTGTGGGATTCCACAAACCGTTTTCTTATTTCCCACGTACCCATGACATTACATTTGCCGGCGGACGCTCATTCGCTAGTTCGTTGGCCATGAATTGCATATAAGGAGTGACATGATGATAATAATCACGATATCCTTCACAGAGGTAATTCAAGCCGGACTCTCCATCTGAAGTTTCCAAAAAACGGTTTTTAGGACACTCTCCGTTGCATAGTTTCAAATATGGACATTGTTTGCACTGAGCAGGAAGAAGCCGCTTTTTATCCAAGCCGAAGTTTAGCTGTTTGGGTGAAAGCATCATCTCTATCAGAGAAGATTTATAAATATTCCCCAGTTTGTACTCTTCAAAAACGAAGTGATCACAAGCGTACAAATCTCCATTGAATTCCAGAGCGGTGGCATGTCCGCATTCTTCTGCATAAATACAGGCTCCCGGAGGAACACCAACCATATTGGCAAGTGTGGAATCAAATAATTGAATGTAATATTCTCCAACATCATTGAACACCCATTCGTCAAAAATCGTTGTGTAGAAAGACCCGAACTCTTTCGGAGTAACATTCCAGGAACCCGGTTGGCCAACGTCGGGGTCATTGACAGAAAGAAGCTTCTGATTTGCAGAGATGCGCTCTACAATTGGACTAAACTGCATATACTTACTGCCAATCTCTTTCAGAAAATGATACACCTCTAGTGGACGTTTGGCATTGTAATCATGTATGACGCCCATCGTATTAAACTCCACTCCGTGTTTCTGAAGGAGCTCAATGCCTCGCATTACCTGACGAAAAGTTCCTAGTCCGCCTTTGTTTTTTCGGTAGTGGTCATGAATATCCTCCGGGCCATCAATAGATATGCCAATCAGGAAATCATTATCCTTAAAGAACCGGCACCAGTCATCATTAAGCAAGATGCCATTTGTCTGAAGCGCATTCTGAATCCGTTTGCCTCGACCAAATCTATGTTGTAATTGAATGGCCTTCTTGTAAAAAGAGAGATCACGTAATAATGTTTCTCCTCCATGCCACGTAAACAGCACGTCAGGTGAAGGTTGCGACTCGATATACATCTCCGTAAACTTTGTCAGCAGTTCATCACTCATCTGATAGTTCTTCCGGTTGGGGTAGAGTTGCTCTTTCCCCAGGTAATAGCAATAGGAGCAATTTAGATTGCAAACAGCTCCTATCGGTTTAAGCATTACATAGAGCGGGTATTCGAGCGGATTAAATGCAACAGTTTTTTTCACTTAACAGCAGATTGTTGTATAAAAGATTTTTTCATCTTCTCCAGGAGCTTTCCATTATCGACTACAAGATTGTGTTGCTCTGCAGGATCTTTTTTTGTGTTATAAAGTTGATATCCTTTGTCGTTGCCAAGTTCTGATTTAGTATTTGGATCCGTTGCTACACCATTGTGTGGCGGTATCATCAAATAATCGCCTTCTTTCAAAGCCAGTCTCCCCGTAGCTTCTGTCACAAGACTGGTACGTCCCTTCTTGCTTTTGCCCAGAAAAGCATTCATCAGGTTTTCGGAATCCAGATCTTTTGGAATGTCTTCTCCAAGGAAAGAGGCAAATGATGCTAACAGATCCATCTGACAAACCATTGCATCGGTAGTCTTTCCGGCCGGGATCTCTTTGGGCCAGCTAATGATAAATGGAACATGTGTACCTCCTTCAAACAAGCTGTATTTGCCTCCTCTATAGGGGCCGGCTGGTTTGTGGTTGTGTTGATCAGCCAGTTCCTGAGCTTGGTCTTGGTAACCGTCATCCAGTACCGGACCGTTGTCGCTGGAGAAGATGATGATGGTGTTATCTGCCAGTCCCATGGATTGGAGATAAGATGTAAGTTGTCCGATGCACCAGTCTGCTTCCAATATAGCATCTCCACGAGGTCCCATGCCAGACTTTCCGACGAAGTCGCTGTGAGGAGCACGTGGCACATGAGGTTGATTGAGCCCGTAATACAGAAAAAACGGCTTCTCTTTATTTTCGGCAATGAAGGACTTTACTTTATCCAGAAAGACAGAAGCCATTGTTTCGTCTTTCCACAGAGCACTCTTCCCACCTTTCATAAATCCGATACGAGAGATGCCATTCACGATGCTCATGTTGTGCCCATGGCTTGGATACATTTTCAGTAGCTCCGGATTCTTTGCTCCGGTGGGTTCTCCTTCAAAGTTACTCTTGTAGCTCACTGAAATAGGATCATTGGGGTCTAGATTGTCCACTTTCCCGTTTTCTACGTAGACACAAGGTACCCGGTCATTCGTTGCTCCCATAATATAGGAATAGTCAAATCCAATCTCAAAGGGAGAAGGTTTGATGGTTTCATTCCAATCAATTGTTCCGTTCCCAAGACCCAAATGCCATTTTCCAACGACTCCTGTTGAATAACCGGCTTGGCGAAAGAGTTTGGGTAGTGTAGGCTGTGTTTCAGAGATAATGAGTGGAGCGTCGCCGGGAAGAATATTCACCTGTTTTCTCCATGGATACATACCGGTTAGTAATGCGTATCGGCTGGGTGTGGAAGTAGCAGAAGTGCAGAATCCCTGATTAAAACGCAATCCGCTGTTTGCTAAGGCATCAATACAAGGTGTTTTTATTGTTTTTGAGCCATACAAACTGATATCTCCGAAGCCAAGATCATCTGCAAGAATAACAATCACATTTGGTTTCTTGCTATCATTTTCTTTTGCTTGGGCTCCGGTTAAGGATGTTAATGCCATGAAGGAGATCATCCCTTTATGTATATTGCTTTGAGTCATAAAAATAGTATTTAATATAGGGAAGTGAACCGGAGTATATCCGGTTCACTTTGTAGGGAAACGCTTATTTAAGAGCAAAATTTGTACTGTTAAGAGCTTGTCTGAAAGCTAGAACGCCATTGTGTGACAATTCAACTTCAGTCATGTTAGTACCGGTATATACCATAGCTTTGTTGTCAGATGTAAATTGAAGCAACAGTACACTTTCGTTTCCTGATACAGCAGTCCAAGACTGGTTTTCTGCATTGTACACAAGATTCATTTCTTGCTTAGTTGTCTCATTTGTAATTTGATAACCGTTTTCAGTAGTCAGAACCTGATACTTTGCTTTTTCTCCGGTGACCTCTTTTACTTCTCCGGCTTTTACAACAGGATTCTCGCCTGTCCAGAACTCAATAGAGTTCAATATGACTGCATCGGCAAAGATAGAAAGCTGGTAAACAGGAACGATATGCATAGCAACGAATACGACTTCATTCACAAACTTGTCGCCAATTGTTTTGTTCCAATCAAGCACCTTGTTGGTCAGCTTGAATGAACCAATACACGAACTAAATAATGTGGTTGCACCTATCAAAGCTGCAATCCCTACTGATAAATACGTTTTTCTCATAGTCTTTAAAATTTGATTATAAAATGTGTGTTGCAAATATAATGATTTCTTTCTCGATGCAACCAGCAATTGTTGTCTCTTTTCCCATTTCTGGCTTAATAATTGAGGTTTTCAAGAAAATTATAATCGGCTCAAACGATACGTGTAAATTATCTTCTTAAAATCGCTCCATTGTATGAAATAATTGTAGAAATAAAGTATTTTTGTATTGTAGAATATACAATTATTTAGACGAAGATGGGTAAACGTCAGCAAATTTTGTTTCTGGTTTCGATTATTTGTACCAGCCTTGTTGCCGGAGGTTTTTTTCACTCATGCAGGAAAGAGAGCAAAACATCCGGGCATCTCCGTCTGATTGTCTTCTCGGACATTCATTACCTGGCTCCCGGATTAATGACTAAAGGTAAAACTTTTGATCGCTATCAGATTGCGTCAGGAAGGTTGGCAGAGGCGAGTGCTCCGCTTTGGAGAATTGCTTCATCGCAGATTCTCAATTATCCGGAGGATATCGTTTTGATTTGTGGCGATTTGTCCAACAATGGAGAGAAGCAGAGTCATGTTGAGTTTGCTCAATCGCTGCGTGAACTGGAACGGGCAGGTAAGCGGGTATTCGTTGTTCCCGGCAACAATGATATTCAAAACCCACGTGCGGAAGCCTATCGGGGAGATACCCTTTTCCCTGTTCCAACAGTCAATAAAAGCGAATTTGTTTCGATATATGCTGAGTTTGGATATGCTGAGGCAATAGCGCGCGACAGTAGCTCACTTAGTTATGTGACGCGGATTAATCGACACAACTGGTTAATAGTGTTGGACTTATCGCAGTATGATCCAGCTACAAAACTGACGAAAGGTGTTGTTAAACAGGAAACTGTTGACTGGATTGCCCAACAATTGGATAAAGCCAGAAAGCAAAAGATTCGGGTCATAGGGATGTCTCATTATGGAGTTGTTGAACATTTTGACAAACAGAAGAACTTCTTTCCTACTTCTTTGGTTGAAGACCATCGCTCTTTTGCTAATTTCCTGGCAGATAAGGGAGTTAATATTCTGTTTACCGGACATTTTCATGCGATGGATATCACCCGTTTCACATCTCTCAATCGGAATGAGTTGTTTGAAGTTGAAACGGGTGCAATGATTGCCTCTCCTTTTGGTTTTCGGCGCATTGATATAGAAGGGAGCAAAGTATCTGTTTTTACTGAAAAATTGCCCGAAGATCAGCGGATAAGCTCTATAGAAAATAATCCGGATAGCCTTTACCACAAGTTGATGATAAAAACATGTGTGTCTTTGCTGCGTCGCCCGCCATATTCTTTCAATGAACTGTTGTCCGAACTGACTGCGCCTGTTGTCGCCGGAGCGATGATAGCGCATTACAAAGGAGATGAAAAGCCAAATCCTTCTGTCGAGGCAATTATCCGAATGCTCAAATCGTTGAATGTCAAGACAGATATGGAGTATCTTCATTCACTATATCTGGATCTTCCTCCGGGAGATAATCGAGTGATACTGGAGCTTCCTGAAGAGTAACAGAAGTCATACTAATCCGACGATATTTTTGTCCTTATGAACGGAAATAAACGTCTTGATGTTTGCTTCGTTTCACGGCTGTGAAACGCAACAAACATCAGGACGTTTTTATAAAGATTACAGGTTGTTTGTTACCGTATGAATCTGCTGAATGAATGAATCTTACGCACATAAAATGCAACTAAAAGACTCTTCTCAACGCGTTCAGGGATATGTGATGTCACAGAATGAGCCAGATTGGACTGCCTGTCTGTACCCATTTCTTTTTTCATTTTACGATAATCGTATCGGGCTTTGACTACTGCCTTGAAGTTCTTCCAGTCCGCAAACAACAAGAATCTGACTTCTGCCAATGTATCAAGCCACCATCTGATCCGCATGATCGGCTTCAATTCATCTTCCGGCAGGTTTTTATAAAGCATCAACAAATTATTGCGGAAATTCAGATAGGTCTTGAATGGGCTCCCTTTCTGCAAAGTTCCACCACCAACGTGATAGACTGTACTTGCAGGAATGCAAACGATGGTTTTGCCTCTGGAGCGAAGCCGCCAACAAAGGTCAATCTCTTCCATGTGCGCAAAGAAACGATCGTCTAATCCACCGGCATCTTTATACTCTGTAGCACGTATCAGCAGACAGGCCCCCGTAGCCCAAAAGATGGGGACGATATCATCGTATTGTCCGTGATCTTTTTCTGTGATACGCATGATCCGTCCGCGACAGAAAGGGTATCCGTATTTGTCAATATAGCCTCCGCAAGCACCGGCATGCTCAAATTTCTCTTTATCATAATAGGCCCGAACTTTTGGCTGACAGGCAGCTGCTTCCGGGTGTTGTTGCAGGTAGTCGACAAGAGGCTCCAACCAGTGCTTAGTAACTTCAACATCCGAATTCAGTAACAGTAGAAAAGAATAATCCAGATTGCTTAATGCACGATTATAGCCTTCTGCAAAGCCATAATTTTTGTCCAGTAGAATGATTTGCAACTGAGGATACTCTTTTTGAAGAAAAGTTACAGAGGTATCTGTCGACCCATTGTCTGCAATGATGATGTCTGCCAGTGATTCAGTGGTGTGCTGTATCAGATCGGGTAGAAACTTTCTGAGAAACTTTTCCCCATTCCAGTTAAGAATGACAATTGCAACTTTTTTCATTGTGCGCTATTCACTTCGTGTTTATGTTTCCAGCGTTTATGTGTCCACAGCCAGTAAGCAGGATCGCGCTGAATGGTTTTTTCCATCATTCGCGCATACTTCTCTGTGATCTCATAGTCCGGCATTTCATTGGGACGATCGGTTATCAAGACAAGCGTTGACTCGTAGTATCCTCTTTTTATTCTTCGCACGTCGGAATAGACCAAAGCTGAGTTGGTCTGTTTGGCAATTCGTTCGGCTCCCGTAAGGAAAGCCGTATCTTGGTTTAGAAATGTAGTCCAGAAGTCCAGTCCTTCTTTCTTTGGAGACTGGTCGGAAATGAATCCGATAGCCATGATCTTTCCTTGTCTCTTGTGGGAAATAATCTCACGGAATGTCTTTTTCATCGGGATGTTTATGGCGCCAAAACGACTGCGAAGATTGTCGAAGAACTTGTCCCAAAGTGGATCTCTGAGGGGGTGGTAGATCTGTGCGACTACATATTTCTTATCAAGCAGACGGGCAAGCGAACTGTTCCATTCCCAATTTCCATAATGACCCAGCACGACGAATACGTTTTGACCATTATCCATCAATGTATTAACCAATTCATTGTTGAAAATCTTCATATGTTTGGCAATCTCTTCTTCAGAGATATTCAACAATTTGAAGGCTTCAATAAATACATCGCAGAACGAATGATAAAACTGTTTCTCAATCTTAATAATATCGCGAATACTTTTTTCCGGAAATGAGTTTGACAAATTCTTACGTACCACACCTCTTCTGTACCTTATTATATAATAGATAAGGAAAAAACTGCAGTCAGAAAATACGTATAGCACAGGTAGTGGCAGTAGTGAGAAGAGCCAGATGAAGGCGAAACAAATGTAAAAAAGGACTTTCTTCATAATCGTATTATTCAGTTATAAAGGTGCATCCCAAAGCAGGAACATCACTTTCTACAAAGTCGTTAAGAATGACATCCACCGTCTGATTGATGAGCTCTTTTACATAAGGAACCTCAACTCTCACATAGTTTTCAGTAAATCCGTGCATCATCATACCCGGTTTGGGTTGCTCGAATAACACTTTATGGCGACTGCCTATCTGAGAGAGGTAAAACTCCTTTAGTTTGTTCTCTGATACATTCAGCAAACTATGGCAGCGATCTTGTTTCTGTTTTGGAGTTACATTGGGCTCGATCAGCAGTGCGCGGGTGCCAGGACGCTCTGAATAGGGGAACACGTGCAGCTGAGATATATCAAGCGATTCGATAAATCGACGCGCATCTTCGAAGAAAGCTTCTGTTTCACCCCGTACTCCGACAATTACATCCACACCAATAAAGGCATGAGGCATCAGTTGTTTGATCCGCTCAATCTTATGTCGGAAGAACGTAGTATCGTAGCGACGGCGCATTAACTTGAGCACGTCGTCACTTCCTGATTGTAAAGGGATATGGAAATGAGGTGCAAACCGCTTCGATTGAGCGGTAAATTCCAGAATCTCGTCAGTCAGAAGATTGGGCTCAATGGAAGAGATCCGGTAGCGGGAGATTCCTTCTACCTGATCCAGAGCCTTGAGCAAATCAAAGAATGATTCTCCGGTAGTGCGACCGAAGTCACCGATATTGACACCTGTCAGGATAATCTCTTTGGCACCTTGCCGCGCAGCCTCTTCAGCTTGTGAAACCAATTCAATGATTGAGCCGTTGCGACTTTTCCCGCGAGCCATAGGTATGGTGCAATAGGAACAGAAATAGTCACATCCGTCTTGAACCTTCAGAAAATAACGGGTACGGTCACCCTTTGAACAAGAAGGTACGAATCTGTCAATGGTTTTCCATTCCGATGTGATAATCTCTCCTTTTTCTTTTTTGTCGAGCGAAGAGAGATAAGAGATGATGTCTAGTTTCTGTGCGGAGCCGACAACAAGATCCACTCCCTCAATTCCGGCAATATCGCCGGGTTTCAGTTGGGCATAGCAGCCTGTTGCGATGATAAAAGCACCCGGATGGTCCTTTATAGCTTTTCGAATCGTCTGACGACATTTTTTATCTGCAAGTTCAGTTACTGAACAGGTGTTTATGACACAAATATCTGCTTTCTCTCCTTTTCTGATCTTCCGGATGCCTTGTTCCTCGAGTTGTTTACCGATGGTTGATGTTTCGGCAAAGTTCAATTTACATCCCAGCGTATAGAATGCTGCTTTTTTGTTCTGAAAAATAGAATGATCAATCATTTTTTGAGTCTTCAATAGAGGCTTCATTGCCAAAGTGTATGCAAAGCTACATAATTTCTCTACTAAATTAATGTTAAGAACACCATTTATTACATCTAAACCTTTCGGATGTCCAAAGTATAGTTCTATTTTTGCACATTACTTACAAATGTGTGCTATGATTAAAGAGAATTTCATCAAACTATATGAACAAAGTTTTGTTGAACACTGGAATATGCCAGCTTTGACTGATTACGGCGAGAACAATACATTAACATACGGACAAATTGCAGAAAAAATAGCCAGAATACATCTGTTATACAGTTATTGCAAGATTAGACGCGGAGATAAAATCGCACTTATCGGCAAGAATACTTCTAACTGGTGTATCTCATATCTGGCTTCTGTTACCTACGGAAGTATTATTGTTCCAATACTTCAGGATTTTAATCCTAACGATATCCACCATATTATTAATCACTCAGAAGCTGTATTTCTGTTCACCAGTGATAATATCTGGGAGACGCTGGAGGAAGATAAGATGCTTGGGATTCGAACCGTTTTCTCTCTTAATGATTTTCGGGTGTTGCATCAACGGGATGGCGAAACAGTGCAGAAGTATGTAAAAACGCTGGATGAAGAGTTTGCTGCGAAGTATCCTCAGGGTTTCCGTAAAGAAGATATTAAATATACGGATCTTTCAAATGATAAGGTGATGCTTATCAACTATACATCCGGAACCACCGGATTCAGTAAAGGAGTCATGTTAACCGGTAATAATCTGGCTGGTAATGTGACTTATGGTTTGAAAACTCAATTGCTGACCGATAAATCACGCGTCCTTTCATTTTTACCTTTGGCACATGCGTATGGTTGTACGTTTGATTTTCTGACTTCTTTAGCTGCGGGTTCCCACACGACATTACTGGGAAAGATTCCTTCCCCTAAGATTTTGCTCAAAGCATTTGAAGAGATTAAGCCTACATTGATCTTTACAGTTCCACTTGTCATTGAGAAGATCTATAGAAAACAGATTCTGCCTGTAATCACGAAACGTACGATGAAATATGCATTGAGCATTCCCTTGCTGGATGTTCAGATTTATGCTCAGGTTCGTAAGAAACTTGTGGATTCGATGGGAGGTCATTTCTCTCAGGTCATTATTGGTGGTGCTGCATTAAATCCTGAGGTAGAGGATTTCTTTTACAAAATAAAATTTCCATTCAGTGTGGGATATGGAATGACGGAGTGTGCTCCGCTTATCAGTTATACTTTTTCGGATGAGTTTGTACCTGGTTCTTGTGGGCGGATTCTTCCGGGAATGAAGGTTCGTGTTGACTCTGATGATCCTGAAAATAAGCCTGGAGAGATACAAGTTATTGGCGAGAATGTGATGGTCGGTTACTACAAAAATGAAGAGGCGACTAAGGATGCTTTTACACCTGATGGCTGGTTGCGCACTGGCGATCTTGGCACGGTGACTCCCGATGGAACAATTTCTATTCGTGGACGTAGCAAGAGTATGATACTTACCTCCAGCGGACAAAATATATATCCGGAAGAGATTGAGAGCAAACTAAACAATCTTCCGTTTGTAATGGAAAGTCTGGTTATTGAGAAAGAAGGGAGACTGATAGCTCTTGTTTATCCTGATTATGAAGCAGTGGATAATATGGAGGCAGATCATAACAGTTTGAATATAATTATGGAAGAGAATCGCAAGGAATTAAACAAATCACTTGCTGCCTATGAGAATATCTCTGAAATAAAATTGTTCCCGACAGAGTTTGAAAAAACTCCGAAGAAAAGTATTAAACGTTATCTTTACATGAATCTGTCTATCATATAATACTTTTTAAGGTATTGTAATGGCTTGATAATAAGACCTTTTGAAAAAAGAGTAATATTATCGAAAAAAAAAACTAAACGTGTTGTACAACATATTGAAAAACTCCTTACCTTTGCGTCGTAATAATAGTATTACATTTTAATAAGGAAGGAAAAATGATGAAAAAGTTAGTCTTGTTTTTTGCTGTTGCAGCAATGGTTTCTTTTGTAGCATGTACTGGTAGCAAAACTGAAGGTACTGAAGGTTCTACTGATTCAGTAGCAGTTACAGAAGTTGCAGCTCCAGCTGTAGACTCTCTTTCAGCTGATTCAGCTCAGGTTGATTCAGTGAAGGTTGACTCTGCTGTTGTAAAGTAATTTAACCAGCGCAAAAAAGCGACTTTTGTCGCTTTGTTTAAGAAAAACAAAGGGTTGTCTCATACGGGGCAACCCTTTTGCATTGAATAGTTTTCATCCTTGTATCTAATTATGAGATGAATATGCCGCTTTTTTGTTTATGTCCGTGATTACTATTACCTTTGCACTCCATTTAAATATAGTAGAAAAATACCCATGTTTATCGCTACCCGGAAGAAAAAAGAGAATATAGCAGAATATCTGCTATATATGTGGCAGATCGAAGACTTGATACGTGCCAACAATCTGAACATGGAAGCGATTCAATCCAATATCATCGACAAGTTTGATTGCTTGGCTGAAGATAAGAAACGTCTGACCGATTGGTATGAGAGTCTTATCGATATGATGGTGATGGAAAATAAACAGAAGAATGGTCATATCCAACTGATTCAGAATGTAATTGTTGATCTCACCGATCTGCATCTAAGACTCCTGAAGTCTTCTAAAGATGCCTCTTATGCTGCCGAATATTATAAGACACTGCCTTATATTGTTGAGTTAAGAAGTAAAGATAATCGTCCTGAGATGCCAGAAGTAGAGACCTGCTTTTCTGCCTTGTATGGCTTTCTACTTTTGAAGTTGCAGCAACGCCCGGTAAGTGAGGATACAATTGCGGCAATGAAACAAATTACCAGTTTTATCTCCTTATTGGCAAACTATTACAACAAGGATCGGAGTGGAGACCTCGAATTAGACTAAAATTGTACGATAAAGATATATGAGTGAACTAACAGACGAGATTCAGAGACGGAGAACATTTGCTATTATTAGTCACCCGGATGCAGGTAAGACTACTCTTACGGAGAAGTTGTTGCTTTTTGGTGGAGCAATTCATATCGCAGGAGCTGTAAAGTCAAACAAGATCAGAAAGACTGCTACGTCCGACTGGATGGAAATTGAGAAACAAAGAGGAATCTCTGTGGCTACTTCTGTCATGGGTTTTGATTATGAGGATTATAAAGTAAATATATTAGATACTCCCGGTCACCAGGACTTTGCCGAAGATACTTTTAGAACCTTAACCGCGGTCGATAGTGTGATTATCGTTATAGATTGTGCAAAAGGAGTGGAGACGCAGACACGCAAATTAATGGAAGTGTGTCGTATGCGAAAAACTCCGGTGATTGTCTTTGTCAATAAAATGGACCGTGAAGGAAAAGATCCGTTTGATTTGCTTGATGAAGTAGAGAAGGAATTGGATATAAAGGTTCGACCCCTGAGTTGGCCAATTGACATCGGACAGCGTTTCAAAGGAGTATATAATATCTTCCAGCAGAAACTCGATCTTTATTTACCCAGCAAGCAGGTCGTGACTGAGTCTTTCCCTATTAAAGATGTGCATGATCCGGAGTTGGAGAAACACATTGGCAGTGAAAGGACAAAGAAACTCAGAGCTGACCTTGAATTGATAGAAGGTGTATATCCTGAATTTGAAAACAAGGAATATCTGGCCGGTTCGATTGCACCGGTTTTCTTTGGTTCGGCGTTAAATAATTTTGGTGTGAAGGAACTACTTGACTGCTTTGTGCATATAGCACCATCGCCACGTCCGGTGCAAACGGAGGAACGTTTGGTCCGTCCGGAAGAGGAAACTTTCTCCGGATTCATATTTAAGATTCATGCCAATATGGATCCGAATCACAGAAGCTGCATTGCTTTTGTAAAGATATGTTCTGGTAAGTTTGAGCGTAATGTAGGGTACAAACATATACGTCTGGGAAAAGTGCTGAAGTTTTCCAGTCCAACTGCTTTTATGGCTCAAAAGAAATCTGTTGTGGATGAGGCTTGGCCGGGTGATATCATCGGCTTGCCGGATACCGGAAACTTCAAGATAGGGGATAGCCTTTCTTCAGGGGAGAATCTTCATTTCAAGGGTCTTCCAAGCTTCTCGCCTGAGATGTTCAAATATATTGAGAATGATGATCCGATGAAGTCCAAACAGCTTACCAAAGGTATTGAGCAATTGATGGATGAAGGTGTTGCACAGCTGTTTGTAAGTCAATATAACGGGCGGAAGATTATTGGAACAGTCGGTCAACTTCAGTTTGAAGTCATTCAGTATCGCTTGCTTAATGAGTATGGAGCACAGTGTCGTTGGGAGCCAATAAGTCTTTTCAAGGCCTGCTGGATTGAAAGCGATTTCCCGGATGAGTTGGAGAATTTCAAGAAAAGGAAATACCAGTATTTATCGAAAGATCGTGAGAATAGAGATGTCTTTATGGCAGACTCACGCTATGTCTTGCAAATGGCTCAACAAGATTTCCCTAAGATCCGATTCCATTTTACATCAGAGTTCTGATATACCGGCTGCTTAGATTTATTAGTCAGCAGACTTATTCGATAAACAGAAGAGGCGACCTCCATACGAAGTCGCCTCTTCTGTTTATCGAAAAATATGGATTAATATGCTCTCGCCATCAATACACGCTGTGCAGAAGGTTTACCTGTTACCATGCACTTGCCGGGTGTTTTATCTCCATCAAATGGGATACAGCGGATAGTTGCTTTTGTCTCTTCTTTGATCTTAAGCTCTGTTTCTGTGGTACCGTCCCAATGGGCCAATATGAAACCACCTTCTTCAATCTTTTCCTTAAACTCTTCGTAGGTATCTACCGTGATGGTATGAGCTGTTCGGTAATCAAAAGCTTTTTTGTAAATATTCTGCTGTATTTCATTCAGTAAATCCTGAATATATTGACTGATATTTTCGATAGAACGCGTCTCTTTACAGAGAGTGTCGCGGCGAACCACTTCAACGGTTCCGTTTTCAAGGTCTCTGCCACCCATGGCAAGACGAACCGGAACACCTTTCAGCTCATATTCAGCAAACTTCCAACCCGGTTTCTTGTTATCAGAATCATCGTATTTTACACTGATGCCGAGTGATTTCAGTTCATTGATAATCGGAGTGATCTTGGTCGTGATCTGAGCCAACTGATCCTCATTCTTATAAATAGGAACAATTACGACCTGGATCGGAGCAAGTTGTGGCGGAAGTACCAATCCATTATCATCCGAGTGTGACATAATCAATGCACCCATCAGTCGGGTAGATACTCCCCAGGAAGTAGCCCATACGTGTTCCATCTTGCCTGTTTTATCGGCAAACATAACATCAAATGCTTTTGCAAAGTTCTGTCCCAAGAAGTGAGAGGTTCCCGATTGCAATGCTTTTCCATCTTGCATCAGAGCTTCAATGGTGAAAGTGTCAAGAGCACCTGCAAAACGTTCGTTGGCCGATTTGACACCTTTAACAACCGGCATTGCCATGTATTTTTCTGCAAACTCAGCATACACATTCAACATTCTGGTTGCTTCTTCTTCAGCTTCCTCTTTTGTGGCATGGGCTGTGTGTCCTTCTTGCCACAGAAATTCAGTTGTACGAAGGAAAAGACGTGTGCGCATTTCCCAGCGAACCACATTAGCCCATTGATTGATAAGAAGTGGAAGATCACGATAGGAGCGGATCCAGTTGCGATATGTATTCCAGATAATTGTTTCAGAAGTAGGACGTACAATCAGCTCTTCTTCCAGTTTGGCAGAAGGATCAACAACAACGCCTGTTCCATTCGGATCTTTCATCAGACGGTGGTGCGTAACGACTGCACATTCTTTGGCGAAACCTTCTACATGTTCGGCTTCTTTACTCAAGAACGATTTTGGAATAAATAAAGGGAAATAGGCATTGACATGTCCGGTTTCCTTAAACATTTTATCAAGTTGCGCTTGAACTTTTTCCCAGATTGCATATCCGTAAGGTTTGATAACCATGCACCCTCTAACCGCCGAGTTTTCGGCCAGGTCTGCTTTAACAACGAGATCCTGATACCATTGTGAATAATCCTCACCTCTTTTTGTGAGTTCTTTCAGTTCAATATTAGCCATATAGATTTTCTTTTAGTAATCTGTTCTTTTGAATAAGGTTACAAAGTTAGGAAAAAAAAAGTCCGGATAGATTAACTACCCGGACTTTCTCTCTATAATGGTTAATTAGTTGTTTGATGCGGCCTTCTCAGCTTCTTTAATCATCGTCTCATTAGCAGTGATATATACTTCAACACGACGGTTTTGTGCTCGTCCGGCAGCTGTTGCATTATCAGCAACCGGTTCGTTGTAGCTCTTTCCTTCTGTTGTCATACGATTGCCTGCGATACCATTTCCGGCAAGGAAAGACTTAACAGCTTCAGCACGAGCTGCTGAGAGTTTCTCATTGACAGCGGCTGAACCAGTATTGTCGGTGTGACCATAGATAGTGACATCTGTGTCAGCATTATTCTTCAATGAAGTTGCAAATTCAGTCAAAGCCTTTTTAGAACCAGCATTCAAAGCACTCTTACCGGTTTGGAATAAAATTCCTTCAGCGAAGGTTACTTTTATAGCCTGAAGATTGTTTGCATCTGTTACTGTTTCCACTTTAGCTCCTTCGAGGGCTGCCAGTTCAGCTTTTTGCTTATCCATCTTCTTGCCAATGAGAACACCGGCGGTAGTACCTACTGCTGCACCCACTGCTGCACCTATGACGGTACTTTTTGTGCTATTACCTAATACTTTTCCTATACCTGCTCCTAGTGCTGCGCCTGCACCGCCACCAATTAATCCACCTTTGGCTGTGTTGGACATATTGCATCCTGACAAAAGAATACTCAAGCTCAGGACAGAAACTGAAAGTAATTGAATCTTTTTCATAATCATTCTTCTTTAGTTTATAATTTGAATACAAAGATATGTATTTTTGCGAAATATGTCCGAGGTTGCTTAGAATTTCACTCCCAGCGTAACCATTAAACTATTGGTATGATCTTTTACCTTCGCGGGCTGATTATAATTCAGATTTGAACCGACTAAAGCGTCGTCGAGTGTTAATCCATACGGAGTATATGTTGCCGGAGTTGGGCTCGTATACAAAGCCGGATTATCTTTCACTACAAAATAAGGAGAAAAGTCATAGACCTTCAGGTTTTGCACTTTGTGGATATAAGCCACATCCAGGAAGAATTCATGGAAACGGAATCCTACACCAAGTGTGTAAAAATCTCTGCCGTTATCGAAATAGTAATGTGGTAGAGTGCCACTGGTAGGCACTTCAAATTTTTCGTCTTTTATACTGGCATTGATACAGGAAGAAGTGGTAGCCCAACCTGCGCGCAAGCTGATTGTTGGATCTACTTTAACCTCTCCACCAATACGAAATGTGTGTGCACCTTTAAAATCTGTCTTGATTAAGTCATTATCAGCATCAAAAGAGGTGTTATAATCTTTTGCATCCAGCTTCATAGATCCATAGTCAGAGTAATCGTAATCGATGCTTAAGACTGCATTGTTGTCAATAAAAACCGCATAGCTCAATAGCAGTTTACCGGGTGTTTGCAACTTATAATCGTATACTCCCTCTTCCGTATTATCTGAATATGCTTGCGGAAGTGTCACAATGTCTGAAGAAGCTGAGGCATAATAGTAATCGCTCAGATTATAAAAAGTGGGTGTATGATAAGCGATACCCAGTCGCATAAAAGAGAGGGGTCTGAAAAGCAATCCCAGTTTCAGGTTCCAGCCCGTACCGGTCGTCTCCAGAAAATTACCTAGCTCAAGGTAGCTGGCGCTAGAGGTAGAACTTTCGCTATAGAGCGTACTGGAGCTATAGTTCAAATCTTGAATGCCGACAGTCAATCCTGCGTAAACGATATTATTGATATTACCAGCCATAGAGAGAGCGTATTCGTCTATCCAGCCTTTTTCTTCCATGTTCAATCTCGAATTGACAGTCTCTCCCGCAGAGAGAGAACTCAGATAGTAGTTGTTGTACACATTATCTTCACTGATCATTCCGGAACCATAGCCTAAAGCACTCATCCAATTGGTTGTTCCACTCGTGTAGGCATCAGTCGCATCCAGATTGTTTACATTTTCACCTTGCCAGTTATTTGTTGAGTTTGTTTTGTAAGCAATGTAATCTGAGATAGACGTTGCTTGATTGAACCCTCTGGATGTCGTGTTACGATTAAAGTTGGCAAGTCTGTTCAAAGCAAATCCGAAGTTAAGGTTTAACAATCCGGAGGTGTTGCCGGTATAGAAAGAACCAACAAAACCGAAATTCTGTAATACTGCATTCACTTTTGAGTCATCGGTGGAATAGCCGCCTTTGGTCGCTTTTGTCGTATTGTACCTCAGCATCGGAGAAATGACAAACTCAGAAGAACGGTAAATACCCAAACCTCCGGGATTCGTACTCATCGTAGAGATGTCTCCTCCTAATGCTCCAAAAGCACCACCCATACTCATTGAGCGGGCTGTACCTGATAATTCTGTTGTACTGTATTTATAAGCGTCCATCTCTCCTTGTGAAAAGCTATATAAGCTTATGGAGAGAACACAGGATAAAGCTATTATTTTTTTCATGTTGTCTATATCTTAAAATTCGCAAGTCTGATTTTATCTTCTTCCACTTCTGCTGCTTCCTCCTCCACTACTTCCTCCACTGCTTCTCCCTGAAGAGGATCCGGAGGAGACTGAACTGCTTCTGCTTGAACTTGACGGTGTTGAATACGAACTGCTCCTGCTTGAAGTAGATGGCGTTGAATACGAACTGCTCCTGCTTGATGTTGACGAAGAGGATACAGAACTACTTTTGCGTGACGTTGACGGAGAGGATACAGAGCTACTTCTGCTTGAAGTAGAAGGTGTAACAGTGGAGTTGCTTCGCGTTGATCTTGAAGAACCAGTTATTACGGAACTTCTGGATACAGTACCTGAACGATCAGAGCCGGTTCGGCCTGTACTTTGAACATCAGAAGCACTTCTTCCGCTGTTTGTATTCTGACCGCTCGCAATACGGGTGGATCGGGTTGTGCTAGTACTGCTGCTAATTACTCTGCCGTTTTGATTGGCGGAGGATGCAGAGCGTGAGCTTCGCGATGAAATCTGATTGTCTGCTGCTCCGGATCGTGAGTTTCGAGTTGCCAACCCGGATCTGTCACTTGATCTGCGCGATGCTATTCTGTTTGATCCATAAGAAGTTGAACGTCCCTGAGAAGAGTATAGCGGCCGATAGCGATCGTACCTGTCATTCCATCCATGGTGGTGATATGATCCACCATAATAGGAATAATAAGGATCATAATAGCCCCAGCCATAATCCCATCCATATCCATACCATCCGTAGGAGTTCCAGTATGGCGAGCCCCAACCTATAGAAAATCCCCATCTTGGAGAATACCATCCATAAGAGGCATAAAACGGAGTGTAGTAGTAATTTGGCTCCCAGAAGTAAACATCCCATACACTTCGGGGTGAATTGTATATATAGGTGTTCCCGTTGTCTCTTACGAGTGCAAATTCATCATCACTGTTAAAGACGTATACATTGGTATATTCCGGGTCATTGATCCGATCACCAAGATCGTCTCCTTTAAACCGGTTGATCTTAGCTTCATACGATTCTTCTTCTTCTTCGTATGCCTGCAAACTGTCATACTCTTCCTCGCTATCAATAGGATCTGTAATGCGGCGGTTATACTCGTCTACATCTCTTTCTCTGAGATTTGAAACTCCTGAGTCCGACTGATCGCTGATTATTACCTTCTGAGTGCTTCCGGTTTTTTTAATTACATTTGACTTTACTTCCTTTTTGGGAGTAAAATACACATCATCTTCAAAGTCACTATCACTTTGAGCCATGGAATACAATGGCAGAGCCATTAATCCGATGCATAAAAAAGCAATTATTCTTGTTTTCATTGTCATTTCCTCCTATTATTAGGTTACTGCAATACTTCTTTGTTTATTAGTTAGACGTAAGCTGAACAAAATTCTAACATAAAACTCACTTAAATAAAGTTTATTGTATAGATTAATGTCGTACTTTTGTCGTCGTGTGACAAACAAAGATAGTTGTTTCCATAGAATAAGAGAATATTACTTAACTATTTAACCAAATTTCAGAATGAATTACATAGAAGTAAAGATACAAGTGTTGCCCAACCTTGATTATGTGACGGATGTATTAAGCTCTTTATTGGGAGATATCGGCTACGAAAGTTTTGAAACCGTTGAAAAAGGTATAATAGCGTATGTGCAAGAATCTGCTTTTGATGAAGTCAAACTGAAGTCTGTGTTTGACTCTTTCCCCTATGAAGCGACCTTTGATTATGCAATTGAATCGATTGAAGATCAAAATTGGAATCAGGAGTGGGAGAAGCATTATTTTCAACCGATCGTAATTTCTGACAAATGCGTTATTCATAGTACGCATCATACCAATGTGCCAAAGGCGGAGTTTGATATACTGATTGATCCGAAGATGGCATTTGGAACCGGTCATCATGAGACTACGTTTCTGATGGTTTCCTATTTGCTTGAAGAAGATGTGCGGGGAAAATCACTTTTGGATATGGGCTGTGGTACGGCGGTTCTTGCTATTCTGGCATCCATGAAAGGGGCTAGTCCGGTGTTGGGGATTGATATTGACGAGTGGGCATACAACAATGCGTTGGAAAATATCAGCCTGAATCACGTTGAAGAAATCGAGATCAAACTGGGCGGTGCCGAAGTCATTGATCCTTCAAATAAATTTGATGTCGTCATGGCTAATATCAATCGGAATATTTTGTTGAACGATATGCATGCATACATAGCTTGTATGAAGAGAGGCTCGTTGCTGTTTATGAGCGGGTTTTATGAAGAAGATATTCCATTAATTCGATTGGAAGCAGAGAAGTATGGGGTCACATACATCAGTTTCACCAAGAAGAATCAGTGGGTCGGTGTGAGATTTGAAATGAAATAACTTAAAGAAAACGCATGATATGGTAAATTTGTTTGATGTCAAAGGAAAGGTAATCGTTATTACCGGAGGCACAGGAGTTTTGGGAAGTTGTATTTCAAAACATCTGGCCGGACAAGGGGCAAAGATGGTTATTCTTGCCCGTAATGAGAGTAAAGCAACTGGTTTGCTTGATGAAATAAGAAAAGCAGGAGGCGAGGCTCTGTTTTTGCAGACGGATGTGCTGGATAAAGCCCGGCTTGAGAAATGCAAGGAGGTGATAGTTGATAAATATGGCCGTATTGATGTGCTGATCAATGCCGCAGGAGGGAATATGCCCGGAGCAACAATTCCACCGGATAAGACTATCTTTGATTTAAATATTGATGATTTTCGCAAGGTTGTTGATCTGAATTTGTTTGGAACAGTCATCCCAACCTTGGTTTTTGCCGATGTGATGGTTAAGCAAAAGGAGGGAAGCATCATCAATTTCTCTTCCGAATCAGCTTTCCGTCCCCTGACTCGTGTTTTGGGTTACGGTGTGGCAAAGGCTGCCATCAATAACTTTACGCAGTATCTCTCTGCAGAGTTTCCGATAAAGTTTGGGGAAGGTGTACGTGTCAATGCGATAGCACCGGGTTTCTTCCTGACAGAACAGAACCGTTCTTTGTTAACTAATCCGGATGGATCGTTGACAGCGCGGGGTAATGCTGTTATCTCACATACTCCTTACGGCCGTTTTGGCAATCCGGATGATTTGCTCGGCACGATTCAGTATCTTGCAAGTGATGCCTCCCGGTTTACAACGGGCACTGTCACTGTTGTGGATGGTGGCTTTGATGTATTTTGCGTGTAACGAACTTTATAACTTGAGATTCTTATGTTTTTAAGCGAACAAACGTGGAGATGGTATGGTCCCAATGACCTGGTCTCTTTATGGGATATTCGGCAAGCCGGAGCCACCGGGGTGGTAAATGCGTTGCATCATATACCCAATGGAGAGGTGTGGACTGTTGAGGAGATAATGAAAAGAAAAGAACTGATTGAATCGGTGGGCTTGAACTGGTCTGTTGTTGAAAGTGTTCCGGTACACGAACATATCAAGACGCAAACGGGTGCATACCTTATTTATATAGAGAATTATAAACAGAGTATCCGCAATCTGGCAGCTTGTGGTATTTATGTGGTTACCTATAACTTTATGCCGGTACTTGATTGGACACGTACCGATCTTGCTTACACACTTCCTGATGGCTCGAAGGCGTTGCGGTTTGAACGGGCTTCTTTTATGGCTTTTGATCTTTTCATTTTGAAAAGGCCTGCGGCTGAACAAGAATATTCTGCTTCGGATCAGAAGAAAGCCCGTGCTCGTTTCGAACAGATGAGTGAGGAAGAGAAACAATTGCTTACCCGTAATATGATTGCCGGATTGCCTGGCTCTGAAGAGAGCTTTACCATCGAACAGTTTAGGGAAGCATTGGATCGCTACAAAGATATTGATGCGGAGAAACTCCGTTCAAATCTGATCTTCTTCCTGAAGGAAATCTGTCCGGTGGCTGATGAAGTGGGTGTAAAGCTGGTTATTCACCCGGATGATCCTCCTTTCTCCATCCTCGGATTACCGCGTGTTATGACAACAGAAGATGATTTTAAGAAATTAGTTTCAGTTGTTCCTAATATTTCCAACGGACTTTGTCTCTGCACGGGTTCTTTGGGCGTGCGTGCGGATAATGAGCTTCCGAATATGATCAGACGGTGGGGCGATCGGATAAACTTTGTTCATTTCCGTAGCACTCAGCGCGATTCTGAAGGCAATTTCTTTGAAGCTAATCATCTGGAAGGGGATGTCGATATGTATGAGGTGATGAAAGCTTTGCTGGAAGTAGAGCAACGACGCGGATGTTCTATTGCGCTTCGTCCGGATCATGGGCATCAGATGATTGATGATTTGAAAAAGAAAACAAATCCGGGCTATTCCTGCATTGGCCGTTTGCGTGGTTTAGCCGAACTTCGTGGGCTTGAAATGGGAATCGCCCGCTCTATGAACGAAAAATAATGACTTTAGGATAGGTTTGTTTTATTCCAACTTTTTATCAAAACAGCAAAGTTATGCGTCTGATGCATAGTTTTGCTGTTTTTTTTGAGTTGATCGTTATTGATCATCACGCTATCTCTCTTTCATTTTCCCCTCGTCATTGCTGGCTTGCCCCGCAATCTCCAAATCGTTCTTCCCTCTGTAGTTTATGCATTAACTCCAGTCAGTTTGGTCTTTCTTATCTCATTCCTAATCTCTTTCATCTCAATAGTTAGCGAGGCTGTCAGCTGACAACCCGTAAGCTTTCAGCTGACAACCCACAAGCTGCCAGCTGACAACTTAAAAGCTGTCAGCTGACAGCTTCACTAATTTTCCTGAAACAATCAGTTATGCTTCCCTGAGATATTCCTTAGCGCACCCATTCCGTATGGCTTCTTTTACAG